>JACDGS010000094.1 GCA_013821455.1 Chthoniobacterales bacterium
GGATGCGACGCAACCGGGCGCTCGGGTAGCGCATGCGTCTCGCGTGCTGGCGATGGTGTTTCACCGTCGCGAACTTTTGCGAACAGTCACGATCGTTCCAGGATATTTCGCGGTCAGGAAAGTTCGTCGCGCTGGAACAGCGCGACCAGCACGCGAGACGCATGCGCTACCCGGAAGTGACCCAGCTACTCCAGCACTTCGAAGTGGCTCATCATCCGGAACATGTCATAGCGCTGGTCGATCTCGTCGGTCGTTAGGCTGCGCATGCGGTCCATGCTGAAGGCTTCGACGTTGAAGCTCGCGAGCACACTCCCGTAAATGAGCGCGCGGCGGAGCTGCTGAAAATTTACTTCCCCGCGCGTTTTGCCCGCGAGATAACCGGCCACGCCGCCCGCGAAGGTGTCGCCGGCGCCAGTCGGGTCGTGGATGTCTTCGAGTGGATACGCGCCGCAGCTAAAAAATTCGTCTTCGCCGAAAAGCAGTGCGCCGTGTTCGCCTTTTTTCACCGCGACATATTTTGGTCCGGCCTTGCGGATTTTGCGGCCGGCGCGGATGAGACTCGTCTCGCCGGTCATCTGCCGCGCTTCGCTGTCGTTGAGAATCAGCAAGTCCACCCGCGGCAGAAGGGCGTCGAGGTCTTTGCGCGTGGTCTCGATCCAGAGATCCATTGTGTCGGCGACGACAAAACGTGGGCGCTTCATTTGGTCGAGCACATGCGATTGCAAAGACGGCGCGATGTTTGCCAAGAGGACGAATTCCGTTTCACGAAAATTCTCCGGCAAAGTCGGCGAGAAATTCTCGAAGACATTGAGCGCGACCGATTTTGTTTCGCGGGTGTTCAAATCCCAGGCGTATTCGCCGGACCAACGAAAGGTTTTGCCCTTCGCCCGCTGCACGCCGCTGGCGTCGATGCGGTGCTGCTTCCAAAAATCGAATTCCGATTCAGGGAAATCATCGCCCACCACGCCGACGAGCTGAACCGGAGAGAAAAAACTCGCGCCTAACGACGCATAGGAAGCCGAGCCGCCGAGCTGATCGGCATGTTCTTCGACTGGGGTTTTAACAGTGTCGAGAGCGATGGAACCAACAACGAGTACGGACATGATTTATTTCTGGTTTGGAATTTCGGGTGACTAGTTTTGGTCGAGCAACTCCTTCGCCGCGCGGGTCGCGGCCGCGATGTCAGCGCTTTGCAGCAGTCCCGATACGATGACGACCCGCTTTGCGCCAGCCGCTAAAACTTGCGGGAGATTGTCGAGCTTGATGCCGCCGATGCAGAAGATGGGGATGCGGACCAACTCGTGCGCACGCCGGATGTCATCGAGGCCGATCGGCTGGTAGGACGGTTTGGTCGGTGTGGCGAAGAGTGGGCCGAAGCCAATGTAATCCGCGCCTTCTTCCGCCGCGGCGACGGCCTGGGCGAGGCTGTGGGTCGATTTGCCAATCCAGCAGTCTTCTCGCCTAACGAGTGCGCGCGCCTCCGCTAGCGCAAGATCATCCTGGCCAAGGTGCAAACCTTCCACGGGCAGATCGCGTGCGATCTCGGCATGATCGTTGATAATCAGCGGCACGCCGGCGGGATTCGTTAGGCCATGAAGCTTTTCGGCCACGCGCGAGAGCTGGGCGGGCATCTGCTTTTTTCCGCGCAGTTGGATCAGGTCTGCGCCGCCTTGGAGTAACTCCGCTGCGACACGCTCGGCCTCATTGAGCGCGATATAGCCGAGGTCGAGGATCGCGTAAAGGTGCGCGCTGCCTAACGAGTCCGTCATCGTTCTATGTGCTGCAACAACTGTCATCCTGAGCCGGCGCAGCGCGGCGAAGGACCCCGCAAGCTACCTCGGACGCTAGTTTGCCTAACGACTCGCTGACGGACGCTTGTGGGGTCCCTCGCTCCGCTCGGGATGACAACTCGTTAGGCACGCCTTTTCGAGAACGCGCCCGCTCAAACGTGCAGCCGGCCGTTGGAGGATTTCAGCTCGAAGTTTTCCTCGCGCATCATCCGATCGACGAAGCCGGTGTCGTAATTGCCCTGCCGAAAATCGACGTTGCGCATGATCGCGTTGTGAAACGGAATCGTTGTCTTGATTCCCGTGATGAGGTATTCGCCGAGCGCGCGATGCATGCGTGCGATGGCCGAGGCGCGGGTCGCGCCGACCGCGATCAATTTCGCGATCATAGAGTCATAGTCAGGCGGGACGGTGTAGCCGGTGTAGGCGTGCGAATCGATCCGAATCCCGCGCCCGCCCGGCGCATAGTAGAAGGTGATTCGCCCCGCCGATGGTTGAAAATTGCGCGCCGGATCTTCCGCGTTAATCCGGCATTGGATGGCGTGTTGACGGGCGACGGGGTGGGCGATGTGCGGCGAAAGTTTCGCTCCGGCCGCGATGTGGATCTGCTCTTTCACCAGGTCGCAACCGTAAACTTCCTCAGTGATGGTGTGCTCCACCTGGATGCGCGTGTTCATCTCGATGAAGTAATAATTGCCCGCGTCATCGACCAGAAATTCCATCGTGCCGGCATTCACGTAGCCGACTGCTTGCGCGAGTTTGACTGCGGCCGTGCCCATTTTCTTGCGCAGCGCCCCGGTCAGCAACGGTGACGGACATTCCTCGATCACTTTTTGATTGCGCCGCTGGATCGAGCAATCGCGTTCGCCCAGATGCACGGTGTTGCCGTGGCTGTCGGCCATGATTTGAAACTCGATGTGATGCGGGTTCACGATCAGCTTCTCGATGTAAACCTCGGCGTTGCCGAAGGCCTTTTCCGCCTCCGTGCGCGCGCCATGAAAACCCTTCAGAAGTGTGACTTCGTTATGCGCGGCGCGCATGCCACGCCCGCCGCCGCCGGAGACGGCTTTGATCATCACCGGGTAGCCAATTTTCTTCGCGACCTGCTTCGCTTCCGCTTCGGTCTCGACGATGCCGTCGCTCCCGGGAGTGATCGGGACGCCAGCCTTTCGGGCGCAGGCGCGCGCGGAGTTTTTGTCGCCCATGAGCCGCATCGCTTCCGCGCTTGGACCGATGAATTTTATTTTACAGCTCTCGCAGACCTCCGCGAAATGCGCGTTCTCGGCCAGAAATCCGTAGCCGGGATGGATGGCATCGACGTCGCCGACTTCGGCTGCGGCCATGATGCGATCGATGCGCAGATAACTATCCGAGCTGGGCGCAGAGCCTATGCAGATCGACTCATCGGCGAGCTGGACGTGAAGAGAATCGACGTCCGCTTCCGAGTAAACCGCGAGGGTGCGAATGCCTAATTCCTTGCAGGCGCGGATGACGCGCAGAGCGATTTCGCCGCGATTGGCGATGAGGATTTTTTCAAACATCAAAATTCAGGCCACGGATCGACACGGATGAAACACGGATAAAAGAGCCGCCGCAGCTTCTTCTTATCCGTGTTTCATCCGTGTTCATCCGTGGCAAAAAAATAGGCGAGAGAAAAAGCCAGACACGCCCGCCAAAAACTCACGTCTAACGAACTTTGAAAAGCGCCTGACCGAACTGGACCGGCTTGCCATTTTCCGCCACCACCTCGGTGACGACGCCGCTCACTTCGGCTTTGATCTCGTTCATGACTTTCATCGCCTCAATGATGCAGACGACGGTCTCTGCGTTTACCTCGTGGCCGACCTCGATGAAAGACGGCGATTCGGGCGAGGCCCCGCGGTAAAATGTGCCGACCATCGGCGAAGTGATTTCTTTCGTGGCGCTCCCCGTTTTTTCGCCCGCGGGCGCAGCTTCGGTCGCCGGGGCGGGCGCGGCGGCCGTGAGGGCGGGAGGAGCCATGGTCGGGAAAGCCGGCGGCGCCACAAAAACGGCCTGCTCGCCCAAGCCTTTTTGGAGCTTGAGCTTAAAACCGTCTTTCTCCATCTCGAAGACGGAGAGGTCGTTTCGTTTCATCAGATCGATGATGGCTTTGATGTCTTTGAGTTCCAAAAAGATCTCCTTTCGGCGCGGCGTGGAAACGTTAGGTAAGGTCTTTTAGCGGGCGGGGTCAAGCAGGCGCGGCGCGGGGGGGCAAAGACGACGCGCTCTTAACCTGCGGCGTCGGCCGCAGTTGGCATATGCTCCCTGCGATAATCGAAAATCTTCTCGAGCTGCGGGCGGATCAGGAACGGATTCAGGATCGCTCCGAGCACGCCGAAAGGCGGGACATATGTCACCAAATCGTGGATTTCCGTTTCACCCTCCGAGAGCGCGCGGAAGGTATGTTCGTGATGCCAAATGTGGTAGGGCCCAACGCGCTGCTCGTCCACGAAACGATGCGGCGCGTCCACGTGCACAATCTCCGTCAGCCAGGTAAGCGGAATGCCTAACAATGGCGAAACGGTGTATTCGATCATGAGCCCGGGATAAACTTCCGGCGGCAGCTCGCGTTTAATCCGAAAATTCATCTCCGGCGGCGTGATCTTGCGGAGGTTGCGCGGATCGGAAAAAAAGCGCCAGCAGTCCTCGATGCCTAACGAGACCGTTTGCGTTCGTTCGAGTTGGTAGATGGGCATGTAACACAGGCTTCCAGCCTGTCAGGTATCGCGGGCTTCCAGCCTGCAGCGTCATCAAGCTGCAGGCAAGATGCCTGCGCGACTTGTCAGGCTCGAAGCCTGAGTTACGTCGCTCACTACTTTCCCATCGCGCATCTCGACCAGCCGCGTCGCCTGCGCCGCCACCTCGACGCTGTGCGTTACCAGAATGAGCGTGGCCAGTTTCTCCTCAGCGATTTCGCGCAGCAAATCCAACACGCGCGCGGCTGAAGCGGTGTCGAGATTTCCCGTCGGCTCGTCCGCGATCAGGAGCGAGGGCTTGTGCACGAGGGCGCGCGCGATGGCGGTGCGCTGTTGCTCGCCGCCGCTCAGTTGATGAATGAAATGGCCCGCTCTTTCCGTGAGGCCAACCAGCCGCAACAACTCGCCCGCGCGCGCCTCGCACTCTGGCAACGGCACGCCCTGGAGCAGCAAAGGCAGGCTCACATTTTCGCGCACGCTCATCGTCGGCAGGAGATTAAAAAATTGAAAAACCAAGCCGAGCTGGTGGCGGCGGAAGTTCGTTAGGGCGGCGTCCCCCGCCGTCGTTAGGCGAAGACCGTCCACCATAATTTCGCCGGCGGTTGGGCGGTCGAGCCCCGCGATCAAATGCATCAGCGTGCTCTTCCCGCAGCCGCTCGGGCCCGCGACGGCGACGAATTCATGGCGCGCGATCGCGAGCGAAACGCCATCGAGCGCGCGCACCGTGCGCTCGCCGCTCTCGTAATAGCGGGTAACATTCTGGAGCGAAATCATGCCGGCGTCCGCTCATCTACCCATGGCCACGGAGCACGCAAGGCCACCGCTCGATTTCCGCATCGTGGACGAAACGGACGATTACCTCGTGGTGGAGAAGCCGCCCTTCCTCCTCATCCATCCGAGCAAACCGGACGGTCCGCCCACGCTCTGGGCGGCGCTGCGCGAGCTGCTCGCGTTCGAGCTGATCAACGGCGGCCAGGTCTCAATCGTGAATCGGCTCGATCGCGAAACCAGCGGCCTGGTGTTGATCGCGAAGAACGCGGCGAGCGCGCGGCGCTTCGGGCTTGCCATGGAGCGGCGCCTGGTCGCCAAGGAATACCTCGCGCTTGTTTGCGGCTGGCCGGCTTGGGCGACGACTGCGGTCGATGCGCCGCTGCTCCGGCAAGGCGAGCGGGTCCCGTCCGCTATCTGGTTAAAGCAAACCATTCATGAGGATGGCGCACCGGCTGTGACCGATTTTCGGGTCGAGGAGCGATTCGTTAGGCAGGATTCGTTAGGCGAAAAATTCGCGGTCGTGCGCGCCTTTCCGCGCACCGGTCGCACGCACCAAATACGCGTCCATCTCGCGCACCTTGGGCACGCGATCGTCGGTGATAAAATCTACGGGCCTAACGAGAAGTTATACCTGCGTTTTATCGAGACCGGCTGGACGGAGGAGCTGCAATCTCAATTGTTGCTGCCGCGGCACGCCCTGCACTCCGCGCGCTTGCGGATCGACGCACAGCTCGATTGGGAGAGCGCGCTCCCGCCTGATTTGGAAAACTGGATGCGACCCGATGCGGGCGAACGCGAGTTGTCATCCCGAGCCGGCGAAGCGCGGCGAGGGACCCCGCAAGCG
>JACDGS010000052.1 GCA_013821455.1 Chthoniobacterales bacterium
CCGGAAGAGGAAGCGTTCCCAAGACCAGACCCACCGCCAAACCCATCTCTCAAACCAATGACCTAAAACCAACCTGAATCCGCACGCCGCCCTTGACTCCCTACATAGGGGTTAAGTGTCGATTCGTTAGTAATACCGCCACCGCTAAGAGTGAGACTGACACCAGGCAACGGTGTAACACTATAGGCACTCGCGCCGACGGCGAAATCAATGTCGCTGACTTCAACCGCGGCCGCGACAGTGATCGCAACTATGTTCGAAGACGAAAAGGTAGCGACATCGGTGTCGCCGTTCGGCACCGTCGCCGGCGTCCAGTTATTAGCGGAAGTCCACTCACCAGTGGCTGGGACTTGTTTCCAAGTCGCGCTGCCCGCGCGCGCGCCATTTGGAATGAGAAGCAGACCGAACGCTAAGATCGCCACGCGAAACGACAAACGGATGAAGGAGAAATTTTGCATCCGATATTCCTACCGGATGAAAGGGCGCGAGGTAAAGCTCAAAAGCCGGGCGCTCGCAACCTGCGTAGCAGATTACCGCCGATCGATTGCGGTAAGTGAACGTTTTCGCACCTCAATCATCTAACGCTTCGAATTGCCCGTTTACAGCCGCACCCTTCCGATTGATCTTCCCACTCTTTTCCTGATGCACCAACTTCGTTTTCTTTTCTGCGCGCTCGCGCTTTTCACCGCTGTCAGCACCCAGGCCCAGCCTAACGGCCAGATCCAAAGCAGCCTCGTCCGCATTACTTCGACCGAGGTGGAACCGGATTACCGCGCGCCCTGGAACTCGGGCACAATCAATCGTGGTGTCGGGGCGGGCTTCGTCGTGGAGGGCCAGCGCATTCTGACCAACGCGCATGTGGTAAGTAACAGCCGCTATCTTACGGTCGAGCGCGAGGGCGACCCGAATAAGTACGTCGCGACGGTCCTCTTCGTCGCGCATGACTGCGATCTCGCACTGGTGCAAGTGGCCGCCCCTAACTTTTGGAAAGGTATGAAGCCGCTGCCCTTCGGCGGAATTCCCGAGCTGGAATCGACGGTTTCAGCCTATGGTTATCCGATCGGCGGTGAACGCATGTCGGTTACTACCGGGATTGTGTCGCGGATCGATTTCAATCTCTACACGCACTCCGCGATTGATTCGCATCTTGCCATTCAGATTAGCGCGCAAATCAATCCTGGTAATAGCGGCGGTCCGGTCCTGCAAAATGGAAAGGTCGTTGGCGTGGCCTTTCAAGGTTACAGCGGAGATATCGCGCAAGGTGTCGCTTATATGATTCCTACTCCGGTGATCAAGCGTTTCCTCAGTGATATCAAGGATGGGCATTACGATCGCTATGTCGATCTCGGCATTACTTATTCTAAGTTACAAAATCCCGCGCAACGACACTATCTCGGATTAAAGGATGACGATCGCGGTGTCCTGGTCGATACCGTTTTGGACGCCGGGCCTTGTGGCAAGGTCCTACAAAGCGGCGACGTTCTGTTTTCCATCGACGGCCATCCCATCGCGAGCGACGCCTTTGTCGAATACGAGGGCGAGCGGGTGCAAATGCCCGAGGTAGTAGAGAGGAAATTCAAAGGCGATAAGGTGAAGCTCGATCTCATGCGCAATCAGCAGCCGCTCCAGGTGGAGATAACTCTCGGCTCGGTCTGGCCTTACTTTGTGCAAAGTCATAGCTATGACATACGGCCGCGCTATGTCGTCTTCGGCGGTCTCCTCTTTCAACCGATGTCGCTTGACTTACTTGACGCCTATCACATTAGCGAACTGCGGGTGCGGCATTTCTTCGATTTCTTTGTCTCGGAACAAATCTATCTGCAACATCCCGAAGTCCTCATCCTCACCAATATCCTGCCGGATCCGATCAATAGTTACCTTATGCCCTACCGCTCCAGTATCGTGGATGAAATTAACGGCAAGAAAATTGGCACGCTGCAAGACTTGGCGCGTGCCTTCGAACAGCCCGGGGATCGCTTCGTGATGCGCATGGTTGGAGACGGCCCGCCACTCGTGCTCGATGCGAAGCAAGTAGCGGAAGCGCGTGAGCGAATTAAGTCACGTTACAATGTTCTCTCTGAGGAGAATCTCGACGAGCAGCCTCCCACCAAACCCGCGGTTGCTGTGAAGGAGGCTCAATAATGTATCGTATCAGTGAAAGGAAGAGTGTTATCGAGCGCCCTATGTTCACGGAGCACTGTAGCGTGCGCTGTCGCAGCGCATCGGCTCGAGAAGAGAACGCGCCGGGAAATCCGCTGAGGACAGCGGACGCTACAACATACCGTCGGCGCTCGTTAGTTACACGCACCCTCGTTTTTCTTAGTGTGGCTCTACTCGCGGGGGTTGCATCGCTCCAGGCGAAGAAGCAGCCAGTTCCCGCGCCGAAACTACCGGCTATGTCCCAAGGCGCGGTGGAGGCCAAAGAAGTTTCACTCGTGAGGGTAAATGTTACAGGGCAACCCTTTGATTACTTCAGACCCTGGCAAAAGAAGGCGCCTTTTACGAAGCGCGCGCTCGGCGCCGTCCTGCCGCATAACCATGTTCTTGTCACGGCAGACTTGGTCTCTAACCAGAACTACGTCGAACTCGAACGGGCTGAGTCAGGCGAAAAGACCGCGGCTAATGTGGTTGTGGTCGATTACGAAGCTAACCTCGCGCTGCTCGAACCGACGGATAAGAAATTCCTCGACGGCCTGCAACCGCTCGAGCTCGCACTCGATACCGTAGTCGGCGATCGCCTGGCTGCCTGGCAGTTGGAACCTACCGGCACCCTCGTGGTGACGGAAGGCCTGGTTACAACCATCGGAGTAACACAGTATCCTTCCGAAGTAAGTGACTTTCTTACTTATCGCCTGAGTATCCCGATGCAATACCGGGATAGCAGTTATACCGTTCCCTTAGTCAAAGGACGCAAGCTAGCCGCGCTTCTTCTTCGCTTCGAGCCGCGCACGCAGGTGATGGATGCCATTCCGGCGCCGATCATCGCGCATTTCCTAAAGGACGCCGAGGCCCCGAAATACCAGGGCTTCCCCTCGTTAGGTATCGCTTTCTTTCCTACCCGCGATCCTCAACTGCGTGCCTACGCAGGGGAAACTGGGAAGGCGGGGGGCGTTTACATTACAGCGGTAGAACCAGGCCTGGCCGCCGCCAAGGCTGGGCTGCGTGCGGGTGACATTATTACCGCGGTAGGTAACCACGAGATTGATGAGAATGGCAGCTATGTCGATCCTCTTTACGGCAAGATACAACTCAATAACCTCTTCGGCGCTCAAGCCTATGTGGGTGACACAATTGCCTTACAGTTACAGCGCGAGGGTAAACCTCTTACCTTAAAGGTTAAGTTAGAACATAGGTTAGCTGAGGACTATGTCGTTCCGCCTTATAATAACGACGAACCGCCGGGCTATTATATCGTCGGTGGACTCATTTTTCAGGAGTTATCGCGCCAGTATCTACGTGAATGGGGCGCTAACTGGCAGAAAGAAGCGCCACAGGACTTCGTCTATCTCGATCACTTTCAATCGGAGCTTTTTCCGGAAGGTCATCGCCGCATTGTCGTGCTAAGTCAGGTCTTGCCCGCGAACAGCACCATAGGATACGACGACTTTAACTACCTGGTGGTAAAAAAGATTAATGGTAAGGAAGTGAAATCGTTAGGCGACTTGGCCGAGGCGGTGAAAACCCCCTTGAACGGTTTCCACGTCATCGAAACGGTGGACGATCCCAAACAACTTGAAATTAATGCGGCTGAGGCAGCGCAGGACGCCGATGCTTTGCAGAAGAACTACGGCCTTCCCGCACTCCAGCGCGTCCCGTGAGTAATGTGTTAGTCTGGTGCTATCGGTGATTTGAAAGACGATCCACTCGGAAAGGTCGGCGAAGCTAGAAAATTATCTCCGCCCTTTGGCGCGATCTTCGACTGGGACGGAGTGATCATCGATTCCGCGCGGCTGCACGAGCGAAGCTGGCAGCAACTCGCGGCCGAGTTGGGAACCTCCATTCAGCCGCAAAGCTTCGTCAAAGGCTTCGGCATGAAGAGCGATCGCATCGTCGCCGAGATTCATCGCTGGGCGACGGAGCCGGCGGAAATCGCTCGCCTAACGAATCGAAAGGAAACGCTCTATCGCGAGATCGTTAGGCAAAGTGAGATTGCTCCCCTTCCCGGCGTGGTCGAATGGCTCCGGCGCTTACACGATGCGGGTATAGCCTGTGCAGTGGCCTCTTCGACGCAGCGTTTGAATATCGACGCTGTGTTGGAGCGTATTGGGTTGCAGAATGCTTTCAGCCAGATCGTCTCCGCGGAGGATGTCGTGCAGGGAAAGCCGCATCCGGAGGTTTTCGAGAAAGCCGCGAACCGTTTGGGGTTTGCGCCGGAGAGGTGCGTCGTCTTCGAAGACGCGCATGTCGGCATCGAAGCCGCGCACGCCGCCGGGATGAAAGTCGTCGCAGTCACGACAACGCATCCAGCGTCAGAGCTGGCGCGCGCAGATCTCGTCGTTAGGCGGCTCGACGAGCTAACCGTCGAGCGGATCGTGCAACTGTGGTCTCAAGAAGTCGCGGATAACTCTCGCGGCCAACGCGTGTCATCCCGAGCGAAGTCGAGGGATCCCGTGGAATTACTGTGACGCGCAAAAATGAAAAGCGGTCTCGGCGGCGAAGGGTTAAGGAAGCCCGGCGGGATCCTTCGACTCCGCTGCGCTCCGCTCAGGATGACAGACACACTGGCGATCCTGCTCGCCGCGTTCGTCTATTTCTCGTTAGAAGGCGATCCCGGGAAGTTATTCGCCGAAGGAGATATCTACCTCACGCGCGGTTTGCACCATCTGGCTCGACGGTTGCACGAGTCGCAGCCGATTCACGGCGTCGGCGATCGAGACATGTTGGACCTGGTAGTTTTGGTAGCTGACCATCGAGCCAAAGTGTCCTTCGTTTGCGATCTGCACGGCTTGCACGCCGAAGCGTGTACCGAGGATGCGATCAAGCGTCGTCGGCGGGCCGCCGCGTTGCAGATGTCCGAGAACGCAGCAGCGCGTTTCTTTGCCAGTGCGAGCGGCGAGTTCATGCGCGACGACGTCGCCGATGCCGCCGAAACGGTATTCGCCCTCCTTTGTTTGGTGGAGCACTTGCTGGCCGTCCTTCGGCGTCGCGCCTTCCGCGACCACGACCATCGAGCTGTGGTTGCCTCCGGCGCTTCGCTTGTTGATAAAGGTGGCCAGTTTCTCGTAATCGAAAGGAATCTCAGGAATCAAAATCGCATCCGCGCCGCCCGCGATGCCGCCGTGGAGCGCGATCCAACCGGCGTGGCGTCCCATGACTTCGAGCACCATCACACGCTTGTGACTCGTCGCCGTGGTGTGTAGCCGATCAAGCGCGTCAGCCACGGCGGCGACGGCAGAGTCGAAGCCGAAAGTCATCGCAGTCGCTTCGAGATCGTTGTCGATTGTCTTCGGAACGCCAATGCAGTTAATGCCCGCTTCCTGAAGTTGCAGCGCCGTGGTCATGGAGCCGTCGCCGCCGACAATGATGAGAGACTGGACGCCGATACTCGCGAGGACGCCGCGTGCTTTCTCGATCACGTCCGCGGCTACGACGGCGCGATCTCCGGCGCCGACCTTCGCGATAAAATGTCCGCGATTCGTCGTGCCGATGATGGTGCCACCTAACGACATGATCCCATCCGTCCCGGCGCGATCGAGAATGACGAATTCGCCCGGCGGAAGCAGACCTTCGAAGCCGTCTTTGAAACCCACGACTTCCCAGCCCAGTTTTTCCGCGGCGAGGACGACACCGCGCAGCACTGCGTTCAGCCCGGGACAATCGCCGCCGCTGGTGAGGACGCCAATCCGTGGTTTCATCGCGCCGCAGGCGAAACGAGAGATTCTCTGGGATCGTTAGGCCGGCCGGCGGCGACCCATTGCTCGTAGATTTGCCAGCCTTGCGCGAGCGTCTGTGCGCCGTCGCCGAAACGATCGGCGCTTCCGAGCAGCACCACAATCAAACGCTGCGGCGTGACCAGTGAGGTCGTCCCTTGCTGCACCACCTCGGAAGGCCGCGCCGCCGAAAGGACGAGGCAATCCCCCGCCCGCTCGGTGCGGCCGGTTTTCACGCCATCGATCGAGTCGGTACCGAGTAATTCGTTGGTGTTGCGCAGCAGGTAGCGCAGACGCTGGGGTCCACGTCCGATCGAGATTTCGCGTTCCTTTTGGGAAACATAAAAGCGGAACCCGGCACTATTCATCGCGTATTTCGTTAGGCGCGCGATGTCGGCCGCGGTCGAGTAGGGCCGCTCTTTCCCATCGAGCCCGCTCGGATTGAGAAAGCGCGTGCGTTCCATCCCGAGAGTTTTGGCGAGCGCGTTCATTTGCCTAACGACCACATCGGCCGGCATGAGACGCGCCCCCTCCAGCGCACCACCGCCACTGGCTTCGAGACTTCTCCCAACGTGCTCCGCCAGCGTATAAGCGGCGATGTTATCCGATTGCACGAGCGCAGCGTAGAGGAGATCGCGCAGGGTCAACGTATCGCCGGGTTGAAGTCCGATATTATTCGTCGTCGTGCCGGCGAAAGCCGCTTCGGGCACGGTCGCGACTTGCGCGAGATCGCCGGCTTGTTTTCCCGCCCAATCCAAAACCACCATGGCGGTGGCGATCTTCGTCAGGCTGCCGACCTGGCGTTTTTTTGTCGCGTCGCGCTGCGCGAGGATGTGCCCCGTGGTGGCATCGACCGTGATGAATGCCTGCGCCGCCCAGATCTCCGGCGCCATCCCGCAGAGGAGAAAAAGGAGGGCGCCGAGCGCGCCGGATTTACGAAAGAAATGGAGGAGTCCGGTCAAAATCGCTGCACCTTAACTGGTCGCCTATCCTTGGCAACCGCAATCATGCGGCAGCCGCGCCTAACGACTCCGGCGTTGGAATTAGCGCAGAGTCACTGAAGAACGCGCACCGTAGCGGTGCACATCCGGGGTTAGCACCAGCATCACGCGCTCGGCCGCATTGCGCAGATCGAAGGGCGTCGCCCGGCCCAGTCCGCTCGCGCGAATCGTCCCGTGATGCCCCTGCCCCCGGCTACCGCCCGCGAGATCGAATTCATAAACCACGCGATGCTCGACGACGTCGATCACCTTCACATGCAGAGCGAGAAAGGATTGGCCGGCG
The DNA here is from genome assembly GCA_013821455.1 of Chthoniobacterales bacterium. GTDB lineage: Bacteria > Verrucomicrobiota > Verrucomicrobiia > Chthoniobacterales > UBA10450 > Palsa-1392. The sequence continues at coordinate 7,155 of JACDGS010000052.1, forward strand.
CCAAACGTTCCGAAGAAAAAGCGACCGAGCGGACTGCCGCCATCGACCAGATCGAAGTGACCTTCCACGAGCCAGCCGAGCTTCGGCGCTTCATTGGCGGCGAGGATGCGCGCGGGCGCGATTTTGCCCAGCTCATCTTTTAAATCAGCCGCGAAGGCAACGGGGATCAGCGATTGGCGAATCGGATTTTCGGCGTCGGAAGGAGCTTGGTCTCCGCGAAACCTCGCGTCGTCGATGCAGAATGGGCGAATGTAAATCGCTTTTGGATCGGCCGCCCCGATGCCGCAGTTGGTCGTGTAGCGGACAGTTTCTTTTCCGTCAAAATCCTTCGCGTCCACTTCGCTCCGCGCCGTGGTGGAATTGTTATAGGTTCGCGTGACGACCATGTCGGCGCAGGAACAGAGCAGTAGACTTGCGGCAATGATGAGGCTAAACGATTTCATAATTTAGGAAGTGATCGCGCCGCCCGTATCAAGAGAGCGGTTGGCTTCGTCACCTAATGCAACTCCCGTGCCGTCTTGCGGGAAAATTTTAGGGCGCCCGGACGAGACGGCGGCGCGCGACCAAACTGCGGCAGACGACGTAAACGATCGCCGCCGAGGGCAGGCCAACAATGAGCGAGCCGATCAGCGTCGGGCGAACGATCCGGAAAAAGACATCCCAGTGCACATAATCGAGGAACGCGAGCGGCCGAAAACCGACGCGACGCGGCAACTGACCGTGCAGCACCCAATAACCGAGTCGATATTCCCAAAGGTAAATCGCCGGCATGAATAGAAAGAGCAAATCGTGCAATTGCACGCTGACCGCCGCCGCGATTTTATTGCCGCCGAATAACCACGCCACGCCGATCGAGAGCAACGTTTTCAAACTGAGGAGCGGCGTGAAGCCAAAGAAAATTCCGATCGCGAGGCCGAGCGCGATCGAATGCGGCGTGTCCTGGATTGCCATAACACGGACGTGCAGACCCCTCAGCCAATTGCCAAAGCGCGCCCAAAGACTCGGCTTGGCGGAAGGCTCCTGCGTCATGAAGTGCTTTCCGCCTAACGAAAAAGATCCGCCTGTCGCGGCGGCCCCTGCGCGATTTGCCCGAGCGCCGCGCGCAACCGCAGCGCGGCGTGCGGCGCGAAATCGAGCGCGTTGTTGTTGAAAATAATGTGCACGGCGTCGGACTCCGCGGCGAGCTTGCGCGCTCGTTGCGCGACTTCACTGATCTCGTCGTCGCTGTAATCGTAATAGAACCGCTCCGCCACCGTCTTGCCGCGCAAATAAGCCGCGGGGTTGCGGCCATGCAGCCGGAGATAAGTGAGGCGCGGATTGGTCACGGCGTTGAGCTCGCTCGGCATGATCGTGAAATGCTTCTCGTTAGGCGCGTCCACCAGCGCGAGCGTGGTTTTTTGTTTCCGGAAAAAATCGAGCGTCCTCTCCAGTTGGTCGTTTTCCGTCCAGGAGCGATTGCGCAGCTCGACCACCACGCCTAACGAAGCCAGCTTCGCGAGCAGCGCTTCCAGTTCCGCCAGCTCATGTTTTCGCGGCGAGAACGCGGGCGAAAGCTGCAGCAAAAACGAGCCCATTTTTCCCGCCGCGCGCAACGGCTGGGCCGCTGCCACCACTTCATCCGCGAGAGCGCGCTCCAGTTTCTCAGTCAGGATCACGTTCCCTTTGCCGGTCACCTCCGCGATCCGCTGGAGCGCGGGCGGAAGCGATTTGAGCGGTGCCGCGTGACGCGAAAGGAGCCGATGCACTTTTAGGTCGAAAACGAACTCGTTAGGCGTCGCCCTCGCCCAGCGCTCGACCATTTTCACCGCCAGCACCGCATAGAAACTGGAATTCACTTCGACCAAATCGAAATGCTGCGCATACCAGGGCAGGCGCTCGGCCGCGGCCATCCCAGTCGGATACCAGCGTTCGACGAATCCGGGATCGGACCAGCTCGCGGTGCCGACGAGGATTTTCGCCGGCTTCTTTTCGATTTTCGTTTTCACGCGACAACAGAGGACTGCGCCAGCTCGCTGCATTGGCGCAGGTCCAATTTTCCGGTCGCGAGCACGGGAATCGCGGCCACTCGCCTAACGATCTTCGGAATCCAGAGATTCGGCACGCCGGCCTCCTGCAATTTTTCGCGCAGCGCCGCCTGGTCGATCTCGATCGTGCTCAACACGACGAGCGCTTCACCCTTCGCGGCATCGGGCGTGGATGCGACCGCGATCGTGCGTTCGCCTTCGTGGCTGAGGCCGAGCGCCGTGAGAATTTTTTGCTCCACGGTTTCGTGCGGCACCATTTCGCCACCGATTTTCGAGAAACGCGAGAGCCGGCCTTCGATGAAAAGAAATCCGTCTTCATCGAAGCGGCCGAGATCGCCCGTTTTCAGCCAGCCATCCTGCAACACTTCTGCGGTGCGTTTGGGATCGTCGAGATAACCTTCGAAAATGTTCGGGCCACGCAGCCAGAGCATCCCGGTTTCGTGCAGAGATAATTTCGCGCCGCTCTCCGGATCGCGAATTTCCGCCGCGATTCCCGGCGCCATTTTGCCGACCGAGCCCGGCCGGTTCGAAGGCTGCATGGCATCGTTAGGCGAAGCCGGTTCTGGATCGGGCAGATTCGTGCTTACGACCGGCGATGTCTCCGTCAGGCCGTAACCTTCATAGACGAGCCGGCCGAAGCGTTCCGCGAACGCGTCCGCCAGACTGCGCGGCAATTTCTCCGCGCCCGTGATCGTTAGGCGCACGCTCCGCAGTTGCGGGCCTTCCGCCTTGCGCAGGTAGCCGCGCAGAAATGTCGGGGCCGCGAGAACGACGGTGACGCCATGGCGCTCGATCAATTCCGCGCACTTCCCCGCTTCCAACGGATTGGGATAAGTCACGATGCGCACGCCGTCGAGGACCGGAAACCAAAGCGTTACCGTGCAACCGAAGCTGTGGAAAAACGGGAGCGAGGCGAGGATGAGGTCGTTAGGCTTGGCGTTGAGCAAGGCGCGAAATTGCGAGACGTTGCCGACCAGATTGCGATGACTGAGGACGACGCCCTTCGGATCGCCCGAGCTGCCGCTGGTAAAAAGAAGGACGGCTTCCGCATGATCGCCTTCCCGTGGCACTCCGAGCATCCGCCGCAGCAAACCGGCCGGAAGAAAAATCGCCGCCATCCACCAGAGAAAAATTTCCCACTTCATTTGCGGGAGCAGCTCGTCGAGGTGGACGACTTTTTCCGGCCAGGGAAAATCCGTCAGGCGTTTGGCGAAGGCCTGCGCCGAAATCGCGGTCGTTAGGCCAGCGATGGCCTGCGCGCGCTCGAGCGCGCCGCGGCCGCTGGTGAAGTTCAGCCCCACCGGAATTTTTCCTGCCAGGACGACGGCAAGATTGGCGACGACTCCACCTTTGCTCGCCGGCAGAACGACGCCGACCCGCGGCGCCGCGCATTCCCGCCGCAAATGACGACTCAAGGCCGCGGCCGCGCCGAGGAGCTTCCCGCAAGTGAGCGACGAATCGTCCAGACCGTCGATCACAGCGACGCGAAAAGGATGGCGTTTCAACCCGCGCAACGCGGCCGCGCCAAGATGTTCGCGCAAGTCGGCGCGCCGGCTGTAGGCGCGTTCGCCGAGCTTTAACAACTGCTCGCGCACGGTCGCGCTGTCGGCATCGTTAGGCGCGAGAGGCGCTCCAAATTCCACCGAGACCGGATACGGAATCCGGCGCGGCCATTTCGCGAAAAAGCGCTGACCCTGGAAGGAAAAAATCGAACCCCAAAGTTGATCGAGCCAAACCGGAACGACGGGCCGATCTGCCTGGTGCGCGACAATTTCGTAGCCGCGCCGTATCCGCTGCAAAGTGCCGGTGCGGCTTAATTGCCCCTCCGGAAAAAGACAAACGATCTCGCCCTCGCGCATCTTCGCGGCGGCCAGCCGCATCGCGTCTTTCGCCCGGCGCGACGTGATCGGGATGCAACCGACCGCGCGCAAAATCGGATGAAGAATTTTATTTTCGTAATACTCGCGCTCGATCAAGAAACGAATCGGGCGCGGGCAGGCGAGGATCAAAACGATCGCGTCCACCCAGGTGATATGGTTAGGCAAAAGAAGAAAACCGCCGGGGGGAAGCTGATCCGCGCCCACGGCCCGCACGCGGTAGATCACGCGCGCAAGCGGCGTTGCGAGAAAACGCAGGGTGCGCTCGGCGAAAGACATCGGCATCGCTTTTAGGTTTACAATCGCGGCCTCGCCCTCTGCAATCGGCAAATCGATGAAGCGCGCTTCGAAACTCCAGCCCGGCGCGTATGCGGCGCTGGCGCTTCTTCTCGGAATCAACCTTTTCAATTACATCGACCGGCAGGTTCTGGCCGCGCTCGAGCCGGAAATTCGCGCGACATTTTTCTCGCCTAACGATCCCAACGCGATGACCAGCACCGGTCTGCTCGGGGATGCGTTTCTCGTTACTTACATGGTGAGCGCGCCGCTGCTAGGTTGGCTGGCGGATCGTTTTTCGCGCTGGATTATTATCGGGTGCGCCGTCGCGCTTTGGAGTCTGGCGACCGGCGCCACCGGGCTCGCGGGCACCTTCGCCATCCTCGTGGGAACGCGCGTGCTCGTCGGCATCGGCGAAGGCGGCTATGGCCCGGCCGCGCCGACTATTCTGGCGGATCTTTTCCCGATCGAAAAACGCGGTCGCATCCTCGCAATTTTTTGTTCCGCGATTCCAGTCGGCAGCGCGCTCGGCTACGTTCTCGGCGGACAAATCGGAGCGCACTATGGCTGGCGCTGGGCTTTCTACATCGTCACGCCACCCGGTTTGTTACTCGCGCTAATTTGTTTTTTTCAGCGTGAGCCGGGGCGTTCGCCGGAACGTATCCTCGCCGCTCGCGCCGTGAAAATTCGCGATTATTTCGCACTCTTTCGCATCCGCTCTTTTACTTTCAATACGCTCGCGCAAGCGGCCATGACCTTTGCGGTGGCCGGCCTCGGATTTTGGATCGCGGAATATTTGCGTTTTCGCGGGCAACCTTCCGCCGGCGGCAAGACTCTCTTCGGCGCCGTCACGGTCGTGGCGGGACTTGCCTCAACTCTCATTGGCGGCTGGCTCGCGGATAAATTGCGGCCGAGATTTCCGAGCGCCGATTTTCTCGTCTCGGGCGTGGGGATGATTCTCGCCTGCCCGATATTCGTGGCCAGTCTTTACCTTCCCTTCCCGACCGCATGGGTGGCGATGTTCGGCGCGATCTTTTGCCTCTTTCTCAATACCGGCCCATCGAACACCGCGATCGCGAATGTCTCGGCGCCGGCCGTGCGCGCCATGGCTTTCGCGCTGAATATTTTCGTCATCCACATCCTGGGCGATCTGCTCGCGTTTCCGTCGATTGGTTTTATCGGCGGACACTCCAACATCCGGATCGCGTTTCTCTTCGTCACCGGCGTGATGTTTGTCTCGGGTCTCCTCTGGCTCGCGGGGATGAAGTTCTTGCCTAACGACACCGCCGCCGTCGGCGAGGACACTTCAGGCCTAACGACCGCCTAACGACTCGGACTCGGCGTAACTGTATTTGTAGTTTGCGGCTGTGTGCCGATCGGCGAAGCGCTCGGTAGCGGCGTGATCGTCGCGGTTGGTTGCGGCGTTGTTGTTACCTGGCTGATCGTCGCGGTCGGCTGCGGTCCGGCAGGAATGCTCGGGCTCGTGAGAGGCGTGGTGGAGTCGTTAGGCGACTGCGCCGCCGCCATCAGCACAGTGAGGAAACCAAAGAGAAAGACCGCTAAAATTTTCATCGCTTCAATGGAAGAGCACACCGCCTGCCAGCGGGCGCAGTAACTCTTACCTAACGATGACCATTGTCGGCCACGGCAAGCCCGCGCAAATGGACATCGTCCGCTCTTGCCTCGGCGAGCGCGATCGCGGCCTCGTTAGGCCGGCCGATGCACTGGAGCAGTTCGCTCATCGTCGCCCAGCTCTCCGCCCGATAAGGCGCCAGACTGAGACAGGTGCGCAACTCCGCGATGGCGCGCTCCGGAAAACCGAGATCCGCCAGCGCCATGAGGTAGCGTTTCTCGATTGACCAATTCGGCGCGCCAAGGTGCGCGGCCATGCGCAACCGGAGCAAATTTACGCGGCCGTTCTCCCGCTCTTCGAGAACAGATAGACTTTCCTGCGCGCGCGCTTCCAGTTCCGGAGACGCCGTGACTTTCTGCAAAGTGGAACGCGCCTGTGCGAAATCGCGCTGCTTGATCGCGACAGCGCCGAGGTTCAAGAGCGCAAGAGGATTTCCAGGTTCTCTGGCCAACGCTGCCTCGAGATCTCGCCGCGCCGCCTTGAGATGTCCTTCACTTAATTCCAAGCCTCCGAGGTTGATGAACATCCGCGCCGAATCTCCGCCGCTGGCGATCGTGCGTTCGAGAAACGTGCGTTGATCCTTCCAATCGCCATTCCGGACATACGCGCGCAGGGGAAGGAAAATAAGCCATGTCGTTAGGCAAATTTGCGCCGTCCGGCGTTGGAAAATGCCTAACGAATCGGCCGCCGCGACCGCGCCGAGAAAGAGAAAAGCACTCGGCAGATAAAGCCAGTGCTCCGCGACAGTGGCATTTAGCCGGACCAATCCGCTGACCGGCAAATAGCTCACGAGACCGAGGAGCAACGGAAGAAACACGGCCGGCTGACGGCGCGCCCGCCACACCGCATAGAGGGTGCCAGCGATGACGGCGAGACCGAGCAGCGTCTGCAATTCTCGCCAAGCAGCTGCTTCGGGCCCGGACTCCGCGAATCCGGCCGCATGCGTTTGGACGTCGCGGTCCATGTGCAAGTGGAGCGGAAAGATGAGCAGACCAGCGTATTCCGCCGCCGCGCGCGCGATCAAAATGGGCTGCGCCAGAGATGACGTCGCGTGTTCGTTAGGCGGCTTGGTGAAGTGTTCGGCTGGCACGCGCAGACTGAGATAAAGCGCGAGGACGGGGACGACGATCGCAAGTGCGCGCCAGAATTCCGAACAGTGGCCGCGAGCGAAAACAATGATCAACCAGAGCGCGAGAAAGAGCAGACCCATCTCCTTGCTCAGCGCACTTGCGAGCAGGCAAAAACCGAGACCGATCGCCCAGCCTAACGAACGCTCGCGCGTCGCGCGCAGCATGCGCAAGCCGAGAAAGAGCGCGAGAAAACCGAAGGCCGCCGCGAGCGGATCGGCCCTCCCGGCGATGTAAGCGACGGCCGCGCTCTGCACGGGATGAACCAGCCAAATCAGCGCGGCAAGAAAGGCCAGCCATGCGCGGCGCGTCGTGCTCATTTCGCTGAAGCGCAAAAGTTCCTCCGCAAAAAAGAAGAACGCCACCGCTGCCGCCGTGTGCCAAAAGACGCTGACGAAATGGTATCCCATCGGCGCGAAGGCAAAGATCGCGTAATCGATCAGATAACTGAGCCTTTGCAGTGGCCGGTAGAAATCCGATCCACCCGCATCCACGAAAAGGAAGTGTTGAAAACCTTCCCAGCTCAATTGCCAACTGCGGATGAGAGGATCGGTCAGGACAAGCGCGCGGTCGTCCCAAACAAAGCCCGCACGCAAAGCCGGCAAGTAAACGATGAACCCGATCGCGCAGAGCAGGGCGAGTGCGATTCTTTTTGGCATCGGGGATTTCCAGTGGACAGAAGAGGTCGATTGCGCGTTTTGGTTCGGCATGTCGTTAGCGCGTCCTCTGGCTCTTCTTTTCCTCATCCTCGCGAGCAGCGCTCGTGCCGCGGGCGTGCCTAACGACTGCGAGCAGCTCATCGTCGCGCTGGCGCCGAGTTGGAATAGTCCACGCGCCGAATTGCAGCGTTTCGCGCGCAACGGCACCGGTCCTTGGGAAAAAGTCGGCGCGGCCTTCCCGGTATTGTTAGGCAAGAATGGACTCGCCTGGGGTCGCGGTCTCATCGGACAGGAAGAACCCGGCCTTCATAAACACGAGCACGACGCCCGCGCACCGGCTGGTATTTTTCGCCTGGGAAAAATCTACACTTATGACGCCGCCCTCCCGGCCGGCGCGGATTATCCGTTCCACCAGGTGACCAGCGCCGACGCGTGGATCGACGACAGCACGCGGCCCGATTACAACCGCTTCGTCACCATCGACGATCCGGCCCATCCGCCACCCTGGTTCGCGAAAGAGCGGATGCGGCCTAACGACTTCGCCTACCGCTGGCTGGTCGAGATCAGGCACAATTCCGAGCCGCCCATGCCTAACGACGGCAGCGCGATCTTCTTTCACATTCGCCGCGGCGTTGCACGGCCCACCGCCGGCTGCACGAGCATGGCCGAGAGCGACCTCGTGCGGATGATCACCTGGCTGCGCGCGGGACGGCATCCTTGCTACGTGCTCCTGCCGCGCGCGGTTTATTTAGCCAAAGCGGCAACTTGGAATCTGCCGTCGGCGGAGCTGCTGTTTAGCGCGCCGTAAAAATTTTCGCAACTTTTTCTTCGCCTCTGTTTGCATCTGCGAAAAGTTGACCTTAGTCTCCACTCGTTAGGCAAAAACATTATGAGAAAACGATCCAATCCCGACTCCGAGCAGAACATCAAGCGCATCGATACCAAGCCTCGGGCGAAAAAGCAGACGCACGGTTTTCAAGTTCATTTCGTGCGCGGCTCATCGACTGGAACGAAAATGTTCAGCGACGCTGTTTATGGCGGCAAAGAGCCGGCGCGGAAAGCGGCTCGCAAGCATCGCCGCGACGCGATGGGTGAACTTCCCGCTCGCACCACGCTCGTGACTTCCGGGCGCGGCGCCAAGGCGAGCAAACCCGCAGCGGCAGCCAAGCCTGCGCCGGCAAAATCCGCTGCGAAAAAAGCGGCGCCGGCAAAATCGGCATCCTCGCGGAAACGTTAGGGCGTTTGTTCGTTAGGCGGCTCGCGGTCAAGACGGGCTGCCTGCCAGCATTCCAAGAAACCCGGTGCAAAGTCATCGGGCCGCGCCTTTAACCAAGTGCGGATGAGATTGAGCGGAAAAAATAAAGCCGTCTCAATCTCGGCGGGAGAGGGACGGAGGGCACCGTCGTACTCTCCTCGATAAAGCTCGATAAATTCGTCACCCGTGCGCGCGGACGCAGGAATTTTCGCAACCACACTCAGCGCGGTGGCGATTCCCATTTCTTCTTTTAACTCGCGCTGAGCAGTCCGGTCATATCGCTCGCCCGCTCCGACGTGACCGGCGGCGCTCGAGTCCCAAGCGTTCGGATGCCGGTCTTTCCAGCGAGAGCGCTTCTGCAGCAGCAGTTCGCCAGCGCGGTTGAAAATGAAGATGTGCACGGCTCGATGCCGCAAGTTATTCCCATGCACTTCGGCGCGCGTCGCCGTGCCTGTGACGCGGTCGTATTCATCCACCACATCGAAAATTTCCGACGGATCATTGCCGATCGTGAAAGAGGCAAGCGGCTTCACGATGTTCGCCAAAGCGATCCATTGTTCGAGAGATAATTCCTCCGCTCTCGCTTGCACCGAAGCGTCGATTTCCGAAACAGCGGAGGACCAGTCGGGAACGAAATTTTTGATCAGCTTTCCCATCTGCTTTCGACGTTGTGAAAAGCCCTGGCGAACGAGCGCGCAAAAAGTTTCACGATCGTGCTCCGGCAGGTCTCCCGGAGACAGAGGAGTAAGGCGCACGACCGCAGAATCGACGTCCGGCTCCGGGAGAAAAACGTTAGGCGGAATCGTGCGTAGCAGCTCGACACGGCACTGCGATTGAACGAGCAACGAAAGAATGCCATACGCTTTCGATCGCGGGAGAGCCGAAAGGCGGGCAGCGACCTCCATCTGTAACATTATCACCGCCGATGAGATAGGCGTGGTCTTGCCAAGAAAACGTAACAAGATGGGAGTGGCCGCGGAGTAAGGAAGATTTCCGATTAGCTTCGCCGGCCCTCGGGGGAAAAGGCAGCGCGGGTCGAATTCCAAAGCGTCTGCGTGGACCATCTCCAGTTCGCTCGCGGAAAATTTCTCGCGCAGAAAATCCGCTAATCGGCGGTCCTTCTCGATCGCCAAAACACGCGCTCCCGTCGCCAGAATCGGGCCAGTCAACGCTCCTAAACCCGGCCCGATTTCGACCGCAAAATCACCGGGGTTTAGATCCGCCTGCAGCACAATCCAACGCGCGATGTTTTGATCGTGGAGAAAGTTTTGCCCCATCGTTTTGACAGGCCTGACGCGGATCTCGCGCAGCGTTCGGTCGATCTCTATAAGGGTCATAACGACGAGATCACTCCGGCCGCTGCCGGCCTGCACCAGAACTTCTTGTTCACAAATTCCTGTGAACAATTTGCCCCGACGAGGCGGACATTATTCACAACTTATTGAGCAGAGTAAAAAGCAGCCGGAGCATTCGCGAAAATCGTCCGCCCCCGCAGTTTGCCTATCGTTTCGCGCTGGCGTCACGCAGCGCTTTTGTCTTCGCGGCCGAAATTGGTGCCCGCTTACGCTTGGTCCTCAGAAACGTCCGCCGGGCATCGGTCAGGGTTGCTCCATCGATAAAATAAACCGACGCGGCGCGTCCGATTGCGTATGTGCCTCCGCCGGCCACCATCCCGCAGACCACATTCCCCCACCCCGGAAAAAACTTCAGCGCTGCGCGCGTTCCCTCCCGCAGGATCATCCCGAGGCCAACGTTTGCGCCGAGCGCACCGACGAATTCCGTCGCCGCGCGCATGCTCCGCTCGCGCCCGCTGATGTACATGATGCCCGAGACCATGACCAATTGGAGAGTGGTCAGGACCGGCAGATCGGCGAGCGGAATGGGCTGCGCGCCGATCGCCGTGCAGATGGCACTGGTCGATTTCACGAGCAGCTCTGCAATTTCATGCCGGGCGACGCGATCGCCGCCGATCCGTACCATTTCGACCCGGGCCTCGTTAGGCAATTCGGCCGCCAGCGTTCGCCGCAGATTCGCGCCTAACGAATAGCTCCCGACGAGACTCGCCCGAATGGCCGGCGCGTTCGTGGCCGCCGATTGCTGCAGCCCGGAAGTCTCTGTCTCGTCGCCAGAGTCGGTGCGCAACTCGATTAACCTGGCGCTGAACTTCTCCCTGCTCGCCCACCCCAGCAATTTTTCCAAGCGCTCGATCTCCTTGCGCGTCGCGATTTTCGCCGCTCGTTCGGCCGGGAGGAAAAAAAATAGATCGGCCGGCTGCGCCTTTAGCTCTTCCTGGATCAGCGCGAGCGCGGCCTCATCGGCGCCGCGCGCATCGAGCAGTTGCACGGAGCCGTGCGCGCCGATCGTCACCGCCTGCCACCGGAAAAGCCCGGTCAACGTTTCCCGTGAGGGAGCAGTCTGATCGTCCGGCGCGAAGATGCGCGTGGCAAAGTCGAGCAACGGCATCGGGTCCGAGCCCGTGAGGACAAAACGCGGAGATCTCTGCTGCAGAAAAAGTTCCTTCAAAGGCGTGAGCTCACTCAGAATCGGCCGCTGGATCGACTCCGGCAGCCGGCCGAGGAAGCCTTCCAGCCGCTCGACGATATGAAGGAAAACGGAATTATTCATCGCGCGTTGGTCATTCGCTGAAGATGAATCGGAGTCGGTGAATTTGCGAATCGGGCGTGTCGTTAGGCCGTGATCCTTCACCTCGACTGCGAAAGTGCGGGCGGTGGAAACCGTGCCGGGTTCGTGCTAAGGAACCCGCCCGAGGTCGCGCCCTCGCCTAACGAATTATGTTTTCACAACTCGGCGACAAACTGCAGGATATTTTCAAGGATCTGCGCGGTCACGGCGCGATCAGCGAGACGAATATCAGCGACGCCATGCGCCAGGTGCGTCTCGCGCTCCTGGAGGCGGATGTCGATTACCAAGTCGCCAAGAATTTCGTTGCGCGGGTGAGAGAGAAAGCACTCGGCGAAGAGGTACTGCACAGCGTGACACCCGGGCAGCAGGTCGTGAAAATTTTTCACGACGAATTGACCGCGCTGCTCGGGGGCGATGCCGCGCCGCTGAATCTGGAAAAGCCGGCGCGCATCCTCATGGTGGGTTTGAACGGCGCTGGCAAAACGACTTCGTCCGCGAAGCTGGCGAAGTATTTGAAGAAGCAAGGCCGCGCGCCGCTTCTCATCGCTTGCGATCTGCATCGGCCGGCCGCGATCGAACAACTGGCAACGTTAGGCAAACAGGTTGACGTGCCGGTTTACACCCCCGGGCCTAACGAAAAGGATGTAAAACGCGCCGCCGCTGCCAGTCTCGAATGGGCGGCGGCCCAAGGCGGTAACGTGCAGATTTTCGACACCGCCGGCCGTCAGGAAATCGACACGGCACTGATCGAGGAAATCAAACAGCTGAAGGAATTTCTCAAGCCGCAGGAAGTGCTGCTCGTCGCCGATGCGGCGACCGGTCAGCAGGCCGTGAGCGTGGCCACGCACTTCCACCAGGCGCTCGGTATCACCGGCATCATTCTGACAAAACTCGATGGCGATGCGCGCGGCGGCGCGGCGCTTTCCATGCGCGAGGTAACGCAGCAGCCGATCAAGTTCGGAGGCGTCGGTGAAAAGCTCGATCAGTTCGAGCCCTTCGTGCCGGCTCGTCTTGCGGGCCGGATTCTCGGCATGGGCGATATCGTCGGGCTGGTCGAGAAAGCCGCCGAAGCCATCGACGAAGAAGAAGCCGCGAGGATGGAGAAGAAACTCCGCACCGCCTCTTTCGATTTCAACGACTTCCTCGCGCAATTCAAAATGATGCGAAAGCTCGGCCCGCTGGAGAACATTCTCGGGATGATTCCCGGCATGAGCCAGATCAAAGGCGGTCTCAACGTTGATGAAAAACAGATCAACCGCACCGAAGCGATCGTGCTCTCGATGACCGACGAAGAACGCCGCCGGCCCGACATCCTGAACGCGCGCCGGCGCCAGCGCATCGCCGCCGGCAGCGGCACGCGCGTGAGCGACGTGAACGATCTTCTCCAGCGCTTCAACCAGATGCGCAAGATGATGAAGAACGTCGGCAAAATGAAAAAGATGATGGGCCAGATGCAGCGGATGAAGAGCTGACTTGCCAAATCCGTGATTTAAGCGATTCGTTCCCTCCCTCCGCTCAACCGCAACACTCAGCTCTCTACTTTCCGCATGTCCGTTTCCATCAGATTACGTCGCGAAGGCGCCAAGAACCGTCCCTATTACAAGGTAGTGGTGGCCGACAGCCACAGCCCGCGCGACGGGAAATTCATCGAAATGATCGGCACCTACGATCCGAAAGTGGCGGGAGAAAACAGCACGATTAAAATCGATCGTGCCGAGCATTGGATCTCGCGCGGCGCGCAGGCGTCGGAGACCGTGCGCAGCATTTTGAAGAAAAACAGAGAGCGCACTGCGAGCGGCGTTCCCAATGAACCCGGCGATTCCGAGCCGGCGTCGAAGCCGAAAGCCGCACGAGCAGCGAAGTCCGCCGCGCCGATGCCTAACGAGGCGAGATCAGCGCCTGCGGAAGAGTCTGCGCCAACTGCGGAGGAGACATCCTCGCCCGCGGAATCGGCCGCGGAATAGCTGTTCCGCCGCAAATTGGACAACGACTTCGCCGCCCGCTAAGATCGGCGCGTGCGACAGTTTCTCGAATTCATCATCCGCCAGTTGGTGGAGTTTCCCGAGGAAGTGATGCTCTCGGAAGTGCCGCGCGAGCGCCTAACGATCTTCCGCCTGCAAATGCGCCAGAGCGACGTGGGCCGGATCATCGGCCGGAATGGGCAAACAATTCGAGCCATTCGCGCTTTGATGTCCAGCGCTGCCGCACGGCACGGCCAACGCGTGACGCTCGACATCATCGAGTAGCTGGCTCGATCCTTTACTCGTTAGGCTGACGGGACCGCGGCGGCGTGCAGACCTCGTTGCAATGAGGCGATCCGTTTGGCGTCTGTGATTTTGCCGTGCGTCGTCGCGTCCGCGACATAGAAAGTATCGACCGCGGCGCCCTTCTCGGTGCTGATGCGAGCCAGAGTGAGATCGACGTTTTCGCGGCCCATGCTGGCCACCAAATCATACAGCAACCCGAGCCGGTCCGGCGTTTCCACTTGGATCAGAGTGGACATGGGATGACTCTTGTTCTCGATGCTCACACGAGTGGGAAAATCGATTTCGGACGCTTCCTTGGCCGCTTTCCGACGCACGCTCGCGAGTAACCCCGGGAAATCGAAGCGCTCCACCTGCAGCGCGTTGTAGAGCGTTGCTTCAATCAGATGGATCTCTCGCGGATCGTTCACCGGCCCGAGTTTCCTGCTGCACACGCGAAAGACATCGAGGACCAGGTTATCGCGCCGCATAAAAAGATCGGCACTCAAGATATTCACCGAGGCGACCGTGAATGCGCCGGCGATGCGCTCGAGCAAATGCGGCCGATCCCAAGTGCAGATGGAAACAACGGTATGACCTTTTTCGACCTGCTCCCAGCGCATCATCGGCGCGAGCGGCGAGCGACCATGAGCGTAAATTCCCCGCCAGAGAGTGCGGAAAAGTTCGAGGTGCGCCGCGATTTCCTGCACGCCGCAGACGCGAAAATAATGATCCGGCAGGTAATCGAAATGCGCGTCGATTTCGTCCGCAAAATCCGGCGCGAGTTGCGCGGCCACCGCGTCGCGCAAGTGGTCGCGTTCGATTCGGCTTCGCCTAACGAACGCTTCCTGATCGAGGAGATACGCGGAGGCCGCGCGATAAAGTTGCCAGACGAGCAGCTCCTTCCAATCCGACCACCTCGCGGTCGTCCCCTGTCCATCGGCCAGAGTCAGGAGCATGAGGTAGTCGAGGTTCGACTGCGTCTTCACGATGTTCGCGAATTCGATCACCGTCGCGGGGTCGTCGATATTTCGCTGCTGCGCGATGTTCGACAACGTGACGTGATGATCGACCAGGAGAACAAGGGTGCGCCGTTCTTCCGAGGTCAATTGCAGACGCGCGGCCACGCCTTGCGCGAAAAGCGCGCTCGCTTCCGAGTGGGGCCGCGCGCCCACCCCTTTGCCGGTGTCGTGCAAAAGCAGCGCGAGATAAAGCACGAAGGGGTTCGTTAGGCCGCGAAACAGCTCGCGATAGGGCTGCAATTTTTCGTCCTCCGTTTCGAGCAGCTCATCCAATTTTTCGAGACAGACGAGGGTGTGCTCATCCGCGGTGTAGCGATGAAAATATTCGTGCTGCACGAGGCACGTGAGATGCCCGAACTCCGGCAGATAGCTCCCGAGAAAATCGCTCTCGTGCATCATGCGCAGCGTCCGCGCGGCCTCGCCTTTGCGGCTGAGAATGCGCCGGAAAATTTCGCGCGGCGCTTTGGCATAGCGATACTCGCGCGTGACCGAGCGCAGTTGCCGGCTCAGTTGATCGGTAAGTTCCGGACTCAAAACGAGGTCCCGCAATTGCGCATGCTCGAACGTTTCCATGAGCAGCTCCGGACGCCGGCTGAGAAGATGCGCATCCGCCACGAGCAGTTGACCGTCGCACTCGACGAAGTCGCCGAACCGTTCGCTCCGACCTTTGCCGCGCGCGAGACGCGGAAAGAAAAGGCTGCGCGTGGTCGTCGCCGTGCCGGTCGCGAAACGTTCACTCACGCGCTCGGTGATGCGGAAAATATTTCGCGTGTGCTCGTAGTAATCCTTCATGAAGGCCTCGCTGCGATGGACCGGAACTTTTTGGCTGTAACCGAGTTTGCGCGCCACTTCCGCCTGGGTGTTGAGGTAGAGCACGTCGGTCGGGCGCTTGTTCGTGTAATGAAGCTGCGTGCGCACGCGCAAAAGAAAATCGTAGGCGAGATCGATCCGCCGGCGATCGGCCGCGCTGAGCCAGTCCGTTCCCTCGAGATGCGTCGTCGTTAGGGCGCCTTCGCGGAAATTGCTCATCCAAAGAAGATTCTGGTAGTCGCGCAATCCGCCGCAACCGCGCTTCACGTTCGGTTCCTGCAGATAAACGTTGCCGCCAAGTTTCTCGTGCCGCCGCGCCTGATCTTCCATTCGCGCGACGACGTATTCTTCCTCGTGGCCATCGACGCAGTGTTTGCGGAAACGCGCGCGAAAACGTTGATAGAGGTCGTCGTCTCCGGTGAGATGACGCGCTTCCAGCATCGAGGTCTTGGTCGGCATTTCGGCGTTCGCTTGTGCGATCGCTTCGCCTAGCGAACGAGTCGAATGCCCGACTTTGATCCCGACATCCCAGAGCGCGTAGAGCACCTGCTCGATCGTGCGCGAGACGGAGGCTGGAATTTCCGCGTCGGTGTTGGCGTGGAGAAACATGATGTCAACGTCGCTGCTCGGATTCAGTTCGTTGCGCCCGTAGCCGCCGAGCGCGACCAGGCTCAGGGGAGTCGCGGGCGCGCCACGGCTTTGGCCCACGCTGGCCAGGTTGAAAATATTGCGCAGCAAAATGTCGATGAGCGTCGCGCGGCTGGCGCAGACTTCACGACCGCCTCCGCCGGCTTTGTGCCGCAGGCGGAGCCGGTGATTTTCGATCTTGAGGAATTTTTGATAGAGCGGCAACAAGGCCGCCGGCTCCTCTGCATTCGCGGCGGCGAGCTCGCGCGCCGCATGTGCCAGTACTTTATCCTGATGGTGAGACATTCGTTAGGCAGGCTTCCGTGAAGGCATTGTGCGCACCATCGGCGATCAAGCTGCGGTCGTCATCCCGAGCGAAGCAAAAGCGCAGGCGCTTTGCAGGTGAACCGGCACAGGTTGTCATCCCGATCCGCCGAAGGACGGAGAGGGACCCCACAATTGCAATCCACGTTTTCCTTTCGTAGCGCGCGCCTATTGCATGGAGGGGTCCCTCTCCGCGCTCCTGCCGGATCGGGATGACAGGTTTGGCATCGGCCGGTTTCTCACCACCGTAGCGAGTCACCGAAATCCGCTAAGAGATCAGAGCTGAATCTGATACCGCTTCATCTTGTTATACAACGTAGGCCGTTGAATTCCGAGACGCTCGGCCGCTTTCTTCTTGTTCCCATGCGTCTGCGCGAGCGCGTCGAGGATGGCGTTGCGCTCCATGACCTCGAGGCTCTGCCCGCCGTGATTGTTAGGGGAAGCCGCGGTTCGCTCTCGCTGTTGCAGGGCGGCCGGCAGTTTCACTTCCGCGGGCAATTCCTTCACCGTGATCTGATCGTTCCGCGCCAGAACAACGGCGTACTCGATCGCGTTTTGCAGCTCGCGCACATTTCCCGGCCATTGGTTTTCGATCAATTTCTGAAAAGCTTCCGGAGTAATCGTTGGCTCTTTTTTGCCCAACTGTTGTGCGAAACTTTTCAGGAACGTCGCCACCAGCGGCGGAATGTCTTCCCTGCGTTCGCGCAACGGCGGCAGCTCGATCTGGAAAGTGTTGAGCCGGTAATAAAGATCGGAGCGCAGCCGGTTTTCCGCGAGGGCCTGGTGGACCGGCCGATTCGTCGCCGCGACGACACGAAAATTCGCGCGCAAAGTTTTCGTGCTGCCTAACGGACGAAATTCCCGCTCCTGTAGCACGCGCAAAAACCGCGTTTGCAGCTCGGCGGGCATCTCGGAAATCTCGTCGAGAAAAAGCGTGCTTCCATCCGCCTCTGCGATCATGCCGCGAAAGTCGTTCATCGCGCCGGTGAACGCGCCTTTCACATACCCGAACAGCTCCGACTCGATCATGGCCTGTGGGAAAGCCGCGCAATTTAATTTCACCATCGGCTTCTCCGCGCGGCGGCTCCGACTATGAATGACGTTCGCGATCACTTCCTTGCCGACGCCGCTCTCGCCGGTAATGAGGACATTCGCTTCCGACGGCGCCATCGCGGTAATCAGCTCGTCGATTTGCTGCATCGATTTGCTTTTGAAAATCGGCGCGAGTCGCGTCTCGGCGCGCGCGAGCCGTTTCGTCAGCTCCTGCGTCTTCTCCCGCAGCTCGATCGTCTCGCGCAGGAGCGATTGTTTTTCGAGCGCCTTCTCGATCAGGCTGAGCAGCTCTTCCGGCGCATAGGGTTTGCTGATGAAATGATAAGCGCCGCGCTTGATCGACTCGATCGCGTTGTTGAGCGAATCGTGCGCGGTCAGGATGATCACCTGCGTTTCGGGATGATCGGCTTTGATTTGCTCGAGCATGTGCAAGCCGTCCGCATCGGGGAGCTGCAGGTCGAGTAGAACGAGCGCGGGCGAACTTTTTTCGAGCAGACGCATGCCCGCGGTCGCGGTCGCGGCAACTTCGACATGATAACCGTACCGGCCTAACAATGCCTCGAGCGTCATGAGAATGGGACGCTCGTCATCGATGACAAGAATGCGGCGATTTTCAGTCATCGGAAATTCTCCCGGGGAAGAAGCGTCTCGCTCCGAGCGAGAGGGCGGCGACGACAAAGCGTCGCACTCCAGCACTCAGTCAGCCTTGGCCAGGGGCAAGGTGACAGTAGTCTCGAGGACGGAAGCGATTGGATCGAATTGAGCCTGCAAGCTGCCATTGTGCGCCTCGAAAATACTGCGTGCGCGAAAGAGGCCAAGACCATAATGACCATGCCGCATGCGTGCGAGCGGCTGCGCGCCCCAGGCCTCGTGCGTCTCGACCGGTTCATTCTTTGGTTCGCGCAAGATGAAGGTGATCTTCGAATCACTTTTCCGCGCTTCGAAACCGAGCGGACTGCTGCCGCGTTGATGGGCAAACGCGTTGCCGAAAAGTTCCGCGAAAGCAGCGAGGAGAAGTTGCGGATCGACCTCGATCGCTTCCGCGCCTAACGAGTGCTGCCACTCAATGTCGGCAAAATCTTTCGGGTGATTCGCGGCGATTTTTGCGCGCAGATCCTCGACAAAATCCGAGCCCGGATAGGGCATCGTGTTCGGTTTGATTTTCCCGAGCTGGCCGGAGAGCCGGTGCAGTTGCGCACCCATCTCGGCCGTCATCTCGCGCATCCGCCGCACTTCGTCTTTCGCTTCGCCTTCGGCGATTTCACCGATGAACGCCGACTGCAGCTCAATCGCATTTAGTTGATTCCGGATGTCGTGGTTGAGCTGACCGATAAAGTTCACCACCTGATTCCAGGAAATCGAAGGTTCGCTTTGCGACATGGGAAAAAATCCGGTGTTCCCGGCGGGCGATTTCTCGCCTCTCTCTGCAATCGGATTCCGCGGCTAGGAGCGCGTGAATTTTTGCTGGCCGGGCTGGTCGCCGCTCGCGCGGATGGAGTCGTCGTTTGCGGCGAGATGTTGCAACTCGTGATAAACATCCTCGGGATCCGCCCCAATAGCCGTCGCAATTTCGTCGGCGCTTTGTGCATTCTCGGAAAGACCACCGAGCACTTTGGGTTGTAACTCCAGAATGCGCGTCGCCGCTTTTTTTCCAGCTTCCACCCCGGGTTGATGATAGGCGTTCACGTTCACGAGCGACCCGTAGAAGCCGACCGCGCGCTCATATAAAGCGATGAGCGCGCCGACGTGAAACGCATCGACCTGCGAGATGCTAATCGTGATCGAGTCGCGCTCGCCTTCATAAAGCGCGGCGCGCGTGCCGCGCAGAAAACCCTGCAAATAATCGCCGCTGGTGACGCCGGGCTCGACCTCGAAACGCGGCGTCGCGCGATCCTTCCGCACCTCGATGAAGGTCGCGAAAAAGTTCGCCACCCCGTCGCGCAATTGCTGCACGTAAGCATGCTGATCGGTCGAGCCTTTATTGCCATAGACGGCGATGCCCTGATGCACTTCATTCCCATCGAGATCGAGCTTTTTGCCTAACGACTCCATGACCAGTTGCTGCAAATATTTACTGAAGAGCGCGAGCCGATCCTTGTAAGGCAGGATGACCATGTCCTTCTTCCCCTGCCCGTCGCCGGCGTAAAACCACATCAGCGCGAGGAGCAGGGCGGCGTTTTGCTTTTCGTTAGGCTGGCGCGTCTTCACATCCATCGCCGCGGCGCCGGCGAGGAATTGATCGAGATCGAAGCCCAGCAACGCCATCGGCACCAGTCCGACTGCGCTCATGACCGAGGTCCGACCCCCGACCCAATCGTGCATCGGGAAACGGGCCAGCCAGCCATTCTTCTCCGCGTGCTGATCGAGCTCGCTTCCTTTCCCCGTCACCGCGACGGCGTGTCTGGCGAAATCGAGGCCCGCCGCGCGGAAGTGATGCTCCGCCTCGAGCATGCCATTTCGCGTCTCCTTCGTTCCGCCCGATTTGGAAATCACGATCACCAGCGTTTCATCGAGATGATG
>JACDGS010000053.1 GCA_013821455.1 Chthoniobacterales bacterium
GTGTAGGTTCCATACCCGCACCCGGCAACTCCCATCATGTCATCTAGGCGATGCAGTCAACCGCTGGCTGGCGTGCTGCCTCGCTTCACGTTATGAAAACACCCCATTCCAATCCACGCGCGCCCTCGCCAGCGGTGGCTGATCTTGTTCTCGTTAGGCCCCAAAGCTATGAGTAAGCATCCATCGAAACCCGCGTCGAAACCCGCGTCAAAACCGGCCCGTAAGCCGTCCCCGCCATCGAAGTCAAAGCCGACTCACTTCTCCGCGGGCACCAAAAAGAAAGCCGACGGCACTAACACAACCGGCTTTCGTACTAAGCAGTGAAGATATCGCAGATCCGTGATGCCTTCGAGGAGTACAGCGGGAAAGCGAGCGAGCAGTCGCGCCAGTTGGCTCTTGCTGGGGTAGCCATCATCTGGATTCTCCGAGTCGGAACATCTACAGGGGACATCAAGTTTTCCAACGCGCTGGTGCTGCCTCTCGGCGGATTCGCGCTCGCATTGGGCTTCGATCTCTTTCAGTATGTCTACTACACGCTCCTGTGGGGTATCATCAACTCCGTGTTGAGACGTCGCCACAAGAACGATGAAAAGAATGTCGTTATCTGGCCGCTTGTTCACTGTCTTCCAGCCATTCTGTTCTATTCGAAGATCGCACTCGTCGTGGGCTCGTATATCGCCCTCTTGACCTACATGGCTCACTTCATCACCGTAAAGGCCTAACCATGCGATGCAGCCAACCGCTGGCCGGCGTACGCTCAAGTTTCCTATGACTCAAACCTCTTCTCCCGCCGCCACACGCGCCCTCGCCAGCGGTGGCTGATCTTGTTCTCGTTAGGCCTTAACCCACGCGTGATAGAATCCATCTTACAATCGATTCGAAGCCGCCGGATTACTACTTTCCAGCACCTAACGGTCGACGTGCCGGGGTTTCGGGCGAGATCGGCATGTTCACGCCGGAACGCGATTCGATCATCATATGGCACGCATGTTCGCCAGAGGCCATTGCTGCGTTAGGCAGCCTTATGGCCGACAAGTCTATTCGCATGCATCCTGCGCCGAACATCTCCTATCGTGACACAGGCGATCTGCCACCGGTGGACATCTGCCGTTCCGTTGATGACCTAGCTTCTGACACTCCGATTATTCGGTGGTTTCCGGTTGTTTTCACGGAGCCATCGATATCTTCCCTGGATCTTGCGCGCAAACGGGCCTAACCAGGCGATGCAGCTAACGCCTACCCGCTGTACGACCACATTCAATGATAGCTAGAACCCTTTATCTCCGAGCCACGCTCGCTCCCGGCAGGCGTAGCTGATCTTGGTCTCGTTAGGTCTTATGCGGCAGTCGCACCGGCAGAGCTACGGGAGCGGCCGCCAAGTGCTGCAACGTGGAGAGGTGCCCGGAGAAAGCGGCGTCGAATTGAAAAGGTCTCTGACTTCTTTGTCGAGGGCTTTCTGAACGCCGTCGAGCACGGAGGGCGATATTACCCCATCTTGGGACGCTCCTGTTAATATGAATTGAGTGAAAATAGCCTTGGAAGCCGCAATGCAAACTGGCGCCGTCGAGCTCGGCGCGCCTGTGTAATCGACACCAAACGTAAGTGTGAAGGGAACGGCCGGACCCACGGGCACACACCCACCCGAAAATGACAAAGCATTAAACGTGGCGTTGCCCTTAACCGTGCTGCCGTTCGCCAAAACGACGCGCACGCGATTCGTTCCAGTCACGAAGCCGACGGCCGGTGCAGCGCTGCACGTCAACGTCATGCCCGCTAGAACTAAGCCGGGACAACCGGCCGTAGCGGTTGCCGGAATGGTTGGACATTTAAGACTAAGACCAACCGGCGGTGGCGTCGGCGCGGTTGGTGTGGTGGGGCAACCGGACGCGAGGAGCGCAGCGCTCACAAAGCCGAGTATTCGAGAATACGTCCCAATTTGGGAAGACGACGTTGTGCCTGAAATCGCTGCACAACGCCAAGAGTTTGGCGTTTGACGAATCTGTGGATTCATACCGTCTTGCTTTCTATTCCCTGTTGAATTGATTTTGTGTTTGCGGGTCGGGAAAAGGCGAGAAACCTATCCGGGGAAAAATTCCCCGCCTGATTCAGACCCGTTGATCGGCATCGAGTTGGTAAGACCATCGTCAGGCTGTCAAGCAAAATCCCCGCACGCGTAGCGTTGCTTCGAGCTCAAGAGACGCCGCGGACAGAGCGCTTTCCCAGTCGCCACACCGACATTTTTGCCTTGGGCTGGGTAACCTTCTGGCAATGGCGCGCAAAGGACGAGTGGAGTTTGCCGGGGCGATCTATCAGGTCCTGGACCGGGGTGATCGGCGGGAAGCGATTTTCGCCGATGATCAGGACCGGCTGACTTTCCTACGCACTCTGGGACAGGTGTGCTGGCGCACGGGCTGGCGTCTTCACGCCTATGTCTTGATGAGCAATCATTATCATTTCTTATTAGAGACACCGGGGGGCCAACCTGGTAGCGCCGATGAAATGGTTCCCAGAGCACCTACACGATACGCTTCAACCACCGGCCGTCACTGCATGTGATCGGACGAATCAGCTCCTTTGTTTCTGTAGCTCATCGACCAGGCGTTTCGCTTCGGCGCTCATGCGCACTAACTCTGGCCAGGGGCGATTATAGCCTTCGCCGGGGAGTTTGCGCGTCGCGTCGAGACCCATGTGGGAGCCGACGTTCTGCACGCTCGGCGCGTGGTCGAGCGAGTCACTCGGATTTGTAATCAGTGTGCTGTCGCGTTTCGGGTCGGTGTTTGCACAGAGGCGGAAGAGGACTTCGCTGGTGTTGTGCACGTCGCAGTCTTCATCGAGGACGACGATATATTTACTGAACATCATCTGTCCCATGCCCCACAAACCATGCATCACCTTGAAGGCCTGATAGGGAAACTGTTTCCGGATACTAACGAAAACTAGATTGTGGAAAACACCTTCCGCCGGCAGGGCCATGTCGACGATTTCGGGGAAGTTCATTTTGAAAACCGGCAGGAAAATGCGGACGCTGGCCGAGCCCAGGTAGAAGTCTTCCATCGGCGGAATGCCGACGATGGTAGTAGGATAAACCGCATCCTTCCGATGAGTGATGGCAGCAAGGTGAAAGACGGGATAGTCCTCTACCGCGGTGTAGAAACCGGTGTGATCGCCGAAAGGACCTTCGGGCTTCGTCTCACCTGGTTGCACATAGCCTTCGAGGACGAAATCGACATCGGCCGGCACCTCGAGGTCGTTCGTTAGGCACTTGACCAGTTCGACCGATTTCTTGCGCAGGAAACCGGCGAAGAGAATCTCATCGAGCCCATCGGGCAGCGGGGCGGTCGCGGCGAAAGTGTAAGCCGGGTCGCCACCGAGCGTGACGGCGACGGGCATGCGCTCGTTGCGCTCGTAGTAGAGCCTGCCGTGGCGCGCACCGACTTTGTGCACTTGCCAATGCATGCCGGTCGTTAGGCCGTTATAGACCTGCATGCGATACATGCCGAGGTTGCGCGCGCCGGTCTCCGGGTCGCGGGTGTGAACGTTAGGCAGAGTAATGAAACGGCCGCCGTCTTTCGGCCAGCATTGCAGGATAGGCAGATCGCCTAACGAGAACTTGTCGCTGCGGTCCCCATCGCAGCGGTGCACCACTTCCTGGCAGGCGGCGCTTTTCACATGCTTTGGCCGCGCATGGAGCAGGTGGATGCCCTGCTTGAATAAGCTCCAGCCTTCGCGCAGATCGGTCGGCGGTTTGGCTTTGAGGATGAGCTGAATTTCCTGGGCGAGATCGGCCACGCTGTTCACGCGCAAGGCCAGCGCCATTCTCTTTTCCGAACCCATGGTGTTGATGGCGAGGGGAAACTTCGAGACCTTGCCGTCGATCAGGGGTTGCTCGAAGAGGAGTGCCTTCCCGCCGTGCGGTGATTTCATTTCGCGGTCCGCCCATTCCGCGATGAGCAGGTTCGTGTCCACCGCCGTCGCGACGCGGTGCAATTCGCCGGCTTCTTCGAGCGTCTGGAGGAACTGGGTGAAGGAAGAGTAGGCCATGGGAGTGAGATTATCTCTCTAGCGCGCTTTCACCCTTCCCGCCAGACGCGCCTAACGAAAAATGGAACAAGTGCGCCGCTACCTTGGGCGTGGATTATGAAAAATGAGCTCAGAAAAACTGCATCCGTGGTCTCCCTTGGAGCGTATCGGAACGAGATCACACGAAATGTGTGAGCCCTTATCAACCCAAACAAAAATAGAAAGACATCCATGAATCCAAACATTATCTCAGAACAGCTTACCGCGGCCAGAACCCGCCGGCAGGCTTTGAAAAGCCTGGGCGCCGGAGCGGCCGCGTTGGCCGGTCTCCAAATGATCCCGCGCTCGGCGCGGGCCGCGACCACATCGTCCATCGACGGCGACGTCCTGCAATTCGCGCTGAACCTCGAATATCTCGAGGCGGAATATTACCTCTATGCTACCACCGGGCATGGGCTGAAATATAAAGACATTACCGGCACAGGTACCCTTGGCACGACGATCGTGAAGGCGAACCCGATGGTTACTTTCGATGATCCGACAGTCCAGGCTTACGCGAATGAAATCGCCACCGACGAACAAAACCATGTCGAGTTCCTGCGGGCGACTCTGACCGCTCTCGGCTCGCAGCCCGTAGCTCGGCCACCGCTGGATCTGCTCAATAGCTTCAACACTCTGGCGCAAGCCGCCGGCATCGGGCCTTCCTTCGATCCGTTCGAGAACCAGACAAACTTCCTTCTCGGCGCCTTCATTTTCGAAGATGTCGGCGTGACGGCATATCACGGCGGAGCAGCCTTGCTCACGAACGTCGACGTTCTCATCGCGGCGGCCGGAATTCTCGGGACCGAAGCCTATCATGCGGCTAACGTTCGCAATGAAGTTATCGATGCCGGCAGTGCGGCCATCGATACCGCGCAAAAGATCTCCGATCTGCGCGACGCGTTGGATGGAAAATCCGATGACGATCAAGGTGTCATGCTCAATGGTGTCCTCAACGTCGTTCCGACCGACGGAAATTCGCTCGTTTACGCCCGGACCACCCGCCAGGTGTTGAACATCGTTTACGGTGCACAGGGCGTGCACAGTGGACTCTTCTTCCCGAGCGGGCTAAACGGAAACATTCGTTAGGCACAGTCTCATTTCCTCACCGCGCGCCGGTCTCTCCCACTGGCGCCGGCGAGGCGAGGTCCTCCCGGGCGCAGCGGTTTTCCCGAGCCGCTGCGCCCGAATCTCTTCGCCTAACGAGTAAAGGACTCGTCCGCTCCGCTCTTCGCCTAACGACTGGCGTAATCGGCGAAGGTTAGCGCCAGCATCAGGAAGAGCCAGAGCAGGCCGGCAAAGGCGGCGAGATGGAGAAGCCGGCTGCTGCCTTTGATGTGCATGAAAAAGAGCACGATCAAAAGCATCTTCGCGAAGGAGATGAAGAGAGCGACGACGAGGTTGAAGAAGCCAAAATCGACGTAGCCAAGGCCCCAGGTGAAAGCGAGCAGCGCCATAAGCCAGGCGCAATTCTTCCAGTAGAATTTCGGTGGATGAATTTTTTCCATTAACGATGGCCCGCGAGGTAAAGCAGTGGGAAAAGAAAGACCCAGACGATGTCTACAAAGTGCCAGTAAAGGCCGGCCACTTCGATCGTCATATAGTTTCCATTCTCAAACTGTCCACGTCTCGTTAGGAGCGCGAGGGAAAGCAGGAGAAAGATCCCAATCGTAACGTGGATCGCATGCAATCCCGTCATGGCGAAGTAAAGCCAGAAGAACATTTCCGCGGCGTGCGCGTTTGCCTCACCCCAATGGAAACTCGCTCCCGGCACGAGGTGATCGACAAAATCCTTGTGATACTCGAGACCCTTAATTCCCATGAACAAAATGCCTAAAAGCGCCGTGGCGATGAGCAGCCAAAAAAGATGAGCTCGGCGTCCGAGCTGTGAAGCGCGCACTGCCAGCGCCATGAGTGTGCTGCTAAAAAGGAGCACCGCAGTGTTAGCGCCGCCGAGAATTACTTCCGTATGCCGGCTAGCCGCGGCGAATGCAGCCGGGTAGAGAAAGCGATAGACCGCATAAGCAAGAAAGAGCCCACCGAAAAAGAGCACTTCGGTGGCAAGAAAAATCCACATCCCAAGTTTCGCGGCATCGTGTTGCTGCTCGATGTCGTCGAATTGCTCTGCGACAATGCTCGGAAAGGCGCTCATGGTTGGCCTAAGATCGCACCTCGCGAGATTCTTGCATGGTTCGAAGAAGGTTGGCAGTTTCCGTCGGCGTGGAGAAGCGACCAGTCCGATGGATTTGGGGAATAGTTGGTCCAGCTCCTACTCGATTGCCAGGCTATTCTCTTTCCACTCAGAGCCTGGCTTTAACCTTATCACGGCTCCGCCAACAGTTACTCCGACTGCATTGCGAACTCTTGAATCTTTCCTTCGAGGTGATAGTGACAGCGCATGACTCCGCCCGCCGGGGTAGAAAAGTGTGACCCTTTCGATACGAACGACGAGAAACAGATTCATCGTCTTCGCTTCGAAGTCGCACGCCGATATCTTAGCGGAGTAGGTCTCGAAGTCGGCGCGGGTGCGCGTCCCTTTCCCTTGCCAGACCATGCCCAGGCTATCTACGGCGATATTCGGGACAACGATGCTTTGGTTAAATTCTTCCGCACAACCGAAGTGATAAGCGGCCAACTCATCGATGCCCAAACCTTGGCCGGCTTTCCGGAGAACAGTTTCGATTTTCTCGTCTCCGCGCATGTCATCGAGCACCTGCGTGATCCGTTAGGAGCAATCGTTTGCGGCTTCCGGGTGCTGAAGGCGCAGCGGCCTTTTATCATCGTTGTCCCTGAAATGGGATCGACCTTCGACCGTAATCGTCCTGAGACAACGGTCGAACACGCCTTGCGGGACTTCCGCGATGGTGGTGAGAGCACTTGTTTTCAAGCCTATGAGGAACATCTGCGCTTTGTGCACCCCTATCTTACGGGTCAGCACTATGAAGAGTCTGAAATTCAACGCCAGGCCGCGGAAAATACGAAACGCTGGCGCGATTTCGACGTTCACTTCCATGCCTGGACCAAGGCAGGATTCGCCGCTTTGCTTCACGCGGCCGCCGAAATCACACCCTTTCGCATAGAGGAAACGGTGACCGCGGCCAATGAAAATATTTTCGTTCTGCGGCGTGAGTAACCATAAGGACGCAGCTAAAATCTATTTAACAAATAAGGAACAGATAGCCGTTTTCAGCGGCCAAATCAGGAAACAGAAGAGAGTTCCTAACTCCGTTGTATTCTGGTTACGCGAGCACAATTCGCTTAAGACGTGTGAGTAAGTTTTACGTAGGAGGGACAATGGAATCTGCTTGTAGCTTGCCAGGCGTTCAGGGCTAAGCTTCCGTTACTCGCATGAAACTCATTCTTACTCTTCTCATCGTGATCCTGGCGGCTTGTGGCGGGATGATCCTGCTGGCGCATCATGATACGGTCGCGCACGCGGAAGTCGCTCATAAAAGATTCGCGCCGGTAACGGCGGAGTTCAGTCGCATTCGCGGCGACAAGGAACATTTGGTCTCGATCTATTGGCGGCTCCAAGCCAGTGGCAAGGAAAAGCGGTTGCCAGCCACCATCGGAGTTTGGTCGCTGAAGCCATTTCGCCACGTTACTCTTCTCGCCAGATAGGTCTAAGTCCTGGGTTTTGACTTAGATCATAAACGTTACTCTTCGCCGTCGTAGTAATCCAGATTCTCGGCGCGCATAAGTCTGCGTGCGGGTGAACGGACAATCCACTTATCACTGTCGGGATAGTAACCCGATTCCCCTTTAGGATCGTCGGCGATGACATATAGGACTAAATCTTCGGTGTTGTTATTGATAAGCTGGTGTGCTTCGCCAGGACCGAAAATGAAAGCATCGCCCGCGCGGACAGGAGTATTCCCATCTTCCGCCCGCACTAAGCCCTGGCCAGATATGACGTGATAAAACTCCCACTGGGCGGAGTGCCAGTGATAAGGATAAGGTATCTGACCCGGCGCGATGCGCAGGATCTCGACTACGAATGGATGACGATCTCGTGCATCCGGAGCCTGGGAGTTCCAGCCCAGCGCTTCCGAAACGTCCCGGCCTTTGCCACTGAATTTTTCTTTAGGCGAAGTCCACGAAAACTCTTCCAATTCATCGGTATTGATTTTGCGCATCGCATCGATGCAAGCAGATCGCGCAGGTTAAGTCCAGCATCGGCCGGTCTCTTATTTGTTCCTTGATCGTGTTTGCTCCCCGCCCGCTTTGCGACAAAAGTTCCACTCATGCGCGGAATTGTTACAGGCATCTCCTTATTTGCTGGCTTTACTTTGCTCGTCACCGGCTGTGCGGCTGATGATCCTTCTATTAACGGACGACAGGATCCGGCGGCGGCCGGGCGCGCCGAGGTGCCGGGCGCGGCGACTCCCGCGCCTAACGCCCACAGCGGTGGCTGGTGGTAGGCATGCATCTGTCTCGTTAGGCAAAGGGCCTCTTCTTTTGACAAAAATCTCGCAAATGCTAAGATCGGCCCGACTCAAGCGAAGATAGCTTCCAAGACTCTGCACTCCTTACTTAACACTCAGGTGCTGGTCCTAAATCGCCTTTGGCAGGCGGTGAATGTTTGCTCGGCGCGTCGTGCCTTTACTCTCCTTTACCAGGGGCACGCTCAGGTCGTCGCCTCCGATCAGCAGAATAACTTTGCCACGCACGATTTTGCGAGCTGGCTCGACCTTTCCATCGGCGCGCCGGAAGCGGAGCACGAGATGGTCACGACGATCTCTTGGAAGATCCGAATTCCACGCGTCATCGTCCTTTTGCTCTTCGATCGGCTGCCGAAGAAGGAAGTAAAATTCACTCGTCACAATGTCTTCGAGCGCGACGGAAATACCTGCCAGTATTGCGGTAGGATTTTCGAACGCACCGACCTGAATCTCGATCACGTGCTGCCGCGGGATAAGGGCGGCCTAACGACCTGGGAAAACGTGGTCTGCAGTTGTATCCCTTGCAACACGCGCAAAGGCAACCGCCTCCCGCATCAGGCGCAGATGACACTTATTCGCAAACCGAAGCGACCGAAGTGGCGGCCGTTCGTTCATCTTACTTTCAGCAGTCAGCAGCACGAAAGCTGGCGTCACTTCGTCGATCTCGCCTACTGGAACGTAGAGCTGAGCGACTAGGCTGAGTCGTAGCGAGAGAGCAAGGCCGGGAGCGCGACGGCTGCCTCGTCACCTGGGCCGGTGCAACTCAAGCCCGCTCAGTGTGTGCTCGGATTTTTCGGTCCGTTGGACTGCAATGTGCTTAATAGGTAGCCAACGCCGACCCGGAAGACTCCGAGCCAGCAGCGTTAAATAATTCGCTGCGGGCCGTAACCGAGTAGTCCGGGCTTGAGTCATGAGTAGAGCAGGCACCTATTTAAATTCCCAGTCAATGCAGTCACTGACACTCGACTCTACGCAAGAGCTACGCATCCTCTTAGCTGACGATAGCGCAGTTAATCAAAGGATCGGTTTGGGCCTCTTGGACAAGCTGGGTTATCTCGCGGACGCGGTTAGTGATGGCATGGAGGTCTTCGTCGCGCTCGAGTGTATTCGCTACCACGTTATCCTTATGGATTGTGAAATGCCGAAGCTGGATGGCTATGAGACGACGCGCCGGATTCGAGAGCTGGAACAAAAACGAACTGCGCCTTTCGATCGGGCAACTCCTATCCACATCATCGCCATGACCGCTCACGCGATCGAAGGAGATCGCGAAAAGTGTCTCGCCGCCGGGATGAACGATTATCTTTGCAAGCCAGTAAGGCGGAACGAGCTGGAAACAGCCTTGAAAACGCTTCTACAGATCGACTCACTTCCGGCAGTAACTTCCCATAGTGATACTATCTCCACCGAGGTGCCCGGGTCCGCGGAAGTAATGGTAGATATCGAACGCCTGCGCGATGTCACCGACGACGATCCGGCGCGGATGCAACGGTTAATCGAGTTATATCTAACCCAAACCGCTCCATTGCTGGAGCAGTTAGAAGCCGCCATTCGCGCTAACTCTGGGACCAACGTCGCCAGCCTCGCGCACAAGATCATCGGTTCCAGTGTCTCCTGCGGGGTGGTGGCTTTCACTGCACCATTGCGTCAACTGGAAAGGCTCGGCCACGCCGGAGACTTATCCGGCGCCAGCGCCTTGCTGCAAGAGATTCAGGGGAAGTTTCCGCGCGTGCAGAGCGCCTTTGCAAAGATGGTTAAGACTTTGCAACCAGCCTAAGTCCTCAGTCCTATGAAAAGAGTTTATACACCCGCGAAAAAGAAAAGCGTCCTGATTGTGGATAACGATCAGATTTTCGTTCCTATCTACGAAGAAACGTTCCAACTCCATGGGCTGAAGGTAGAGGTAGTGAACAGGCCTGAACTCGCGGTCGAAAAACTGGAACAGAATAAATTCGATCTCGTTATTCTCGACTTATGCCTGCCCGGGATGAACGGGCTGGAGATTCTAACGAGAATTCGGCGCAGCGGCGACGCCATGTTACCCGTCATCGTCTTTGCCAACCCTTATTTGGGCAGACAGGGACGGGAGGCGCTGGCAGCAGGCGCGAACAAATGCCTCAGTAAAGGTGAGACCACGCCGGCCGCAATGCTGGCGATTGTTCGTGAGCTATTAGGGGATAGTCAGCCGTCGGCGACTGACGCCGCAGATGAGTGGTCGGAGTTACAGTCACAACGCAAGCTTGGTGGATCGCTTTTGGCCGCTGCGCCGCAAACTTTGGCGAAGTTACGAGCTGGCTATCAAGTCGTAACTAGAACGGAAGACCGAGAGTTACTAAAGGCTGCGCTCTCCGACCTGCAAACGCAGGTGCATCCCCTGGTCAACGCGGTCCATCTTAGCGGTTTCCGCAAGATCGCCCAGATGGCTGGAGCTATGGAAGGATTGTCTCTGGAACTCCACGCCAATCCGCAGAAACTAACCCGCTCTGTCGCACGCACTCTTGGTCAGGCCATAGATACTCTGGCGCACCTGACAGTGACGGTGTCGTCGTCTAACTCCGATGACTTAGAGTTACCGAAGGTTCTGGTCGTGGACGATGAAGTCATCTCGCGAGAGGCAATTTGTTCCGCGCTTGGCAAAGCGCATCTGACTCCTGTAAGTCTGGATGACTCACTGGCCGCCGAAACTTTGCTGACCCAGGAGCATTTTGATCTCATCTTCCTCGACGTAGAGATGCCAGGAAAAAGCGGTCTCGAACTCTGCGCGAGTATTCGTGCCATGAAGACGAATCGTACGACGCCAGTCGTCTATGTCACGTCCCATTCGGATTTCGCGATGCAGGCCAAGTCAGTCCTAAGTGGAGGAAA
Source organism: Chthoniobacterales bacterium (assembly GCA_013821455.1). Classification (GTDB taxonomy): domain Bacteria; phylum Verrucomicrobiota; class Verrucomicrobiia; order Chthoniobacterales; family UBA10450; genus Palsa-1392. The sequence goes on from JACDGS010000053.1 coordinate 11,367, forward strand.
CGATTTCATCGCGAAACCTTTTCTCTCGGTCGAGTTGGCGCTGAAAGCGTTGACGTGGCTGTTTCCGGTCAAGGCCAGGTTAGCGGCGTCGGCCACGCCGCCTCCTGAACCTAGCATTGCCACAGAGCCGAAAACGGCAGCGCTTGCCTAACGACCAAGCGGCGTAGTGACATTGGTGCCGGCGGGCGGAGCGAACTCGAAGGTCGCGGGAGGAATCGGGGCACGCGATTCATTGGCGTAGTTGGTGACTATGTGATCGCCGTTAGGCTGGATCATTTCCGTGCGCTGCACCTGCAGGCCAGCGTTCATCTGGATGTTGAAAGTGGTAAGCAGGCGCTTCAGCGAAGGATTGCGCGGGCTGAGTTGCAGGGCGTAACCATCTCCTTCCTGGCTGGCGGTGATGTGATAACTACTCTCGACATTCTCGAGGTTGAGCGCAGCGGTGAGGGCGGCGATCCCGGCGTCGAGCGGCGAGTGTTTGCCTAACGAGTAGCGTTCGGCGGATTGGAATTTCGGATAGTAAATCCAAAGTGTCTGTCCATCGCTCACAGTAATGCTGGGCGAGCTGCCGCTCACTTCGCGGCGGAATTTGTTCGGCGCTTGAAAGGAAACCTTGCCCGCGCTGCTGATCGGTTTGTTCATGAGATGAACAGTCTTTTCCTCTTTGAAATCCGCCTGCACCTGCGGACTGCCAGCGCGCTTCGTGCGAATGCGATCGAGCAGGGCCTTAACGTCGTTAGGCGCGAGGGCCGCGGAAAGAAGACTCGTTAGGCTAAGAACGAAGAAGGCGGGAAGGAGAAGGCGAATCATGAGTCAAAGCAAGGCGCGGTTCGCGACCTCCGCAAAGGAAAAGACGGAAAACGCGGAGGGATGAATCTGGAAGCCAAGAAACCAGGAAAAGAAAAAATCAGATCAATTCTTTTCCTGGCTTCCTGGTTTCCAGATTCTTTTTGTTTTCTCTTAGGTTGTCCCTTGGACACTGTTCGGTTTCACCGCAGCCGCGGCTGGCAGGGTGAAGAAAATGGTCGCAAACAAGCTCCAGGCCAGCCCGATGGCGCAGGCGATGCCGAGCCCGCTCAAGGTTGGATTATTGGCGAAGCCTAACGAACCGAATCCCGCGATCGCCGTGAGCCCGGCGAGCGCGACCGGCTTCAAAACCCCCGCGACATCGTGCTCCACTTCGCGCGCTTTTTGCCAGACGAGCAGCACGTAAATCCCGTAGTCCACTCCGATCGCGAGGACGAGACGAAAGGCGAGGACGTTAAGAAGATTGAGCGGAATGTGGCCGAGTTTCATCGTCGCGATCATGGCGCCGACGGCGAGAATCAGGGTCGCGACCTGGATGAGCCACAAGCGCAAATCGCGATAGAGCACCGCGAGGAGCGACGCATCGAAGAAAGCCATGAGCGCGCTAATGAGAATAAGCTGATGATGCGACCACGGCAGTAAATCGGTCAGGGTAAAACTCCAACCCGAGAGAGTCATCGGCACGCCGGCGACCGGCAGAATTTCTCTGAGCTTCTCTTTTTGTTCATGCGTCACGACCGGCTGATTACTGGTGGCGAAGCCAACGGTGAGCAGCGGGTCTTGCGCGAAATAGCGGTCAACCAAAAACCACCAACTGGACGAGACCGGCAGTTGTTTGCGCCAATCGGGAATCAGTTGCGTGCCGCGGCCGACCGCTTGCAATTGCTCGAGCAAAGCGAAACCGGTGGCGAACGTTGCGCGACTGAATCCTTCCTGCAAGATCGCCGTTTCCAGCGCCTGGCGGGCTGCGGCAAAATCGATCGTGCGCAAGCGCGCGCGATTTTCTTCCATCAACTTCGGCGAGAGCGCGAGCGCGGCGGGCGTAGAGAAATCCTTGATCGCGCCGGCCGTTTGCAGGTCGCGCCAATGCGCTTCCACGCGCTGCCAGTCGCTGTGCAGTTGCTCCTCGTTAGGCGCGCGCACGATACCGATGACTGGTTCCCAGCGCGTCGGCATTTTCGTCATGATGGCGTTGAGCGCGAAGCCGGCGTCGCTCTTTTTCGGCTCCATCGACTTGGTGCTGGCGTCGAAAATAATTGGCGGTCGCGGCGAAATGGCAATCGCGAAAAGGCTGAGCAGGATCGGCAACGCGATCCAAAGGATGAGCGCGGGCGCACGGAGCATGCGGCGGACGTATTGCCTAACGAGCGCGAGGATCCAATCGTGCCGCGGCGGCAGCGAACGTTCGCGGGTGAAGAGGAAGAAAACGCTCGTCATGAGAAACCCGGCGACGAGGATGCCGATGGCGATGAGAACGCCGAGCTGGGTGAAGCCAGCCGCGCCGCCTAACAATAAGGCGAGAAACCCAACTGAAGTCGTGAGCGCGCCGAAAAAGATGGCGCGTCCGAGTTTGGAGATGGCTTCCGCGATCGCGGGCGCGTGTGCAGTGCCTTCGTTTCGCGCCTGTTGGTAGCGCCCGAAAATAAGAATGGCGAAATCAACGCCGAGCCCGATCAGGATCGCGCACATGCCAATCGTGACCATGTTCAGCTCGTGAAAAATGAGCAGCCCAACCGCGAGCGCGACGAGGCAGCAGAGCAGGAGGGAAAAGCCCATGCCTAACAACGGCAGCCAGCGCCGGAAACCGACGAAGAAAACGGCGCTCACGAGCAGAATCGAGCCGAGCAAAGTGACAACGATGTCGTGGCGCATGCTCAGCGAAATTTCCGCGACGTAAGCCGAGCGGCCGGTCACGAGCACTTGCAGCGGTCCGCCGTCCCAGCCTGCGCCCGCGGTTTTGCGGAAGGAGTTCACTTTTTCCATGAGCGCCTGGCAGGCGAAGGCGTCGAGCGTGGCCTGGTTCGTCACCACGAGAAAGATGCGCAAAGTGCCGTCGGGCGAAGCGAGCGGCTCGCCTTGCTGAAGCGCGGCGTTGCCGGCGAATGGTTTGAGGGCCGGCGCGATTACGCCTAACGGATCGAGCTGCAACTCGAACTCCGGCCGCGGCGAGCCGGCGTCGATTTCCTCGTGCAACCTGTGCAGCCGAGTCTGGAGGTTCGCCGGTTGCAGGATGCTCACCGTCTCGGCGAAGGCCGGCGGCTCGAGGTTGAGCAGGAGCGGGACAGCGATGCTTTGCAGATCGCGAATGCCTTCCGGCGTTTCCATGGGCGAACCGCCAAGCACGCGCGTCGTCCAGGGTTGCGCGCGCAGGCGCTCCGCGAATATCGGCGCGAATTCCTCGAGCCTGTCGACGTCGTTAGGCTGGCAGACGAGCGCGAAGGTCAGCTCGCGGGTTTGCGCGAAGTCGTTGTTATAAACTTTAAGGCCTTGGACGGATTCAAATTTTCCCGGGAGCAAGTTCAGCACTTCACTATCCAGCGTCATTCGCGTGACGAGGATGAAGAGACTCGCGGCCGCGATGAGAACAACGCCAAACCAGACGAGGCCGCGCCGTTCCGTAACGAGGCGGGCGATGAAATTCGCGTACGACATGCAGCAGCCGGCCGATTAAAATGCGAACGTGAAGTTGTCCGCGCCGACTGTTTGCCTAACGAGCGGCTGCGCCGGCGCGCGCAACAGCACCGCGCGCAGGGAAACCCAACCGCGCAAATGCACCGGCGCTTTGGCGGGCGCGCCCGACCACGAACCGCGGGCGAGGGGACCGCTCACGCGAACAAACTGCGCATTCTGCCGCACCGTGAGCAGGACGATGCCGGGCCCTTTGCTGAAGGTCAGCTCGAAATCCCCCGCGCTCGAAGAGCGCACCAGCACATCGCCGATAAGCGCCGTCTTCGCGCCGCGATATTGCAGTTGCCCGACGCGGGTTTGCCAATCCGGCGCGGGCTGCGTGAAGCGCTGCACCGTCTCACAGCTCGTTAGGCAAAGCGCGCTCGCGAGAAGCGGAATGAGGAGGCAACGCATAGGGAAAATGAGACAGGGACGGATTCGGCAGACAGAGTAGCGGACTTCCGTGCGAAGCAAAGCAGGAGAAGAGCGGAGCTAACCGCGCGCGAATTTACCACGAGAAAAGCGGTCGTCAGGAGCGCAAGAGGAGCGACCCTCACCGTCGCTCTCTGAACAGCACTCTCATTCACCCGAACTCAGAGCAGCGTGCGGTAGATCAATCCCACCACGCCCGAGGCCAGCACTACCGGGATCACGTCCCACTTCCACCGTAGCATTCCAAATAAGACGACAAGCGTGAGGCCCAAAGCGAACCAGTCCAACTGATGATGGCTAGGGAAGAGTGCATTTAAGGCGAACCAGACGGCAAGGTTCAAGACCACGCCCACCACTGCCGCCGTGATCGCGGAAAGAGCGGTCGTCAGCCGGGCGTTCCCGCGCAACTTTTCGATGTAAGGGCCGCCGAGGAAAATCCAAAGGAAACAGGGGGTAAAAGTAACCCAGGTCGTGAGGAGCGCGCCGAGGGTCGCGGCGAGGAGCGGCGACAACCCCTGCGGATGCTGCCAGCCGCCCATAAAGCCGACGAATTGCAGGACCATGATGAGCGGCCCGGGAGTCGTCTCCGCTAGCCCGAGGCCATCCATCATCTGCCCGGGCCGGAGCCAGCCGTAATGAAAAAGCGCTTGTTGCGCGACATAGGGCAGCACCGCATAGGCGCCGCCAAAAGTCACCACCGCTGCCTTGCTAAAGAAAACACCTTCCTGGAAAAGAGTATGCCGCCATCCCAGCCAGAACCCGACGGCGACCAGCGGCGCCGCCCACAGCAGCAGCCACGTCAGCGTCACCCTCATCGCGCGCGGCAGCGACGGCTGCGTATGAGGCGGGGACTCCGTCTCATCGTCGAGCACCGAGGCCGCGCCCTCCTTCCCGTGGCCGCTGATCACATTGAACTTTGCCCTCCAAAACTGACCCCCGAGAAAGCCAATGAGAGCCGCGCTCAAAATGATGAGCGGGAAAGGCACCTTAAAAAAGTAAATCGCGACGAAGGCAAGCACAGCAATCGCCCACATCACTTCGTTCTTGAGCGCTTTTCGCCCGATCCGCACCACGGCCACGGCCACGATCGCCATCACCGCTGGCTTGAGGCCATAAAAGATCGCGGCGATCCACGGCAGATTCCCATAAGCCGCGTAAACGAAGCTCAATCCCCAAAGAACAAAGACCGACGGAAGGACAAAAAGCCCGCCGGCCACAATGCCGCCCCACGTCCGGTGGAGCAGCCAGCCGATATAAGTGGCGAGCTGCTGCGCCTCGGGCCCGGGAAGAAGCATGCAATAATTGAGCGCATGCAGAAACCGCGCCTGGCTGATCCAGCGCTTCTTCTCCACCAGCTCCGTCTGCATGATCGCGATCTGGCCGGTTGGCCCGCCAAAGCTGATGAAACCCAGCTTCAACCAAAAGCGGAAAGCCTCGGCAAAGCTGGGATGCGCCGCCGGTGTCGGGCCGACGACCTGTTGGTTATGTGTTTCCACCGTCTGTCTCTCCCGGTTAACCCATTGGTTTAATCGAATCCGGCGCATCCTAACGACCGATGGAAACGAGGGAAATAAAACTTTTGGTCATGTTGCCCGGGAAGAAATCCGCCGTACCCAGCGGTTCGGCAAGCGGCCGGGAGGACAGCGCGGAGCAAGGGGCGAACGCCCCTGATTTGAAAAGCGCCGTTCGCGCGTAGGTTCTTCCATGCACCAAACGGAGCGAGCGGACTTTCAACATTCGCACGATTTCGCTCACGATTCTTCGCGCGCGGAGTTCCGCACTCGGATCGTGATCGGGATTACCTGCGCGATGATGGTGCTGGAGATCACGGCCGGCATCCTCTCCCACTCGATGGCGCTGCTGGCCGATGGCTGGCACATGAGCACACACGCGATCGCGTTCATGATGGCGGCCGTCGCCTATTACTTCACCCGGAGACACGCGGGCGATCCGCGGTTTAGCTTTGGCACCGGGAAGATCGGGGTTCTGGGTGGCTATTCGAGCGCCATCGTCCTTTCCCTCATCGCGCTGGCGATGGCGGGCGAATCAGTGCGGCGGCTTTTCGCGCCGTTATCGATCCACTTCAACGAGGCGATTGGTATCGCGGCACTCGGGCTCTGTGTGAATGTCGTGTGTGCCCTCTTACTGAAGGACGACCACGGACATAGCCATGATCACGGTCACGATCACGGGTCCGCTCACGCTCACAGCCACGATCTCAACCTGCGCGCGGCCTATATCCATGTCCTGGCGGATGCCTTCACCAGCATCCTCGCGATCAGTGCTCTTACCTCAGGGAAGTTTTTCGGTTGGAATTGGCTCGATCCGGTGGTGGGAATTGTCGGCAGCGGAGTTGTTTTTTCCTGGGCCTATACCCTGATACGCGACACTGGGGCGGTGCTCCTTAATGTCACCCCGGAGACATCGGATTTGCCGGCTGAAATTCGCCGCGCCGTGGAAAGCGATGGCGACTCAGTTGTCACCGATCTTCATATCTGGCAAGTAAGCAGCGGGAAGTTTGCCGCCATCGTCTCGATCGTCGCGCAGGAACCGAAATCTTCCGAAGAATATCGCGCACTCCTCAACGCGCATGAGGAACTGGTCCATGTGACGATCGAGGTTCAACATTGTCGGGATCACGAGATGGTCGCGGTCGTCGGCTAATAGTTTTCGTACCGGTGCGAGAGAGGCTTAGCCGGTGAAGTCCTTTACTCGTTAGGGGAAATCACACCCAGGGCAACACCCAAAGACTCTGCCCTCATCTTGCGCGCGAGGCGGATGTCCGTAGCTTTGAAATGTTATGACCCGCTGGTTGTTTGCCATTACACTCTCCCTGGCAGTGCTCGCGATGAATCACCCCGGGTGGGGCAACGTCCTGCCACCCGCGCGCCAGATGTCCTGTTGCGTCGAGATGGCCGGCCATGCGGCTGCCGATCATTGCGCGCGGCACAGCGCGCCTGACAAACCGCAGACTCCGCAATGCTGCCCGGCCTGCTCGCTCGTGATCGCGCTCTTACTCCCGGCAGCTTCTTTGCTAAATTTCTCACCGGATAACGGGCAGTTCTTTCCGCTCGCCTCCTATCACCGATCCGCCCGCAGCGACCGGCCTCCCGTGCCTCCTCCTCGCGCCTTGCCGGTTTAGCGCGCGACGGCTCCGCCCGTGACATCACGGGGCGGAGGGACAGGGGAATCTCAACAGGAGGAAAACATGAAATACATCCTATTGATTCTTACGTCGGTGGCATTGATCGGCAGCGCGAGCGCAGTCTCGGCGACCGATTGCTGCAACGGCTGCTTGTGCTGCCTGGTGCAGGCGGGTTGCTGCACGAAATAAGGTAACCGACACGACAGTTAGCGGAGCCCTCGCTGGAAACGGCGGGGGCTCTTGCTTAGCCGCTGATTTAGTGGGCGCGAGGATTCCAGGTCATCGCGGTTTCGCCGTCGCTCTAAAAAGAGAAGGACACCGCCCAGCGCCTCCAGGATTTCGTCCAGACCTTTGATGAGAAGACTGAGTCGGAAGAGTCGATGAAGAGTTGCCTGGCGTACGCGGGATCAATGCGCCGAAGCGGGTTTCCCCGTGTCGCCAGCTCCCGGTCCGCCAAAGGAAAAGGAAACGATGGCGAAGATCTGCAGGGCTGGGGTGTGATCGCTGGCACCGAAGAGCGGGGAAAGATCGAAACGCGCTTTCGTCGAGGGACGCCAGGCCAGCGTCGGGCCGATGGCGAAGCCTTTCGTAGCGCCAGCGCTGCCCGCCGCTTCGCCACCGCTGCGGTATTGCATTTCCAGCCCAACTTCGAGTTTTTCTTCCGGCAGCAGCACCGGCATCTCCACACTTTGCGCGAAACCCGCGCTGATCGATTCCCGGCCATTGACCTCGCGCTCAGCAAAGATGTTCATGGCCCATTCGACGAGATGCGGGAAGTCGTGTGAGATCAAAAGTGCGAGCTGGGTCGAATCGCTGGTGGCGTCAGTCAGGCCGACACGATACTCGGCGGAGATCGCCGGATTAAGGGGAAGCTTGTTCCAATCGGCCAAGGCGTAGCGCGCTTCCAGGGTGAAACTGCGGTCGCGCGTGACGCCGGCGAAATGCTCCAGCTCGTTTTGCACGCCAAGCGTGAAGCGCGCTGGCAGCCCCATTTCGATTTCCTGCCGGAAAAGGTGAGCGGCCGCGCCGTGACGGAAGATGGCGCCTTCATAGCCGGCTTCCAGTTCGAAGCTGTAGGGCGAAAGGACGTAGGATTTCGTGAGGGTGGAGATGCGGCCGTGCGACAAATCGGGCGGAGCGCCGTAAGCGCTGGGCAACTCTTCGGCCTCGACAGTGATGCGCCGATTCGCGGTTTCCTGCGCCGACGACAAGAGCGCCGCGGCGCAGATGAGCGCGAAACTGACGCCGAGTGTTTTCCGCATCTTCACGTATCATACACCCTGGACGCAGCGTGCCGATTACGAGCCGGACTTAAACTTCAAAAAGGCAAAGGCGGAAACGGACGCCGAACAGCCGCCGCTGATTTGAAAGACGCGGTTCGGTCGTCACAAGTCGACATCGCTACGGCGCCGGAGATGTCTTCCCAGCCATTCCGTAGCCAAAACTTGCGGCCCTCCATGTTGGTCTCGGCGACAAAGATAATTGCTCGTTGGATGCCTGCTTTTCGCAGACTCTCCAGGCACTCGTCCTCGAGCAGTTTCCCAACGCCCCGGATCCGGTAGGAGTCCGCCACGGCCAGGTGATAAATAATGCCGAGGGGAACTGCGAGCAGGGCGCCGGCGATGGGCGCGATGAGATAGATCCACAACAAAGAAAACTTCCAGGCGATCAAGGCCGGGGCCAGGGAACGCGCCGGATTCATGGAAACGCCAGAGATCGGTCCGGCAAACATCGCTTCCAGCGCGATCACGCCACCGATGGCGATGCCCGCGGTGATTCCTTTTTCTTTCGCGCCGGGCGAGACGTTGAGGACCACGAGCATGAGGAGTGCGGTGAGGATGAGCTCGAGGGTGAACGACTGCATCGCGCTGCCGGCCGGCAGTGTCGTGCCTAACGAGGAATCATTCTGGAAAAGCAACCGCAAGACACCACTGGCCGCGATGCTGCCGACGATCTGACTCATGATATAAGTCGCACCTGCGCCAAGTCGCATTCGACGTGCACCGACGAAGCCGAGAGTGACGGCGGGATTCAAATGCGCCCCGGAGATATCGCCAAACGTGTAGATCATCGCCATGACGATGAGACCAAAGGTAAGCGCGATACCGGCGTGAAAGACTGCGCCTCCCGCGACCCCGTTAATGATGATGGCGCCGGTCCCAGCGAAGACGAGGGCGAAGGTGCCGAGCGCTTCGGCGCAGCAGCGTTTTAAAGCAGGGCTGAGATTGACGCAGTGCTTCACCCTTGGAAATGCCTAACGAACCAGCGCTCCGGCGGGCGCGTCGCTCTTCGCCGAAACCTTCGCCAGCATGCGCAAATCGCGCTTGAACACAGGGTCCGCCTGCACGCAGTCCTGCAGGCATTTCAGGTTGGCCGTAAGCTCGGCGTCCCGCTTCTTTGGCAGCGAGTAAATCATCCAGTTTTGCTCGCGCTCGGCGACGACCATGCCGCGCTCGCGCAAGTAGGCGAGATGTTTGGAAATCTTTACCTGCGGCTCATCGAGTATCTCCTGGAAATGACAGACGCAGAGCGGCGTTTGCGCGAGAAGATGGAGAATACGCAAACGTGTCGGATCACACAGGCACTGGTAAATCTGGATCAATTCCATGATGATTTAGCAGCAGCTCGCGGTGGCGGTGGTCTCCGCTATCTCTTTGTTTCCGCAGCATTCGCCGTCGATCCCGCACTTCTCTTTTGCGAGACAATCGGTGTGTTTCCCGGCGAGATGCAGATCGAGGTATTCGCCGCTGACCTTCGCGCTCGCGATCGGGTACTGCGCCACGACGCAGCAGTCGTATTCCACCTCCAGGTCGAGGTCGTTGTGCGGGAGCACTTGATCGCCAAGCTGAAGGATTTTAGCGAAGGTGGCAGCATTAAGCCGGTGCTCGACGTCGTCCGCCACGTAAGTCTGGAGCAGGCAGGTATCGGTTGTGTCGTGGAGCGTGCCGCCGCAGTCGATGAAACGCTTAGCGATGTGCCCGACTTCCGTGATGTGAAAATGCGCCGGTATCTGGTCGCCATCCGGCAGGATGAAACGCGGAAAGCTGGACGAGTGTGAACGCAGGATCGATTTGAGTTCGACGAGTTTCATATCTCCAAGAGCATATACCCGCACAGGAATACGTCAATTTGCGTGACATGACAGTCTGCTCCTCCTAGCCTTTGATGTAGTCGAGAGTTCCGCGCTACGGCGTGCGCTCCTGCCAAGTAAACGCTCGCAGTCCGAAACGGTGATCGATCTCGCGAGGCACAGGCAGCGGGATCGGACCAGACCCGGTTGCCTGGCCATCGATGATAGATTCGAGATCTATTCGCGCCTTTTGCGCAATGCCTACTCGATCACAATGTCGCCACCAGTGAGGGTGCCGCTGACCAGGTAAACGAGAGGTGCTCGTCGCGAGGAAGAAAAATTCCCGCGGGTGCAGCATCCCGATTACGAGCCAGACCTGAATTTCAAGAAGGCGAAAGCCGAAAGCGAGCAGCAGCCACTGATCTAAAAACGGGTCGCTACGTCAAGGCCGAAGCGCCATTATAGCGAACAATGCGCAGGCGACTGGCGATGATGGCTGCTCCAAATAAGCGCTGGCTTAATCGGACCGTTCTCGGCATTGGGCTCGCCTCGCTCTTGAGCGATTGGTCGCACGAGATCGCGACCGCGACGATGCCAGCGTTTCTCGCTACGCTCGGGGCGGCCGCAGTGTGGCTGGGTCTCATCGAAGGAGTCTCGGATGGGTTGTCGAGTTTCGCGAAGATGGGCTCCGGTTATTACACGGACCGGCTGCGACGGCGCAAACCAATCGCGGTGATCGGCTATGTCGTGACGGCATTCGGGACGGCCGCCCTGGGCCTGGCGACTAATGCCTGGCATGTGCTCATCGCGCGCGCCGGGGCATGGCTCGGCCGCGGAGTGCGAACGCCGGTGCGTAAGGCTCTCCTCGCCGGGTCCGTCGATCGTGCGGCCTACGGTCGCGCTTTCGGACTCGAGCGCGCGATGGATACGCTCGGCGCGATCGTCGGTCCGGCGACCGCGTTGATTATCCTGCAGGTCTCGCATCACAATTACCGGCTTCTTTTCCTCTTGACCCTCGTCCCGGGATTGCTCGCGGCCGCGGCGATCGCATTTCTCGTTAGCGAACGCGAGCGAGCTCCGGTCCCGCACATTTCATTTGGCGAGCGCCTGCGGCTTCTTCCTGTGTCATATCGAAAGTTTCTGGTTGCAGTAGGATTCTTCGGCGCCGGGGACTTTGCGCACACCCTTCTCATTCTGCTTGCTACGCAAAAGCTGGCGGGAACGATGGGCCTGGCGCGAGCCGCCAGCGTCGCCGTCTCACTCTATATCCTCCACAATGTTTTCTACGCCGCCTTCTCTTTCATCGCCGGGTGGCTGGCCGATCGCGTCCGCAAAAACTGGCTGCTGGCCGGTGGTTACGCGCTGGCGGGCGCGATGGCCTTGGCGATCATTCTCCTGCCGCTCACTTTGGTTACGTTTGTTCTCGTCTTTGTCTTAGGCGGAGTGTATGTCGCCATCGAAGAAACGGTCGAAGACTCGCTCTGCGCGGAGCTGGTGACGGAGAATCACCATGGGATGGCGTTTGGCGTGCTCGCGACGGTCAATGGCATCGGCGATTTGGTCTCCAGCTTCGTCGTCGGCGCGCTTTGGACGGCAATGGGAACGACGGTTGCCTTCGCTTACAGCGCGGTTCTTTTTTTCCTGGGAGCAATCCTGGTCGTGAGACTGCCGCACCACCGGGCCGCCGCTTGAGCGCGATCACCGGCAGCCTGCACCCTGCCGTAAGGTCGGCGACCTCGCGGCGGACAGGCTGGAGTCGAGAGGGGGGTGGAAAGGGTGTGCTCCCGCGGCACCTTTAGGTTATCGCCGTAGTAAAGCTGGTTCATGACCTCGCATTAGGGTTGCGGAACCGCGATACAATCCACGCTACGCGCAGCCGACAATTCCTCGGCCAGCGAAACTTACTCGAGACCTCGACTAGCGCCGGCGGAAGCCGCGAGGGAATAACGGGGCAGATCTATTGTAAAAACGCAGCCGGACCCCGGAACATCGCGAACGCACAAAGTCCCCTTGTTCAGCTCGACGCTGCGCCGGGAAATGGATAGTCCCAGGCCAAGGCCGGTTTTGTTCACGCCGCCCTGGGTGAACGGCAGAAACATCGTTTCCGCCTCGCTCGGCAGGAGACCGCCGCAGTGGTCCTCCACTTCGATCAGGACCCGGTCACCGACCGAATACGCGCTCAATCTCACCGCCGTGTGAGGCTCGGTGAACTTGAACGCATTCTGTAAAAGGTTCCCGACGGCAGCGGACAGAAGGTCCCGATCCGCATATACGACGAGGGATGGATCGACCGGAGAAACTGCGAACGGAATCTTCTCTACTTGCGCTTCGAGTGATGCCGAGAGCCTGATTTCATCGATGAAATCGGAGACCGAGAAGACTCGGTGCTGCGCGGGCAACCCCGCCTTAATGCGCACCTCCGAGAGGGAGCGATCGATCAACTTCCCCATGCCGACCAGACTTCGGTTTAGCACCGCCCCCGTCGATCCGCCCATTCCCACGATGCCTCCCTGGATCGCCGCGAGGGTGAGCGTGGAGGAGTAGAGCAGGTTCCGCAATTCATGGGCGAAAGCTCCGAGCCGCAGATTTGAGGCGTCGGCGTGCTCGTCCTCGGAAATAAAGTCCCGCTGGCAGATGAACTCAGTCACCGCGTCCGCGATCGCATCATCCAGGCAGCGGTTCAGGGTGTGAAAATCTTTCGTCTCAAAAGGAACATTACGTTCCAGTGCCAGTTCCGTGATCGACTGACAGAGATCGCCGTATTCGTGTACCACCTGATCGACCGTAAAGCCCTGCTGGGCCAGCTCCCGCCCGTGCCTCGTCGCCCCTTCGGACATGTCGGTGTTCCTTGATCGTTCGCCTCCCGACTGCCCTGAAATCTCCCGGCTCCGTGCCGGGTCGTTTCTTATCTGCCTTGAGCGTCGCGATCAGTTGATCGAGAAAGAAAGTGATCCCGAACTCCAACTCCTTGGTATCTCCATCCCGGCGGGGGCGTAGCGCCACCTTCGCCCGGCAGCGTTCGATTAACTCCCGCCGGTTCGCCGCGAGGAATTCATCCATCATAAGCGGCCGAAGACTATCACGCGCCAGCGATTTTCCTAGCCAAAGTTAAGGCAAAAGCTCGTCGCCGAGAGACGAATTGAAATCGCAATTATCGTTAGGAAAACGTGCGGGCCGTGTCACGGCGGTCTCTTAGTGACCCCCCGGCTACGAGTTGGAATTCCGTCTATTATCCGGCTCGTTGGCGCCTTTGAAGGGTTTGCCGTCTTTCTTTACGTCCGTGAACTCGCCGTTCTTTTTGCTCCCGGGCGTTTCGTTGCCCTGCTGCGCCGTTTGCAGTTTGGCCGTCGTGAAGTCGCTGTGGGACGGGGCATAGCCCGCCATCACTTTAAGGGCCGCGAACTGTCGCGGTCTTCCTGGAGCAGGGACGGACGAATCCGTCGGGTCTCGTTTTTAGCCATCTTACTTTTCTCCTTTGGTTTAGGTTTGAAATCTCCCCGCCTGCGGTCCCTTATTGGAGAAGTCAGGGGGGATTTCCGGGAGATTGGGCAAGGCGCCACTCTCTGACAAGCGAAATCTGAGCGGCGTATGGCGGGCGACGGACGGAGCACCGGATACGTCGCACCTGCATCCCTATTGCGCGCGCGGTGCGGAGCCCGCAATCACATGGCAATGGCATACGCAGGGCTGCGTATCCGATTCTTTGCCCGATGAATTCGATCCCTCGCCAGGCGCAGAGCAGACGTCTCGATGAGTGGTCTAATGCAGGGTTTGTTCTTTTTTCTCGCCAACTACCGGGCGGCTCTCGGATAACTGACTCCATGGATCAGCCTTTATTGCATTCCAGACTGGGAGTCCCTCCAGATTAGACCGAATTATTCCGCCTTTAGTTGCGGAATAATTCCATCTAACCTCGTTAGGCCTCTTCGCCACGCATTTACGATTCTATGCCTGTTATAGCCCGCACGGCGATTCTCCTTGTCATCTCAAATGCGTTCATGACTTTTGCTTGGTATGCTCACCTCCGCAATCTTAACGACAGGAAGTGGTATATCGCAGCCTTGTTCAGTTGGGGCATTGCTCTCTTCGAGTATCTTTTCCAAGTGCCCGCGAATCGCCTCGGCTATTCGCAATACAGTTTAGGCCAGTTGAAGATTCTTCAGGAGGTCATTACGCTCTCGGTTTTTGCACCCTTCGCGCTTCTCTACATGCACCAGCCGCTCAAGCTCAATTTCTTGTGGGCCGCACTCTGCATGGTCGGAGCTGTTTACTTCATTTTTCGTTCATGAAGCCACGCCCAAGGCCTAACCAGGCAATGCAGCCAACCCTGGCCGGCGTACGCTTAAGATTTCCATGACCCAAACCTCTTCTCCCGCCGCGACGCGCGCACTCGCCAGCGGTGGCTGATCTGGTTCTCGTTAGACCAACCGAACCATCACCTATGATACGTCGATCATTCCTAAGAAAACTCGCAGCCCTGCCCCTCTTGGCAGCGGGGACTTATGTTCCCGCCGCCGCAGCCAGCCCAGCAAAGCTAAAAATCCTGATGAAAAGTGCGTGGGGCTCGGACGACCCGACGAAGGCCGCATTTCCTTTTCTGCATGGCGATGCACTCTCTGAAGCCGGTCACGAGGTGCAAATCTTCCTGCTCGGCGAAGCGGTCTCTCTGATGCGGAAATCAGTCGCCAATGCGGTGGTTCCGGTCGGCTGGCCACCGCTCGCCGAAGTTCTGGGCAAGCTCGTAACCAAGAAGATAACGATCTATGCATGCGGCGCATGCTCGCGCGCCAGGGGCGTGACTGAAGCAGATCTCGCCGGATTCGGCGCCAAGTTTGGCAATCCTAAGATCTTTGTGTCGTTGGTAGAGTGGGCGGACAAGATCATCACCGAATAGAATGCAGGTCTAACCCCTATGTAGGGAGTCAAGGGCGGCGTGCGGATTCAGGTTGGTTTTAGGTCATTGGTTTGAGAGATGGGTTTGGCGGTGGGTCTGGTCTTGGGAACGCTTCCTCTTCCGGTGGCGCGTGGTT
>JACDGS010000010.1 GCA_013821455.1 Chthoniobacterales bacterium
CTTTTGCGAGTAGCGGCCACCAGTCGTTGGGCGGAAGTTCGTTTCGGCGAGGCGCCGAAACCAGCACGCGAGGCGCGTGCGCTCCCCGGACCGCTACTCACGCTTCAGGGGATACAGGTCACTAGCTATCTCTTAAACACGCGTGTCATCCTGAGCGCAGCGTAGCGCAGTCGAAGCTTCGCTCGGGATGACAGGCATTTTTATGAGATGGGTTGGAGTCTCTTTCTTAGCGGACTCTTCTGCGTAACTTTCCCGAATGCCGCGAAGAGCTGCCACCCAAAGGAAAGGAGAGATAGCTGCGATTGTTCTCATCGAGCAGGAGCCTCTGCGCGCGAAGGTCGCGGGGGCCTGCAAGGAGGTGATGGCGCGGCTCGATGACGCGCGCGTGGGATGGCATCATTTCGAGCGCAAAGATAAGCCTGCTTTCGCGCGCTGGCGGGCGCGTGAGTTTGGTGCGCTCCTAAGTGATGCGCGCGAAGTGGAAGAAAGGATTCGCGACGCGCAGACCATCGTGCACGAAGTAGAGATGGAAATGCGCCGTGTCTTTCAGGATGCACATGGCGCTTATCAACGAGTCATGTTCCGCCGTGGCAATCCTATCGCCGCGGCCGAAGAAGAAGTAAGTGCGCAACGCGAAGATGGCGCCGGGAGAAAGCTAAGTGACTTCGAGAAGGAAGCTCTTTTCCAAGAGTGGGTGAAACGCTCGCTCGGCACTAACCCGGATAAGATGGACGACGAAGCTTACTCCAGTTCTTTCGAAGCTTTTAAGACACATATGTTTCGCGGACCGATGGACGAGCCGCGGCCATCTCAGTCCGCGCGTCCTTCGCGCTCTACCCCACCGCGCGAGTCCGTTTCTTATTCCGAGGCAGAGGAAGATGAAGAGACTACGCCTGTCGATGCCAGAGTGAAGGAACTCTATCGTAGACTCGTTAGGCGCCTGCACCCGGACCTGCGCGCGGACGGGACGGCCGCCGTCTCCGCGCTTTGGCACGAAGTGCAGGAAGCGTATGCCGCGAGCGATGTGGCCCGATTGGAAATCCTGCTTGCGCTAAGTGACATCGAAGCCAATCGCCTCGCGGACCAGACACTTTCACAGATGCATTTGGTCCTGGTAGAGCTGGAGCGCGCACTTTGGGCGCTAGATAAGAGTTTGCTCGAAGCAGAGAGAGAAGAAGCATGGGACTTCGCGCGTACCGGTCCTAACACAGACCTACGCGCGCAAGTGGAGCGGCAGCTCAAGAGAGACCTGACGAATCGTCAGGAGCGACTCGACCTGCTCACCAGCACGATCGCGGAATGGGCGCGCGGTCCGCTGCGAAAGTTCGCCTAAGAGCCGGACTTACTTAGGGAAGCGCTGATTCATTAGGGAGAAGAGAATTCGTCCACAGATGACGCAGATTTACACAGATTTTCTGTGGGCAAAGTGAAGGCGTTTCCAAAAATCTGCGTCAATCTGCGAAATCTGTGGATTAAATCAGCGGTTCCTTAGCGGGATTTATCCTAACTGCTTCTTTGCGGTCGTAGGGCACGATGTTATCCCACTCATCGGCAGACGAACGGGCCACAAAAGCGACCACTGGTTCCGTGTCACTCATGTTGAAGACTTCATGAGGGACATCGGGCTTAATATAGATAAAATCACCGGCTTGATTCTCGAGGACGTTCTTAAGACCGGGGCCGAACTCATGGCGCACCTTTCCTTCCAGGATGTACAGGATGAGCTCGAAGCCAACATGGATGTGAGCGTAAGCTACGCCACCCGGCGGAATGGTAGCGATGTTAGCCGAGAGCCTGGTCGTCCCGACATTCTTCGAGGACATACCTTGTTTGTAATGGATACCGTTCCAATCCCGACGTGCGCCGCCGCCACGAATGGTCAGGATGCCGTCATGATCTTCTACCGCGCTTAACTCAATTTTATCTTTGTCGTTCATGAGAGATCTCCTCTAACAAGCTGCACTATCAAAAAATGCAACCACCCGCGTTTGTCATTCTGAGCGGAGCGAAGAACCCCTCAACAACCCGTGTGTTGCTTGCGGGGTCCCTCGCTCCGCTCGGGATGACAATGTTTCCTGGCCCAATGAGATAGCTTCTAACTACTCTTCGCATCGGATTGATGGTTTCGCCAATAACGTGCCGCCGCAGTTACAGCCATATAACTCGGATCAGCGGCTTCGTAGTCAGCCACTTGTTCGGTACTAGCGCCACCCGCCCGCAGATCGGCCGCTTCGTATTCGGCGAAAAGCGGTTTGAGCTGTTCGACCTCTATCCCTTCGCGCAGGCGATCGCGCAACCACTCCGACCAGCGCCGGATACGTTCGGAAAGAATGTCGAGATGCTCCTCGATCCTTCCCCTGGCCAAACCGAAGTGCGGCAGATAGAGCTTTGTCACTTGTAACTCACGCAGCTTCGCAATCGACTCCAGCCATGACTCGATGTCTAACTCTGGCGGCACGAACGGCGGCACCGGGGGAGCACCGCCCAACTGCACTCCAGCTATGTCGCCGCCAAAGACCGAGTCATCCCACACATACACATGATGATGACTGGCATGACCAGGGGTAGCGATCGCGCGCACCTCCAAATTACCGACTCGAATAATTTCTCCATCCTCGATAACTCGAAGCCGCTCTGCCGGCACCGGCGCGATGCGACCCCAAAGTTTATCCATCTCATCGCCAAAAATACGCTTCGCTGACTCAATAAGTTTGCGCGGATCGAGCAGATGCGGCGCCCCACGCGGATGGACATAGGTAGTAGCTCCTAACTCAGCGAAGCGCCAGGCCGCTCCCGCATGATCGAGATGGATGTGACTTAGGAAGACATGCCGGACGTCGTCAGGTTCGAAACCTACCTTACGCAGGCCGTCCGCTACGTTAGTGAAAGTCGATTCCGGTCCGGTATCGAAGAGGATCAATCCATCACTCGTTTCGACGGCGGTGGCGGCAATAATCCCAGGCCGGCCTAACTGCCGGGTGTCGAGAACGTGGACCACTTACCACTAATGTTTATGATCCGGATTGCGATCGGGATAAGGCGGGATCGGCGGCAGGTCGTAACGCTTGGTCTTTAAGTCTATCTCGATTTCCTGGATCGCTCGATCGAGCTGCTGATCGTCACCATGAAACTCTTTCGACGGATCGTTATCGACGACGATATCAGGATCCACACCATGGCCTTCGATCACCCAGCCTTTTCCTTCCCTAGAGTAAGGCGCAAACTCCGGCTTAAAGAACTGACCACCATCAGTGAGTGGAAGCGGGTTACGAATGCCAATAACTCCACCCCAAGTGCGTTTACCAATCAACTTACCCAGCCCTAATGTCTTGAAGCGATAGGGAAAGATATCGCCATCAGAGGCCGAGAACTCATCGCAAAGCGCGACCATCGGGCCGAGGACGGTCTGTCCCGGGTCAGGTTGCGGCACGCCATTACGAGCCATTCCTATCATGACTAAAGCGCGCCGTAATCGCTCAATCACCAGCGGAGAGACAAAGCCGCCACCGTTCCCGCGAACGTCAATAATCAGAGCCTTTTTGCGAACCTGCGGAAAGAAGAGCTTGTTGAATTCGTTCAAGCCCGGCGCACCCATATCTGGGATATGCAGATAACCCACTTCGCCATTCGTCTTCTTCGAAACCTCATCAATGTTCCTCTGCACCCAGGCGAGATAGTAAAGCGGCGATTCATCCGCCGTCGGGACAACAGTCACGTCCCGCGCGCCGGTATCGTTAGCCTTTGAGTTAACTCTTAGGATAACCTGTTTGCCCGCGGTGCCGATAAGCGCATCGTAGATGTTAGCCAGTCCCGCAACCGGCGTACCATTCACGGCCAGGATATAATCGCCGGGCTTGAGATTGATTCCTATTTGAGTCAGCGGCGAACGTGTCTCCTCGGACCAATTTTCGCCAGGCAGAATGCGATCGATCTTGTAAGCCTTGCTCGCTGGATCGCGGGATAGCTCGGCACCTAATAAACCTAACTTAATTCGCGGCGTCTCCGGTCTCTCGCCTCCACCGACATAGGTATGACCGTTATTTAACTCACCGATCAACTCGCCGATAAGATAGGTAAGATCGTTGCGATTATTCACATAAGGAAGGAGCGCGGCATACTTATCGCGCATCGCTTTCCAATCGACGCCGTTCATCGTGGGCGAATAAAAGAAGTCGCGCATCTGCCGCCAGCATTCGAAGTAGATTTGGTTCCACTCCGCATGGCGATCGAGTTGCATGTCGAAGCCTTCCATCTTTAGGATATGATCTTTAGTTTCGATCTTGTCTTTGGGCAGATCGATCATGGCGTAGTCTTTTCCCACCTTGACCAGCATCTTCTTACCGTCATGCGTGATCTCATAAGACCCGACGTCGCCGAGCACGGTTTCCTTGCGATCTTCCAAGCTGTAGGAACAGAGATGAGATACCTGGTCGGCCGGGCCGTTGTCGTCGCCGGCGACGTCATCCGCCACAGTGCGACGCAGGTAAAAGACGCGGCCGTCCACTAACCGGATGTTGTTGTAATTGGCCGGCTGAGTTTCGAGAGCTACAAAGCGATTCTGGATGCCATCGAGATCGACCTTAACTATCACTGCCTTCTTCTTCTCATCCTTACCCTCGCCCTTCTTATCATCCGTCCCTGCGCCTTTCTTCGCGTCGGCTTCCTTGTCCTTATCCTTATCTTTGTCCTTATCCTTCTTTTCGCCTTTGCCTACTTCGTCACTTAATGGTCCCAGGGGCGACTCGGTGTCACTCGCGAGAGTAACGAGATAGATTCGCTGCATGTCGCGATAGACCGTCTCAAACTCATTCTCACTAAAGGTCGGCTTGAAGTCGCGCGCGGAGGAGAGCATGAGATATTTGCCGTCATCGCTGAAAGCAACACGACCGGAGTTATACCAATTATCTGTGAGAGCGACCGGTTTCTTATTCGCGAGTGAAGTGAGATAGACTTTCTCGTAGCCGTTCTCCTCCGGGCGTGACCAGGCGATCCATTGACTATCAGGCGACCAATCATAGGAGCCTATCTCGCCATACTTATCCTGATCGACTTCGGTGACGGTCTTACTCGCGACATCGACATAGCGCAGACGTTGCAGACGGTCGCTCCACATAACCTTCTTACTATCCGGGGACCACTCAGGCTGGTAGTAATAGGTATCGGCGCCTTTAGTGAGTTGCTGGGGCTCGCCTTTCCCATCCTGCGCGCGCACGTAGAGCTCGTTCTCACCCGTGGCGTCGGAGTTATAAGCGATCCACTTACCGTCGGGCGACCAGATGGCGTCGCGCTCATGCGCATTGGAAGTCCTGCTTAGGTTACGCGGCGTGCCGTTCTTGGCCGGGATGGAATAGAGATCGCCTCGCGCCACTGCGATCACGCGCGCGCCATCGGGCGCACTCGTGACCGATTCGAGATGCTTCGAGGCATCGACCATACCAGAGCGACCGCTATCGAGGTCTTCCTTGATCTCGATCGGCAGCGGCGTGACCTGGCCATTGGCCATGTCATAACGCCAAATATAACCCGCCTGTTCGAATACAATCGTATCCTTGCCCATGGAAGGGAACTTAATGTCGTAGTCTTTGAAATGGGTGAGCTGCTTGGTTTCTTTACTCGTTAGGTCGATCGAGTAGAGATTCATCCGGTTATCGCGATCGGAACTAAAGTAAACCTTATTATCCGGCCCCCACATCGGGCAGATATCCTGGCTGGGGTCATTCGTCAGGTTGGTTGTCTCGCCAGTTTTGAAATCGAAGATCCAGACATCATCGGCCATGCCGCCGCGATAATGTTTCCAGGTGCGGAACTCGCGGAAGACGCGGTTGAAAGCCATCTTCGAATCATCCGGCGAGAAGGAAGCAAAGCCGCCGCGAGGGAGCGGGAGCTGAGCCGGCAACTCCGCGTCGAGACCTACCGTGTATAACTCACCGTTAAATGAGTTATAGGACTTCTTGCGCGAACGAAAGACGACCAGCGGCTTCGTATTCTCCCAGGTCATAACCAGGTTATTCGGTCCCATGCGATCCGAAATATCGTCGCGGCCGAGGGTAGCTGTAGTCGTTAGGCGTTTGGGCGCGCCGCCGTCGCCGGGCATGACATAGACCTCCGTGTTGCCGTCATATTGTGAAGTGAAAGCGAGCTGACTGCCGTCAGGCGAAAAGCGCGGGAAAGAACTATAACCCGGCCCACTTGTTAGGCGACGCGCGGTCCCGCCTTCCTTATCGGCCGTGTAAAGCTGGCCGGCGTAACAAAAGACGACCTGCTTGCCGTTGGTCGTCGGAAAACGCAGGAGGCGCGTGGTCTTAGGTAACTCCTGGGCGGAAACAAAACTGGCCGCGAAGATCGCGGCCAGAGAGAGAGACAGGAAAGGAAAGAAACGAGTTTTGATTCGCATAAGGTTGGTAGATGAAACGGGCAACAAAGCTGCCGCTTAATGGAAAGCGTGCAACTGGGATTTTAGCGGTAGGCGAATTACCGTACCCAGATATTCTTTTCGTCTTCGCGTCAAAATATCTCGCTGGTCAACGCAGACCTCACACGAATGATCTCACATCGAGAAATATGAAGACGAGCAAGTGCCGGAGTTAGCCAGCTAACTAGCCATTGAGGGACGAGAAAGAGGTCGTTGCGGAACTAACGATCTCGAGCTCTGACTCTCGTCCTCGCTCGTTGATTGGCGACGAAAGCAACGACCTCGTCATAGCGTCGGCTCGGAGCGGAGCAAAGGGTTTCACTCCAGTCGAATCCTTCTTTTTCGAGTGCCAGCAACCAAGCCAAGTAACCCAACAGGCGGAGCCGGCTACCTCGGCCTGCTTACTACCCTAAGCCTAGTAAGTCTACCAGCATGTCTCGAAACACTGGA
The DNA here is from genome assembly GCA_013821455.1 of Chthoniobacterales bacterium. Classification (GTDB taxonomy): domain Bacteria; phylum Verrucomicrobiota; class Verrucomicrobiia; order Chthoniobacterales; family UBA10450; genus Palsa-1392. The sequence continues at coordinate 6,863 of JACDGS010000010.1, forward strand.
ACCATCGCATCAGACTGCCCCGCCATTCCCGCGGCGGCGGCTTCGGCGTAAGCCATGCCTGCGGGCCGCGGCCTTAGCCGAACAAATGGAGCCAGGCCATAGCGCATTGCTATCCAATTGGCCCATAGTCGCGCTGTCCGTCCGTTGCCATTCGCAAAAGGGTGAATTCGCGCCCATTCGTTGTGCGCCCAGCTCATTAACCAGTATCATCTTCAAGTCATCCCCGCTTGGTGGTCCTACTTCGGCTACTCTGCGGTCAAGCATTTCTACGGCGGCTTGGAGCCGCTCTTCAAAGCTTCTCAATTCCGCTTCCACATCGCTTGGATCGACACCATAGGTATCGCCGATCCCTACGACGACATGCTCCATTCCTCGCTCTCCGCGGAAGCGCCCGATCCACGAGATATTTCCCGGTGGCGAGACATCGAGCCCATTCATCATTCCCGCGTGCCAGCCGCGTGCTAGCTCGCGAGTAGGAAGCAAGTGAGCACGCGCATGGTCGCGCGCTCCTCTTAGAACATGAGTCAGGTTCTCGGCCAGACGCGAGCTATTCGCGTCCCAGTCAGCCACCGCGAAGAACCTTGCGAAGCTCTGCCAGTGCGGCCGGGTCCTCCGCGAAATCAATCGCCTTGCCTTCGAGAGGATCTTCCTCGTTTACCTCGGCCTCAGCTAAGGCCGCGATCGCACGTTCGAAGTTAGGATCGCTCTGATTATAGCGCCGAAGTCCTTCGGCAGAAATACCCCTCAGCGAAATCGAGACCTTGGTTCCTTCTGGCAGGTTCATGGCCGGCTCCAGAATAACTACGCCATTTCGAACTACACCGGCGAGATTCATGATTAGTAGAATAGGGCTTTTACTATTTCAGGTCAACATTCAAGACCTAAACAAAGGAAGAATAGGGTAACTTTTCATGTCAATGGAAGGAATTTCTGACTAAACCGCTCAGGCGCTTGCGCACCAAGAATAGCGTTGAAGAGCGGCTCCAGGTTTTTGGTGGTTAACAAATACGCAGTCGTGAGAGCCATAGTTTGTCTTTCATAAGGCTAATGACCAAAACAGCCGGGCTCCTTTCGAAGCCCGGCTGCTGTTGATTGTTTAGAGTTAGCTTGTAGCTCTTCGACTTAGTAGTCCATACCGCCCATGCCGCCCATTCCACCCATTCCGCCGCCGGGCATGCCGCCGCCGGCACCGCCCTTGTCCTTCTCAGGAGCTTCGGTGATGATGGCTTCGGTAGTAAGAAGCAGACCGGAGATAGAAGCCGCGTTTTGTAACGCGCTCCGAGTTACTTTGGTAGGATCGACGACGCCGGCTTTGACCAGGTCCTCATACTTACCAGTAGCCACGTTGTAACCTTCGTTACCCTTACGGCTCTTCACTTCCTGCACGATGAGCGCGCCTTCCTGGCCCGCGTTATCGGCGAGAGTGCGAAGAGGAGCTTCGACCGCGCGCCGGATGATGGCCGCGCCGACTGCTTCATCGCCTTCGAGTTTGAGACTGTCGAGCGCTTTCTGAGCGCGGATGAATGCGACACCGCCACCGGGGACGATACCTTCTTCGACCGCGGCGCGAGTAGCATGTAATGCGTCTTCTACGCGCGCTTTCTTTTCCTTCATCTCAGTCTCAGTCGCGGCGCCGACGTTAATGACGGCTACGCCACCGGCTAACTTAGCGAGGCGCTCCTGGAGCTTCTCGCGGTCGTAGTCAGAAGTAGTCTCTTCGATCTGACGACGGATCTGACTCACGCGGCCTTGGATGTCGGCTTGCTTGCCTTCACCTTCGACGATGGTGGTGTTTTCCTTATCGATCGTAACTCTCTTCGTGCGGCCCAAGTCTTCGAGTTTCACGTTTTCGAGTTTAATGCCGAGGTCTTCCGTGATGCACTGACCACCGGTAAGAACGGCCAGGTCTTCCAGCATCGCTTTGCGGCGATCGCCGAAGCCCGGAGCCTTGACCGCTGCGACCTGCAAGGTGCCGCGGAGTTTGTTCACGACCAAAGTCGCGAGGGCTTCGCCTTCGACGTCTTCCGCGATAATAAGAAGCGGACGACCGGCTTTCGCTACTTTCTCTAGAAGCGGGAGCATGTCCTTCAAGCTCGAGATTTTCTTCTCGTGGATGAGGATGTAAGGATTCTCAAGCACGGCTTCCATCGCTTCGGCGTTAGTCACGAAGTAGGGAGAGAGATAGCCTTTGTCGAACTGCATACCTTCGACAACGTCGAGGCTGGTTTCGATCGACTTGGCTTCTTCCACCGTAATGGTGCCGTCCTTGCCCACCTTATCCATGGCATCGGCGATGATCTCGCCGATGGTCCGATCCCAGTTAGCAGAGACAGTCGCGACTTGCGCGATCTCAGTGCGGTCACTGACCTTCTTCGAGATTTTCGCTAGCTCTGCGACGATCGCTTCGACCGCCTTGTTAATGCCACGCTGGAGCGAAGTAGGATTCGCACCGGCAGTCACATTGCGGAGACCTTCTTTGTAGATGGACTCAGCGAGGACGGTCGCAGTCGTGGTGCCGTCACCGGCAATGTCGGAAGTCTTGGAGGCGACTTCGCGCACGAGCTGGGCGCCCATGTTTTCATAAGGATCTTCGAGCTCGATCTCCTTGGCCACAGTGACACCGTCTTTGGTGATAGTGGGGCTGCCGAATTTCTTGTCGAGGATGACGTTGCGGCCGCTCGGTCCGAGGGTCGCTTTGACGGCGCGCGAGAGTTTCTCGACGCCGCGGAGAAGCGCGTGCCGCGCATTCTCATCGAATTGTAATTGTTTAGCTGCCATAATAGTTAGTTACTTACTTTTCTAGGTTGAGATTTATAATGATGAATCTGGAAACCAGGAATCCAGGAAAAAACAGGCAGTAAGAATGATTACTCATTTCTCCTTCCTGGCTTCTTGGTTTCCTGATTAATTCTGGGTTAGCCGATGATGCCGAGGATATCGTCCTCGCGCATGATCAAGTAGGACTCACCGTCCACTTTGATCTCGGTGCCGCCGTATTTGGAGATAAGGACTTTGTCGCCCTTCTTCACGGTGAACTCCACTTTCTTGCCGTTATCATCGAGCTTGCCGGTGCCAAGGGCCACGACTTTGCCTTCCTGCGGCTTTTCTTTGGCGGTATCAGGGATAATGATGCCGCCCTTTTTAGTTTCTTGCTCTTCGAGCGGTTGCACGAGCACCCTGTCTCCAAGCGGTCTTACGTTAATTGCCATATGTGTTGACTTACTCCTTCTTGTTGGTTGCTGCCGGTTGCTACACGGGACTTACGGGCAGCAACCGGCAAATTCTAGTTAGTTACTTCTTGTCTTCATCGACGACTTCAAACTCGGCATCGACGACATCGCCCTGGTCCTTGCGCGGGCCATCGGTTTGCGGGTGCGCGCCTTGTTCAGGACGTTCGCCGGCTTCAGGTCCTGGTGTAGGACCAGCACTGGCGGCAGCTTGTTTGTAAAGGTCGCCGCTGATTTCCTGGAACTTATTCTGTAAGTCCTCGTAGGTCTTCTTCATCGCATCGGTATCGTTCGCCTCGATGGCGGCGCGGACGGCTTTAATCGCTTCCTCGACAGGCTTCTTCTTATCCTCCGGAATCTTATCGCCGAGATCCTTCAGTTGCTTCTCAATCTGGTAAGCCAAAGTATCAGCGTTATTCTTGATCTCGATCGCTTCCTTCGCCTTCTTATCTTCCTCGGCGTGAACTTCAGCATCGCGCTGCATTTTCTCGACTTCTTCCTTACTTAGACCTGAGCTGCCGGTGATGGAGATTTTTTGCTCCTTCCCTGAGCCTAAGTCTTTCGCGGAAACGTGGAGGATGCCGTTAGCGTCGATGTCGAAAGTCACTTCGATCTGCGGAACGCCACGCGGGGCTGGCGGAATACCGTCGAGGTGGAAGGTACCGAGATTCTTGTTATCGCGGGAAAGCGGACGCTCGCCTTGTAAAACTTTGATTTCTACTCCCGGCTGACTGTCGCTGTAAGTCGAAAAGATTTGCGACTTACGAGTAGGAATAGTGGTGTTGCGGGGAATCATCGGTGTCGCTACGCCACCCGCGGTTTCGATCGCGAGAGTTAGCGGAGTGACATCGAGTAGGAGAACGTCCTTCACGTCGCCTTTAAGCACGCCACCCTGAATGGCCGCGCCGACTGCTACTACCTCATCGGGGTTTACGCCTTTGTGCGGTTCCTTGCCGATAAGTGCTCGCGCGGTGTCGATGACCTTTGGCATACGAGTCATACCGCCGACTAACACTAACTCATTAACATCCTTCTCGGAGAGTTTCGCGTCAGCGAGACAATCCTTAACCGGCTTGATGGTGCGCTGAAAGAGTGAGTCAGTGAGCTGCTCGAGCTTCGAGCGAGTAAGCTTTTTTTGGATGTGCTTAGGTCCACTAGCGTCCGCGGTAATGAAAGGCAGGTTGATTTCGTACTCCTGCGAGGAGGAGAGAGCTATCTTAGCCTTCTCCGCTTCCTCTTTGATACGCTGGATCGCATCGGGCTGTTTTGATAAATCGATGCCACTATCTTTCTTGAATTCGTTGACGATCCAATCGACGAGGACGTTATCCCAGTCATCGCCGCCCAGGTGAGTATCACCGTTAGTGGCTTTTACCTCAAACACACCGTCGCCGATCTCGAGGACAGAGATATCGAAGGTGCCGCCGCCTAAGTCATAGACAGCGATCTTTTCGTCCGACTTCTTATCCAAACCGTAGGCTAGCGAAGCGGCGGTGGGCTCGTTGATAATGCGTAACACTTCCAAACCTGCGATCTTACCCGCGTCCTTAGTCGCGTTACGTTGCGAGTCGTTAAAGTAGGCCGGGACAGTTATAACTGCTTGGGTGATCTTTTCGCCGAGTTTTGCTTCTGCGTCAGCTTTTAGCTTGGCTAGAATCATCGCCGAGACTTCGGGCGGACTGAAGGTCTTCTTCTCGCCATTCACTTCCACTTGGACATGGGCGTCACCGTTAGCGGCTTTTACGATCTTGTAGGGGACGCGATGTTCTTCCTCGCGGACTTCGTCAAACTTCCGACCCATAAAACGCTTGATCGAAAAAACCGTGTTCGCGGGATTGGTGACCGCCTGACGTTTGGCGGCCTGACCGACGAGTCGCTCACCGTTCTTCGCGAAAGCGACGATGGAAGGCGTCGTGCGCGCGCCTTCGCTATTTTCCAATACTACCGGGTCGCCGCCCTCCATGACAGACATACAGGAGTTGGTCGTACCCAAATCGATACCTAAAACTTTAGCCATTATGCGTGAGTAGTTAGCAACGGCTGTTCCGTTGCGACATGTTATTCGTAAACGCCTACCGAACAACTGTTAGACGAAATGCGAAGCCAACGGTTGAGGAATTATCGGGCCACGATGTCCCGACAAAAGTCCGAATATCATGTGGATTGGAGCCAGGATGTCTCCACGCGGGATGGTATGGCGGTTGCTTGTTTATCATAGATGCCATCCGCCGTCGTAAGCGATCTCTTCTTCCAGTGCGAGCATTGCGGGACTTCCTTAGTGGTCGATCGCGTGGCCGCGGGAATGGCACTCGCCTGCCAAAGCTGTGGGGCAGATGTCACCGTGCCCCAGGCAAAAGAGGACTTGGCGATAGCAAGTGGAGTTTCTCCTTCGTCAACAGAAAGGAAGAGCGAGCTTCAACGCCACCTGAAGGAAAATGAATCGCAGCGCACCGAAATTACAGGTTACATCAATCAGTTAACCATCCAACTGCATCGGTGGCAGCTTCGCCTCCAGACACTCACCGAACGCCGGACCGAACTAAGCGCGGAACTGGCCAGCCTGAGTGGGGAAACCTAATCACGCCGAATAGCTTGTCGGCCTGCGCGTGAGAGCTAGCTTGCGGGATGCCGCCCGACGCCAGCACCGCTCAGAAGCTAGGCGCGCTGCGCGAACTTTTGTGGGAGCACCGGCCGCTTCTGATCGCCTACTCGGGTGGTGTCGATAGCTCCTTTCTCCTGGCCACTGCGGCCGAGGCGGTAGGCTCGGACTGTCTTGGAGTTATTGCGGACAGTCCGAGTTTGCCCCGCGCCGCGCTGCAGGATGCACTGCAGTTAGCGCAGTCGTTAGGCATCACGGTCGAAGTCGTCGCCACCAGCGAAATGGATGATTCTAATTATACGAGCAATCCGATAAATCGCTGTTACTTCTGCAAGGCGGAACTTTTTCGCAGGCTCGACTTATTGGCCGAAGAAAGAGGGTTCCGCGCCATAGCATACGGGGAAAATGCGGATGACGCGCGGCAGGTTCGTCCCGGCCGGCAAGCAGCTTCGGAGTTTCGAGTCCTGGCGCCGCTAAGAGCAGTTGGCCTAACGAAAAGCGAGATTCGCGCATTGTCGAGAACGATCCATTTGCCGACGGCTGAAGCGCCCGCGCAACCGTGCCTGAGTTCCCGGATACCACATGGGACACCGGTTACGCCCATGGCTTTGGGCATGATTGAACGCGCGGAGGAAATCGTACGCGACTTCGGCTTTCGCGTCTTTCGTGTGCGGCACCATGAGAGTGCGGATCGGCTGCAAGCCCGGGTGGAGATTTTGCCTAACGAGATGGCATTGCTCAATGGTCTCGCTGAGCAGCTCTGCGCGGCGCTGCAGAGTGTCGGTTACGATGAAGTTCTCATCGATCCAAAAGGCTATCGGTCCCCGCTTTCGTAGCGGGAACTCTTTGGGGCGCGAAGATGGCAAGGCCGTCGTAACTTGTTCGGGAACTTTGGATAATTCGTCCGATGATCCTAATCCAGAGAATCCAGTAGGACCTTCACCTATGGGCTGCTAACGATGACGCTTTCCCCTTGGGCGGGTAGCTTAAACTGCCTTTGGCAACATAGGCTCGGCGCGCTTTATCGTATTCTGTTGGACTCCGACCTTTTCGAGAGTCCGTCTAGTTTTTGTTAGGTAAGAACTTGGCGATCCCAGATCTATTTTGGAGCGGCACTTTGTCAGCGCCGGGACTTAGGCTGCGAGTTTGCCCTCGGCGGTTACAAACCGCCGCTCCGATTTAATTTTTGCTCCAATCGAGCACGATCTTGCCGGAGTTACCCGACTTCATCAGTTCGATTGCTTCTTTAAAGTCAGTGTAGGGAAACCGATGAGTGATCACGGGTGAGATATCAAGTCCGCTTTGGATCATGGCGGTCATCTTATACCAGGTCTCATACATTTCGCGGCCGTAGATTCCTTTAATCGTTAGGCTGTTAAAGACGACAATGTTCCAGTCGATCGCCGCGCTATCGGGCATGATACCTAACAAGGCAATTTTCCCGCCGTGAAACATCGCGGGCAGGAGATCAGCCATGGCTTTCGGGTTACCGGACATTTCCAAGGCAACATCGAAACCTTCTTTCATCCCCAGCTCTTTCATCGCATCGGCCAAAGTAGCTTTGCGGACGTCGAGCGCGAGGGTGGCGCCGAGCTTCTTTGCCAGGTCGAGGCGATAGGGGTTAATATCGGTAATGACGACATTGCGCGCGCCGGCGTGCTGGCAAATAGCTACCGCCATACAGCCGATAGGTCCCGCGCCCGTGATAAGAACATCTTCGCCGAGTAAGTCGAAGGAGAGCGCGGTGTGGGTAGCGTTGCCTAACGGATCAAAGCAGGAAAGGACTTCGAGCGGGATATGTGGGTCGGCGTGCCAGACGTTTGACATCGGGATGGAGAGATACTCCGCAAAGGCGCCCTGACGGTTTACACCTACCCCCTGAGTGTTAGGACAGAGATGGCGGCGGCCGGCGAGGCAGTTACGACAATGGCCGCATACGATGTGACCTTCGCCGGTGACGAGATCGCCGGGGGCGAAGCCTCGCACGCGGTCACCTACCCGCTCGACGACGCCGACAAATTCGTGCCCGACCACCATCGGGACCGGGATGGTTTTTTGCGACCAAGCGTCCCAGTTATAAATGTGGACATCAGTCCCGCAGATCGATGTTTTTTTTATCCGGATAAGAACGTCATCGTCGCCCACTTCCGGCACTGGCACTTCTTCCAGCCAAAGCCCGGGTTTCGCCTCTTTTTTTACCAGCGCCTGCATCGTTTTTTGCATGGGAGAAAATTAGACCGTCTGATGAGACGGGAAAGCAGGAAATAGAGTGCGTATTATTATGCCGGGAATATCACCGTAACAGCACTTGCCCGTCAGCCCGAGCGCAATGGAGCGCAGCGGAATGAAGTCGAGGGATCCCGCGGAGTTGGCGAGAAGATCCGCTGCGTGGAGATCGCTGCATGTGAGTGTGTGCAGGAGCTTCCCGGTTGCGCCACGGGATCCCTCGACTGCGCTTCACTCCGCTCGGGATGACAACGGGGTTCCATTCCGTTGTTTCCAGCGCTATGTGACAACTCGTTGGACAAAGCGCTCGTGCTTGGGAAAGATGCAGCCGCCATGTCCGTTTCCGTCGAGCGCGCTTCCAACAAACCGGCGACCGCTCGCCTCACTTTTGTGCTCCGCTTTGCCAGCACTCTCGTGCTTTGGTCGGTGGCCCTCTTTATCGTCTTTGCCGGTTATGAGCTGGGATTTTATGCGCTGATCAGCCTGGTGGGAATGATCGCGCTGTGGGAGTTCTATGGAATGCTCGATCACCGCGGGCTACCGAATTTCAAGATCACCGCGATGATCTGCGGGGCAACCATGTTAGTGGGAAGTTTTTATTACTTCTCGCACTACGGCCCGGCGCGCTCTTACGACTTCGAGACCGCGGTCCTGCTCTTTTTTCTACTCACCGTCTTTACCCGGCAGATGTTTGACAGCCTGCGCGACGACGAGCCGCTCAAGACGATGGCTTATACGCTTTTCGGTCTGCTCTATGTGCTTTGGCTTTTTAACTTCGTTACCAAAATCGTCTATGTCACCCCGCGTTTGGCCGATGGCAGTGTGACCGGGCAGTTCTACGTCTTTTACTGCATCGCGATCACAAAATTTAGCGATATGGGCGCGTATCTAACTGGAAGCCTGCTAGGCCGGCATCAGCTGGTGCCGCATATCAGCCCGAAGAAGACTTGGGAAGGGTTCGTTGGCGCACTCGGGTTTTCGCTGCTCGCGAGTGTGGGACTCTTCAAGTTGATGCCGGGACATTTCTCGGTCCTGACCATGACTCATGCGGTGGTGCTCGGGCTGTTACTTGGCTTCGCGGCGGTGATCGGCGATCTGGCGGAGTCGATCATCAAGCGCAGCACGGGAGTAAAGGATTCCGGGGATTTGTTGCCGGGAATCGGCGGCGCACTGGATCTGATCGACAGCTTACTCTTTACCGTGCCGTTGTTGTTTTTCTATCTGCGGCTGGTGATAAAGGTGCCGTAAAGTAGAGACAGGATTAAGAGGATTTTCTGGATTAAGAAGATTCTGAAAATCCTGGTCAATCCTGTCCTGTTTTTATGAAGCGCAAACGCATCGTCGTCCTCGGCGCGACCGGCTCGATCGGCGAGAGCACGTTGAAGGTGGCACGCGATATTCCGGAACGGCTCGAGATTGTCGGACTGGCGGCGAAATCAAATGCGAAAAAGCTCGCGGCGCAGGCTAATCTCGTTAGGCCAGAAGCTATCTGTTTGGTTGACGAAGAAAAGCTCGGAGAGCTGGGCGCTAACCTGCAATACAAGCCGAAGATTTTCTCGGGCGAAAACGGTTTGGAAGAGATCGCCTGCCTAACGAGTGCGGAGATGGTGCTGGTGGCGGTAGTCGGGACGGGTGGTTTGCGGCCGGCTTTGGCGGCGCTGGAGGCGGGGAAAGATCTCGCGGTGGCCAGCAAGGAGATCCTGGTGATGGCGGGCGAGGCGGTGATGAGCGCGGCGGCGCGGAAAGGCGCGCAGATTTTGCCGGTCGATTCGGAGCACAACGCGATCTTTCAGTGTTTGGAAGGGAAACGCTCAACGCTCAACGCTCAACGCTCAACGTCCAAATCGGAACGTTCAACGTTGAACGTTGAACGTTGGACGTTGGACGTTTCAGATCTCCGCCGCATTATACTGACAGCCTCAGGCGGTCCCTTTCGCCAAACGCCTAACGATCAATTCGCTGCGATCACGCCGGAGCAGGCGCTGAAACATCCGACTTGGAACATGGGTCCAAAAGTCACGATTGATTCCGCGACGCTTTTCAACAAAGGCCTCGAGATGATCGAGGCGCATTGGCTTTTCGGGGTGGAAATGGCGCGCGTCGATGTTGTCATCCATCCGCAGAGCATCGTGCACTCGATGGTCGAGTTCGCGGATGGCTCGGTCCTCGCGCAGCTCTCGCATTCGGACATGTGTTTTCCGATTCAATACGCCGTTACCTGGCCCGATCGCGTCGCGAACACTTTGCCGCCGCTCGATTTCGGGAAACTCCAGAAGCTGGAATTCGAGACCCCGCGTTTCGACGATTTTCCCGCGCTCCACCTGGCGCGCCGCGCGGGCGAGACGGGCGGCACTTTGCCTGCTGTGATGAACGCCGCCAATGAAGTCGCTGTCTCAGCTTTCCTCGACCGCCGGATCGCTTTCCCGCGCATCTGGCAATTGGTCGAGGAGACGATGAATCGCCACGACTCCGTTGCCAAGCCGACCCTCGCTGCCATATTGGACGCCGACCGCTGGGCGCGAGAAATGGCGGTCACGCTCACTGATCAACCCGCATGATTTTCCATATCGCTCGCGTCGTTTTCCTCATTCTCGAGGTCGTCGTCCTCTTTAATTTGCTCATCGGCGTGCATGAGTTGGGGCATTTCCTAGCGGCAAAATGGCGGGGGCTTTACATCGAGCAATTCGGCATCTGGTTCGGCAAACCGATTTGGCAGAAAAAAATCAACGGTGTGCTCTATAGCGTTGGGAGCATTCCGGCTGGTGGCTTTGTGAAATTGCCGCAGCTCGCGCCGATGGACATCATCGAGGGCGAGGCCGATGTCGATCGCGCCAAACTGCCGCCGATTTCCGCGCTCGATAAGATCATCGTCGCGATTGCCGGTCCGGTCTTCAGCGTGCTGCTCGCGCTCGCTTTTGCTTGCATCGTTTGGGCAGTTGGCCGGCCCATCGGGGAATCCGACGCGACCACGACGATCGGTTACGTCATTCCTGATTCATCGGCAGCGCAAGTCGGCTTACGGGCGGGCGACAAAATCGTCGCGGTCGATGGCAACAAGGTCACGCGCTTCCTCGGCATGAACGATAGTGTGAGCTGGAACGTCGTGCGCAGTGAAGGCGAGACGGTAGCCGTGGAATTTGTGCGCGACGGAAAAGCACACACGGTTCAAGTCACGCCTTACAAGCCGACTACGACCAAGTGGCATCGCCAAAGTATCAGGCAATTGCTCATCCTGCCGGCGGAGACCGCGGTAATCGAAAAAGTGGAACCGAAAACACCGGCTGCGGCCGCCGGCTTACAGCAGCACGATGTCGTTACGGCTTTCAATGGCACGCGCATCTTTAGCCCGTATGCGCTCGCCGATTACATCGAAAAACATCCGACCGAGCTGCTCGCGCTCACGGTGCAGCGCGGCGATCGCACCATGATGGTCCGCGTCACGCCGGTCCTGCTCCTGACCGAGGGAAAGATGAAACCGCGCATCGGCATTGGATGGGATTCAGATGGGAAAAAGATCATCGCTCATACCAATCCGTTCGAGCAGGTTTACAAAAGCGTCACCGGCACTCTCGAAACCCTCGGTGCCGTCGCCTCGCCGAAGTCCGATGTGAAGCTGCAGCACATGAGCGGTCCGATCGGCATCGGTCATATCTATTACCTGCTCTTCGAGAACGAGCGCGGCTGGCAGTTGGCGCTTTATTTTAGCGTCATCCTCAACGTCAACCTCGCGATTCTAAATATGCTTCCTATTCCGGTGCTGGACGGCGGGCATATCGTGCTCGCAATTTTGGAATCGATTCGCCGCAAGCCGATCAACCTCCGCATCCTTGAATACGTCCAGACCGGCTGCGCGGTCATGATCATTGGTTACATCTGCTACGTGAGCTTTTTCGACATCGGCGATTTCTTTGGCTCGAAGAGCGAGCCCAATTTGCCGAAGGCGACGCCCGCCGCGGCGAAGCCGTAACCACGCGACGCAGCTTTGCGTCCAGCGGCGTCGCCGTTATAAAAGGGGCATGCAAACTTCGATGACGACCACCGCGTTCGAGCTGCAAGGTTTTCGTGTCGTGAAAACCTTCGGCGTCGTTCGCGGAATTATTGTGCGCTCGCGCTCCATCTTCGGAACGATCGGCGCCGGATTGCAAACTCTTGTCGGCGGCAACATCACAATCCTGACCAACCTCTGCGAAAAAACGCGGCAGGACGCGCTCGAACAGGCCATCACACACGCGCAAGAACTGGGCGGGAACGCGATCATCGGTTTACGCTATGACGCGACTGAAATCATGCAGGGCGTGACTGAAGTCCTTTGTTACGGGACAGCAGTTTTGGTGGAACCGCATTTGCCGGCGAACTAATGAAATACTGCGCGAGCGCATTCAGCTACCAGCGGCGTGTTTCACGCGAGGTCATGGTCGGGCATGTCGGCGTCGGCGGCGAGAATCCCATCCGGGTGCAGTCGATGATCACCTGCGATACGATGGACACCGAGGCCTCGATCGCGCAGACGATGGAGCTTGCGGCCGTCGGCTGTGAGATCGTCCGCATCACCGCGCCGACGGTGAAGGATGCGGCCAACTTGCAGCATATCGTTAGGGGATTACGCGAGCGCGGTTGCGAAGTTCCAATCGTGGCTGACATCCACTTCAAACCCGACGCGGCGATGGAAGCGGCGAAATGGGTCGAGAAAGTGCGGATCAATCCCGGCAATTACGCCGATTCGAAGAAATTTAAGATCGTCGAATACACCGATGAGCAATACGCTGCCGAGCTCGCACGCATCCGGGAGCGCTTCGCGCCACTCGTTAGGCTGAGCAAGGAGCGCGGGATTGCGATGCGCATCGGCACCAATCATGGCTCCCTCAGCGACCGGATCATGAATCGCTACGGTGACACGCCGCTCGGGATGGTCGAAAGCGCGCTCGAGTTCGCCCGCATTGCGCGCGAGCTGGATTATCACGCGCTCATTTTTTCAATGAAATCGAGCAACCCGAAAGTGATGATCGCGGCTTATCGATTGCTCGTCGCGCGGTTGAACGAAGAAGGTGCGGACTGGAATTATCCGATCCATCTCGGCGTCACGGAAGCCGGCGAAGGCGAAGACGCGCGCATCAAAAGCGCGATCGGCATCGGCTCGCTTTTGCGCGACGGGATTGGCGATACGATCCGCGTTTCATTAACGGAAGACAGCATTCACGAAATTCCCGTCGCCCGCGCGTTGGCCGAGTCGACAGACCCGCACGGCACCGTATCGGATAGCCTAACGTCCAGCCTTTCCTACGATCCGTTCTCCTATCAAAGACGCGCATCTGAGGCGATCTCCATCGCCGACGTTCGTATGGGCGGCGAGGAGCTGGTCCGGGTGGCGATTCGTCAAGAAGCTTACGACAAAATCGCCCACAAAGTAGATCGGATGGGAGACTATAAACCCGAGTTTGTTTACGAATCGGCAAAGGTCGCCGAAGTCGATCCTCGCGATGATTCCGCGATCGCGGCCCTGAACGCCGAGGCGCAGGCTCGCTTGGTCGCTGTTGCCGATGGCGTCGATCTGCCGGTGATCGCAGCTTATCGTCTCCTCGCGGCGAAGCTGGAATCGCGTCACCCAATTTTACTGAAAGACAGCCTAACGATCTCGCAGAATCCCGCAGCGGAGTTTCTCCCGACGCTTTTGCAGGCCGCGACAAACATCGGGTCTCTTCTCTGCGACGGCATTGGCGATGCGATCCTCGTCCAGGGCGAACATGGTCCGAGTCAGGCGTTGCGGTTGTCCTACAATATTTTGCAAGCCGCAGGCACGCGGATTTTCAAGACCGACTATGTGGCGTGCCCCTCCTGCGGACGAACCCTTTTCAACCTGCAAACCACCACGGCTCGAATCAAAGCCGCCACGGTGCATCTCAAAGGCGTAAAGATCGCGATCATGGGCTGCATCGTGAATGGCCCCGGGGAAATGGCCGACGCGGATTTCGGCTATGTCGGTGGCGCGCCCGGTAAAATTAATCTCTACGTCGGCAAGACGGCGGTGAAGTTTAATATTCCTGAAGGGGAAGCGGTCGATCGCCTGAAGGACCTGATTCGCGGACACGGCAAATGGGTTGAGCCCGCACTGGAAGCCGAGAGCGGCGAGCCGCTGACCGCTGGCGCAGTTCGTTAGGCCAAACGCGTCGCTGACCAGCCGTTTGGTTAAGTCCGCAGTTCCTGGCGTTAAGTGTCTGCGATTCCAAGCCGATGCCGCGAATGAAACGACGGGCAAGAACCTTCGCTGCTCTAGGAAAATTCTCCGCCCAACTCGGGAATTATCTTGACTAAAGCGACCGAATCCTCTTTCATCCAACTCGCTGATTTTCTCGCTTCTTCGAACGCTACCCGATGTTCGCTGCGGAAGATTGGCTTGCCTCAGTCTTACGAATCTGTAATACTCCGCACTCGCCATAGTTTCTCCCAACTCGGGCGTCGGATTCACCTCAACTAGAAACGAAAACAGTCCATATATGAAATACACGTCATCTCGGTTTACCACGTCGAAGCAGATGAGGCGCTTGGGCGTCACGTCCGCTTCGCTTTGCGTGGGCCTGCTCGCCGCTTCGCTGCAAGCGCGACCAGTCCCGCAAAATCTCTCCGGCGGTCTCGGTGCGCTCGTCGAGAGCAATATCGCTCTGAAAAGTCAGAACGGCACCAAGGACGCGCAGACCAACTCCACCCTCAACGGCTACGCGAACGCGCAGGCGGCTTCTTACGCCGATCTCGCGATTCAGGATGAATCGACTGGCCGCTTCCTCGTGGACATTCATCCGCGTAGCGCTGACGTAAACGCGGAAAAGCTCGTGACTCTTCTCCAGAAGCGCTTTCCGTCGTTCACCATGACCGCGATGGATAAGAAGTATCACGGCGTTGGCGTCGTGGAAGGCTTCATCTCGCTCGATGACGTGCCCGCTTTGGGTAATATGCGCGAGGTTCGTTCCGTGCAGCTCGGCATTAAGCCTGAGTTGAATCGCCGCACTCGCAGCATTCAGGTCGGCACCACTTTGCCGCTACTCGGCACGGCTTTCGACCAGGGCGTCTACCAACATCAGGTCGATCAGATTAATAAGTTCTACAATCCTAGCGCCCGCCTCGACCTCGAAGGTCAGGGCATGAGCATCGGTTTCATTTCGGATAGCTACGGCAGCGCTACTACTGACGTAACGAATTTCGATCTTCCGGGCGCCGGCAACAACCCGGTGAACACTCAGCCGGTAGTCGTGCTTCAGGACACCGCGGGCACGAACGAAGGCCGCGGTATGGTGCAGATCGGCTACAAGATGGCTCCGAAAGCGCGCCTCGCCTTCGCGACCGCTAACTTCGGTGAAGTGGGCTTCGCCAATAACATTCGCGCCTTAGCCGGGTTGGCTGGATTCGTTTATCCGCCCGCTATCCAGCAAGGTTTCAAAGGCGACGTCATCTGCGACGACGTTGGCTACAGTGACGAGCCTTTCTTTGAGGATGGCATCATCGGTCAAGCCGTGGACGACGTTTTCAATGCGGGCGTGAGTTACTTCTCCTCCGCGGGTAACGACATTGGGACCTACGATTACGATTCCGATTATCGCAACGTGCCGAATGGCCCGGGTGCATTGACCGGCACGAACATCAACCTCGCGGGTGTGCCGACCAACCTTTATCAGGGTGGTTTCCACAACTTCAATCCGAATGCCGGCCAGCAGGACATCGCCCAGACGGTGAACGTTCTCGCTTCCGGCGAGCCGGCCACGAACTTCCAATGGACCGATCCCTACAATCAGGTCCTGCAGTTCAATCCGACTCCGATCTTCACCGCGCATGCCGTTTACAGCAACACCCCGTTGACCTTTACGACTCCTAGCCTCAAGGCTGGTCGTAACTATGTCATCACGGTGACCGCTGACACTGGCAGCACCTTCGATGCGATCGTGACGGTAAAAGATCCTAACGGCAACATCGTGGTGAACGCACAGGACACCGGCACCGATGAGACGATCAATCTCTTCCCGCCTGTCACTGGCGTTTACACCATCATCGTCATGAACTTCGGTGGAACGACCGGAGCCTTTACGGTGAATATTTACAACGGCAATAACCCGGCGATCTCGACCGACTTCAACCTCCTCGTTTTCGACAAGGAAGGTAATTACCTATCAGGCAGCTCGCTGACCGCGAATAACATCGCCAATAACATCCCGTTCGAATTCGGTGTCACCGCTCCTAAGTCTGGTGAGACTCAGGTTCAGTATGTGATCGCGCGTTCGAGTGTGCCGACCCAAAATCCAGCCGCGGGGCACTTCCGCTATATCATTCGCGGAAACGGCCTTTCGGGCATCGGACCGGCCGAGTATTTCACCTACAATACTCCGAACACCAAGGGCCACGCGATGGCTAACGGTTGCAATGGCACTGCCGCTTACAGCGTCTTCCGCCAGAGCATTCCGGAATCCTTCACTTCGCCGGGACCTGCCACGGTCTATTTCGATATCACGGGCACCCGCCTTACCACTCCTGAAGTGCGCCTCCAGCCCGGTGTGGCGGCGGCTGACAACGCGAATACTTCCTTCTTCGGTGGGGACGACGTGGGCGACTTGGATACCAAGCCGAACTTCGCCGGCACCAGTGCGGCTTCACCGCATGCCGGAGCTATCGCGGCTCTCGTCCTTCAGAATCATGGCGGACCTGGCAGCGTAACTCCGTCGCAGATGATGACGATTCTCCATCAAAGCGCCTTCTCGCACGACTTGGATCCGAATGCCGTTACCGGCACGGCTAAGTCGACCGACGGCGCCACGATTACCTTCACCGCCCTGCTCGACATCGGCTTGAACCCAAGCGCAGGTGTGAACGATCCTAACTCACTCACGGTGAGCTATCGTGGTCATGGAAACCTAACGAGTCTTGTCTTCAATCCGGCTGGAACGGCTGCGACCGGTGGTAACACCACGAGCGGTAACAACGGTTTGGATCTGACCTATACCTACTTCGACAACGTCTATCCTGGCTTGGTCTTCGAACCGAATACGAAGCCCTTCACGCTGGGTAACTCCACTGGCCTAACGACCGGCGATGTGACCACGTCCTTCAGCAACCAGGCGCCTCTGCCCTCGGTCGCTGGACAATGGTGGACCATGTCGCTCGCGTTCCCGAATGGGAATTTCACGAATGGCAAAGTTCTGCGTTTCACCATCGGCCACGGCCCGCAGCATAACCGCATCGTCACCAACGGCATCGGGCCGGACGGCGGCGCGACCTCGACTGCCTTTGTCATGGGTGACCTCTTCGGTGGCAGCACTCTGCTACCTGAGGGCACTGGTAGCGGCAGGGGTATGAGCTTCAGCGGCACGACCTCTGGCGGCACCTTCACCGGCACGATCAACAACAAGCTCGGCGTAGGCTGGTCGAAAACCGATGGCTACGGATTCATCAACGCGCAGACCGCGGTTGGTCTCCCGCTGCCGTAATCAGCTCAAGTTAAAATTGCGAAACGGCAGGCCAGCAATGGCCTGCCGTTTTTGCTTTTAGTGCACCCTCGCCCTCCCAGCCCGGTTGACGCGTGAAGTGGTCGCATCCATATTCGCGCTCCCCAAACCCAGGCGACCACGCCGGTTGCCACCTCCGCCCGGCAAGCGGCCACTGCCTTGCCAGTTTCAGAATCACTCATGGATAAAATCCGCAACATCGCCATCATTGCCCACGTCGATCACGGCAAGACCACGCTCGTCGATCAACTCCTCCGGCAATCCGGCACCTTTCGCTCCAACCAGAAAACCGAGGAGCGGATGATGGACTCGATGGATCTCGAGCGCGAAAAGGGGATCACCATCCGCGCGAAGAACGCCGCCTTTAATTGGAACGGCTACCGCATCAACATCGTCGACACGCCTGGCCACGCCGACTTCGGCGGCGAAGTGGAACGGATCATGAAAATGGTCGACGGCGTCCTCCTCGTAGTCGACGCGCACGACGGCCCGCAGGCGCAGACCCGGTTCGTTCTAAAGAAGGCGCTCGAGAACAAGGTCAAACCGATCGTCGTGATCAATAAAGTCGATCGCGAAAACGCACGCCCACACAAGGTGCTCGACATGGTTTTCGATCTTTTCGTTGAGCTGAAAGCTAACGACGAGCAACTCGATTTTCCGATCGTTTACGCGAGCGCGAAGAACGGTTTCGCGATGCGGGAAGTGCACGAGGACAGCCAAGACATGACTCCGCTCTTCGAGGCGATCGTGCAATACATCCCCGCGCCCACGATTGCGACCGAGCCCTATTTTCAAATGCTCGTCTCGAACCTGCACTACAGCGATTACCTCGGCCGCATCGCGTTAGGCCGCATCGTCAGCGGCCGCGTTACCGTCGGGGATGCCATCGTTTGCATTCATCGCGATGGACGCCGCGAGCGCAGCAACGTCACCGCGCTCTTCACTTACGCCGGGATGGCGCAGGTCGAGACGCAGCACGCCAGCGCCGGCGATATCGTCGGCCTCTGCGGGTTTGAGGAAGTTTTCATCGGCGAAACGCTGACCGATCGCGAAGAGCGCACTGCGCTCCAGTTCGTCGACATCGATCCGCCAACCATCAGGATGCGCATCCTCGTCAACGACTCCCCGTTTGCCGGACGCGAAGGCAAATTTGTCACCGCCCGCCACGTCCGCGAGCGCCTCATCCGCGAGACGCGTGGCAACGTTTCTCTCGCGGTCAAAGACACGGAATCCTCCGGCGCTTTCGAAGTGAACGCCCGCGGTGAGATGCAGATCGCGGTCCTCGTCGAACAGATGCGCCGCGAAGGATTTGAAGTCATGGTCTCCCGGCCGGAAGTCATCTTCCAGCACGCCGAAAACGGCGGTTTGCTCGAGCCGATCGAAACGCTTTACGCCGAAGTGCCTAACGACAACTTGGGCGACGTCCTGCAGGCGCTTGCGGGCCGCAAAGGTGAAATCGTTGGCATGGATCACCACGCCACTCGCGTCAGCGTCGAGGCGATCATCCCCACCCGCGGCCTGATCGGTTTCGAGAGCGACCTGGTCAACCTGACCCGGGGCGAAGGCATCATGAGCCACATTTTCCGCGAGTATGCTCCCTTCAAAGGCGAACTCGAAGGCCGCAATCGTGGGGTGATGGTTTCGATGGAAGCTGGCACGAGCAAGGCCTATTCACTGAACAACATTCAGGCGCGCGGCAAACTCTTCATCGGACCGCAGGAGGAAATTTATGCGGGGATGATCATTGGCGAAAATGCGCGTCCGGAGGATCTCCCGGTTAATCCTTGCAAGGCGAAAAACCTCACCAACATGCGCAGCCAGGGTGACGGCAAAGGCATTCAATTGGAAGCGCCCTTAAAGATGACCTTAGAGCGTGCGATCGAGTACATCGGAGCGGATGAATACGTGGAAGTGACTCCGAAGTCCCTCCGCCTGCGCAAGCGCGTGCTCGACGCTAACGCCCGCAAACGAGCCGCCAACGCCGTCGCCGCCTAACGAGTCGGGATGTCTGCCGTGCGTGTTACTCGGCCCGCTGTAGCGTCCGCTGTCCTCAGCGGACATTCCGGTCGCTAAGCCAAGTACGCATCGCGCAGAAAGCGGCGCGCCCTACATGATCCCCATTAGCGTCCGCAAAAAACTCGCCGATAATCGCTCGGGGAAAGGAGCACGATGAAAAGCGAAATCCGAATCGAGTATTGCGTCGTTTGAGACTACACACCCAAGGCCGTCAGTTTGGCGACCAAAATTCTCGAACTACGCGATCGGGTCTCGTCGCTCACCCTGGTTCCTTCCGGTGGCGGCGCCTTCGAAGTCAGCGCCAATGGAAAACTGCTCCACTCCAAGCTCGCCACCCACGAATGGCCAGAGTTCGACGCCATCGTTAGGCAAATCAAGGCGCTGCGAGCCTAACGATAAGAAATCTGGAGACCAGGAAGCTAGGAAAAAACGGAAAGCGCCTGGATCTTTTTCCTGGTTTCCTGGCTTCCAGATTCCTTCTTCAGGGAGAGTGAAGGGTGCCTGGTGGCCCTCGCGATCTTCAAAATCGCCGTCGATCCGCAAGGACCGAGGTAGGTTCGATTCCTATCCTCTCCGCCTAACGAACCAGGGAGGCGCATGATCAAGCTCACCTCGCTCTCCTCCTGCGCCGGGTGCGCGGCGAAGCTTCCGCAGGAAGCGCTCCGAGAAGTCCTGCGCGATCTCCCGCAATTCAAGAACCGCAACCTCCTCGTCGGCTCCTCGACCGCCGACGACGCCGGCGTTTTTCGCATCGATCGCGATCGCGCCCTCGTGCAGACGGTTGATTTCTTCACCCCGATCGTGGACGACCCATTTTCCTATGGGCAAATCGCGGCGACGAACGCGATCTCCGACGTCTATGCGATGGGCGGTCGTCCGCTCACCGCGCTGAACTTGTTAGGCATTCCGGCTGATAAAGTGTCGCCGAAAATCGTGCAGCAAATTCTGCGTGGGGGAATCGAGAAAGCGCACGAGGCAAAGTGCGTTGTCCTCGGCGGGCACACCATCCGCACGCCCGAGCCACTTTACGGCATGGCTGTCACCGGAATCGTCTCGCCGAAAAATATGCTGACGAATGCGAAAGCGCGCGCCGGCGATCTGCTCGTCCTGACCAAACCGCTCGGCACCGGCATTGTCACCACCGGAATCAAACGCGGCCTAACGAGTGCCGCGCTGGCAAAGAAGGCGATCGCGCTCATGAGTCGCTTGAATTCGTTAGGCGCAACCGTCGCCGAGAGCGGGCTGGTGCGCACCGCGGTTGACATCACCGGGTTCGGCTTGCTCGGGCATCTTGCCTCGATGTGCCGCGCCAGCGAAGTCAGCGCGGAGATTTCGCCAAGCGCCGTCCCGGCAATCAGCCGCGAGATTTTTGCGCTCATCGAGAAAGACTGCATACCCGGTGGCAGCCGGCAAAATCTCGAAACCGCCAACAAAAATATCGACTGGGATAAGACTCCACCCGCGCGGCGTTTTCTTCTCACCGACGCCCAAACGAGCGGCGGCCTTTTGCTCGCGATTCCGCCAAAAAATCTCGCGCTTGTCCTGCGCTTGCTGAGTCAACAAAAGGCGCTCTGCCGCGCCATCGTCGGAAAAATCGTCAGGCAACGTCAGCCGCTCATCCGCGTCATCTCCCCATGACCGCGGCGCTAATACTCCGGGGAGCGCACGCGCCTCGCGTGCTGGTTTCGGCGCCTCGCCGAAACCTTCTTTGCCTAACGAAACCATTGCCTGCTGAAAAAGTCCGCGGCGGCGAGGCGCGTGCGCTCCCCGGATGAGCGCGCGCCGCGCCATCCCTGCGGTCGGGCAGATACTCTCAGCGCTCGGTCTCCAAGACCTGCCGCGACCAATCGTCACTCAACTCGTTAGGCAACATCTGGCGCAACTTCGGCTCGCCGAGCGCGCCACGCCTTTCGATAAAATCCTCTGCGATTTGCGCGCTGCGCTCGATCACCTCGCGCGCACTCGTCTTCAGCCGCTGATCAACGGCACCGGCGTCATTCTCCACACAAATTTCGGCCGCGCGCCGCTCAGCCCGGCCGCGACGCGCGCCGTCGGCGCGATCGCCTTGAGCTACAACAACCTCGAATACGATCTCGAAACCGGCGGGCGCGGAAAACGCGGCGCCTTTCTCGAGACCAGCCTCGCGCTGCTTTGCGGCAGTGAAGCCGCCACCGTCGTGAACAACTGCGCAGCGGCGCTCGTTCTCATCGTTAGGCATTTCACCCGGAGAAAACCGGAGGTCATCATCTCACGCGGCGAGTTGGTCCAAATCGGCGGCGGTTTTCGCATTGGCGAAATCATCACAGCCAGCGGCGCGCGCCTGCGCGAAGTCGGCGCCACGAACAAGACAAACCTGGAAGATTACGCCGACGCGATCGGTTCCGAGAGCGGACTCATCCTGCGCGTGCACCAAAGCAATTTCTTCATGGGCGGTTTCACCGCCGCGCCGCCTAACGATGAACTGGCGAAGCTCGCGCACGCCCGGCGCGTCCCTTTCGCGGTCGACCTTGGCAGCGGCGCGCTTGTCCCCACGGAAAAATTCGGTCTCGCGGAGCACGAGCCAACTCCCGACGAAACGCTCAAGGTTGGCGCCGATCTCGTTTGCTTCAGCGGCGACAAATTGTTCGGTGGGCCACAAGCGGGAATCATCGCGGGAAAATCGCGTCTCGTCGCCGCACTCAAACGCGAGCCGCTTTTTCGCGCGTTGCGCTGCGACAAGCTCGTCTTCGCCGCGCTCGAAGCGACCGCCGATGCGCACCTGCGCAAGGCCTGGGATGAAATTCCGGTCCTCACGCTCCTGCGGACGCCGGTGGAACAGTTGCGCGCGCGCGCGGAGATTCTCGTTAGGCAACGGGAGACTGCGGAGCTTGGCCTGCGCGTCGTCGAGAGCGAAGCGGAGATCGGCGGCGGCGCGCTGCCGCGCTCGGTGATTCCTTCGATCGCGCTCGAATTTAGCAGCACAACTTTTTCGCCTAACGAACTTGCGTTTCGATTTCGTCGAGCGGGGATTATTGGCTATATCGCGAAAAGCGCGTTTCGGCTCGATCTTCGCACGATTTTTCCCGCTCAGGATGACCGGCTGATCGAAGTGCTCACACAAATTGTCATCCCGAGCGAATGCGAGGGACCTCGCAAGCGGCCTGTGGGACCACAACGCCGATAGTGGCTTGTGAGGTCCCTCGCTTGGCTCGGGATGACAAATAGCGCACCATGACTCCGCAAAACTTTATCCTCGCCACTGCAGGTCACGTGGATCACGGGAAGACGGCCCTGGTCAAAGCACTCACCGGCACCGACACCGATCGCCTGCCGGAAGAAAAAGCGCGCGGAATGACGATCGATCTCGGCTTCGCGCATCTCTCGCTCCCCGGCTTTTCGTTAGGCATAATCGACGTCCCCGGACACGAAGATTTCGTGCGCAACATGATCGCTGGTCTCGGCGCGATTGACCTCGTGCTCTTCGTCGTGGCCGCCGACGACGGTTGGATGCCGCAATCGGAAGAGCATCTGCAAATCCTCGATTACCTCGGGATTCAACACGGCGTCGTCGCGATTACGAAATGCGATCTCGGCGACGCGAACCGGATCGAGGAGGAAGTGCGGCAGCAACTGCGAGGAACATCGTTAGGCAAAAGTCCCGTCGTTTTGACCTCAGTGAGGAACTCGTTAGGCATCGATCACCTTTGCGAGGAGCTGGCCCGGCAATGCGCGCAGATTCCGGCGTCACGCGATGTGGGGAAGCCACGGCTCTTCGTCGATCGCGCCTTCTCGATTCGTGGTTCGGGCACGGTCGTCACCGGCACGCTCATTGGCGGTCATCTGACCCGCGGCGATACGCTGGTAGTTCAACCGCAGGATTCTCCTGTCCGAATCCGCGCAATTCAGAGCCACAACGAAGCAGTCGAGACAGCAGCACCCGCCACCAGGGTCGCGCTCAATCTGCCCGACCGGCGCGTGGAGGATATTCCGCGAGGGAGTTTGCTGACGACCATCATGCCGGGAACGGTCGGGCGCGCGGTAGATGTTTTGCTTACGCGCTCCGCGCGTCTCTCCCCGGTCACCCGCGCGCTGAAGAGCGGCGCTCTGTTTCAATTTTATCACGGCAGCGCACGCCACAAGGCGCGTGTCACTTTGCTTGAGCAGCGGGAATTGAAGCCAGGCGAGCGAGCCGTCGCCCGGATGGTTTTTGCAGAACCGATCCATGCTTACGCCGGCGATCGTTTCATCCTGCGCGATTCCTCGGAGCGACATACGGTCGCAGGTGGGTTGATTCTCGATCCGGACGCGGCCGGAACGAAATTTCGCTCGGTGGCGCAGCGCCATTTTCTTGACGCGCGGGCGGTGGCGCCTAACGACCCCAACATTCTGCTCGAAACACAGCTTGCGCGCGACGGCTGGGCAAAAGAGGAAACGTTGCTGCTCAAATCGGATCTGAGTCGGGATGAAATCGAAGCAGTCGTTGCAGAGCTCGTGCGGGCTCAGAAAATTTTTCGCGCGAAAGGAATCGTGGCCGAGGCCGCGTGGTGGCTGGATCTTTGCGATCGTGCGCAAAAGCTCATCGATGCCGCACATCGCCAGCATCCGCAGCAGGCTGGATCGGAATTAAGTGCAACGCGTTCAGCGTTGCAGATCGAGGATACGCAGTTGTTCGACGCACTCGTTAGGCACCTTTGTGCGCATGGTTTCGAGCGTGTGGGCAACGCGATTCGGCGGCGCGGTCACCGGCCCGCATTGCCGCCACAACTGCAACGCGCCGGTGCAGAAATTCGTGCGGCCCTGGCCGCGCAGCCTTTCGATCCGCCCTCGCGCAAGCAACTCATCCGCGACGCCGCCGCGCGCGAGGCGCTGCGTTTTCTCGCGGAAACCGGCGAGGTCGTCCTGCTTGGCGACGATGTTCTTTTGGGTGCCGCGACATTCGTGGAAATGAAGAGCCGCATCCAGCAGTCGTTAGGCACGAAGGGACCGGCAACGGCGAGCGAGCTGCGCCAACTCCTCGGCACTTCGCGACGCATCCTTATCCCGTTGCTCGAGCACCTCGATCGCGTTGGCCTGACGGTTCGCCAGGGCGATCGGCGCGCCCTGCGCCAAAGCGCGCCAGCTCGTTAGGCGTTTTCGGTGCTGGCGATGTGCTCGGCGTGCGCGAGCGCCGCGACGATGGACGTACCGCCGATGATGTTGCCGAGCAGAATTGGGAACATGTAGCCAAAATACTCGGCGACCGATTTCACGCCGGTGACGACGAGATAAAACCCATCCACCGACCCGGCGATGATGTGCGAGAAGCCGCCTAACGACACGATGTAAGTGATGATGATGATGACCCAAACCCGCGCCGTTTCCGCGAAGGGCAGCAGCCAAACCATGAGCGCGATGAGCCAGCCCGCGAAAATTCCGCGCAGGATAAGTTCGCCGAAAGTGTGGTTCATACTTTCGGCGCCCAACTGGCTCATTGTTTGTTGAATCGCGGGCTCGAGCACGTTGGTTTTTCCCAGGACAAGCGCGATCAGAAACGCGCCGACCAAATTCGCGACGAGAATAATCGCCCATAGCCTAACGACGTTGCCGAAAGTGCGCAGATCCTTTTTGCGCAGGAGTGGCAGGATGACGGTGAGCGTGTTCTCGGTGAAAAGCTGTTGCCGTCCGAGGACGACGACGAGAAAACCGATGCAGTAACCGAACTTCGCGATCAGCGGCCGCCACGGCGCGTCGGGCAGATGGCTGCGGAGCAGGGCTTCGCTCACCAGCGAAAAACCCATCGAGAGTCCGGCCGCCAAACCCGACCACGCCAGGGCCGAGGTCGATCGCTCCAGCTCATGTTCGCCCTCTTTATGAACGGCCTCGTAAACAATCTGGCCTCTCGGCGAAGACCGCTGCTCGACTTCTTCGGCCTTTTTCGCTTCCTCTTTTTCGGTCGCCATAAGCGTTGATCGGCTCGTTAGCGCTGCGACGCAAAGACCGCTTCCGGGTCGCGGCCCGAGACGCGGCCGGCCGCAATCCAGCCGAAGCGACTGCAGAGCGCGCCGAGTAAAAACGAAATCGCGGCGAGCGGAACCAGGTTCGTTAGGCGAAAAATAATCGACAAGGGTCCGGAAAGAATCTCGCCGGCGCGAATGAGCCAGCCCGAGCCGCCACGATGCAGCGCGCGATCAGCCGCGCCGTGTTTGTCGATCTCGAGCCAGATCCAAAGAAGCGCCTCGACGATCGCGGCCAACATTCCAAGCACGAACAGCGGACGAGTTTGAAAACCGAGGAGCTCGAGAATCGCGGCGGCGCAACCGAGGCCGGCGGTGCCGAAATGAATCGGCAGAAGTGTGCGATGCAAAAACCATGCGGGGATCGCGGTCGCGCCTAACAATACGCCGGTGTAGGTCGCGAGGCCGAGTCCGAACAGCGCCGCGCCGAAGCAGAGCAGCCCGCATAAAATGAGGACCAGGGTAGCAATCGAAGGCGCGAAGGCATCGCGCAGGTACAGCTCGAAAATCAGGCACGCCGGAACTGCAAAACTGCTGAAGGCCGAGAGAATCCAGGCGCCGACCGACATCGGTGAACGGTGTTTGAAAACGCGCAGCATGTTCAGGAAAAGCATCGGGCGGCCCAGATCCATGATGAGAAGAACTGGCGAAAGAAGCGCGCCCGCGGCCATGATCCAAAGCGCGCCACGTGCGAGCTCGATTTGCCTAACGAGAAGCGCGGCGACGGCAATCAGGGGAGCCATTCCGCTGGCGCCGCCAAGGAAAAAGTAGAGGGGAATTTCCCACGTCCAAACCGGCGGCTTAACGACCGCTTCGCCGTAATAGCCGGGCAAGCGCGGAATCGGTCCGCCGGAAATATCGACGCCGCGCCCGGTGACCGCGCCGCCATGCTTCGCCCCTTTGCGGAGCGAATCGAGACGATCTTCGAAATTGCGATCAGCGTTCATAAAGCGACCGGCATCGAGGAAAATTCCGGGGAGCGCATGCGCCTCGCGTGCTCCGTTACGCGCCTCGCGGAACGGTCTTCACACGCGCCGAGGGTTTTCGGCGAGGCGCCGAAAACAGCACGCGAGGCGCATGCGCTCCCCGGGCACTTTGTCGCCGCGCTCGTTAGGCAATTCATCATGCAAAAAAGGCGAAGGCGGCGCCAACAGCGAGAACGGCGCCGAGGGCGGCGACAGCGGCAGCGCTCCAGGACGATTTCAAATAGATCGTCGGGATCTCCGGTTTCGGCGGAAGGCCATAAGCCTCCGCTTCGCCTAACAATAGGAACAAGGCGTGAATTCCACCGACGGAGGTTTCGGTCGGATCGTAGATCTGCGCGTCGTCGTAGCCGCTCGCGCGCAAGGTCTCCACGCGCTTCCGCGCCAGCGCTCGCACATCATCGAGCCGGCCGAAGACGATCGATTCGGTCGGACAAACTTTCGCGCACGCGGGGGTGAGTCCGCTCTTTTGGCGGTCGTAACAGAAGGTGCATTTGAAGGCGCCGCCCGCGTCAGGCAAAGGTTCCGGCCGGCGGTCGATGACGCCGAAGGGACACGAGACCACGCAATAACCGCAGCCGTTGCAGACATCGTTTTGCACGAGGACGGAACCGACTTCCGTGCGCACAATCGATCCGGTCGGGCACGCTTCGAGGCAGCCCGCGTTCTCGCAATGTTTGCAAACGTCCGACAAAAAAATCCAGCGAAACGGATCGTCGTCGCCATCCTTGCCTAACGAGTGCGTGCCAACGACTTGTTTTCCCTTTTGCTGGTCTTGCTCGACGAACAGGACGTGGCGCCAGGTCGAAGCTCCGAGGTGGCCGGTGTTGTCGTAGGAATTTCCTGTCCAGGTGTAGCCGTCATCGGGGACGTCGTTCCATTCCTTGCAGGCGACTTCACACGCTTTGCAACCGATGCAGACGGTCGGGTCGGTGAAGAATCCGACTTCGACGCGATCTTCCACGAACGAATGCCGGCGCTGATTCGTACTCTGGATGCCTTCGCCGATCATGGGAGAAAATTAATTTGGAAGCCAGGAAACCAGGAAAAAAAGGAGACAGTTATGCCGCAGACTCTGGCGAAATTCTTTTCCCTTCCTGGTTTCCTGGCTTCCAAATTCATCCTCTGCTTATTCCGACGTTCCGTGCTGGCCGTGGCCGGATTGATGTTTGCCGCCTTCGGGCGCACCGGGCGCCGGTTGCTCGGGATGCAAATTCTCCGGGCCAGCTTGCGACGCGTATTTATTGAGGAATGGGAGATACGCTGGGCCCCTCGGCAACTTGCCCGGGACGATGTTGCAAACGAGCGCCTTCGTTTCCATGATCGTAACGTTCGGTTCGCCGGAGATGGCCATGAGATCGTTCGCCACGTCGCCGCGCAACGGTCCGGCCGAGCCCCAATGAAATGGCATGGCCACTTGGTGGATGATGCGGCCGTCAAAATGCAACGGGCGCAGCCGGCGACTAACGAGTGCGCGCGCGCCGATCGCCGCGCGCAGATTCACCACGCAAACGTCGTCGCCGTTTTTGATTCCCAGCTCGGTGGCGAGCTCGCGCGAAAGCTCGACAAACATTTCCGGCTGCAGTTCGGCGAGGTGCGGCAGGAAACGGCTCATCCCGCCAGCGGTATGGTGTTCCGTTAGGCGATACGTCGTTAGAATGTAGGGAAAACGCGGGTCGTTAGGCGGCGCGAAACGATTCGTCGCGCGGGTGAACCAATCGACCACCGGATTGGTGTCGCGCGGATAGAGCGCGTTGTGCATGGGCGATTCGAGCGCTTCGAAATGCGTCGGCATCGGCCCGTCCTGCAAACCTTTCGGCACATGCAGCCAGGCGAGACCGTCTTCGTGCAAAATGAAGGGCGCGTCGCCCGGCTGCGCGGCGAGGCCTTCGCGATGTCCGTTAGGCTGATAATTGGGCGGTTTGTCTTTTTGAAAATCGGGCACGTCGTAGCCGGTCCAGGATTCGTTAGGCGCGTCCCACCAGACGAGTTTCTTGCGCTCGCTCCAAGGCGAACCATCGGGAGCCGCGCTCGCGCGGTTGTAGATGATCCGGCGATCCGCCGGCCAGGCAAAGCCCCAGCCGTGGCCGAGATAATCCCGCGACTCACGAGCGAGCGCTTTGTTCTTGCCGTCGCTCGGAAAAATGCCGGAGTAGATCCAGCAGCCGCAGGCGGTCGAGCCATCGTCTTTCAGGTCGTTGAAGCCGTCGAGTTGCGCTTCCACACCGTAACGAAAAATGGATTCGTTAGGCGCAGGCTCGCTCGAAATTTTCCAGCCGTTAATTTCCGCGAGAACGGCTTCCATCTTGGGCTCGCCGTGCTCGTCCTCGGGATACCACCAGTCGAGCGCGCGCAGCGGTTCATCGAGCGGGTCGTTGGAGGCGTGCGCTTTGGCGATGAGGCGTTTTGCGAGCTGATGCATGAACCAGCTTTCGCTCCGCGATTCCCCGGGCGGATCAACGGCTTTCTCGCGCCATTGTACGAGCCGTTGAGTCTGAGTGAACGACCCTTCTTTTTCCGCATGGCCGGCGACGGGAAAAAGAAAAACTTCCGTTTCGATTTCTTCGGTTTTGAGTTCGCCGCGCTCGATCTCGGGCGAGTCGTACCAAAACGATGCGGTCTCGACTTCGACGAGATCGCGCACGACGAGCCACTGCAACCGCGCGAGGGCTTTGCGCTCGAGGCGCGCGTTCTGCGCGCCGACGGCGGGGTTTTGTCCCATCACGAGCATGCCTTCCATTTTGCCGTCGAGCATGTCGTAAAGGAATTCGAAGAAGCTGTGATCGCCGGTGATTTTCGGCATCCAATCGTAACCGTAATCGTTCTCTTTCGTCGCGCGCGCGCCGTAGTAAGCCTTGAGCAGACTGATGTAATACTTCGGATAATTCGCCCAAAGACCGGTCGGCTTGGTGTTTTTCTTCAGATGATCGCCTAACGAGTGCTCGTCTTTTGAGGCACTCGGCATGTTGAGATAACCGGGGAGAATGTCGTAGAGCGTGGGGATGTCGGTCGAGCCCTGGATCGAGGCGTGACCGCGCAGGGCGAGGATGCCGCCGCCGGGCCGGCCGATGTTGCCTAACAATAACTGCAAAATCGCCGCGGTGCGGATGATCTGGACGCCTTTGGAATGTTGCGTCCAACCGACCGCGTAACAGATCGCGGCGGTTTTTTCCGGACCCGAGCAGCTCGTTAAGTGATCGGCCACTTGCAGGAAAAGTTCCGGCGGAATGCCGCAAACTTTCGCGACCATTTGGGGCGTGTAGCGCGAGAAGTGGCGCTTCAGTTTTTGGAAAACGCAGCGCGGATGCTGCAGGGAAAGATCGCGTCGCGGGAAGCTGAGGTTGTCCTCGCCTTCGTAGGCCCAGGTTTTTGGATCATAGAAGCGCTCCGCTTCGTTCCAACCCGAAAAATAAGCGTCGCCGTTATCTTCCGTGTCGCGGAAATCTTCGCGCAAAATGCACGAGGCATTCGTGTAATGGACGACGTATTCGCGGAAGAATTTTTCCTCCGTTAAAACATGCCTAACGAGTCCGCCGAGAAAGGCAATGTCAGTCCCGGCGCGGATCGGCACCCAGATATCCGCGAGCGCACTCGTGCGCGAAAAACGCGGATCGACGTGAATGATGGTCGCGCCCTTTTCCTTCGCCTTCATGACCCAGCGGAAGCCGACCGGATGCGCCTCGGCCATGGAGGAACCTTCGATTAAAATGCAGTCAGCGTTCGCGAGATCTTGTTGCGCGGTCGTAGCTCCGCCCCGGCCAAAGCTGGTGCCCAGACCGGGCACCGTGCTGCTGTGTCATATCCGCGCCTGGTTGGAAATGCAGACCATTCCCAGGCCTCCGGCGAAGAGTTTCTTGATGAGATAATTTTCCTCGTTGTCGAGGGTGGCGCCGCCGAGATGGGCGATCGCTTTGGTGCGGTTGAGGACGACGCCGTCCTGCTCGTGGATGAAGGTGCGTTTGCGCGATTCCCAAATGCGATCGGCGACCATCGACATGGCGCGATCGAGCGAAATTTCGCTCCACGACTTCGCGCGCGGGGCGCGATATTTCACCTTCAACTCACGGCGCGAGTGGGTGAGGAGTTGGAATGAGGCCGCGCCCTTTGGGCAGAGATTTCCCTGGCTGATCGGCGACTCGGGATCGCCCTCGATCGAGACCAATTTGCCGTTTTTGTGATAGATCAGCTGACCGCAACCGACCCCGCAATAAGGACAAATCGAGCGCGCCACTTTTGCGTCGTCGATGCGCGCGTGCAGCGCGCGCGTTTTATCGGACATCGACTCGAGGCCGGTGCCGTCTTTGCGTCCGAGGATTTGCCTAACGAGCGGCCACTTCAGGAAAAGGTCGACCGGCGAATCCATCGCTGGAAGCTAGCACGAGTGACGATTTTTTGCCGGAAGTGGCGCCCGTTTATCGAGAAACGCGCGGCATTTTGTTTCGAAGTATCGCCCAGTGAGAGCTTGCGGGGTCCCTCGCTGCGCTCGGGATGACAAGTCGTTAGGCTGCGACATCCTCGTTAGGCTAGAAGAGCACCTGGAGACGCAGGATCAATTCGTCAAAATTACTGTCACCGAAGCTCGGATTAGCATCGCGGAAATCCGACCAGGTGTGGATGTAATTCGCCATCAACTTCACGTTGTCGGAGTGGACGTAGTAGTTCAGCCCGCCGGTGAAAGACTCGATGCCGTCGTTCGCGACCTGGCCGGGATTCAGGTGTTCCCATTTCGCCACCGCCTGCAGTTTTTTCGGCACGATGAAGTAGCTGGCCTGCACGTAGTAGCCATTCGTGGTGAAGTCGGGAAACGCCGTCGGTCCGCGGCCATTGACATCCTCATTGAGATACTCGGCGATGAGATCGAACGGCCCGACCTTTAGCCAGGCATCGAAGCTGAAGGCATTGCGCTCAGCGGGGCTAGTGAGCACATATGAGGTGAGCGAGCCGTCCGGATTGACCCGCAGGTTGAGCGACGGAGAAATGTTGGTGCCGGTCTCGTCGCGGCTGTGGAAAAAATCGCCGCCGAGTTTGAGGCTCGCTTCCTGGCCCATGAGCTTTCCTTTGAAAGGCAAAAGCTCGAGCCGGCCGACGTAAAGAAACTCGTTGTTATCGTTGTTATTAAAGTTGCGGCCGTTGCCGTTAAAGACGCCGCCATAGTAAGTGACCAGGTCTTTGAGATCCGGCACGGCGTTCGTTAACGGTTTGCCCCAGATCATCGCGCCGATCTGCCGCTCGGGAACGATCGCGCCTGTCGGCAGGCTGCGTTCGATCGTGTAAATGAGCGTGTCGGGCGTCAGGTTTTCCAACCCGAAGGGCGCCTTCCATTGCCCGACGCGCACATTCGCTTCTGGAATTCCGTGCCAGTTGATGAAGACGTCAGTGGCGGAAAATTGCGTGCGATTGGAAGTCGAGGTCGTCGAGGTCGTGACCACCCCATTAGTGAGCGTTACTTTATTGACCGCAGTGACCGCGGCATCGCTCTGTTCGAAGTCACCTTCGATTTTGAAATCGAATTGCTCGGCGAAATCGCCGACTAAATTGATCCGCGCGCGGCGAAGGCGGAAGCGATCTTTCAGCGCGGTCGTGCCGAAGCGACCTTCGAAAGCGGAGACATCGCCATCTTCAAAGTTCGCCTGAATATAACCGCCTAGAGTCAGCTTATATTCGGAGCCGCCGGGGTGAACATTGACTGGCGGTGGAGTCGGCGCGACGAAGACAGTTTTATTGTCATTGCCCGGAACCGGTTTCGCTTCTCCTCCCGAAATAATCGGGGCGAAGGGACTCTTCGCTCTGAGTTGCTGGACTTGATTTTCCAAGTCGGAGTTGCGCTGTTGGAGTTTCTGCACGGCCTGCTCCAGTTTTTTCAAACGCTCATTTTCGGAACCGCCCACCGCGTCCTGCGCGCGCAAAGGCTGTCCGACGAAAAGGAGCAAGCTGATCCCGACGAGAGAGAAAGTTTTCATAAGGTTCATTTCAGTGGGGCGTGACTACATGAACTGCTGGCTCGGGTAAATAAAAAATGTTGTTACAATCAGGTGACTTTTGCATCCGTTGTTTGACGCAATCCGATTTTCTAGAGGATGGGTTTTTTCGACCGCGACCGCACCATCGCGGGCCCGGGCTTTAGCCGCTGGCTCGTTCCACCTGCCGCTCTCGCCGTGCACCTCTCGATCGGGCAGGTTTATGCCTTCAGCGTTTTCAAGCTCCCGCTGACGAAGCTGATCGGCCTGACGAAATCTGCGCCTAACGATTGGACGCAGCCGCAGGTCGCCTGGATTTTCAGCCTCGCGATTTGTTTCCTGGGATTGTCGGCCGCGGTTTTTGGTCGCTGGGTGGAAAGGGTGGGTCCCCGTAAAACGATGGCGATGGCGGCGGTTTGTTTTGGCGGCGGATTTGTTATTTCGGCGTTCGGCGTTTGGTGGCATCAACTCGCTCTCATCTATCTCGGCTACGGCGTGCTCGGAGGATGCGGGCTGGGGCTGGGTTACATCTCGCCGGTTTCGACGCTCGTAAAATGGTTTCCCGATCGGCCGGGCATGGCGACTGGGATGGCGATCATGGGCTTTGGTGGCGGAGCTTTTATCGGTTCGAATCTGAGTCTGCTGCTGATGGACAATTTCAAAACCGCAAGCAGCGTCGGTGTCGGCAAAACCTTCATCGCGCTCGGGATTATTTATTTTTGCTACATGCTGTTCGGCTCGTTCATCGTGCGTGTGCCGGCGGAGAATTGGAAACCCGCCGGCTACATTCCGCCGACGCATTCGCATAGTCTTATTACGACAGGAAATGTGCTCGTCGCGCAGGCTTTTCGGACGCCGCAGTTCTGGCTGCTCTGGATCGTTCTTTGCTTCAACGTCACCGCCGGCATCGGCATTCTCGAGCAGGCTTCGCCAATGATTCAGGAAATGTTTCCCGGCAAAATTCTCGCCCCGGCCGCAGGCGGGTTTGTGGCGCTGCTTAGCCTGTTTAATATGGCGGGCCGTTTCATCTGGTCTTCCACCAGCGACTACACCGGCCGCAAAACGATCTACATCGTTTACTTATTGTTAGGCGCTCTTCTCTATTGTCTGATTCCGTTCGCTGGCCGCAGCGGGAACGTGATCTTTTTCGTCTCCGTTTGCGTGGTGATTCTCAGCATGTACGGCGGCGGCTTCGCGACCATTCCGGCTTACTTGAAAGATCTTTTCGGCCCGATGCAGGTCGGTGCCATTCACGGGCGGCTGCTTACGGCATGGTCGGTCGCGGGGATTCTGGGACCGGTGCTCGTGAATTATATTCGCGAGTATCTCAAGAATCGCGGCGCAAGCGGCGTCGCGCTCTACGCGCCGACGATGTATCTCATGGCTGGGTTGCTGGTGATCGGATTGATCTGCAACCTCTGCGTGCAGCCGGTGGCGGAGCGGTATTATTTCAAGGGCGATTCCCCCGGGAAATGAGCGAGGAAACAAATGACGACGGAAACTGAAACGAGCAGCAACGGGCTGATGCTTTTTGTGTCGTGGGTGGTTGTAGGCGTGCCTTTGGTTTGGGGCGTTTACAACACGCTGCTGAAATTGCCGGCGTTGTTCCGGTAGGAAGTCAGCCATCTTGGGTGACTCGGCGGGCGGGCTTCCAGCCTGCCGGATGCTAAGAGCCGACCGGCTGGAAGCCCGTCGGCCGAGTCAGGCTGGAAGCCTGACTTCCATGATATTCCTGCAGGCTCTTCACCGTCATCGGCGCTTTTTGCAGGGAGCGAATTCCTTTCGCGCTCGCTTCCGCGGCCCGCAGGGTGGTCATGATCGGGATGCGCTGCGCGAGCGCGGCGGTGCGGATTTTCACCTCGTCTTCCCGCGGGATCTTCCCGCTCGGCGTGTTGATGATGAATTGAATCTGACTGTTCTTCACAAAATCGAGAACGTTAGGGCGGCCCTCGGCGATTTTGAAAACCTTCGTGACCTCTACCCCGTGAGCGGCGAGAGCGGCAGCCGTGCCGGAAGTGGCGATAATCCCGAAACCAAGCTCGGCAAATTCGCGCGCGACAGCGACGGCGTTTCGCTTGTCGCCGTCTTTCACGCTCACGAAAACATTACCCGCGCGCGGCAGCGGCCAACTGCTGGCGAGCTGCGACTTCGCGTAGGCCAAACCCAGATCGGCATCGATGCCCATCACCTCGCCAGTCGATTTCATCTCCGGGCCTAACGAAATGTTCACGCCTTCAAAACGCAAAAACGGAAAGACCGCTTCCTTCACCGAATAATGTGGCGGCAGAATTTCTTCCGTGAAACCCAGTTCGCCTAACGACATTCCGGTCATCACCTTCGCGGCCAATTTCGCCAGCGGAATTCCGATCGCCTTGCTCACAAACGGCACCGTGCGCGAAGCGCGCGGGTTCACCTCGAGCACATAAAGTTTTTCGTCCTTCACTGCGAACTGCACATTCATCAGGCCGCGCACCTGCAGCTCGCGCGCCATCGCTTTCGTCGCCGCTGCGATCTCGTCGAGAATTTTTTGCGAGAGCGAAAAGGTGGGGACGACACAGGCGCTGTCGCCACTGTGAATGCCCGCTTCCTCGATGTGCTCCATAATCGCGCCAATGACTGCGCGCTCGCCATCCGCGATGCAATCGACATCAACCTCGATCGCGTCCTCGAGAAAACGGTCGACCAGCACCGGCCGCTCGGGACTGACCTCGATCGCGCTTCGCATGTAGCGCCGTAAGTCGTCCGCATGATAAACCAATTCCATCGCGCGGCCGCCGAGAACAAAAGAAGGCCTAACGAGAACTGGATAACCAATTCGCTCGGCGATTGCGATCGCTTCGTCTTCGCTCACCGCCGAGCCACTCGGCGTTTGCCGCAGCTCGAGCCGGTCGAGCATTTCGGCGAAAAGTTTCCGATCTTCCGCCAGCTCGATGCTTTCCGGTTGTGTGCCGATGATCGGCACGCCCGCCGCCTTCAATCCCGCCGCAAGATTTAACGGCGTCTGCCCGCCGAACTGCACGATTACGCCTTCGGGTTTTTCTTGCTCGTAAATGTTGAGCACGTCTTCGTGCGTGAGCGGTTCGAAATAAAGTTTGTCGCTCGTGTCGTAATCGGTTGAAACCGTCTCCGGATTCGAGTTCACCATGATCGTCTCGATCCCCAGCTCGCGCAGCGCGAAGGCCGCGTGCACGCAGCAATAGTCGAACTCGATCCCCTGTCCGATCCGATTCGGCCCGCCGCCGAGGATCATGATTTTGCGCTTATCGTTAGGCCGAATTTCATTCTCCGACCCATAAGTGGAATAATAATACGGCGTGTAAGCCTCGAACTCGGCCGCGCAGGTATCGACCAGGCGATAGGTGGGAATGACGCCGGCCGCGATCCGCTCCCGGCGAATCTCGGATTCGTTAGACCCTAACGAGTGCGCAAGCTGGCGATCGGAAAATCCAAGTCGTTTCGCGCGCCGCAGCCGGAAGTCAGGCTTCCAGCCTGACTCGGCCGACGGGCTTCCAGCCGGTCGGCTCTGTCTCCCTTCCGCCACCAGCATGCGCCTAACCTCCAATGCCACCTCTCCTTTCCGCAAACCCGCCTTCTCCGGATTGCCTGCAATGTAAGCGCGCAAACTTTCCAGATGTTCCGCGTCGCGGACGATTGTATCAAAACTCTCCTCCATCCAAACCGGGCCGCTTTGGCCACTCACACGATTAATCGCCTTGGCCGTAAACGATTTCCAAGAATGCAGAATCGCCGTCAGCGTGTGCTCGCCCAGAGGCCTAACGATGGCGTGGACATGATTCGGCATCACCACAAACGCCTCCAGCACGTAACGCTCGGAGTCGAAATGCTTCAGAGCATCGACCACAGCAGCACTCGCCGCTGGCTCGCGCAGGACACAACGGCCGCGACCCTGATCCAGCCATGCTTCACGGCTCTCTTCGCACAGTCGGATGTAGTCTCGGGTCGTCTTCCAATCCCACGGCAGCGGATGGAATTTTAAGAAGCGTTGCCGCTCGTCCTGCCATTGGGCGAGGACCTCGGCGGAGACGGAATCCGCGAGGCGGAAACTAACGAAATAGGTCGCACCCGGTTGCTCCCAGTGCGGGAGATGGCGGCGTGTTTGTTTGAGCGGCCCGTGCGCGTCGAACGGGCGGAAGTCGGTCATCATGGCTGACTCGGGGGGCGGGCTTCCAGCCTGTCGCCGCGTGGAGAGCCGACCGGCTGGAAGCCCGTCAGCCGAGTCAGGCTGGAAGCCTGACTTCCGCAGGTTTGCCGCCTCCGCGACGACCTGCGCAATGTTGCTCAAAAACCACGGATCGATTTTCGTTAGGCTAAAAATTTCTTCGAGCGTCATCCCATCTTGAAACGCCTGCGCCAGGTGAAAAATCCGCTGATCGTTAGGCACACTGAGTTTTCGCCGCAGCGTCTCCGCGTCCACCCGCATCTCCGCGCCATCGCCGCACAAGCCGAAACGCTTGATCTCCAAACTCCGCAGCGCTTTTTGCAGCGCTTCCTTGAACGTCCGCCCGATCGCCATCGCCTCGCCGACACTTTTCATTTGCGTCGTGAGAGTGGCGTCGGCTTCGGGGAATTTCTCGAAGGTGAACCGCGGCACCTTGACCACGCAGTAATCGATCGTCGGCTCAAAACTCGCGGGCGTCTCGCGCGTGATGTCGTTGCGGATTTCGTCGAGCGTGTAACCGACCGCGAGCTTGGCCGCGATTTTCGCGATGGGAAAACCAGTCGCCTTCGACGCCAGCGCGCTCGAACGCGAGACGCGCGGGTTCATTTCGATCACGAGCATTCGCCCGTTCTCCGGATTGACCGCGAACTGAATATTCGAGCCGCCCGTCTCCACCCCGATCTCGCGGATGACGGCAAACGACGCGTCGCGCATCGTCTGATATTCGCGATCGCTCAGCGTCTGCGTCGGCGCGACGGTAATCGAGTCGCCCGTATGCACGCCCATCGGATCGAGATTCTCAATCGAGCAGACGACGACGCAGTTATCGGCGCAGTCGCGCATCACCTCCATCTCGAATTCCTTCCAGCCTAACAATGACTCCTCGATCAACACCTCGCTCACCGGCGAGAGATCGAGGCCGCGCTCGACGATCGTCTCCAACTCTTCGCGATTGTAGGCGATGCCGCCGCCCGAGCCGCCCAGAGTAAAAGCCGGCCTAACGATAAGCGGAAAGCTGCCAATCTCCGCCGCGACCCGGGTCGCATCGTCAAGCGAACGCGCGATGCCGGAACGGGCCACCTCGAGACCGATTCGCACCATCGCTTCCTTGAAAAGCTGCCGGTCCTCCCCTTTCGCAATTGCCTCCGCATTGGCGCCGATGAGGCGGACGTTGAGCCTAACGAGTGCGCCATTGCGGTTCAATTCCATCGCGGCGTTGAGCGCGGTCTGGCCGCCCATCGTAGGCAAAATCGCGTCCGGCTTTTCGCGCTCCAGAATGGCCTCGATCACCTCCGGTGTGATCGGTTCGATGTAGGTGCGATCGGCGAATTCCGGATCGGTCATGATCGTGGCCGGGTTCGAATTTACGAGCACGACCTTGTAGCCTTCCTCGCGCAAAGCCTTGCAAGCCTGCACGCCGGAATAATCAAATTCGCAGCCCTGCCCGATCACGATGGGACCGGAACCAATGAGCAGAATTTTGTGGAGCTGATCGTTCCGCGGCATGCGCAGCGGGAGACTAGGCAATAATGGCGGCAGGTCGAGAAAATCGCCGTTTCGTCCCTGTGCTACGCTGCGGAATGGCGTCGAAAAAAGAAAAGCCGACGGGCGCAAAAGCGGGCTGGCGGCTGCGCAAAAGCAAAGTGCGCTTTGCTAACAAGGTCTTCACTTTGCGCGAAGACAAAATCGAGTTGCCGAGCGGTAAACGGAAGCGCTTCGCTTACATGGAACGAACCGATGCGGTCATCATCGTGCCGATCACGCGCGCGGGTGAGATGGTGTTGATCGATCAATACCGCTACACCGTGGACGAATGGTGCCTCGAAGTGCCCGCCGGCGGAACGCACGACAAGCCTAACGAGTCGCTCGCGCAGGTCGCGCGCGACGAGTTGCGCGAGGAAACGGGCGGCATCTGCGAGACGCTGACGTATGTCGATTATATTTACTCGGCCAGCTCGCTCACCGACGAGAAGTGTCATGTTTTTCTCGCGGAAAGCGTCGAGCTTTCCGAAGAACCGGAGAAAGAAGCGACCGAGAAAATCGAGGTGAAACTCGTGTCGCTAAAGAAAGCGCTCGCGCTTGTCCACGCGGGGCAAATGAAAGACGGCCAGTGCGCGCTGGCCATCATGCTCTGCGAGCCGCTTCTACGGAAGAAAGGCTACCTGACTGGCCGAAAATCAGCCTAACGAGTAAAGGACTCGTCTAAGGATTCACCGGCGCAGCTTTGTTCGATTCGGCGGAGAGTTTCCGCAAAAGATCGGAGCCCTCGACCGTGAGGCGCTTTTGCGGTCCGAGGCGCATTTTCAAATCGTCATAACCGCGGCGCAATAACGGCTCGGCTTCCGCGTAATTTTTCTGCGCGAGCAGGCATTCGCCGAGGGCAATTTCCAGATTGCCAAAGGTGTGATCGAACTCCACTCGATCGACCTTTCCGCCATCAGCGAGCGCCGCCCGCAAGAAAGGTTCGCCTTCCGCCGCGCGCCCAGTGCGAGTGAGGCAAAGTCCAAGCAGGCCGCGACATTGCACGACGGTGGTTTGCCCGGGTGGATAACTGCCGGTGAGAGTTTCGAGCGCCTGCCGAAGACGAGGAATAGCCGGTGCATAATCGCCCTGCGCAAAATCGAGGCAACTGCGGACCGCGAGCGCGAGCGCGAAGGGTAATCCATGTTCGCCGACAAGCCGGCGCGTGTCCTGCTCGAGGCGATCGACCACCGGCGCGAGCGCACTCAATTTGTCCTGGTTGAAAAGAGCGATGCACAAATTGACTTGCGGCGCGATGGAATCGAGACCGCCCGGCTGCAGTTTGTCCTGTAGAACGATGAGACGGCGGAAAATCATTTCGGCCTCAGAATAATTTCGCTCCGCGATTTTAATCGTGCCCGTTTCGTTGAGCACTCGCGCATAACGCTGATCCTGTTCGCCCCACGCAGCGCGAGCCTCCGCCAGGGCTTGCTCCGAGAGCGGCTCCGCTTCGCGCGGGCGTTCTTGAGCAGAATAGAGAAAGCTCAACGTCATCAGCGTATCGGCGAGCGCGGCGTGATCGGGCGCGGGCTGGCGGCGTTGCACCGCGAGAGCCTCGCGCAGAAGCGGCTCCGCTTCTTTGAAGTGATAACGATCGGTCAGGACATCGGCGAGGGAGAACTCGGCGTGCGCCATGGCGGAGTCGTTAGGCGAATGAAGACGATGCACGAGAGCGAGCGCCGCCCGGGCGTGCTGCTCTGCCTGCTCGTAGAGCCCTAGATGTTGATAAGCGCGGCGCAGAGTGTCGTGCGCGCGTGCGAGAAATTCCGGCTCGCCTGCCATTTCATGGTCGAGTCGTTCGCTCGCGGCATCCAGGATCGGAACGACTTTTCCATCCTTGCCCATCTTCGCGGGATCGGCGCTTGCGAGCAGATCTTCGAGGAACTGATTGAGATGATCCGCCTGAGTGCGCGATGCTTCCGCCTTGCTTTGCGCCAGCCGCGCAACACGCGCCTGCCAGGTCGCAACCACGAGGCCAGCCAACAGCGCGAGGACCGCGAGACCGGCCGCCGCGACTGCGCCGCGATGTCGCCTAACGAACTTCTGCGCGCGATAAGTTGTGGTGTCTTTGTGCGCTAGCACCGGCAAACCGGCGAGATGTCGGCGCAGGTCTTCCGAGAATTGCCCGACCGAGGAATAGCGCCGCTCCGGTTCTTTGCGCAGCGCCATGAGCAGGATGTTGTCGAGATCGCCGGCCAGCTCGCGCCGATGCTGACTCGGCCGCGCCGGCGTCGTCTCTGCGAGCGCGCGCGCGATTTCGTGCGGATGACGATTCGTTAGGCGATAAGGTTTTTCGCCGGTGAGCAACTCGTAGAGAATGACGCCAAGGCTGTAGATGTCGCTCGCCGTGGTCATGGTTTCACCGCGCGCCTG
This sequence comes from Chthoniobacterales bacterium, assembly GCA_013821455.1. Taxonomy (GTDB): domain Bacteria; phylum Verrucomicrobiota; class Verrucomicrobiia; order Chthoniobacterales; family UBA10450; genus Palsa-1392. Next base: position 47,399 of record JACDGS010000010.1, read on the forward strand.
TTCCGGGCTGGCGTAGTCGGGCGTCATTGCTCCGGCCAGCGTCATCGTTTGCGCCGCGACCGTGGTCGAGTCCGGATCGAGTAATTTCGCGATCCCGAAATCGAGCAGTTTCGGTTCGCCCTCCGGCGTTAGGCGGACGTTAGCCGGCTTGAGATCGCGGTGAATGATGAGGTGCCGGTGCGCGGACGCGACGGCGGAGCAAACCTTGCGAAATAATTCGAGACGTTCGTTAGTCGTTAGGCTGCGACGGGAGCAATAATCGTCGAGCCGTTCGCCTTCGACATACTCCATGATGAAATAGGGAACGCCCTCCGCAGTGGCCGCGACGCCGTAGAGCCGCGCGATGTGCGGATCGTTCAGGCTCGCGAGGATGCGCGCTTCCTGGCGCAAATGACGCGCCACGCCCGCCCGGCCGAAGCTGCGATGAATGAGCTTGATCGCGACCTCACGGCCCAGCTCGGTGTCTTGCGCGAGATAGACTTCACCCATTCCCCCGACGCCGAGGAGCGAGACGATGCGGTAAACGCCTAACGACGTTCCCGCCGACAAGGTACTCTCGTCACTGGCGAGCGTGTCGGCGTGCAGCTCGAGCGCTGGTTGCTCGAGAAACCCGTTCGCCGCGCGATGTGCGCGAAGCATGCTTTCGACCTCGTCCACGAGGCCGTTATCGTCACCGCATCTCTCGCGCAGAAAGGCGGTGCGGTTCTCGACCGATTGCTCGAGGACGGCGTGGAAAATTTCCTCGACTCGTTCCCAATCCGCGCTCATGCGGGCGAGCCCGCGCCGTTGATCGTGCGGAGCAGCCAGGCCTTCGCAAAAGTCCAATCGCGCCGAACGGTGGCTGAATTCAGTCCCATCGTTTCGGCAGTTTCCTCCACCGTCAGTCCGCCGAAGAAGCGCAACTCCACCACGCGGCTCTTCCGCGCATCGACTACAGCCAATTCCGTGAGGGCATCATCCAGCGCAAGAAGGTTGGCGGCGCGCTCGCTCGGCGGTACCAGGGCTTCATCCAACTCGACGTGCTCAGCGCGGCCTCCGCGTTTGGCCGCCAGTTGCGCCCGCGCGTGATCGACCAGAATGCGGCGCATGAGTGTGCTCGCGACGGCAAAAAACTGTGCGCGATTTTGCCAAGGGGCGCGCTTCTGATTTTCCAAACGGAGATACGCCTCATGCACAAGCGCTGTGGCTTGGAGAGTGTGATCGCCGCGCTCGCTCCGCAGATAAATTCGCGCGAGACGCCGGAGTTCTTCGTAAACGGTAGGCATCAATTCCTCTGCCGCCCCGGCATCGCCGTCACTCCAGCGCGAGAGTAATTGCGTGATCTCCGGGGAGATCGCTTCGCGCTCGTTTAGGGGTTTTTCACGCATTGCCAAAGTTTTTTCACGGCTCGTGCGCGGTTTTGCCGCGCCTTTGCGCGTTTGTTTATGAAAGCCCCGCTCTGCACAAGCCCATGCTCGAAACCGATTATGCACTTTTCACCCTTGGGAAAGCAAGGGCTTAGCCTGGTCGGGGCGCCTAACGATTCCGAAAACAAACACTCCATGAAAAAACTAGCACTTACCACATTCAGCTTCTTCGCACTGACTTTGCTCGGCACCATTTCCCAGGCCGCTTCCGTCCCGATCACGAACGGCACCTTTGACGCCACGAATAACACCGCGAACGGCGGCGGGACTCTGGGATTTAATCAATACACCATCTTATATGGCTCCGGAGTCACGGTCTTCGATGCCCTGACCGGTGCGAACCTCGGAACGGCGAATGTTCCCGGCTTCACCAACGTCGGAAACAACTTCGACGGGGTCCAATACATCGACCCGACGATGTATTTCACCCCCACTGGAGCGCCCACAACGCAACCGACCGGGAATATCACATTGAATAGCGATGTGCCGAACAAGTCGATCGCCACGAGCCCGGATAACGTTCTTTCCAATACCAATGTCGCACCAAACTCGACCTACACGCTGACCCTCGATCTTTACAAGCGCACCGATTTATCGCTGCCTGACACATTCCAAATGCAGCTCTTCGCGGGCGGCGTGGACTTGGGCGGAACGCTCACGATCGTGATGCCAACCGACACGCAACCCGGCCAGGCAAAGCTGGTGGTCACGACCGGCGCGAGCGTCAGCGGCGGAGCCCTCTCCGCGCAGCTAAGTGCCGGAGCAACGAACCCCTCCGATCTGCGACAGATTGTTCTTGATAACCTGGCGCTCGACGCGAAAGCGAATGCTTCCACGCTCGCACTCACAGATGCTGTGTCGCGCAAGATCCATGGGACCGCCGGCACTTTCGATATCGAGCTACCGCAGAATGGCTCGGGCGTGGAATGCCGCAGCAGCAATGGCAATCACGAGTTCGTCTTCACCTTCACGAATGGAGTCGTTAGTGGCAATGCCACTCTGAGCGCGCCTGCCGGCGGCAGCATCGCAGGGAGCCCGACCTTTGCGGGTAACACTATGACCGTAGAGCTCACCGGAGTAACTAACGATCAAACAATCACGGTAACGTTGCACAATGTAACTGACACCTTCTCACAGGTGCTCCCAGACACAGACATCAGCGCCGGTATGTTGATCGGCGATAGCTCCGGAAACAAGACGGTCGATCTAACCGACTACAATCTCGTCAAGGCCCAAGTCGGAGCCCCAGTGACCGCGAATAACTTCCGCGAAGACCTGGATGTCAACGGCACAATCACCCACGCCGATGGAAAGATCGTCCGGGTCTATCGTAACACCAACCTGCCCTAAATCTTCCGGTCGAGACCTACTTATCGACAAGAAATACCGACTAAAATCATTAATCCTACTCTTAGCCTAACGAGTATAACACCACCGTACAACATATGAAGCGTTATCTAACCCTAATTTTATTGGCGACCGTGATATTTTGTTGCGCCAGGCCTGTCCCTGCCCAAGTCGTTAACTTCGCCCCGCCGCCCACGGTAAAGAAGTATCCCTTCTATCCCCAGGGCGGCAATTTTTTTGGCGATCTCTTCCCGACCAATTTTGTCGATGTCAATCCAACTTCCGGGATACTCGCCTATAATAATAGTAATTACACCTACAACGGGCACATGGGGATCGACACCGCGATTACTGGTTTTACCGCGCAGGCCATCGGCGTTCCGATTTTCGCCGCCCTCGATGGAACTGTCATTGAGACGCACGACGGTGAGTTCGACATGAATACAAGCTTCGGCAGCCCGAACCAGGTCTCCAATTTCGTCAAGATCGATCACGGCAATGGTCAGACAACGATGTACGATCATATGAGGAAGGGCAGCGTGGCCGTCGTCATGGGACAGCAGGTCACCGCCGGTCAGCAAATTGGCCTGACCGCGAGCAGCGGTTACAGCACTGCGCCGCATCTGCATCTCCAGTCGGAAGTGAATGGCATGGTCTTCGAGCCTTTCTCCGGCCCAGCCCGGCCAGGTATCTCGGGATGGGTTTCGCAACCACCCTTCCGCACCGATATCTATATTGAGCAATTCGTCATCACAGACCAGGACTTATCGACCTTTGCCGGACCTCCGTTCGATACCACGCGCAAAGGAAGTTTCATCACAGGAGTCAGGACGTTTAATACTTGGTTCCAATTTGCAAACGGTGAAGGAATCAAGAATATCACGGTGAGCATTCTTCGCCCGAATGGCACCATCGATTTCACTACCACCTCACCTATCAGCGGTTTTCCGCGCAATGGTTATGTGACTTACAATTTCAATCAGAATCTCGATGTCGTAGGAACCTGGAAGATTCAAGTTAAGGTTAATGGGACAGTCATAGCGGCCGCGCCATTCATGGTCCTTGCGGCCGGCTCTAAAATAGTGAATCACGCGCCGGCTGCGATCGAGGCCGTCTTCGATCCTGCGCAGCCGAATTTTGTGACTGCGACTTTCTGCCGCATCACTTCACCAACACTCTTCCTCGACCCGGACTACGATTTCGTCCGCTACCATTATGTCTGGACAGTTAATGGCGCCGTTGTCCGTAATGTGATGAGCGCAGGAAAGGCCGATGCCATTCCCAATAACCTCGGACATCCGGGCGATGTGCTTACGTGCGTTGTCACGCCGAGTGACGGGACCGCGAATGGTCCTGCCACAACAGTTACTACCGCCGTGGCGAGCCCCCAAATCCTACTCAACATCTCTACCCGACTCAACGTGCTGACAGGAGAGAATGTCCTCATCGGCGGCTTCATTATTACCGGAAACGACCCCAAGAAGGTCATCGTGCGTGCTTTGGGTCCCTCCCTGACGAATCAGGGAGTTAGCGGCGTGCTCGCCAATCCAGTGCTGGAATTACACAAGCCCGACGGCTCGGTCATAACTAACGACAATTGGAAATCACCCAGGAAACCGCGATCATTGCTAGCACTGTTCCTCCCCCTAATAACCTCGAATCCGCCATCGTCGCCACGCTCGCCCCAGGGAGTTACACTGCGATCGTGAGCGGAAAGAATGGCGGCACCGGGGTAGGCTTGATTGAGGTCTATGACTTGGATCACAACATCGGCGCGCTCGGCAACATTTCGACGCGAGGCTTTGTCGATACGGGTGATAACGCGCTCATCGGCGGATTCATTATCGGCAATGGCCCCGATGGGACGACAGCCAACGTCCTCGTGCGCGCGCTCGGGCCAAGTCTTACTCAGGCTGGTGTTACTAATGCGTTACAGGATCCAATTCTGGAGTTACACGACGCTGACGGAAACCTGCTCAAGACTAACGATAATTGGATGGCGACCCAGAAAGCCGCGATTGAAGCAACGGGCGCGCCGCCGACGAACGACAAAGAATCCGCGATCGTGGATACGATTCCGCCAGGAAGTTATACCGCGATCGTCCGCGGGAAAAATGGCGGCACTGGAGTTGGGCTGGTGGAGGTTTACAATCTGCCGCCAGAGTAGCGACTGATCGAATTCGTTAGGCAGCCGCGGCCGCGCGCTGGCGATCAAGGTAAACTTTGCAGATGCCTTTGATTCGCGTGAGCACGTAGTAGGTCGTCTGGCTGCGGACCCTGACGAGTTCCGCGCCGACGATCCGAGTCACAAAGTCGCTCGGGAGATCGAGGATTTCCTGCGGCGTCGCGCCGTCGAGTCCTTTGCACAAGATAGACGTCATGGCGCGGGTGAGCGTTTGCACTTCGGGACCGAGGCTCATGCGCAGATGCGCGCGGCCTTCTTTATCGACCTGCAGGTAAACGCCAACCTTATCCGCGCATTCCTCGTCTTTGCGCACATCTTCGAGATCGAACTTCTCGTTAGGCCGCGGTTCCTGCCTGGGCGCGCTCTCGGCATAGTTCACGAGCGTCTCGCGACGCTCGACTTCGGGCAGTGTCTCGAATAGTTCGATGATGTTATTCAGCTTCGGCGGATACATCGGAAAAACTTCCACAGATTTGAAAGCCCGGCCTCGCAATTTTCATTGCTCGTTACGGCACCGATTTTCACACATTGATGAAGGGAACGTCGGGCGCCGGAACGGGTCCTCCCCAATCTGGGTCAATCTGCGTAATCTGTGGACGAAACTAACTGCTCTTCTCGATCGGCGCGCCGACTTTGTTGCCCCACTCCGTCCAGGAGCCGTCGTAGTTGCGCACATTGTCGAGGCCCAGGAGATAAGTCAGGACAAACCAGGTATGACTCGAACGTTCACCGATGCGGCAGTAAACTACCGTATCGACGTCCGGTCTTACGCCCGCGTCTTCAAAGTAAATCTTTGCTAACTCAGGCGCTGACTTAAAGGTGTTGTCATCCTTCGTCGCCGTCTTCCAAGGGACACTCTTAGCGCCTGGGATATGTCCGCCACGCAGGACACCTTCCTGCGGATACTCCGCCATGTGAGTGATCTCGCCTTTAAATTCGCCCGGCGAACGCACGTCGATGAGCGGCTTCTTCGCTTTGCTTTGCGCGAGCGCTTCATCGGCAAAGGCGCGAATCTCCTTATCGCGCCGTTCGTTAGGCACAGGATAATCACTCGCCGGGTATTTGGCCACTTCGCGCGTCATAGGCCGGTTCTCGGCTTTCCACTTATCGCGGCCGCCATTCAGAACTTTCACGTTCTTGTGACCGAACAAACGAAAAGCCCAGAGCGCGTAGCAAGCCCACCAGTTGGCTTTGTCGCCATAAAAGATACAGGTCGTGTCCGGCCCGATGCCGTTGCGGCGGCATAGCTCCGCGAACTTATCCGGCGCGATATAGTCGCGAATGACTGCGTCCTGTAAGTCGGAACGCCAATCGATATGCACCGCTCCCGGGATGTGGCCGGTATCGTAGAGAAGGATGTCTTCGTTCGATTCGACGATGCGAATGCTTTTGTCGCTGAGATGCTGCTCGAGCCAATCCGTTTCCACCAGCGCTTCCGGGTGCGCGTATTCCGTAGGATAAGTGTTCATGCAGGAATGATCGACCGGTCAGTCGCCGCCGCAACCGAACTCCGAATCGATATGTCTCCGAGCAGGGCCGGAGGGCGCTCCGGACTCCTTTACTCGTTAGGTTAACGCGATGGCTTTGAACGAGCTGACCACATCGTCCGGACCCGCTTCGGTGAAGAAGCTTTCGTAGAAGCCGGGGCCGAGATCCCAGTGATCGCCCTTGTAATGATCGTCGCGATAGAAACGCCAAACGCCGCTGACCACGATGAGCGAGCTGATGCGATCGTTCCAAAAATCGCCCAGGAAATGGAAGCTCAGGTTGGTGCGGGCGTAGGCGCCGCGGAAGCCGGCGTGATCGTAGATGATCACCTCGGGTAGCTGGAGGTTGCCGGCCACCGGGGGTGCATCGGCTTTGCCGACCGCGGACGCGTGGTAGCGAAACGGCTCCACAATCCACTTCGTGTCGATGATCGCGCCATTCTCTGGCGATAGTTCGGTTTTGAATACTTGTCTCATAAGCGGGGTTTGTTTTTCTCAGTTGAACAGGTGATCTCGCGCCTGTCGAGTCGGTTCTTTCTCTAACCAAAAAGTTACAAGCCGTGTTCGCGATTGGTGGAACGCAGCCGGATCGTTTTGCTTTGCAGGTCGTGATTGGCGCGAATGAAACGCACGGTTTTGCTTTTCGCGCGCATCAGGACGGAATGGGTGATCGCGTTGGGACCTTGCGCCTTCACGCCGGGTAATAGTGCGCTATCGCTGATGCCGGTCGCGCAGAAGATGATGTTCTTTCCGTTCGCGAGATCGTCGGCGAAGAAGACCCGGCCAAGGTCGGCTTCGTGGCCGTTGGTAATGAGTTCGTCGCGTTCGTTTTCATCGCGCGGCCACATCATGCACTGCATGTCGCCGCCGAGGCATTTGATGCCGGCCGCGGCGAGGACCGCTTCGGGCGCGCCGCCGATGCCGACATACAAATCTATCCCGCTATCCGGATAGGCCGGCGCCATGGCGGCGGCAATATCGCCGTCGCTGATCATGCGCAGCGAGGAACCGACCCGGCGGATTTCGGCGACGATTTTCTTGTGGCGTGGACGGTCGAGCATCATCACGACCACGTCCTGGACGCGTTTGTTAAGGGCTCGAGCCACGGTGATGAGCGTTTCCTCGATGGGACTTTCGAGCTTGAGGGTTTCAATCCCCGCGATCTTCATACTGCGGATGACGGCGGGTCCGTAGGCCAGCTTCATCATGTAGAACGAAGGAATATCGCGCAGCGCAACTTTCACTCCTTTTTCCGGGCTGGCTGCCGCGATACAGGCGATGGAGTTTGGCATCCCCTTCGAAATGTTTGTGGTGCCATCGATCGGGTCGAGCGCGATGTCGAACTGCGGCGCACCCGGCAGCCACATGCCGAGTTGTTCGCCTTTGAAAATGCCGGGCGCGTCGTCCTTGATTCCCTCGCCGATGACGACTTCGCCGCAGATGTTCATAAGATCGAACATCCCGCGAATGGCATCGCAGGCCGCGGCGTCAGCTTTTTCTTTTTCGCCGCGACCAAGCCAGGCGAGCGCGTTCAAGGCGGCGGCTTCCGTGGCGCGGACAAAATCGAATTCGATGATGCGCTCCATGTCGTCATAATTTTGTTTCAGGATGCGCATCGAGCCGAGACGTTCGCAAAGTTCGCCGCGCGTGACAAGCGCCAGGGTTCGTTAGGCGGAAGAAATAGACAGGATTTACAGGATTATCAGGATTGGGAAGCCGAAGTTGTACGACCTCTCTTCAATCCAGTAAATCCTGTTAATCCTGTCTATTTCTTCTCTGGCGGTTTTGCTTTCGCGGAGACTTCGCCTTTCGCTGCGACTTCGTATTCCGGTTTGGCGACGCCGAGGAGCCAGTGATCGAACCATCCTACAATGTGTTCGAGCCGCTCGATCCGATGCCATGGCTGGCCGCTGCGTGAGAGCTCGTGCGTTTCGTCGGGAAACTTCACCATCACCGTGGGAATCTTGCGGAACTTAAGCGCGCGAAACATCTGCTCGCCGCCCGCGCCCGGAGGAGTTCGCGTATCGCTTTCGCCCAGGACAAGCATGAGGGGCGTCTTCACGTTGTTGATATACGTGATCGGCGAACGCGCCTTGTAATCGCCTTCCGCATCGAGGAACGGCGGCGTCTTAAACCAGGTCGGGTGGAAAAGAGTGAAGTCCGCGGTGTACCACCAATCGGCCCAACTCGCGACGTCGCGCTGCGTGACCGCGGCGGCGAAACGATCGGTGTGGCTGACGACCCAATTGGTCAGCAATCCGCCGCCGCTGCCGCCGGTCACGCCGAGTTTTTTCGTGTCCATACCGCCGCGCCTAACGAGTTCGTCCACGCCGGCCATGAGGTCCTTGAAATCGTCGCCGGGATATTTGTATTGGATGATGTTGCCAAAAGCCTGGCCGTAGCTCGTGCTTCCGCGCGGATTCGGATAGAGCACGATGTAGCCTTTCGCGGCCATCCATTGGAATTCGTGCTCGAAAATGTAGCCGTAAGCCGCGTGCGGTCCGCCGTGGATGTTGAGAATGAGCGGATACTTTTTTGTTGGATCGAACGCGGGCGGCTTTTGGACCCAGCACTGGATGCGTTTTCCATCGAAACTTTCGTATCAGATTTCTTCCGGCTGCGTGAGATTGAGTTGATCGAAGAGCTTGTCGTTGGCGTGCGTCAGTTGCCGCGCTGATGCGCCCGCTTGATCGAAGCAAAAAAGATCGTTGATGCGCGTGGGCGTGGAAATGAGGCAAACGATTTTGCTTCCATCCGCCGACGCGGAATAGCGCAACACGGCCTGCTTGCCATGAGTAAGAGGATTCACGCCGCCGCCCGCAACATCGAAAGAAGCGAGCTGCGTCTCCCCTTCCTTCGCATAAATCTCGAGAATGCTTTTGCCATCGGGGGACCAAATGGGAGTGTTGCCGCCGAGACCGCGCGGAGCGGCGTTGTCCCCGAAAACGTTCGCGCCGGCGTCGTAATCGAAAGCACTCGTTAGGTTGTGCGGCTGTCCGTTAGGCGTGAGATCGAGCGTCCAGAGATCGGGCTCGCTGTAGGAATTTACCGGCTCATTCGCGGAGGCGATGAAGGCGACGCTCTTGCCGTCTGGGCTGAGCGCGAGCGGACCGGTGCCCATGGGAATGGTAAGGAGCCGCTTCGCGTCCCCGCCCTTCGCTGGCACGAGATAAAGCTCAGTCTTCGGCAGCTCGTAGTACGGCTCATCGACATGGAGCGAAGTGAAATAAATTTGCGCACCGTCCTTCGACCAAAAGGCGTCGCCCTCGTCGAAGTGGCCGTTGGTGAGCTGACGCGGCTCCGGTTTTTCGTCGGCGTTTTGCGGGACTTGGATGACCCAAAGATGCTGCGGCCGTTTCGGGTCGAGATAACCTTCGTCGTTCTCGCGATACACGGCCTGAGTGACGACGTGGACGTCGCTTTCGTGCTCGTCCTCTTCGGCTTTTGCGCCACTTTTTTTCTTCGCCTGCTTCGCCAGATCGTCGGCGTTGGAGCTGTCGCCGAAGACAATCCACTTTCCATCCGGCGACCACTTCGGATCGCTCGCACCTTTCGGCAAATCGGTAAACGAAAACGCTTCGCCGCCAGCCAAAGGCAAAAGACAAAGCTGCGGCGGTTGCGGCTTGCCATCCTTCTCCGTCGCGCGGCTAAAGACGAGGAATTTTCCATCCGGCGACCAGCGCGCGCCGCCGTCATGCGGGCCGTGCGTAAGTTGGCGCGGCGGCTCGCTCGCATCCGTCGGCACCAGCCAGAGCGAAGTGTCGTAGCCGAGTTTCTTCTCGTTCACCGTGACGCGCACGAAGGCCACACGGGAGCCATCCGGCGAGACCTGCGGATCGCCGATCCAGACGAAATCGAAGAGGTCCTTCTCGGTGATGTTGCGCTTCTTCTCCACGGCGGCGCGATCGTTAGGCACGATCGTTAGGCAAAGAGCGAGGAAGAGGGCGATCCGCAAGATTCGGTGCGACATGGGTGAAGCTGACACTTGCGACGGAGCGCGCAATTTCGCCCGGGTAGCGCATGCGTCTCGCGTGCTGGCGACGGTGTGTCACCGTCGCGAACTTTTTGTGCAGGAACCGAACCGTCGTTAGGCTGCCGCGCAAAGAAAAGTTCGTCGCGCTGGAACAGCGCGACCAGCACGCGAGACGCATGCGCTACCCGGACCGCCGTGGCTTGTTTGACGCCGTGGCGCAATCGTTAGGCAGACGGTTGCCTAACGTTTCTTCGCCGTTGGAGAGGGAGCTGGCTCGGGATTTTGGTAGATGGTAAAACTCTCTTCGCAGGAAATGAAATGTTTGTTCTCTTTCTGCAGAATAGCTCCCGGGATCGGTGGGAGCCGGAGCCGCTCTACGGCTGCGCGGGCAATCCTTTCATCTGCGGGTCCTGCATCGTTCGAGACGATTTTAAGATTGCGAACGTGACCACCGCTGGCACTTGCCTCGAAGGTCAGCTTGACCGTTCCAACCGTGCGCTTCTGATCCGCCGCCACCATGCGATACCAGATCGGGCCGAGCCGATCTTCCATCACTTTAGTGTATCCAGCCGTCGTGGGCGGAGTGCCTTTCGGCAATGTCGGGACATTGCTACACGCCGACATGGCGAGGGCGGCGCCGAGGAGAACGAAGCTGGGGAATCGCATTGAACTCCGTACGCTAAAATTCCGCTGCTTCTCCGCCAATCTTTTTGTTGCACGCCGCGCGCGCGGGCCCTTACTCTCCAGCCGCATGTTTCGCTTGCTTCCGCTCGTTGCGCTCGCCGGTTTGCTCTTCGTCTTCAACGCCTGTGAACGGCACCACGTGGGCGAGCTGCCCGAGGTGCAAAGGGAACATCTCCATCCGCTCGATTCCGCCGCGGCGGAGACGAAGGCGAGCGAACCGACGCCGCCGCCTACCTCGCCAACGCCGGCGAATTTTTTCCCTAACGAAAAGCCCTAACGATGGCGGCCAGCGCCATTTTCGATTAGCCTAACGAGAAGCAACGCCATGGCCAAAACCGCCTACCTGCGCACGCCGCCGAACATCACGACGATGCCGCCGGGCGTGCCTTACATCATCGGCAACGAGGCGGCCGAGCGCTTCTCCTACTACGGGATGAAGTCGATTCTCGCCGTCTTCATGACGCACTACATCCTGAGCAAGACCGGCGTGCTCGATCCGATGCAGGAACACGAAGCCGACAGTTACACTCACTATTTTGTCTCGGGTGTTTACTATTTGCCGGTGCTCGGCGCGATTCTCGCCGATGGCTGGCTCGGAAAATATTTTACCATCTTTTCGCTCTCGATCGTTTACTGCCTCGGGCATCTCACACTCGCTTTCATGGACACAACGTGGGGCATCGCGGTGGGCGAGCGAACGATGCTCGCACTCGGGCTCGGTCTGATCTGTCTCGGCGCGGGCGGGATCAAGCCCTGCGTTTCGGCGAACGTGGGCGACCAGTTTGGGGAGTCGAACAAATACCTGATCTCGAAAATGTTTGGCTGGTTTTATTTTTCGATTAATGCCGGCTCGTTCATCTCCACCATTCTCTGCCCGTGGCTGCTCTCGGATCCGAACTACGGGCCGCGCTACGCCTTCGGCATTCCCGGCATCGCCATGTTCATCGCTACAATTTTCTTCTGGGCCGGGCGCAAGAAAATGGTCCACGTCCCACCCGCCGGGCTCGGCTATTTGCGCGAGACGTTCAGCAAGGAAGGACTCATCACGCTCGGTCGCATCGCGATGGTTTACATCTTCATCATGTTTTTCTGGGCGCTCTGGGATATGAGCAATGGCGTCGAGTGGACGCTGCAGGCGCAGAAAATGGACCTGCATTTTCTTGGGCTGAATTTACAAGCCGCGCAGGTGCAGACGGCGAATCCGATTCTGATTTTGCTTTTCATCCCGCTGGTGAATTACGTCATCTATCCATTCATCGATAAATTTTTTCCGCTCACGCCGCTGCGTAAAATCGGCATCGGTCTTTACCTCACCGGCTTCTCTTTCGTTGTCATCGTTTACGCCCAGCATCTGATCGATCTCGGACAACACCCGACGATCTGGTGGCAGATGCTGGCTTACGTCATTCTCACGCTCGGCGAGGCGATGGTCTCGATCACCGGCCTGGAATTTTCCTACACCCAGGCGCCAAACTCGATGAAGAGCTCGGTCATGGCGCTTTGGCTTTTCGCGATCGCTTCCGGCAATCTTTTCGACGCGAGATTCAACAGCTGGGACGTGAAACCGGATGGGACGACGAAGCTGACGGAGTTTCAGTTCTATTCCTTTTTCACCATCGTAATGTTTGCCGCGGCGACCCTCTTCGTTTTCTTCGCGTGCTTCTATAAAGGCCGCACCCATCTGCAGTCGCAGGAACCCGGAATCCACGGGCCGCCTGAGATGGCGACCGAGCTGGGCATGCCCTAACGATCGATCTCTTCCGCCGTGCGAACGTTATCACCGGCAGAAGGTGCGCTTCCTTACTGGCATGTTGCGAGAGTCGTGCGACCAGTGAAAAAAGGGAAAGCCGGCCACAATGGGAGCGCCAGTTCCGCTGGCTTGCACGCTCATGTCACCGTTGCAAATCGTCCATCTTGAGGTTCGGGAATCCGATGCCGATCTCGTACGCGCGGAACTCAGGCGCAGCCAGATCGAGTGCAACATTACCCGGGTCCGTGACGGCGATGAGTTCGCGGCCGCTCTCGACGCTCCCGAAGTTGATCTGATCCTGGCCGACTGCGATTTGCCGGGGTGCGGTCTCGACCTGCTGGCGTTGTCGCAGAAGAAGCGGCCGGGGGTGCCCTTCATCTTCATTCTCGACGACCTGGATCCGCTGAAGGGCATTGATACCCTGCACGCGGGGGCGAGTGATTTCGTTCTCAAGAAATATCTCGCGAAACTTGGGCCGGCGGTGCGGCGGGCCTTGAACGAAACGCGCGCTCAACGCGAGCTGCAAGATGTCCGGCAACATCTGCTGCAGCACGCCGAGCTGCTCGATCTCGCGAGCGACGCCATCATTATCAGCGATGCCGACGAGGTCATCACTTACTGGAACAATGGGGCGGAGCGCATCTATGGCTGGAGCCGCGACGAGGCGCTCGGCCAAAAGGTAAACGATCTGCTCAAGACTCGCGCCGCGGAAACGCTGGGCTGGCTGAGCGCGACGTTTCATACGGAAGATCGCTGGGAAGGCGAACTCTGGCAGACGCGCCGCGACGGCATCGAGATCGTGGTCGCGAGCAGTTGGACGCGGGCCGGCACGAATTGGTTACAGATCAACGCGGACGTGACCGATCGCGTGCGTTCCGCCGAAGCGCTGCGCCGCAGCGAGGAACGTTATCGGCGTTTTGTCGATGAAGCACTGACCGGCAATGTGCTCATGAAGCCGGACGGAACGGTTGTCACTTGCAACCCAGCCTTCGCCCGCATTTTCGGTTTCGCTACGATCGCTGAAGCCAAAAGCACAAATTTCATGTCGCTCCTGCGGACGAAGAAGGAAGGGCTCGATTTGGTGGCAGAGCTTCGGCCTAACGAAAGCATAGAGCGCGACGAGCTGGAAATGCGCCGGCGCGACGGCGACGCCGTGTATGTCGCGGCACGCTTCACCGGCTCGTTCGATGCGGAGGGAAAATTGACCGAGCTGAAGAGTTATCTCTTCAACGACACCAAACGCAAACGGCTCGAGCAGCAACTCATCCAAGCCCAGAAAATGGAAGGCCTCGGCATATTGGCCGGCGGCATCGCGCATGACTTCAATAACATCCTCGCGATTATCCTCGGTTACACGACGCGGATCGAGGACGCCCACGGTCAACCTGTCCAGGTAGCCGACGCGCTCCAAGTGGTGCGCGAGGCCGTGGAACGCGGCGCCGCGCTCGTCCAGCAGCTGCTCACCTCCGCGCGCCAGACCGAGGCGCAATTTGCCGTGCTCAATCTCAACACGCTCCTCCGGGAAATGGATAACATGCTGAGCGCGACTTTCCCGAAGACGATTAATTTCGTGCTTCATTTGCATCAGAATTTCCCCCAGGTGAAAGCCGATCGCAGCCAGATCCATCAGGTGCTTTTGAACCTGTGCGTCAACGCCCGCGATGCGATGCCCGACGGCGGCACCATTACTCTCGAGAGTGGACTCACCACCGGCGCGCAACTCAGCGAATATTTCACCGGCGTTGCCGCGGAGCGCTACGCCTGCCTGCGCGTGATCGATACCGGCACCGGCATCAGCAAAGAAGTGAAGCCGCATATTTTTGAGCCGTTCTACACGACGAAGGAGCGGAGCAAAGGCACAGGGCTCGGGCTCTCGGTGGTTTACGGCGTGGTCAATAATCACCGCGGCTTCGTCCAGGTGGATAGCGAGCCCGGTTACGGCACGACCTTCAGCATTTATCTGCCGCTCGAACACGCTGCCGAAGCAGCGGACGGTGCGGGCGAGAAGGCGCCGCTCTGGCCTAACGAACCTGGCCGCACCGTTATGTTGGTGGAAGATGAAGAAATGCTGCGCGCGCTCGGCGTGCTCATGCTGGAGGGCGACGGCTACCGCGTAATTGCAGCCAAGGACGGCGTTGAAGCCGTGGACATGTTCACAGAGCACGCGAACGAAATCGGCCTCGTCTTGTGCGATCTCGGCCTGCCTCGTCTCGGCGGGCGCGAAGTTTTCCTGAAGATGAAAGAAATCAAACCGAACGTGCGCACGATCGTGGCGAGCGGTTACCTCGAACCGAACCTGCGCTCGGAACTTCTCCGGGCCGGCGTGATCGATACCGTGCAAAAACCTTACGATTTCCGCGAGATGCTGGAGAAGATTCGCGCGGTCATCGGCCAGCCGAATCCAGACGACGATCAGCCGCAGTTGTTTTGAACAGGCGGATTATTTTCACCGTCACAGGAACGCGTCGCACAAGTTTCGTCATCCCGAGCGGAGCGCAGCGGAGTCGCGCTCTTAAATTGACGTTCAGATGAAGCCCCCCACCCGCCAGAATCCTTTCGCCCTCGGCTGGGAAGCCGCACGCGCAAATCTTTTGCCGGCGCTGCTTATCCAAGCGCTCATGCTCGCGCTGCTCGCAGCTTATTATCTCAGCCCTGCCGCCCATCGCGCGCTTTGGGAGCTCGCCGCCTACAAGGCGCAGCAAGGCTGGAGATTTGTGCTCGTCGCGTCCGTCCTGGCGGGCGCAATTGTGCCGGAGATTTTCCTCGTTTGTTTTTTCCAGCGCGGCCGGCCGCGCCGCCAAAATCTGCACAACCTGCTTTTCACCATCCCGATTTGGGCACTCGACGGCTGGATCGTCGATCTGCTCTACCGAGGCGAAGCAACCTGGCTGGGCGACGTCGTCACGATCCGTGTCGTGCTCGCGAAGATCTGCGTCGATCAGTTTGGCTACAATCCTTTTTTCGCCGATCCGTTTGGCGTTCTCACCTACGAATGGAAAAACCGCGGCTTCAGTTGGGAGTCGTTAGGCAGAACCTTCACCTGGCCGCATTATCGCGAGAAAATAGTGCCGACACTTTGCGCGACCTGGGTGGTTTGGATTCCGCTCATGGCCATGATCTATTCGCTCCCGCTTGCCTTGCAGTTCCCGCTCTTCAGCCTCGCACTCGTCTTTTGGGTGCTGTTGCTGACCTATATGACGAACCGCTTTGCCGCGGAAAATAGTCGCGCCGCGGACGCTCCCGCTGTCTTGTCGGTCGCAGAAACCATTCGATGAAGTCGCACGAAATTTTCCAGCATATGTCGCCAGGTTTGTCTGCCGAGATTTTCGGCTATCTGCAAAGAGAGCAGAAGCCGGTTTTGAAGGCGGCGATTCAGGGCTTGGCGAACCAGCGAAATCTGCGCGCGGTTTTCGTGGAACGAAAACCGCCTAACGAACGGGCCATCTGGATGCAAGCGGCGCTGAGTCGCAAAGTGAGCGACACCGTGGCGGCGCATCTTCTCCAAGCTTGGTTGCTCGGCGCCCAGAAACCGATGCTCTGCGATTTCCTCGACGCCGTCGGAATCAAGCGGGACGAGGACGGCACGGTGGAAAATCTTCCCGATTCGCCGCCAAAGGAAACCCTCACGGAAGCCATGAACCGGCTAATCGCGAAATATCCGGCGGAAGCAGTGGCGGTTTATCTGCACGCCTTCCACGACATGGACAGCGAAGTGAGCTGGGAGCCGTTAGGCGAAGTGCTGCGGGAAGACGAGCGGCTGAAGCTTGGCGCTCGTTAGGCAAGAAAGTGGCGCAGCGCCTCGTGCACACCGGCGCCCACTTCCCGTTCCGCCACCCAACCCCCGGCGCGCCGCACGGTTTCCTTCACTTCCGCGATCGCGTTAGCCGGACAGGCCGGCATGGCCGCATGACGTCCATCGAGCATCGAGAGATCGTTGTGATGATCGCCCGCCGCGAAGATCGTTTCACGCGGGGTATTCGTTAAGCGCGCCAACTCCGCCAGCGCCGCGCCTTTGTGATAATCCGCGTGACAAAAGCGCAGGTAGATCGTGTTCCGTTGATAATGAAACTTCGGCGCCTTCTCCCGCGCGCGGTCGATGAAACTCGTTAGGCGATCCATCTCTTCTTCGCTCGAGGCGATCAGGCCCGCCGGTTCGTCCGCTTCGTAAATGATCCGCGCCTGGGTTTTCCTGCCGACGAAATCGATCACCTCCGCGAGCACCGACGAAGCGCTGGCGAAAAGCTCGGCGTGCGCCTCCGCGCAGCGCGCGTTCCAATCGCCGTACGGCTCCCAGCCACGCGTGGTCGGGCGAAAGACATCGCGTTCGCTCGTGAGAATAAAATCGGGTTGCAGAGGAAAAGCGAAATCTTCCAATCCCTCCGCGAGCAAGCCGACCGAGCGGCCGGTGTTGATCGCCCAGATCGTCCCTTCCTTTTGCAAGTCTTTAATCAGCGCCATGCAATCGCGATCGAAGACGGGATCGCTCGCGTGACAGACCAGTGTGCCGTCAAAATCGGTGCTGATGAGATGAATTTTCTCCGACATGGGGAAGCGCAACTTGCCTCGCCGAAGAGGCAAGTCCAGACTCAGCTCAGGATGAAATCTGCCTACGAGCTCGCGATGGAACGCCTGGAAAAAAGTGCGCCGACCGTCTCATTGACCGACGCGCAAAAAGCGGAAATCGCCGAGATCGATTCCACTTTCAAAGCGCGCATCGCAGAAAAGGAATTGTTTTTGAACGGGCAAATCCGCGAAGCGCAGCAGAGTGGAAATTTCAGCGAGATCGAAAACCTGCAGAAGCAATTGTCGGTCGAGCTGCGGCGTATACGGGAAGACTGCGAAGAGAAAAAGAGCAAGCTGCGTGCGTCGTTCGCGAAGTAACGGCGCACGATCGTTCCGGGGAGGACGGGCTGGCAGCCCGTCGCAGCGGGCAGTCTGCCCGCTGCAATTTGCGCGTAGCGCAACTGGTGGAGCGGCGAAAGACATCACCGACTGACAAGGGCGGCTGCGCCGCATAGAGCACCAGTCGGCAAACGCGCGCCTAACGACTCACTTTTTGCGGGAGACTCCCGCAAAAGACGGGATGACACCCCGTCCTCCCCGGACGCCCGAGTGTGCGCGTATTTTTCTCGGGCTCAGACCCGAATCTTTTTGCCAACTCTCCGCAGTCGCAGCAAGCTAGCCGCCCTCGCCCGATGTCCTTTTCCCAACCTGAGCTCAAAGTTTTTTCTGGCTCCGCCAATCGCGATCTCGCACAGAAGATTTGTGAGTTCATCGGCGTCCCGTTAGGCAAAGCCACCATCAGCTCGTTTCCCGACGGCGAGACTTACATTCGCATCGACGAGAACATTCGCGGTCGCGATGTCTTCATCGTTCAACCGACCTGCCCGCCGACTAATCAGCATCTCATGGAGTTGCTCATCATGGTCGATGCAGCGCGGCGCGCGAGCGCGTATCGCATCACTGCGGTGATCCCGTTTTTTGGTTACGCGCGGCAGGATCGTAAAGACAAGCCGCGCGTCCCGATCACCGCGAAACTGGTCGCGAACCTTCTCACTGCTGCGGGCGTGAATCGCGTCCTCACGATGGATCTGCACGCACAACAGGTGCAGGGTTTTTTCGATATCCCGGTCGATCATTTGTATTCGCTGCCGGTTCTGATCCGCTATCTGCGCGAACGCCTAACGAAAAAAACAGTCGTCGTCTCGCCTGATGTTGGCGGATTAAAAATGGCCTCGGCGTACTCGCAAGCGCTCGGCGTCAACCTCGCCATCGTGGCCAAGCAGCGCAAGAGTGCGACGGAAACGGAAGCGCAGTATCTCATCGGCGAGGTGGCGGATCACGACATCCTGCTCGTAGACGATCTGACCGAGACCGCGGGCACCCTCACTTCCGCGACTGAAATTCTGAAACGAAATGGCGCGCTCGACGTTTACGCCGGAGTCGCACACGCCGTCCTGGCCGACGTGGCGATCGAGCGGTTGCAAAAATCCCAGATTAAGGAATTAATAACGACCAACAGCACGCCCGTGCGCACCGTGGAAGGTTTTACCACCACGGTGCTTAGTGTCTCTGAGCTGCTCGGCGAAAGCATTAAACGGATTCATCACGACGAGTCCGTTTCGTCGCTCTTCAAGATAGATAACGGCGCGCCTTAACTACCGATACCATGGCCAAACAAATCAAACTTAGCGCGACTCGCCGCACCGGCATCGGGCGTTCCGCCGTTCGCAAACTCAAAGCCGAAGGCGCCGTGCCTGCGGTCATCTACGGCGGCAAAAGCGAGCCGCAGGCGTTGCAGGTAAAGAAGCGCGACATCTCAAACATCCTCAGCCACGCCTCGGGTGAAAACGTTCTCGTCGAATTGGAGATCGAAGGCGAGAGCGGGCGCGTGGCGCTGTTGCAGGAAGTGCAGCATTCCCCATTGGGTGGCGACATTTTGCACGTCGATTTTCACGCCATCTCGATGGACGAAATGATCGAAGCCGATGTGCCGCTGGAGCCGTCCGGCATCCCGGAAGGAGTGAAGACTTTTGGCGGTTTGCTCGAGCAAAACATCCGCTCGCTCGAGATCGAATGTTTGCCGAAGGACCTGCCCGACTTCATCTCAGTCGATGTGTCGAAGCTGAACATCGGCGACTCAATTCACGTACGCGATTTGCCGCTGCCCGAAGGTGTCACGACTCGCGTGCAACCCGAATTGACCGCGTTCTCAGTCGTCGCCCCGACGGTAGAGGAAGCGCCAGCGGTGACGGCCGAAGCGCCGACTGCGCCCGAAGTAATCACCGCGAAGAAGGAAGAGCCGGAAGGCGCACCAGCCGGCGGCGCAAAGGAAGCGAAGAAATAGCGCGCGCGTCGGGTTGCTCGTCGCTCAACCTTTGTCATCCTGAGCGGAGCGAGGGACCACACAAGCGTAGGCCCAGCCTAATTTTCGAAAATCGAGTCGAAGGACGCTTGCGAGGTCCTTCGCCCCGCTCAGGATGACATTTTAGTGTCGATGTGTCTGTGAACGAAGAAGCCACGCCGATTCGTCTGGTGGCCGGATTGGGAAATCCCGGCCGAGAGTATCAGCGCACGCGCCACAATGTGGGCTTCATGGTGGTTGACCGGCTCGCTGCCGATCGCAAATTGCCTTGGAAATATTCGGAAAAATGGGGCGCAGCCTGGGGCAAGAGTGAAGCGATTTTCGTCAAGCCAGCAACGTTTATGAACCGCAGCGGCGAGCCGCTCTCTGCGATCGCGAACTTTTACAAAATCACTGCTGCTGAAATTCTCGTAGTGCTCGACGACCTCGCGCTGCCCCTCGGCCGCCTGCGCTTGCGCGCGCATGGCAGCTCCGGCGGACACAATGGGCTTGAGTCAATTTTTCAACACTTTGGAACCGAGAGCATCCCGAGATTGCGCGTCGGGATCGGCGCAGCGCCGGTCGAAGGCGCGGTTGATTATGTGCTCGGTCGATTTTTCGAAGAAGAAAAAAAACTGCTCGACGAAACCCTCGTGCGAACGGCTGCCGCGGTGAACTGCGCCATCGACAACGGCGTGTTTGCTGCGATGAATCAGTTCAACAAAACACCAGAAATATGACCAACCGTTACGAAGCTCTGATCGTGCTCAACACGCAGGGCAAAGAGGATGCCGTGAAAGATATCGTGGACCGTCTCGAGTCCGAATTTCAAAAAGAAGGCGCGAAAGTGGAACAGGTCCAGAAGATGGACAAGCGGCAATTTTCTTATGCCGCGGGCGAACTCGACGCGGGCTTCTTCGTGAACTTCGTCTTTCACGCCGACTCGCAGCTCATTACAAAATTGCGTTCCAAGTTTAAACTCGACCCTGAAGTTTACCGGCAGCATTACCAGAAGCTGCGGCAGAAAAAGGAACTGCCTGCGAAAAAGAGAGTCGCCGCCGCGAAGTAGAATCGCTAGAACAAGCGCATGGCCAATTTCAATAAAGTCATGCTCATGGGGAACCTGACCCGGGACCCGGAAATCCGCTACACGCCGAAAGGCACCGCGGTTTGCGAAATCGGGCTGGCGATCAATCGCTACTTCTCGGGCGAGGGTGGCGACAAGCGCGAAGAGACTACCTTCGTTGATGTCACGCTGTGGGGGCGCACCGCCGAGATCGCGCAGGAATATTTGAAAAAGGGCCGCCCAGTTTTCATCGAGGGCCGGCTTCAGTTGGATTCCTGGGAGGACAAGACCTCCGGGCAGAAACGGAACAAGCTGCGCGTCGTTGCCGAAGGCATGCAGCTCATCGGCTCGCGCGACAGCGGAGGTGGCGGCGGAGGTGGACGGAGCCCTTCGCCGGATGAAATGGAAGAGCCGTCACGCGGTCGCCCAAGCGGTGGCGGCAGCAGCCCTCGCAGCACTCCGCCAAAAAATTCTCCGCCTCCCGAGCCGGACGACGACGAGATTCCGTTTTAGGCCGTTTGTTTCGCCTACCGAATAGGCGCATTTTCCTCCGTTGACCGAGCACGTGTCGCGAATACATTGCACGTGTCATGAAAGAGAAACTTACTCTCACGGTCGACCGCAAGGCAATCGCCGAGGCAAAGAAGTTTGCCCGTCGCAACCGAACCTCGCTTTCGCAGATGGTCGAAGATCAGTTCCGCAAATTGAGTCATGATTCCTTCGCCGATCGCTGGTACGGAAAATTTAAAGTGCCTGATCCAGATCCTGACGATCCTCGGCTCACCTATCTGCTACGGAAGTACGTGCACAATCGTTGAAGGTCTTGCTCGACACCGATGTCCTGATGGATGTCGCACTCGGCCGCGCTGACTTTGGCCCTGACAGTCGTGCCCTGCTGGCTTGGTGTCATCAGACGCCCCAAGCGTCGCTTATCGCCTGGCACACCGTTTCGAACCTCTTCTACCTGTTGAGTGCGGCGCGGTCGGCTGCTTTTGCTCGCTCGTTTCTGGAAGGTCTGTTGCACTTCGCCACGATCGTTAGTGGCGGAACAGATGCGGTTCGCAATGCGCTGGCGATGAGGATGTCCGACTTTGAAGACGCGCTTCAAGTCGCCGCCGCGGTTTCAGGCGAAGCGCAGTTCATTATCACTCGCAATGTTCGCGACTACCGGGCCTCGCTGATTCCCGCTCTCACGCCCCGCTCTTTCTTGCTCCGATTCGTGGCCGAATGAACAGCACGGAAGCCTGTATCGCGCTCAATATGCTCCCGAAGATGGGGCCGGTGCGGTTGCGGAAGTTGCTCGAGGTTTTCGAAACACCAGAGCGTGTCTTGTCGGCGCGGCGCGATCAGTTGCGCACGGTCGATGGCGTCGGCAACGACGTCGCCGAGCAGATCACGAAATGGGAAAGCGCCGTTGATCTCGCGGGCGAGCTGAAGCGCATCGTCGATTTCGGCGCGGAAGTCATCACTGCGCAATCGCCTAACTATCCGCGGCAGCTCCGCGAAATTCATGCGCCGCCGATCGTTCTTTATGTGTGGGGTGAAATCACGGAGCGC
The DNA here is from genome assembly GCA_013821455.1 of Chthoniobacterales bacterium. Taxonomy (GTDB): domain Bacteria; phylum Verrucomicrobiota; class Verrucomicrobiia; order Chthoniobacterales; family UBA10450; genus Palsa-1392. The sequence goes on from JACDGS010000010.1 coordinate 69,698, forward strand.
GACCAGCACGCGATCGGAGTCATCGGCTCGCGTCGCACCAGCCACTACGGCGCGGAGTGCGCGAAGAAGCTTTCCTATCAGCTCGCCTACTCCGGCCTAACGATCATCAGCGGCCTCGCCCGCGGGATCGATACCGCCGCGCATCAGGGCGCGCTCGCCGCGCAAGGCCGCACCATTGCCGTCATCGGCTCCGGCTTGATGAGACTCTATCCGCCGGAAAATGCCGCGCTGGCCGAGAAAATCCGCGACGGCCACGGTGCGGTCGTCTCCGAGTTCTCGATGGAAATCGAGCCCGACCGCCAATCATTCCCCATGAGGAACCGGATCATCAGCGGCTGGAGCCATGGCATCCTCGTGGTCGAAGCCGGCCTGAACAGCGGCGCGCTCATCACCGCCTCGCAAGCGATCGAGCAAGGCCGTTCCGTTTACGCTGTGCCGGGGCACATCAACGCGCCGACCGCGCACGGATCGAATCGTCTCATTCAGCAAGGCGCCAAGCTGGTCATGGACGCGAGCGACATCCTCGACGACCTGCAAATTCTCCTCCCGGAAAAACAGAAATTCGCCATCGGTGCGTCTCGCATTTTGCCCGAAATGTCGGACGACGAACGGCGCGTTTACGAAGCGATCAACCCGACGGAAACACCGATCGACCAGATCTCAACCCTTTGCGATTTGCCGAGCGCGACCGTCTCGGCCGTTCTTCTCCGCCTCGAGTTAAAACGCCTCGTCAAACAGCTCCCCGGCAAATATTTCGTCAAGTTATCGTAGCGAGCGCGCTTCGTGCTCCACCACTTGCAAACCGCGCCAACGAGGTCTAGTTGGCATCCCTTCATGGCCAAAACCCTCATCATTGCCGAGAAACCGAGCGTTGCCGGAGACCTCGCGCGCGCCCTCGGCAAAGTCCCGAAAAAGGGCGACCATTACGAGAACGATGAATACGTCATCTCGTCCGCCGTCGGTCACGTGGTCGAGCTGGAAATGCCGGAGGACATCGACAAAAAGAAATACGGTTACTGGCGTTTGGAAACGCTGCCGATCATCCCGGAAAAGTTCGGGCTGAAACCGATCGCTGATTCGAAGAGTCGTTACGAGCAGCTGAAAAAACTTCTTCACCGCAAGGATATCGACACCGTCGTCAACGCCTGCGACGCCGGCCGCGAAGGAGAGCTGATTTTCCGCAATCTCTACGAACTTTCAAAATCCAAGCTCCCGGTGAAACGCGCCTGGATGCAAACCATGACTACGGAAGGCATCCGTGAAGCTTTCCGCAAACTTCGCGACGGCGCGCAGATGGCCGGCCTCGCCGATGCCGCACGTTCGCGCAGCGAGAGCGATTGGCTCATCGGCATCAATGGCACGCGCGCTTTCACTAAGCGCATCTTCGGCTCGCGCGCCGGCAACGTCGCCAGCGTCGGCCGCGTGCAAACGCCGACCCTCGCGATCGTTTTCAATCGCGAGCTGGAAATCCGCAATTTCAAACCGCGCGATTACTGGCGCATCACCGCACAATTCGAAATCGCGAAAGGAGTTTATGAAGGCGTTTACCAGCGACCGAACTTTCGCAAAAGCGAAAACGAAGAACACGATCGGATCGATCGCTTTTGGGAAAAGGCCGAGGCCGAATCCGTTTTCGCCGACTGCCAGGGCCAGCCGCTCGCTCAGGTTTCCGAGGAAAAAAAATCGTCGACTCAGGCCTCGCCGCGACTCTACGACCTCACGACCTTGCAACGCGAAGCGAATGGCCGTTTCAGTCTCTCCGCCAAACGCACCCTGCAAATCGCACAGGCCCTTTACGAGCGGCACAAAGTCATCACTTATCCGCGCACCGATTCGCGTGCGCTGCCGGAGGATTACATTGAAACCTGTCGCGAAACGTTAGCCAGGTTGCCTAACGAGCTCGCGAAGCACGGCCGCACGGCGCTCGAAAACGGCTGGGTGCGGCCGAACAAACGCATTTTCAACAACGCGCAAATTTCCGATCACTTCGCCATCATCCCGACGGGCGCCGAGGCCAATAACCTCGATGAGATGGAGCGCAAAGTTTACGACATGATTGCGCGCCGCTTCGTTGCGACATTTTTTCCGGCGGCGGAATTCGACGTCACCACGCGCCTCAGCCGGGTCGCGCGCGCGCACGATTTCAAGACCGAAGGCAAAGTCCTTACCTCGGCCGGCTGGCTCGCGGTTTACGGCAAGACCACCATCGATGATTCCGCCGATTCCAAGGCGCTTCCCGCCCTCACGAACGAAGACAACCACCAGGCCAAAACCATTTCCGCGGAGCTCCACGCTGAGACAACCAAGCCACCACCGCGCTATACCGAAGCCACGTTGCTCTCTGCGATGGAGCACGCCGGTAAACTAGTGGACGACGAAGAAATGGCCGAGGCGATGAAGGAGCGCGGCCTCGGCACTCCCGCCACGCGTGCAGATACGATCGACGGCCTGATCCACCAAAAATATCTCGAGCGCAATCAGCGCGAGCTCGCCCCGACGACGAAAGCCGAATCGCTTCTCCAATTCCTCGCCGCCGTTCAGGCCGACGCCCTAACGAAACCCGACATGACCGGCGAGTGGGAGTACAAACTTCGCCAGATGGAGCACGGCAAATTTCCGCGGCGCGATTTCATGGCGGAAATCGTCGACGTGACCAAGGGCATCGTCGAGCGCACAAAAAATTTCGAGGAAGACGACTCCAACTCGCGCCTAACGAACATTATTTCGCCGACCGACCGCAAACCGATGCGGGAAACCTTGCGCGGCTATAAATCGCAGGACGGCATGCTCATGATTTACAAAGTCATGAGCGGCCGAAAAATCGAAGAAGCCGAAGCGCAGGAGCTGGTCGAGAAGGGCGCGATCGGTCCGCTTGATGGCTTCGTCTCCGCGAAAACCGGCAACCGTTTTCCGTCGAAAATCAAAATAGTCGAAGACGAAAAAAAAGCCGGGCACAAAAAAGCGGAATTGGATTTCGGAAACAAGGTTGACGTCAACACACTCGTTCCGTTCTGGACCGATCCGGCCACGGGCGCGGAACTTTGCGAGGCGCCGACCAATTACGTCCTGCGCGAACGCGAAGACGGCGACTGGAAAGAAACGTTCAAAGTCGGGCGCCTGATGTGCCAGCGCGAAATCTCGCGCGAACAAGCCGTCCAGCTCGTCACCCGCGGCAAGACCGACCTGATCGAAAAGTTCACTTCGAAAAAAGGCCGGCCCTTTGATGCTTTCCTCGTTAGGCAAGGGCCGAAAATCAGTTGGGAATTTCCTCCGCGTAAACCGCGCGAGAGCAGCGGCAAAAACGGCAACGGCGCGCCGCGCAAACCGAAAGCTCCGCTCGACCTAACGAAGGCGGTAAAGCTGAGCGAAAGCAAAATTCATCATGGCGATCTCTATCAAACCGACGACGCATTCGTGGTCGCGAAGCCGCAAGCGGGCGGCGAACCGCGCGTTGTCTTTCAGTTGAAACGCAACCTTTGCGGCAAGGAAATTTCCGCGGAAGACGCGGAGCGTCTGGTGGAGTTGGGCAAGACCGGTTTGATCGAAGGTTTCGTTTCGAAGCGCGGCTCGAACTTCAGCGCATACCTGACGATGTCGAAAGACAAGAAGAAAGCCGAGTTCGAATTCCCGCCTCGTTAGGCGAAGTTGTCATCCCGAGCGGAGTGGAGCGAAGCGGAACGGAGTCGAGGGATCCCGTGGCGTTTCCTTGAAGTCTTCGCTACCGGCGAATTAGCAGCCGGCGCTTCATTGCAGCTCCGCGGGATCCCTCGACTTCGCTTCGCTCGGGATGACAGCGCATTTTCGCCTAACGAAAAGCGCGCCGCGGAATTCTTTTCCGCCTAACAAGTCGAAATTCGCTTGCCTTCCCCCTCGCCCCAACGTGTAGTGTCACGCTGGTTCTCAGCCACATCATGCGTTGCCCCAAGTGCGGAAACAACGACGACAAAGTCATCGATTCCAGGTCGTCGCGCGATCATTCCAGCATTCGCCGCCGCCGCGTTTGTCTGCAGTGCGCCTTCCGTTACACCACCTACGAACAGATCGAGCGCGCCAACCTGCGCGTGATCAAACGCGACCGCACCCATGAAATGTTCGACCGCCGGCAACTCTCGGAAAGCATCGCCAAAGCCTGTGAGAAACGCGGGATTGGACTCGTTAGGCTGGAAGAAACGATCGAAGAAATCGTGCACGAAATCGAAACCGCCGGCAGCGAAATTTCTTCCACCGAGATTGGCGACAAAGTTCTCGCGAAGTTGCTCGATCTCGATGAGGTCGCGTATCTTCGTTATGCCTCGGTCCATCATCGCTTCGAAAACGTCGATCGCTTCGTCGAGGAAATTCAAGCGCTCGCGCGCCGCATAAAACCAAACGTGCTGCAACGGGAGTTGTTCCACGAGCCCGCAAAAAATGGTCGCGTTTAAAGAAGAATTTCCCTACTTGCGGGCCGACTCCGGCCAGCTCTTCGAGTTCAATCGCGCCTGGCTCCACGCCGCCATCACTCAGGCGGCGGACAGCGCCGGCTATCCGAGCTGGTGGCTGACCGAGCACGTCACCGAGAGCATCACGTTTTATTTGCGCCTGCGGAACGACGAAAGCGTCGTGGCCTTTAGCCAGCTCAATCAGACAGTCCGCTACGTTCTAAAAGTGATCGGCTACAAAGAAATCGTGCCGCATTTTCGGCCCACGCCGCCACCAATTTCCATTTCGCTTTTCGAGATCGCGGAAGCAGCCGGCGACGGTTACGAGCTGGCGTTCTTCGATCTTCTAGAAAAACGCATCGCTGCCCTCGCCGCCACCGGCGCAACCAGTTTGCACTTCTTCGGGCTGCAACCGGCGATCAAACACCTGCGCGGGGCGAAAGTCTGGACGCGCTCGTGCGACGCCTTGCGTGCGGAGGTCGCCTGCTTCATTCGCGAGAAACTTTCTAATCGCGCGGAGACGGCCGACCTCAGTTGCTCGATCCGATGACGCTCTTCGAGAAAATCATCGCGCGAGAGATTCCGGCGGAGATTGTTTTCGAAGATGAGGACGTGCTCGCTTTTCACGATGTCGATCCCAAAGCGCCGGTGCACGTTTTGATCATTCCGAAGCGCGCGATCCCGCGACTCTCCGAGGCAAAACCTTCTGACGAGTCATTGTTAGGCAAACTCATTGTCGCCGCCGCGAAACTGGCGCGCGATCTCGGCATCGCGGAGAGCGGCTATCGCGTCGTCATCAACAGCGGCCCTGATGCGGGCGAGAGTGTGCCGCACTTGCACGTGCACTTGTTAGGCAAGCGTTCGTTAGGCTGGCCGCCCGGGTAACACAGGCTTCCAGCCTGTCGTGTCGAGCGGGCTTCCAGCCCGGTGACCGAACCGGCAGGCAAGATGCCCGCCTGACCCGACAGCCAGGATGGCTGTGTTACATCCCCATGATCTGGTAACCGCCATCGACGTAGATGGTCTGGCCGGTAATGGCCGCGCCACCGTCGCTCGCCAGGAACAAACCCGTCTGCCCGATCTCCGCCGGATCACAGCTCCGGCCTAACGGCGCGCGCTCCTGATAATGTTTCATCATCGAGGAAAATCCGCTGATCCCGCGTGCGGCGAGTGTATTCACCGGCCCGGCGGAAATGCAGTTTACGCGGATTTTTTTTGAGCCCAAATCGTAGGCGAGATAGCGCGTGCTCGCCTCGAGACTGGCCTTGGCCACGCCCATCACGTTGTAGTGCGGGACAACCTTCTCCGCACCGTAGTAAGTCATCGCGACGATGCTACCACCGTCGGTCATCACCGGTGTCGCCGCGCGCGCGAGCGCGACTAACGAATAGGCACTGATGTCGTGCGCGGTGCGAAAAGCCTCGCGCGTCGTGCTCACGAAATCTCCTTCGAGCGCTTCTTTCGGCGCGAAGGCCACGGAGTGAAGAAGCAGATCGAGTTTGCTCGTCACGCTCTTCACGTTCGCGAAAAAATCGGCGATCTCTTCGTCCTTCGAAACATCGCAGGGCCAGAGCGGCGTCTCCGGGCCGAACTCGCTCACCAACTCTTCGACGTTCTCCTTCAAACGCTCGCCCTGATAGTTGAAAATCAACTTCGCGCCCGCTGCGGCCCAGGCTTTCGCGATCGCCCACGCGATGCTGCGTTTGTTCGCCACGCCGAAGACGACGCCGGTTTTTCCCGCCAGGATTTGGTCTGCCATAAGGCCGAGAGTCTAACGAGTTTGCGGCCACGCGAAAGGTGCCGGCGAAGGTCGCAATCTCTCTCATCCGGCTCATAGTGTGGCGATGAAGGTGAAAGTCTTTGTCACTCCGAAAGAGACGGTGCTCGATCCGCAGGGCGCGGCCGTGCGCGAAGCGATGCAGCATCTCGGCTTCGCCGCGGCGCGCGATGTGCGCATCGGGCGTTACCTCGAAATCGATCTCGTTGACAATGGCGACGTCGCCGCGCAGGAGAAAAAGTTGCGCGAGCTTTGCCGCGATCTGCTCTCCAATCCCGTGATCGAAGATTACCGTCTGGAAATGCCTAACGAGTCGAAATGAAAGTCGCCGTCATCCAATTTCCCGGCTCGAATTGCGATCAGGATTGCCTCGCCGCTTTGCGCGGGATCGATGGGATCGAGGCCGACTATGTCTGGCACAAGGAAACGTCGTTAGGCGGATGGGATGCCATCGTTTTACCGGGCGGATTTTCTTATGGGGACTACCTGCGTTGTGGTGCGATCGCGCGCTTCTCGCCGATCATGCGCGCCGTCATGGCGGAGGCGCGCGCGGGAAAATTGGTCATCGGCATCTGCAACGGTTTCCAAATTCTCTGCGAAGCCGGTCTTCTCCCAGGCGCGCTCGTGCGCAACCGCTCGCTGCATTTTGTTTGCGATCTCGTGACCACCCGCGTGGAAACAACCGACTCACCTTTCCTGCGCGGCCTTTCGTTAGGCGATTTGCTCCGGCTCCCGATCGCGCATGGCGAAGGTTGTTATTACGCGGATGGAGCGACGTTGCGCGCTCTGAACGAGCGGAAGCAAGTTCTCCTGCGCTACTGCGATGCCAACGGCCGGGTCGTGGCGGCGGCGAATCCCAACGGCTCGCTCGAAAACATCGCCGGCATTTGCAATCGCGAGCGCAATGTTTTCGGGTTGATGCCGCATCCCGATCGCGCGTGCGAGGAACGACTCGGGAGCAGCGACGGCGCGAAAATTTTCCAGTCCATGCTGCACTCGTTAGGCGAAAACGCAGCGGCAGCAGCAGCGTGAGCGTTTTTGTCACCGGCACCGACACCGGCGTCGGCAAGACGGCTTTTACCGCCTGGCTGCTCGAGCGTCTGCGCGAGGAAGGCCTGCGTGGCGCCGGTTACAAACCCATTTGCTGCGGCGATCGCCACGATGCCGAACTGCTTCTGGCGGCAAGCGCTCCTGGCCTAACGATAAGTGAAATCAATCCGATCTGGCTGCAAACACCGGCCGCGCCGCTCACGGCGGCGTTGCAGGAAAAGCGGACGATCGATCTCCCGGCGTTGCGGGATGGGTTCGTTAGGCTCCGAAACGATTTCGATTTTGTCGTGGTCGAAGGGGTGGGTGGCTGGATCGTTCCGATCACGACCGATTATTTCTCGAGCGATCTCGCGGCCGACCTGCAGTTGCCGGTGATCATCGTTGCGCACAACCGCCTCGGTTGTTTGAATCACATCTTGCTCACCGCGCGCAGCATCGAAACCGCAGGCCTGAAATGCGCGGGCATCGTTTTGAATAACCTCGGCGAGTCCGGCGATTTGGCCTCCGCCACCAACGCCGACATTCTGCGCCGATGTCTGCCGATTCCAGTCCTCGAAAATTTCGACTTACAGAGCACCACCATTCCCCAACCGCTCCGCGAGATGCTGCGATGAATGACTTTCTCTACGCCCGCTCGCAGATGGGAATGTCGCTCGCGTTTCACATCGTCTTCGCGGTGCTTGGGGTCGGTCTGCCAGTGCTTATGGCGATCGCGGAAGCGATTTATTTGCGCACGCGCCAGCCCGTTTTTCTCGAGCTAAGCAAACGCTGGGCGCGCGGGACGGCAATCCTTTTCGCAGTCGGCGCGGTCTCCGGCACCGTCCTCGCATTCGAGCTTGGGCTCCTCTGGCCCGGCTTCATGCAACACGCCGGCGCGATCATCGGGATGCCGTTTTCGCTCGAAGGTTTTGCCTTTTTTGCGGAAGCGATTTTTCTCGGACTTTATCTTTATGGTTGGGATCGGTTGCCGCCTTTCGCGCATTGGATCTGCGGCGTGCTCGTGGCGTGCAATGGCGCCCTCTCCGCGATTTTTGTCGTGACCGCGAACGCGTGGATGAATGCGCCGGCGGGCTTTCGCATGGTCGATGGCAAGGCGACGGACATCGATCCGATCGCAGCCATGCTCAATCCGGCGAGCTTGCACGAAGCGCTGCACATGACGCTGGCCGCGTATGTCGCGACTGGATTTGCGGTCGCGGCGGTGCACGCGTTTTTTCTCCTGCGTAAACCGAAGAGTCATTTTCATCGCGGGGCACTGGGGATTGCGCTCGCGGTTGGTTGCGTTTCCATCCCGCTGCAAGTCCTGAGCGGCGATTTCAGCGCGCGGACGGTGGCGAAGATTCAGCCGCTCAAACTCGCCGCGATGGAGGCGCATTATCACAGCGGGACAGGTGTCCCAATTCTCATCGGTGGCTTGCCTAACGATGATAGCCTAACGACGAAATTCGCCCTGCGAATTCCGAACGGGCTCAGCCTGCTCGTGGCGCACGACCCGCAGGCGCGCGTCGCCGGGCTCGAGGAATTTCCGCGCCATAACTGGCCGGATGTGCGCCTGGTACATTGGTCGTTCGATCTCATGGTCGCTTGCGGTTTCGCGCTCCTCGCCATCGCGCTCGCCGCGGCCTGGCTCTGGGTTTCGCGTCGTCGCGTGCCCGACGCGCGGTGGTTCCTGCGTTCGTTGGTCTGCGCCGGGCCGCGGCTTCGTCGCCGTAGAAGCAGGCTGGATGGTGACAGAATTGGGTCGTCAACCCTGGATCATTTACGGCGTGATGCGCACCGACCAAGCCGTCACGCCGATGCCGGGAATCGCGGCGCCGTTTTTCCTTTTCACTGCCGTTTACCTTTTTCTTGCCGCGAGCGTGGTCCATCTCCTGCGTCGCCAATTTCTGCGCGCGCCGGAATCGGTCGATCACGCGACTGCGAGGTCCACGCATGTTTGAAAACGCCGTCGCCGTTTTCATGGTCGGCGCACTCATCATCTACGCGCTCATGGGAGGCGCGGATTTCGGTGGCGGCTTCTGGGATTTCTGCGCGCGCGGGCCGCGCGCCTTGCGCCAGCGCGAAGCGATCGCGCGCGCCATCGGCCCCATCTGGGAGGCGAATCACGTCTGGCTCATTCTCGTCATCGTTCTGCTCTTCAGTGGTTTTCCCGTCGGCTTCGCTGCGATCATGACCGCGCTCAACATTCCACTCACGCTCATGCTTTTTGGCATCGTTCTTCGCGGCTCGACCTTCGCCTTTCGGAAATACGATCGCGACGAGGAAAAGATTCATCGCCGTTGGAGCGTCGCCTTCGGCACGGCCAGCGTCTTCACACCGCTTGTGCAGGGGATGACTCTCGGCGCTCTTGCGACGGGAAGAATCCGTTTCGCGCAGGGCAGCCTAACGAGTGGTTATCTGGCCGGCTGGCTGACTCCGTTCGCGTTAGCCTGCGGGATTTTTGCGCTCGCGCTTTTCGCTTTTCTCGCCGCGACTTATTTAACCGTGGACACAATCGACGCGCCCGATCTGCAAAACGATTTTCGCACTCGGGCCCTCTGGTCGGGCGGTTTGCTGTGGCCGATTGCCGGCATCGTTTTCGTTCTCTCAAAAAGTGGTGCGCCCGATATGTTCCGCGGCCTAACGAATTGGTGGGCGCCGTATTTGTTAGGTATGACCATCCTGCTCGCGATTGGCTGCTTGCTTGTGCTCTGGCAGCGCCACTTTCTCTGGGCGCGCGCGGCCGCAGCAGGCGAGGTGACGCTGGTGCTCGGCGGCTGGAGCCTCGCGCATTATCCGCATCTCATTATGCCCGATCTCACTCTGCACGATACCGCCGCGCCGGCGGCGACTTTGCGGCTCTTGCTGATAGCGCTCTGTGCTGGTGCGGTGCTTCTTTTGCCCTCGCTCTTCTTCCTCTTCCGCATCTTCAAAGGCAGCCAAATCATTGAACCCAAAAAATAAAACCATCGCGATCCTCGGTGGCGGCTCCGCCGGATTCACCGCCGCGCGCGTGGCCTGCAAAGAGGGCGCGAATGTCCTCTTTTTCATGGGCGACAACGCCGATCACGCATCGCTCTGCATCAACGCCGGCTGCATGCCGTCGAAAGCGATCTTCGAGCCGATCGATGCCATGCATCACGCGAAACAGCACGATTGGCTTATCGTTAGGCCAAAGCAGCCTAACGAGTATCTCGCGCAGATCGTGAAATGGAAGGACGGGGAGATCGAAAAGTTTCGCGTCGACCGGCAGGCCGAAATCTCGGCGCTGGCCGGCAATTGTTTCGAGATGATTCGGTCGAATGCCCGCTTCACAGGCGCGCACGAGATTGAGAGCGAGGGCCGGCGTTATAGTTTCGATGCCGCGATCGTCGCCACCGGCTCGGTCGCCTCTTTTCCGAAATTTTCCGGGCTCGAGAGCGTGCGCGACACAATTTGGACGAGCGACGAAATTCTGCGCAACACGCGCATTCCCAAATCGCTCGCTGTCATCGGCGCGGGTCCGATCGGGTTGGAGTTTGCGCTTCGTTACGCGCGGCTTGGTTGTGAGGTCACGCTGATCGCACAGAGCAAATTATTGTCGCGTTATCCGGCGATGTTCGGCGAGCGCATGCAGCTCATTTACGAGCAGGAAGGCGTGCGCGTGCTGACCGGCCGCAAAGTCGCGCGGATCGCGCGCGACGACGCAGGGGAATTTGAAATCGAAACAGACGGCGCAGACAAGACTCAACCGGTGCGCGCCGAGCGACTTCTCCTCGCCGCCGGGCGTCATCCGACGTTAGGAGACCTCAACCTCGCCGCGGTCGGCGTCACGCCTAACGAACAAGGCCGGATCGAGATCGACGAGGATATGCGCGTGCGCGGGTCGCAATACATTTTCGCGGCCGGGGACGTCGCGGGGTTGCGCATGGTCGTGCACCACGCGCACATCGAAGCCGGCATCGCGGCCGAGAATGCCTGCAGCGACGGCGATCGTCGTTGGACGAAGCGCTCCAACATCCAGGTTATTTTTTCCGACCCCGAGTTCGCCTTTGCGGGCCTGAAATATCCCGCCGCGAAAAAAGCCGGTTACGAGTTGGTCACGGCCACGGCGGAAAGCCGCGATGTCGGTAAGCTCCATCTCGCTGGCGACGATCTGGGTTTCGGCGAGTTCGCCGCCGACGCCAGAACGAGCAAACTGATTAGCGCCGGACTCCTTTGTAACGATGCAAGCAATCTGATTCACCTGCCGGCCTATGCGATCGACCATGAGCACACCGCGCATCAGCTCGAAGACGCGGAGTTTTATCACCCGACAAAAATCGAAATCATCGCGGACATCGGCGACAAACTTTGTCGCGAGCTTGGCGGTCATCCTTTCGCGCGCGCCGACGAGTAAAACTCGTTAGGCAACTCATCTGGCGGCGAGCCGAAGACGGGACTCGAACCCGTGACCTGCTGATTACGAATCAGCTGCTCTACCAGCTGAGCTACTTCGGCAAAGGCCTGAGAGACGGCGCCCCCGCCGCTCTGCGAAGGTCATTCTATACGCCATACCCGGCAGGTCTCGCAAGGCGCGCGCAAACGGCCGCTAACTTAGCGTTACTTCCTTCCTCTCGACGCGGACGGCGTGCTGATCAGGCTCAACCTTTTGACCAAAGCGATCCGCCCAGACCTGAGGCAGTTCCGCGCCAAAAAGAAGGATCTGCGACGAGTAATAAACCCAGAGTAACAGGGTGATCAGTGAACTGGCCGCGCCATACGCCGAAGCCGCGCTCCCACTCCCGAGATAGAGGCCAAGCGCCCATTTACCCAGAGCGAAAAAAAGAGCCGTCATCACCGCGCCGAACCAAACGTCGCGCCAACGAATTTTGGCATCCGGCAGATACTTAAAGATGATCGCGAAAAGGACCGTCACGACTACCAGATCGAAGATGAGATAACACGCGACCGCGAGGACGATGCCACCGGGAAACTGACTTTGAACGTAATGACTGAAAGCCTTGAGGACACTCTCTGCGGTAAGTGAAACCAAGAGCAAAAAGCAGATTCCGCCGACTAAAGCGAATGAGAGAAACCGCGTCCGCAAAAATCCCGCAATGCCCGCGCCGGGTTTTGGCTTCACGCCCCAGATGGTGTTGAGCGCATCCTGAAGCTGGCCGAAAACTCCGCTGGCACCGAAAAGCGCGAGCGCAAAGCCGATGATAGTCGCAATGATCCCCTTACTTCCCTGCGAGGATTGCGCGGCGATGTTCTGCACCACCTCCACGGCGCTCTTATCGAGAAAGTAAGACATCTGCTCGGTCACCTTCTGCCACGCTCCGGCCGGATCGTGCCGAAAGAGAAATCCTATAATAGCCAGCAGCACGACGACGAGAGGCGCGAGGGAAAACACCGTGTAATAGGCCAGAGCCGCGCCTAGTTGCGGCGCCTTATCCTCCGACCATTCGCTGATTGTCTGTTTAAAGAGCGAGATCGTTTCGCCGATGAAGCCGGATTGATTCTTCTTTGCGCTGGTCATGCCAGGTTAGCTTCGCGCGCGATGATCCTCCTGCGTGTGAATTCGTCGAGTTAAATTAAGCCGAGCCCAGGGGAGAGATCGCTTTCTCGCCTAACGAGTATAGGTCTCGCAGGGACACCTTGCTTCGCCTGATTCGAGAGCCATAGTCGTAAAGCACTTAAACCGATGTACGATTTACCCTACTTTAAAGAAAACGATCCCGCGGCCGTGCTCGCTTTCATCCGGGATCATCCCTTCGCCCTGTTGCTTGGTTCCGACGCCGGCCGGCCGATCGCAACCCAAGTTCCACTCTTGATCGACGAGAGAGAAGGCCGGCTTTTCCTGCGCGGGCACATGATGCGCAGGACCGATCATCACAAAGTCTTCACCCAGAATCCTGAAGCGCTTTGCGTTTTTTCAGGGGCGCATACTTATGTGAGTGCGAGCTGGTATTCAAATCCGCAGACCGGCTCGACCTGGAACTACATGAGTGTGCACGCTCGCGGAGAGGTTCGTTTTCTGAACCGGGCCGAGCTACTAACTATCCTGGAGGAAACCACCGCTCTTTTCGAGCAGGACGAGAACTCTCCGGCTCTTTTTCGTCACTTGCCAAAGGCATATGTCGATTCGCTTGCGCCGGCGATCATCGGCTTTGAGATAGCAGTCACCGGGATCGAGAACGTGTTTAAGTTGAGCCAGAACCGCGATCAGCAGAGTTACGAAAACATCATCCAAAATCTTCATGCCAAAGGTGGCGATGCCCGAACGATTGCCGACGAAATGACCAAGCGTAAAGAGAAACTGTTCCCGGCGCGTGGATAACTCCCGCGACGCCATTCATCTTTCAGGTTTCGCACCGAGTTAACCTAACGACTCTAAGTGGTGTCCCGAAGCTGGCGCAGCAAGAGGCGCGCGTTCTTTATGGCATTACCGTCGCGGTCGTTATTGAAATAAGCCCAGACCCGACGCGCGCCGCTTTTCCTGATCCTATCGGTCCATGCGGTCAGCTCATCGCTTGAGTAATCATGCCGATACAATTGTTTGATGCCGTGGAAGCGAAGATAGATTTCGTCAGTAGTCTGAACTAACTCGTCGGGAAGCCCAGGCCCGCTGCAAGAGCAAAAGATCGTACCATTCGCCCGAAAAGCATGGAAGACTTGCTCGTTCCACCAGCTTCGGTGCCGGAACTCAACGACGTTCCTTCTCATGGGATCGAGTTGTGCAAGAATACGGCGCAAACGAGCGGGTGTGTAATGAAAGCTGGGCGGCAGTTGAAACAGGAAACAACCCATATGCGCGCCCAGGAGATCGGCGATATGACCGAAGTCCCGCACGAGCGTCTTCGTCCCGCTAAAGCGTTTTACGTGGGTAATAAGTTCGGAAGCCTTCACCGTGTAGAGAAACGTACTCCGCTCTACTTGCCGCCCCCAACCGCGCACTGTCGCCGGAGTAGGCCAGGCATAGAAGGGCGCATTCAGTTCTACGGTTCTAAAACTCTTCCTATAATGAGCAAACCATTTTGCCGTGGGTAAGTCATCTGGGTAGAACCCCCCGCGCCAATGCCAATAGAACCAACCTGAACAACCAACATTAAAGATAGGCAGCACAGAAGTCGGTTTCGTCCGGGCAGCGGCCTCATCTGTGGGTTCCCACTCGAGGCGCGCAGCGTGCATCTTGGCGGCGCGTCCCACGTTTTCGCGCCGCTGTTTTTCCCGCCGCGCCGCGCGTTTGGCGCGGCGTTCCTGCCTGGCCACTTCTGCCGGCTGACTTGTCTCGTTAGGCGACAAGATGTGTTATCGCACCTCGACCTCAATCGGCAGGCAGTGACTGATATTGTAGGTGCCGCGATCGGCATCGCGTTCATAAGGCTGTTCACGGCCGCGGGCGTCAGTCGCTTTCACCATGAGCACTTGCTTGCCGCGCTTCTTTGGAGTCAGCCATTGGTATTCCCACAACTGCCACGCGTTTCTCACCGGCTTACCTAACAAGTCTGCCCTCTTCCAGTTCTTACCCCAGTCATCGCTTACTTCGACTTTGGTTATCTCTGAGTCAGCCGTCCAGGCGGTGCCTTGCACCCATATTTTCTCACCCGCAGGCACGACCTGTCCCAGCTCTGGACGAGAGATTTGAGCTTTCACCGGGACTTCGCTCAGCGGCACCTGCATGGGCAGACTCTTACGCGGTCGTTCCCACCTGGTATATTCAATCGTCTGATAGAAGCCGTGGAACGGTTCCTTTGTCACCAGGATATGAGTTAGCCACTTCACTGCCGCCATCCCATACCAACCGGGAACTATGGCGCGCAACGGCGCACCATGAGACTCAGGCAAGGGTTCGCCGTTCATTTCGTAAGCCAGTAAGACATCGCTCTGCGCTTTCTGCAAAGGAAGACTGCGGGCGTAATGAAACTTACCCGAAGGCTTGGGTTGTTCCTTCACTTCACCTTCATCGGCGCCTTCGAGAACAACTTCTAAAACACCATCTTTTACACCTGCCTGCTGTAGTAGGTCCGCGAGAAGGACACCGGTCCACTCAGCATTCCCAACTGCGCCAAGGCTCCATTGCGCGCCTTTCACTTTCGGTATGAGAAAGACGCGATTGTTACCCGCGCATTCGAGTAGGGACGTGGTGGTAAGCGCTTTCATCGCGCGTAAGTCGGCGAGACTAAGAGTTAGTGGCTTCCTTACTGCGCCTCCTATCTTAAGACGCCACTTCTTAGCGTTAATCTTGGGAATAGGAAAGTGACAACGCACATAGAAGCGTTCGTTAGGCGTGAGAAAGCGATCGACCGTGCCGAACGGCATCTCAAGGTTGACCGGCTCCTTTTCGATGACAATAAGGCCGCCCGCACGACCAACATCTACAGGAGAAGCATTTTCGCTAAAGACCGGGTCAGGAGAAGATTTCATGTTATTAAATGTCCACGCACCCAGGCAAACATCATTGTGCGATTCCGAGGGAACGATCTGTCGTTAGTTTCCTTCCGCCATGATGAAGCTAATGTCGCCGCCTGCCTCGAGGCGAGCGACACTTATTTTTTTTACCTCATCGGTCTTGGCGCGCAAACGCATATCCTCCAGGACATCTTCCTCTGTGACATCGTTCGCGAGAAGAGTTTTTCGCTGCCAGTTGCCGCCGCGCACGATAACTGCCGGTGCGCCTTTGAAAAGTCTGTGCATGAGCGGCCAGCGACAACATCCGAAGGCCAGGAGACGATGCAGTCCGACCAGAATCGCGGAGGCTCCGATTGTAGGAAAGAAAGCCGAGCTGCCATTCACGCCGCGCGCCATGACCGACGCTAACAGGACCAGAAGCACGGTATCGAAGGGCGATTTCTTCGTCAGCGAGCGGCGATCACTTAGTCGCGCCAGGACCAACGCGACGGCAAACATGATTACGCCCCGCAAGGTGATTTGCAGAAAACTCAGATCCTTGGGCTGAAGGTCGAGGCCGAGTAAGAGGCGAAGTGAGTCAAGAAAGGAATTCATACCTTTATTTCGTGTCTGGCCTCGCAATAAGGTGTGCCGTGCGGTCTCGTTAGGTCTCGCGCGCGACTTCCCTGGCGTCTTTATCGTCCCGCATGGCGATGAACTTACAATGTCGGAGGTGACCGTTCTCCGTCCATTCAACGAAGGCAACCTGACATACCAGCTCAGGTCTGATCCAGCGACTTTCTTTCATCTTTTCGGCAGTAAGTGCTTCCCCCCAGCGCGAGGATTTCTTTTGGGGAAGATTCGCGAAAGGACATTGCTTTGTCCGCAGCTCTTCCAAGTGCGGAAATATCTCATCGCGCATACGGGCGACGAAACCGTTCCGTACTTTGGCGACATAGGATAACTCGTGTTGCTCAAATACTCCGACGATCAGCGCGTCGAAGCCGTGGCTTCCGGGGACATAGCCACCTATAACAAACTCCTGCGCCAGCTCAGTGCGATGCTTGATCCAGGCGCCGGACCTATCGCCTGACTCGTAGGTCGAGCCGGCGCGCTTCCCGACGACACCTTCCAATCCTAGCTGTCGTACGGCCTGAAGGACTTCCCCCGGCGGCGCATCGAGGAGCGGCGACAAACGCAACGGATCGATCGGTGCGCTGATGACTTCATAGAGTAACTCGCGACGCCGCTCAAGCGGAAGGGTAAGTAAGTCCGCGCCATCGCGGTGCAGGAGATCAAAGGCGTAAAAGTGAACGGCCAGTGGTTGCCTGGAGTTATTCTGGAGTAGTTGAAAAGAAGGGCGGCCTTTCTCATCCAGCGCGACAATCTCACCGTCCAGCGTGAAGTCGCCGGGTAAGTGTGCGAGTGCTTCGACCAGATCGGGAAAGCGCGCGTTGAGAAGGTTTTCGTTGCGCGAAAGAACCTGTACGTCGGCTCCCGTTTTCAGGGCCAGAGCTCGATAACCATCGAACTTTATCTCATAAGTCCAGCCACTCTCGTTAGGTAGAGCCGCGACCGCCTTACATTGCATCGGTTCTACAAATTTCGGAGCTATTCCGGGTTTTAGGGATAAGTGACTTACTCTTTTAGCTTTATCCGCCGGGCGATTGCTCTGCCATTGGGCATCGTTCGCTTTGGAGATCGCCGCCATCGAGCGTCCCGAGATAGCGGAAGAGTCATCCTGTTTTGGCGAGAAGAGCTTCATCGACTCGCCGGCTTTTATAAGAAGCCATTTGTTACTCTCCGGTTCGCGTTTGTCCTTCACCAGGATCCACTCGCCTTTCAGCTTTTGGCCCTGCAGGACGATGTGCATTTTGCCACTGTGAAAAGCAGCGGCGTCATTGCCGGTGATGTCCTGGTAAACTCCGTAGTCCCAGACC
Organism: Chthoniobacterales bacterium; assembly: GCA_013821455.1. Lineage (GTDB taxonomy): Bacteria > Verrucomicrobiota > Verrucomicrobiia > Chthoniobacterales > UBA10450 > Palsa-1392. The sequence continues at coordinate 87,214 of JACDGS010000010.1, forward strand.
ATCACCGTCCCCGCGCCATAGTTACCTGGCGGGATGGTACCCTCGAACTTTTCGTACTCCAGTGGATGGTCCTCCACGTGCATGGCCAGACGCGCTTCGCGTAACTCAGTCGGTGGACCTTTCGGCACGGCCCACGAACGTAAAACTCCCTGCATCTCCAGCCGCCAATCGTAGTGCAGATGACTGGCTGCGTGTTTTTGGATGACATAGCGATGTGGGCCTTCGCGCCTGTCCTTATTCGTATGTGTCTTAGCGCCAGGCTCAGGGGTGCGGGTAAGATCGCGCTTGGCGGTGTATTCACGGATACTCTTATCGCGTGCCTTGGATTCGCTGGCTTTGGTGTTGCGAGGCCAGCGACTAAGTTTTGGTTGTGGACCGGCCGCGAGCGCTTTGGTGAAAGCTGAAGGAAGTTCTTGCTGCAGTTGTAAGACTGGCTCGAATAAGTCTCCTACTTTCGCGATACGTTTTACCGCGGCGGCGGCGGTGAAGATAAGTCCTTTCGTCTCTTTGCGTTTGACCGCTCGCGCTAACTCTTCCCATGTCACCGGCATGGAAATTAAAGGCGACGGACCTCTCGCTCTCATCGCGTAAACACTCACAGTAGTTTTGAAGTCCGAGTTCTGACTCCAATCGATCAGGACCTTGCCGGTGCGGAGGGTCTTCGCCATGTCGGAGACGACACCTTTGGGTAACTGCACCGCGACTAACTCAGCGACGGCCTTAGCAAACGGTTGCGTAGCTTCGTAAGGTATTTCGCCATTAAGTGGCACGCTAAGGTGCATGCCTTTCGAGCCTGAGACTTTGACGAATGACTCAAGTCCCCAAGTCTGAAAGAGTTTTCGCAAATGCAGCGCAACCTCGCCGCATTTGAGCAGGCCGGCGGGCTCGCCGGGATCGAGGTCGAAGACAATTGAAGTAGGATGATTTAGTTCCGGCGCGCGGGCGAGAAGGACGTGCTTCTCGATATCCGCCAGGTTGGCCACCCAAAGCAATGTCGCGCGCTCGTTGCAAAGGATGTAATTAATCTCGCCGCCGTCTTCACTTCGGGGGACGGCGAAAGTCTCGACCCACGATGGCTTATGTTTGGGCGCATTCTTTTCGTAGAAGGGTTCGGCGGTTATTCCGTCCGGATAGCGCTTGAGCGTTAGCGGGCGGTCGCGGAGATGTGGCAGGATCACATCGGCAATTTCCGAGTAGAAGGCAATCACCTCGCCCTTGGTGAAACCCGACTCCGGAAAGTACATCTTATCGAGGTTAGAGAAGGTCAGGGTCCGTCCTTCTACTTCCAGAAGCTGTTTCTTGGTCGAATTCATGACGAGCGAAGCAGTACGCTCAGAAGAGCGCGGGCGAAGCATTCGAATTATACAGAAGAGAAAGGCAGCTCGCGCGATTCAAAAAGTAGGGATTAGTTCTCCATCTCTGTCACGCCATGACCACTAGGAAAAAGAAAGCCCGTCCGAACGACGAGGAACGCGGTTTCGTCTGCCGCGTCGATGATGCATTTCACACTTTCGCGAAGCGAGCCTCTGGCACCCTGGGGACGCCTTGGAGCTTTGTTATCGCTCTTTGCATTATCTTAATTTGGGGTGTTACCGGACCCATCTTTCATTTCTCCGATACGTGGCAGCTCATCATTAATACAGGAACGACCATAGTTACTTTCCTGATGGTATTCCTGCTCCAGAACACGCAGAACCGCGATGCGAAAAATACCGCGATCAAACTGGATGAAATCATTCGCGCCATGAGTGGTGCGCGCAACGACTTACTCGATCTCGACCGTCTCTCCGAACAGGAGCTGACCCGTCTGAACGATGAGTTTCAGAAGCTGAGCGATGAGGCGTCCGACGCACGCGACGCGAAGATCAAGGCTAAGTCCTCGGTGCGAAAGAAGAGTTAGATATATTCCCGGCCAGCATCGGACAGCGGGGTGCCGAAAACGGATTCGATCTACGGCAGTTTCGAGTCTACGCTGAACAATCCGCGCAGGTCGTCGTCTATGAGTGGAAAAGGTTTGCGACTTTTCCCGCCCGGCCGGTCTGTCGCGTCCGAATTTACCTTTGGTAACGTAGAGATGTTAATGAAACGTCCGATCCTCGCTCTTCTCTTTGCCACCTTTGCCTCGACGTCATGCCAGACAGCGCATCGCGCCGCGGTGAGCACCTTTCGCGTGATCGACGCGCCGCATGAATATCTGCGCCGCAAGCTTGAAGTGGAGAACGGCGACACGGATCGAAGGACAACAACAACGACGACGACGACGAGGACCGCTGAAGCCAACGTCCCGCCTGCGAACGCGACTTATCAGCAACCTTTCCAAGAGCAGCAGGCCCCGCCGCCTGAGCGCCAGATAGTGACAGCTCCGCCACCTCCGCCGCCACAACGCGAGGTTGTGGTCGAACGGACTCGCCAACCGGAAGCGACGCCCACGCCGCTGCCGCGGGTGACCAGTCGCAGCACGACCGCGACAACATCGCGGGAGACCAACACAACGACTTCTCGCAACGCAGTCGCCGATAAGGGAGGTTTGCTTTACGCCAAACCCGTTCCCGGAAAACCGGGCTACGTCTTTAGTCCGTATGATAAGAACGGCGGCTATGTGGATGTCACCGGCTTCGCGCCGGGCAGCAAGGTAAAAGACCCTTACAGTGGGAAAATCTTTCTCGTCCCCTGACGAGTTCGTTAGGTTAAATCGGATCGTTAGGCGAGATTTTCTCGCGCTGCTCTAACGCCGCCACCCGGTCGAATAGTTTTCCCAGTCGGCGGACCCAAGCAACCTGCCGTTTCGCCTCTCTGAGCGGGACCGGCGGTCGGGACCACCAGGCGCCCCCCCCGCGCAGGCTTTTTGTGACGCCGCATTGCGCTCCGATCGTCGTGTCATCATCGACCTCGATGTGACCGACGATTCCCACCTGGCCGGCGATCACGACGCGCTGGCCGATGCGGGAGCTGCCGGCGATACCGGTCTGCGCGCAGATGATCGTGTGTTTTCCAATAACAACGTTGTGCGCGATCTGCACGAGGTTGTCGATCTTCACCCCTTCCTGAATCCAGGTGCGTCCGAAACGCGCGCGATCGATCGTCGTCCCGGCGCCGACTTCGACGTCGTCGTCGATTTGCACGATGCCGATTTGTGGCACTTTTTTTTGCGCGCCGCCGGCGTCTTCAAAACCGAAACCGTCCGAGCCGATGACGACGCCGCAATGGAGGATAACGCGGTGGCCGATCTTGATTCGCTCCCGGATGGTGACGTTAGGATAAATGATGACGCCCTCGCCGATCGTGGTCTCGTGCCCGATGTAGCTGTTCGCGCCGATGCGCGTGCCGTCGCCAATTTGCACGCCAGGCTCAAGCACGACATTCGGGCCTAACGAGACATTTTCGCCTAACGAGACTCCTTCGGCGATGATGGCGCTGGGATGAATCTCGGTCGCGACCGCGATCGGCTCCGGCGCAAAATGGAGTGCGATTTGTTCGAAGGCCTTCATTGGATTTTCGACCAGGATCTGTGCGACGACGATTTGTTCCTCGAAATTCGCCGGCACAAAAGCGGCCGCCGCGCGCGTTTTGCGGAAGGCCGCGAGATATCGCGGATTGGCGTAGAAGGTGATTTCGTCTGGGGTCGCTTCCGCAAGCGAGGCCGCGCCGCTAATCGTTAGGCTGGGATCGCCTTGCAGCGTCCCACCGCAGGACTCCGCGAGTTCTTGCAGGGTCAATTTCACGGCGACCGATCGTTAGCCACCGGTGGCAAAACCCGGATAAAGGGTCATCCCGCCATCGACGAAAAGAGTCGCGCCGGTGACGTAATCGGAGAGATCGGAAGCGAGCCACACCACCGTGCGCGCGATGTCTTCCGGCTCGCCGATGCGCTGATCCGGGATCAGTTTCAAGAGGGCAGCGAGCGCCTCGGGCGTATCCCAGGCGCTGCGATTGATTGGTGTCCTGATGGCGCCCGGCGCAACGCTGTTCACGCGAATTTTTTTCGGCGCGAGCTCTTGCGCCATGCTTTTCATGAGCTGCATGACGCCGCCTTTGGAAGAGGCGTAGTTCACATGTCCGCCCCATGGGATGACTTCGTGCACCGAGCTCATGCAAATAATTTTGCCCGCCGCGGATGAGGTCGCCGGGACGACACCGCGCCGCAGAAATTCCCGCACCGCTTCGCGCGCGCAGAGAAATTGGCCGGTGAGATTTACGCCGATGACGGTTTGCCATTGTTGCAGCGTCATTTCCTCGAAGGCCGCGTCCTGCTGCAGGCCGGCGTTGTTCACCAGAATATCGAGCGTGCCAAAGGCTTTCGTGGCTTCCGCGAACATCGCCTGCACTTCGCCTTCGTCGCTCACGTCCGCGTGGACGGCGATCGCTTCACCGCCCCCAGCGCGAATGTCGGCCACCACACGATCGGCGGTCTCGCGATGAGAAACATAATTTACCGCCACGGCCGCTCCGGCGGCGGCGAGGGCTTTCGCGCAGGCCTCTCCGATCCCGGAACTGGCGCCGGTGACCAGTGCTTTTTGATTTTGCAGAGGCTTCAGCAAATCGAAGGAATTTTCGGCGGCCATGCTTTGCGCAGCCTTCTTTTCGCGGCGCGGGAAAGCAAGGGGAATTCACGCCCGCTCGGGCGGAGGGCGAGGCATAAATCTAGCTCAATAAATTGGTGCGGCGCTAGCCGCTCTTCGCCGCATGCCACTAATAAACTACGTCATGGGAGACAGCACCGCGCGAGAAGACCGCGCGGCGAGCGGTGCGGAATATTTCGACATCCTGGGCCGGGCGACGAGCGACGCCGTCCGGGATTGGAGAGTGAAAGAGGGAAAGCTCATCTGGCCCCATGGGCTGGAAAATTTGCTCGGTTACTCGGATTTCACCGAGGCCACCGAAATTGGATTCTGGACGGAGCGCCTGCATCCTGAAGATCGCGGCCGGATACAAGAAAGCATCCATCGAGCCTTAAGTGGGCCGGACGAACATTGGTTAGGCGAATATCGCTTCCGGCGTGCCGACGGAGAATACCGGAACATTTACGAGCGCGCTTTGCTCCTGCGTTGTCCCGACCCTCGTGTCGTGAGCGTGATGATGGATGTGACCGAGCGCGAGGAGCTGCAAAGCCAGGTCTGCCGCTGGCAACGCATGGAAGCGTTCGGTCAACTGGCTGGCGGCGTGGCGCACGATTTCAATAATTTTCTCACCACGATCCTGGGCTACAGCGATCTCCTTTTGTCGGAAAACCTGGTGCGCGGACAAATCGCGAACCATATCGGCGAGATTCACGACGCGGCCGAGCGAGCCTCTGCCCTAACGAATCAACTTCTCGCCTTCAGTCGCCGTCAGGCCATGGAGCCGACCGTGCTCGAAATCAATGCGCTCGTTACCAGCCTCGAGAAATCGCTCCTTCGCCTTCTCGGCGAACACATCACGATCGATTACCAACTCCATCAGCTAAAAGAGGGCGCCTACATCAAGGCGGATACCACGCAGCTCAACCAGCTCCTTCTCAACCTGGCGATGAACGCGCGCGAGGCCATGAGCGAGGGCGGTTGCCTAACGATTACCACTGCCGCGGTGCGCCTCGAAGCCGATGATCCGCCGCTCGGACCGGGCGCGGATTTCGCCCATGGCGAATTCGTCACGATCGACGTCGCCGACACCGGCAGCGGCATGACCGAAGAAGTGAAGGCGCGGGTTTTCGAACCGTTTTTCACCACGAAAGCGAAGACGGAGCGGAACGGGCTCGGGCTGGCGACAAGTTATGGCATCGTTAGGCAAAGCGGCGGCCACATTAGCGTCGAGAGCGCGCCGGGCCAGGGCACCCGCTTTCGCATCTACCTGCCACGCGTCAATGCGCCCGAGCGAAAGCGGCGCGGTTTCGAAAAGCTGCGCTCCGGGTCGGAGACCATTCTCGTGCTGGAAGACGACTTGAGCGTGCGCCATCTCTCGGTGCGCCTGCTGCGCCGGCTCGGTTACGATGTGCTCGAGGCCGCGCACAGTGACGATGCACAGCGTTTGCTCGCAGAAAACGGGAGCCGCAAAATCGATCTGCTTTTGACCGACATGGTGCTGCCGAAAATGAGCGGCCGCACTTTTGCCGCGTGGCTGCGGAACGTGAGCCCGCTCACGAAAGTGATTTTCGTTTCCGGCTATCTCGAGGAATCGCTTCCGGCGGAGGATCGCTGCGCGCCGGGGACGCGTTTTCTGCCCAAGCCTTTCACGGCCGAGCAACTCGCTCAACAAGTGCGCGCGGTCCTGGATGGCGAAGCCTAACGATGGTGTTTGAGGGTTGATCGAGGAGCGCAAGCCGTTAGGCTGGTTCGTCGGTCAACCACGCACTCTTCTGATTACCTTTCGCGACATCGAAGCGGCCGCCGAGCGCATTAAAGGCGCGGTCTACGAGTCTCCCTGCCCGCAATCGATCCCGCTGAGCGAACTGACCGGCATGCAGATTTACTGCAAGCTCGATAACCTGCAACGCACAGGCAGTTTCAAGGAGCGCGGCGCGCATAACGCGCTCTCCCAGCTTTCGCCCGAGCAGAAAAAAAAGGGCGTCATCGCGGCTTCGGCTGGAAATCACGCGCAGGCTCTTGCGTATCAGGGGAAATTGCTAGGCGTGCCGGCGACCGTCGTGATGCCAAAATTCGCGCCCCTCATTAAGGTTAACAATTGCCAGAAGCTCGGCGCAACCGTGATCCTGGAAGGGAAGGAGTTCGCCGACTCCAAGGCGCGCGCGCATGAGATCGCCGAGGAGCGAGGCCTGGCCTACATCGACGGCTTCGATCATCCGGACATCATCGCCGGCCAGGGCACGGCCGGTTTGGAGATCGTTAGGCAAGTGCCCGATCTCGACGCAGTAATTGTGCCGGTGGGCGGCGCGGGTTTACTCGCCGGCGTGTCGCTCGCGGTGAAAACTCTGCGGCCTAACGCTAAGGTCATCGCAGTCGAAGCCGAAAACGTCGCCAGTTATTCCGCGGCCTTGGCGGCGGGGAAGCCGGTCCGCATCACGACCAGCCCGACACTCGCTGATGGTCTCGCGATCGCTCAAGTCGGCGGGAACGCTTTCGAGATCGCGCGCCAGCACACCGACAAGGTGGTGATCGTGACCGAGGAACAAATCGCGCTTTCCATTTTGCGCATCGTCGAGTTGGAGAAGGGCGTCGTCGAAGGAGCTGCGGCCACGCCGCTCGCGGCCTGCCTTTCGGGCCAACTTCCGGAACTGGCTGGTAAGCGCGTTGTCCTTCTGCTTTGCGGCGGGAATATCGATCCAAATGTGCTCAGCCGCGTGATCGAGCGCGGCTTGGTCGCGGACGGGCGGCTCTCTCGTTTCCGGGCAATCATCAGCGATCGGCCGGGTGGTCTTGCGGATCTTACCGCCCAAATCGCGGGGGCGGGCGCGAGCATCAAGCAAATCGTGCACGACCGTGCCTTCGCCAGCTCCGACATTTCCGCCGTGCAAGTCCTCTGCACCGTAGAAACCCGCGACCGCAAACATCTCGCGGAACTGCGTGCGAGTTTAGAGGATCACGGGATCGCGACCGAGTAAGTCGCTGCACTTTCTTTCCTAGTTCCAGGAAGGCTATCGCAGCGCAAGGATCTCGCGCGACAGTCCTTCACTCGTTAGGCATGGCGGCGGGGG
>JACDGS010000011.1 GCA_013821455.1 Chthoniobacterales bacterium
CGCCTCGCGTGCTGGTTTCGGCGCCTCGCCGAAACGAACTTTTCGCGCTAACGACTTGTGACCGCCTCTCGCGGAAAGCAAGTTCGCGATGGCGAGGGCGCCATCGCCCGCACGCGAGGCGCGTGCGCTCCCCGGAAGCTGTTTCTTGATTCTCTCTCACTCACGTTTCATCCGATACCTGGCCTTAACACGCCGTAACACCTAAATTGGGACTTTGGGATGCTCGGTCGCTCTTCCGTCACTTAATCTACTTTTGGCGGTGACAGTGCACGAGCGACCGCAAATTTTTTCTTCCGCGACTTGTCGGCGCGCGCTCCTTCGTTACCTTGGGACTCCCGCGCGCCGGGCAGTCGCCCCGCGGGTCGTCCTTTTATGAATACTGGTAATATTGTTCAGGTCATTGGTCCCGTCGTGGACGTGGATTTTGCCGACGCCGCAAAGCTGCCCGGCATCTACAACGCGCTCGAGATCGAGTACAAAGTGAACGGCAACCCGACCAAGCTCACGCTCGAAGTGCAGCAGCATCTCGGCGACAGTTGGGTGCGCTCGATCGCGATGTCTTCGACGGAAGGTCTGCAGCGTGGGATGAAGGTGAGTGATACCGGCGGGCCGATCTCGGTGCCGGTGGGCGAGGGGACGTTAGGCAGAATCTTCAACGTCACCGGCGATCCGGTTGATAATCGCGGGCCGGTTTCATTCACGAAGCGTTATCCGATTCATCGCAAGGCGCCCGAGCTAACCGACCAGGACGTGCAGGCCACCATCCTTGAGACGGGCATTAAGGTGATCGATTTGATTTGCCCCTTTACGAAAGGCGGCAAAGTCGGCGCGTTCGGCGGCGCGGGCGTGGGAAAGACTGTCGTTATCCTGGAGCTGATCAATAACATCGCGAAAAATCACGGGGGATTCTCCGTTTTCGCCGGCGTGGGCGAGCGTTCGCGCGAGGGCAACGATCTCTACACGGAGATGAGCGAAGCCGGCGTCATCAATCAAGAAGATCTGAGCAAATCGAAAGTCGCCCTCGTTTACGGACAGATGAATGAGCCTCCCGGCGCGCGTCTTCGTGTCGCGCTCAGTGCCCTCGCGATGACGGAATATTTTCGCGACGAACGCAACCAGGACGTGCTTCTTTTCATCGACAACATCTTTCGTTTCTCGCAAGCAGGCGCGGAGGTTTCGGCATTGTTAGGCAGAACGCCGAGCGCGGTCGGTTATCAGCCGACACTCGCGGCCGAGATGGGCGATCTGCAGGAGCGGATTACCTCGACCACCAAAGGCTCTATTACTTCCGTGCAGGCCGTTTACGTTCCCGCGGACGACCTTACCGATCCGGCGCCGGCGAACACTTTCGCGCACTTGGATTCGACCATTGTGCTCGAGCGCTCCATTGCCGAGCTGGGGATTTATCCGGCGGTGGACCCGCTCGCTTCCACCTCGAAAGCGCTCGCGCCGGACATCGTGGGTGAAGAGCATTACAACGTCGCGCGTGGCGTGCAGAAAGTGCTCCAGCGTTACAAAGATTTGCAGGACATCATCGCGATTCTCGGCATGGACGAGTTGAGTCCCGAAGACAAACTGACTGTCTTCCGTGCGCGAAAAATTCAACGTTTCCTCAGTCAGCCGTTCCACGTTGCGGAAGTTTTTACCGGCACCGCTGGCCAGTACGTTTCGATCGCAGAAACCGTCCGCGGCTTCAAAGAAATCCTCGACGGCAAACATGACGATGTGGCCGAGCAGAATTTCTACATGAAGGGCGGCATCGATATGATTAAGGAGGGATAGGTTTAAGTTTTAAGAGGGCCCGATTTCTTAAAGGTAGTCACCGCGCGAAATGAAAACTCTCCGCTTGGAAATCGTCACGCCCGAGGCCAAAGCCTACTCGGAAGACGTCGAGATGGTCGTCATTCCGGGGCGTGATGGCGAGCTCGGCGTCTATCCGCAACACGTTCCGGTTCTGACCACGATCAAACCCGGTGAGTTGCGGGTGGTTAAAGGTGGCGTCACCACTTCGCTCGCGGTCGGCGATGGCTTCGCCGAAATCACGGGCGATTCCATTTCTGTGCTCACCGACATGGCGATGGAATCCTCCGCGATCGACGAAGCCGCCGCGGAAGCTGCGGTCACGCGCGCGCAAACTGCGATGAAGGAAGATCTCGGGGGCGAAGAAGTCGCGGCCGTGCAAGCGTCGCTGCAAAAAGCGCTCGCGCAGTTGCACGTGAAACGTCGCGGCCGGCATTAAGCGATACCCTGCCGTCATCCCGAGCGCAGCGCAGCGGAGTCGAGGGATCCCGAAGATTTTCCGAGAAGCGATGCTGCCGGAAAACTCTGCTTCGGAGCTTCACAGTTTCCCCACGGGATCCCTCGACTTCGCTACGCTGCGCTCGGGATGACTTTCGTGCAGGCTCGTCCATCATTAAGCATCGACCCACAGATGGAAACGCCCGAAGTCCTCGGCCTCATTGCCGGTAGCGGCGTTTACCCGCTTCTTCTCGCGGACGCTGCACGCGTCGCCGGCGTAAAAAAAATCATCGTCGCGGCTTTCACCGACGAAACTTCCGTCGAGATCACCAACCGCGCGGACGAAATCGAATGGCTGCGCGTCGGTCAGCTCGGCAGGCTCCTGAATTTTTTCCGCGCCGCCAACGTTAGGCACGCGCTCATGGCCGGGCAGATCGCGCCGGGAAATCTCTTCAGCCTGCGCCCCGACTTCAAAACGATGTTCCTGCTCGCGCGCTTGAAAGAGCGGAACGCCGAGTCCATTTTCGGCGCGATCGCGGACCAGCTCGCCGAGATCGGCGCTGAGCTGCTGCCGGCGACGACTTTTCTCGAACATCTCCTCGCGCCCGCGGGACACATCGCCGGGCCGAAACTGAAAGAACGCGAAGAAGCTGACGTCACTTTTGGTTTCGAAATCGCGAAGCAACTCAGCGCGCTCAACGTCGGGCAAACGATCGTGGTGAAAAACGGTACCGTCCTCGCGGTCGAAGCGTTTGAGGGCACCAACGAAGCCATCAAACGCGGCGGTTCGTTAGGCAAAAAAAACGCCATCGTCGTTAAGGTCACGAAGCCGAAACAGGACATGCGTTTCGACGTGCCGGTGATTGGCCTCGAGACGTTGCGCGTGGCCGCGGAAGCGAAAATTCGCGCGATCGCGGTGGAGGCCGGCTGCACGCTTTTGCTGGAAAGAGCGGCCCTGGTCGATCTCGCCGACCGTTCCAAAATTTCCCTCGTCGGTCGTTAGGCCACGACGCCGCGAAGATAACTTCCTCGTTGCAAAAACGCCATCGCCACTCGAAAATCGAGCCTCTTCGCGGGGTCTTAGCTCAGTTGGTAGAGCGCCTCAATGGCATTGAGGAGGTCAGGGGTTCGAACCCCCTAGGCTCCATGCCTGCGCCAATATTAGTCACAGGCGCGGCTGCTTCATCCCATCGCTGACAGGTCGATTTTCCCCTTTGCCGCAATAGTCCCGGGCAGGCCCGGCCTTCTGCTCTCTCGCTCGGCCGCCGCCATGGCGACGTGCAACGCGGCCTTCAGTTGGGCAGGGCTGTAGGGCTTCACAAGGTAGGCGCTAATCGCCAGATCCTTCAGCCGGTGCAAGGTACCTTCGTCGGCGGCGCCGGTGCTTATCACGATCGGAACTCGTTGCGTTTGCAGAATAGCACGCGCGGCCTCGATCCCGTCCAGCACCGGCAGGCCGATGTCCATGATAATCAGATCCGGCCGCAGTTTTTGCGCGAGCTCGATGGCTTCCTTGCCATGGCGCGCTTTGCCGACGACGCGATGATTCAGGAATTTTATTTTCCGCGTCAGCAGCTCGACGAGATGTTCCTCGTCATCCACGATCAGGATGGAAATCGCACCGCACGGGTCGATGGGAGCATCTGTCTCCGGCGGTTTTTTAAAGAGACTGATCTTATCCATGACTGCGGCGCGCTGCTCATCCACGCCGCACGAGTGCGCGCGGACAAGTCACTCCTTCCGCCGTTAAAGCACGACTGGTGCCAGCCGCCCTCGAGATGGCTCGATCATTGCTATCTCGAGATGGATGAAGTTGTTCATCGTCCCACTCTCGGAGAACAACGCCCCGGCAGCGGCCGATCCATTTCTCGCAGCTACCAGCGTAGTCGCGCGCACGGCGCGTGGCTCTCCGGGCGCGGAATGTCCTTCACCCTGAAATCCAGATGGATACTAGTATCTCCCGCGCTCAGTGGTGTTCCAAGTCAAACGCGCTCCACCTTGTCTGCGCGATGCTCCTTGTCTCGTTAGGCATACTTGGTTCGGCGCGCGCGCAGGATCCGTCGGTGAGTACTTTGCCGGCCGCGCCCGTGACGGATCAATCACCCCCGCCTGTTCCGATCGTCCCACCGACGACTCCCGAAGAGGCCGCACAACTTTCGCAGCAGTTATATCCGGAGCCGCCGGAAAGCACGCCCGAGCCATCGGCCGAGACTAACTCGGAGCAGCGACCGTGGAAGTTCACCCTTAGCGCCAAATTAGGCGCGACTTATGATAGCAATATCTTCATCGCGCCGGATCATGCGAAAGGTGATTTCATTTACAGCCTTTCGCCCGGCTTGACCTTTGCCTACGGCGATTTCCGTCTGCGCGAGGAGAACTTCATCATCCTCAATTACGACCTCGGTATCATCCGCTTTGCCCATTACACGGGCGAAGATGCGATCGAGCAACAAGCCAGCCTCGGCGCGCAGATGCATTTCGCGCGCCTGACTCTTGGTTTGACCTTTCGCTTCCAGGACTTATCCGGCCCGGATGTGGATGCCGGTGATAGGACCAGGCGCCGCTTATATGAGACAGCGCTCCTTAATCGCTATGAGCTAAGTGATAAGACCTATGCCGAGCTTAACTTCCAAAACAACGTCAATAACTACGAGAGAGGCTGGACTCGGTCGAATCGCTCGTGCGCCTTTGGTGGAACTATAAGTGGTCGCCTGAGCTAACTCTCGGTGGTGGACTTAGCGGAGGCATTCTCGAGGTCGAGGAGAGCGCGACCCAGGCCTACGAGCAGGCGCTCGGGCGCATGACTTACTCCGCGACGGATAAGCTTTCCTTCGAGCTGGATGGCGGGATCGAGCTGCGCCAAACGGACGAGACCGCCCGGGCCACACCTGTCTTTAGCCTTACCGGGACTTATCTGCCCTTTGCCGCGACGCAGTTACAACTTAGCGCTTATCGTCACGTCGAAAATTCCGCCGTCTTTGTGGGAGAAGATTATACCGCGACGGGCGTGAAGCTGGAGGCCCGGCACACCTGGCGCGGCAGCTACGACCTTATCCTCGCGGCCGCGTATGAGCATAGCGACTACCAGACCGTAAGCGGCAGCAGCGGGCCTTCCCGACAGGACAATGCTTTTGTCGTTAGGCCAGCCGTGCAGTGCAAGTTGAGGAGCTGGGCCCAGGTCGAACTCTTTTGCGAATATCGCCACAACGCTTCTACGCTCGGGCGTTTTTCCTTTCGCGACTCACAGGTCGGCCTGCAAGTGACCTTTGCTTTTTAATCTGACTAACTCACTTATGAAACCACTTATCTTTAGTCTCTTCGCTGTGATTCTGCTCGCCCATGATCTGGCGGCGCAAGCGCCCGCGCCCTCCGATACGAGCCAGAACTACCGGCTCGCGCCTAACGACCTTATCTACATCAAGGTCTTCCAGGAAGACGACCTTAACTCTACTTTGCGCATTGCAGAAGATGGCACAGTTATCTTTCCACTTATCGGCGGCGTAAGAATCGGCGGCATCACGGTCCAGGCGGCGACTAAGAATATCCGCGACCTGCTTGACGCGCGCTTCCTGGTTAACCCGCAAATCACCCTCACCGTTCTGGGTTACGCTAACCGCAACGTCACCGTTCTCGGGCAGGTGCAGAAGCCGGGTTCCTACAGCCTGCGCGACCAGGGATCGATCGATCTCCTCTCCGCGGTCGGGCTGGCCGGCGGCTTCTCGCGCCTCGCTAACATGTCTAAGATTACAGTCAAGCGCACAGTCAACGGCCGGGAAGAAGTGCAAGTGTTGGATGGCAAGCGCATGGCTGGTGATACCGGCACCGCGCCCTTTCTCGTCGTACCTGGAGACACAGTTACCGTCGCAGAAAGGATATTCTAACTATGAGTCGTTCCCTAACTCCCGCGCGCGAGGAACCGCTCATCGACTTCCGCCACATCTATTTCTCGTTACGAGAAAAAACATGGCTCATCGCTGCCTGCACCATCGCCGTCTGTCTCATCGGAGCTATCTATCTCTGGTTGGCCCCGCCTATCTATGCGTCTCGTGCCACGATCATGGTCGAACAACAGGAAAGTAAAGTAGTTAATATCCAGGATGTCTCCCAGGATGACTTAAAGGCGCTCGAAGTCATGAAGACAGTCGAGCAAAGTCTTACCACCGATGCGCTCACACTGAGAGTGGCAAAGATAAATCAACTTGCGGCTGACCCAAACTTCCTTCCTCAGCGCGCCGGAGAGACTTATAGCGATGACCAACTTATTCGCGCCCTGAACGACCGCACTAATGTGCGGGTGCGGCGCGGCACGCGACTTATCGATATCACGGTAGAGAGTCGCGCGCCCGCGCTGGCGAAAGAGCTGGCGCAATCCTTTATCGAAGAGTTCACCCGACAAGGCTATGAGCAGCGCATCAATGTCGCGCGCGAGGCCAATGGCTTCCTTGTCCAGGAAGCCGAGCGATTAAAAGTAAAGCTCGAGACGAGCGAACGCGAGCTCCAGACCTATCGCGAAGCAAACAACGCTGTCTCCCTCGAAGACAAGCAGAACATCGTCGTCGAAACCCTGAAGGACCTGAACTTGAAACTGAACGACGCGCGCACGCAACGGATGAAGCTGGAATCCGATTTCGCGCAATATAAAGACTTAGCCAGGGGCGATCCGAGAGCTTTGCTCGTGCTCTCCAGCATCGCCGATTCCCCGACCGTCCTGGAAGCGAAGAAACGCGTCGCGGAAGACGAAGCGCAGATCGCCATGCTAAGACTACGCTATCGCGCCGAGCATCCCAAATTTCTGGAAGCGCAGAGTGAGCTGGCGCAAGTAACGGCCGACCTGAATAAGACTATTCTGAAAGCTGGGGAAACCATTGGTTCCGCCTATGAGGTTGCGACGGTGAACGAACATAAGCTGGAGGATGCCTTGCGCGCGCAGGAGAAGCTCTCGCTCGCCTTGAATAAGATTGCTATTCCCTATAGCGGGCTGGAGCGAGAAGTAGAGTCCGACCGCGCGCTCTATCAATCCATTTTGACCCGGCTCAAAGAAACCGATGTGACCAAGGCGCTGGAGAAGAGTCCCATCCGAGTCGTCGAGCCGGCGCGCGTGCCGTCCAGGCCGGTGCGACCGAATAAGCTTCTCGTGACGCTCTTATGTTCGTTAGGCGGCCTCCTGGCCGGAACCAGCCTCAGCCTGTTCTTACAGGCCATCGATAGCTCTCTCAAGACGGTCGATGAAACGGAGCGCGCCCTCGGCCTGACCGTGGTCGCGGCTGTTCCGCTCCTATCCGACTTAAACTCGTTAGGTGCTCACCGGGAGCTTCCGGTTCTGCACGATCCTGATTCGCCCGCGGCGGAAGCCTTCCGCTCGCTCCGTACCGTCCTGTCCCTAAAAGAGCCAGGAGGCCTTCAGGTCATACTCTGCACGAGCGCCGCACCCGGCGAGGGTAAGACTTTTTGCTCGCTGAATTGCGCGCTGGCCCTGGCGCAACAGGGGCATCGCACGTTGCTGGTCGATGCCGACCTGCGAAGGCCGGCGATCGCCAAAGCGCTCGGATTGAATCCGCACCAGGCAGGCTTAACTGAATTTCTCTCCCGACGCCGTACGCTCGCCGGCCTCATTCAGTCGGGCGGCGCCGACAATCTCGATGTGCTCACGGCCGGCCCGGCCATGCGAAACCCGGCGGAACAATTTAACGCCGCGACGATCGCACGGCTCCTGCAAGACCCGCAAGTCGCGAACTACGATCGCGTTGTTTTTGATAGCGCGCCGCTCCATGCGGTCAGTGACGGCCTTATACTCGTTAGGCACGCGGATGTTGTCTGCCTGGTCGTGCGCGCGGCCGTTACCCCCGTCCGTGTCGTGCAGCGCGCCGCCGCGCTGCTCACGGGCGCGGGCGCGGAGGAAATTGCGGTGGTCTTAAACGCCTTGCCCGCGCATAGCCGGGACAGTTACTACTATTACTCCGCCGACTATGCGCGCCGCACGGAGGAGGAGAGAGAGACCCTGGCGCCAGCCCAACGAGTATAAGTCAGTTCACAGCTAGCAAGGCCAGCCGTAACGCGAAAAGAGTTGGGGCAGGGCCTGGGCGAGGAAAGCCTTTAGCTCCGCGCGAAAACGCGCCGGACCATAGCATTCCGCCTGCGCCCGGCAGAATTCGGGACGAAAGCTTTTTTCTTCGAAAGCCAACACCGCTTCGCGCAACGCTTCGACCGTTTGCTCATGGAAAAACACTCCAGTTCGGCCATCAACTACCGTCTCCAGCGCGCCTCCGCCAGCGAAGGAGATCACAGGTCGTCCCGCCGCTTGCGCTTCAACTAGAGTAATGCCGAAGTCTTCCACGCCCGGAAAGACGAACGCCCGGCAACGTTCGAGGTAGTCTTTCACCACTGGGAACGGCTGCCGGCCAAGAAAGGTAATGTTGCTTTTGGCGCGCGCGCGCAAAGCCCCTAGCTCTGCGCCCCCGCCGATAACGACCAACCTCTTGCCTAACGAGTTAAAGACCTTCACGGCCAGGTCGATTCTCTTATAGGGGACGAGCTGCGCGACGACAAGATAGAAGTCTTCCGCGGGACGGTGCGCGCTATAGTCACCGATGGCGACGGGCGGGTGGATAACAGTCGATTCGCGTCCATAGGTCTGGCGAATCCGTTTCTGCACATAGCGAGAGTTAGCAATAAAGTGCGTTACCTTCTGCGCCGCCTCGTGATCAAAGCGCCGGAGCCGCGGAATAACTTGCCGGAAAAGTGACTTACCAAACCGGCTCAATCCCGCCGTATGTTTAAGGTAAGTCTCTTCCATCCCCCAAAGATAACGCGGCGGCGAGTGACAATAGCAGACATGCGGGAGCGAAGGATCGTAACTCAATCCTTTCGTAAGACTGGCATCGCTCGTGAGCAAAAACTGAGTAGCGCGCGGGAGACGCAACCCACGGAGCGCCGCGGGAAACAAGGGTAGCATCCGCGGATAATACCGCGCCGCGGCCGGTAACCGGGCCAGGAGCGATTGGTGGATCGAATGCCGTTGCAACGCCGGACTTAGCTGCCGCGGCGCTGCAAGAAGGGTGTAGATGGGAGCGTCTGGGAAGAGTTGGCCGAACTGTTCCAGCACCTTCTCGCCGCCGCGCATCCCGACGAGCCAATGATGAGCAAGCGCCACATTCATGAGGTAGCCAGGAGTTTCCTATAAATAGAGAGATAACTCTGCGCGGCTTGCTGCCAGGAGAACGATGCGGCGACAGACTTACCCTTGGTTATCCATTTTGCTCTCTCTGCTGGCGTTTCCCGCAAGGCTTCGCGAAGGCCGGCGGCGATGCTGGGAACGGAAGCTGGGTCTATAAGTATCGCCGCACCACCGGCGATCTCCGGGAGGCAGGAGCTGTTGGATGTGACAACGCGCGTCCCTGCGCTCAACGCTTCCAGGATAGGCAAGCCAAAGCCTTCCTCTAACGATGGGTAACAAAACACATGCGCCGACTTATAAGCCTGGGCTAACTCTATTTCGGAAAGATAACCCAGAACACTTATACCCGGCTCCTGTAACATCGCAGCGAGAGAAGGGCCGGAGCGAAACTGCGCCTGAAGTCGTCCGGCGATTCGCAGTCTTAAAGTAGGAAAGTCTACTCTCAGAAGTCTGAAGGCAGCAATGAGTCGCGCAAGATTCTTATGTGGCTGCCAAACGTTAAGGGCAAGAATAGTGTTCGATTCGTTACCTACTTCGACGGTCGCAGGCAGTTGTTTGCACCCATTGTAGATGCGCGCCGACTTAGCGGGAGATATTCTCCCGGTAGTGCGCACCTCACGGAGCACATGATCGGAAACAGTTGCGACATAACTGGCGGATCGCATCCCAGGCAAGGCCGTCAACATCATCCAAGTGCGAAAGGAGAGACTGAACCACTCCGGATGACGAACAAAGTTAAGGTCATGCACCGTGACTAAATGCTTCATGCCAAGTCTTAGTCGCGAAGATGTATTCAGCGGGTGATGAATAAGAGCGCATCCATGCCGGCGCGCGGCACGGGGCAGGACTAACTGCTCCCAGAGTTGCGCGCGCGGCCGGCTCCAAGTGCTAAATGGCACTGGCACGACCTTGGTCTTAGGAATGTCCCGCCAGTCATTCACCCCGGGGAATCTTAGGTCGGCGAAAACGACTATGGCAAAGTTTCTCTCGGCCTTTAGAATCGCGTCGAAGGTATGGAACGCTGAGGTCTGCGTCCCGGTCGGCTGGAGCGTGCCGGAAAAGCGACCGTTAAGGCAGACTGCGGTGTGCCTCATAACTAGGAGAACCTAACGAACTCATTTCTGGTGCGGTGACGGGACTACGACCCTTCAGGAGGAAATAGGAGAGGAAAAGGAATATCCAGGCGGGAAACGCTCGACCGGAAGTTAGATAAGGAACCCGCCCCAGCTCGATCAGACCTACAAAAAGAAATGGATAGAAAAGCAGGCCGGCCAGTCGCTCCTCGCGAAACGCACGATAAGCGAAGCCAGCCGCCGCGCCGCAGAAAACCCAGAAGAGATAAGCCGCTGGCCCGAAATCAAGGAAGTAGGGAAAGATACCGCTGGGGTTGGTAAACTCAGGGTTGGCCATGACTCTTAGGATGTCGCCCTGCGCGCCGAGAGAGACGCCCGTGACCTGGTCATAAGGCAGCAGGTATGACACTCCCGGCAATTTCCAAAGCCACTCCAAGGTGTAATAGGGAAGCGGAAGGCGACCTAGCTCTGAATACATCAACATTCCGTTGTTCAAGGCGGTAATGTAGTAACCCGCGAGACGAGTCCAAGCGAAAGACCAGAGACTGACTTCGCCAGCCGCATACGTCGCGGACCAGGAGCGAAAGAATTCGAAGCCGGTAAAATAGAGATACAAAGCGGCAGCGCCGAGGAAAGGAGCCAAAGTATAAGTAAGGCGGAATCGAGAACCCGGTCTTAGCTCTGGTTTTAGAGTCATGAGACCGAGGGGGATGATGAGCTCGATCACGGCCAGGCGTTCCGACCAGATGAAAGCTCTTAGGACGGAAAGTAAGATAAGAACGAAAAGGATAACGAGCACGGGCCTGCGGTTCTGCCCGGTTCTTATGAGCAGCCCGCCGAGAATAACAGCCGCGATACCGAACTGAGTCATGGTGGTAACTCCTGGGATGGTAGAACCGGCTTCGCGGATGGCATAGTTAGCCCCTGAATCTGCGTGAAAGGTGGCCATGAGAGTAGAAGCTCCCACGTCCCGTAAGAGAAGAACCAGCCAGATAAGATAACCCGCTATGGCGAGCGCGGCGGAGAGTAGAAATAGTGGCGCTAAGTGTTTCCTCTCGATGAGCGGAGCCGGTGACTGGCTGGGGCGCGACGCAAGCGAGAGCGCATAGCCGAGCGCGAACATAAGGAGCGTAACGAGAGTGAGACCGAGGCTAACGCCATTGAGATGCTTTTGCGCTTTCCATAACTCGAG
Organism: Chthoniobacterales bacterium; assembly: GCA_013821455.1. Classification (GTDB taxonomy): domain Bacteria; phylum Verrucomicrobiota; class Verrucomicrobiia; order Chthoniobacterales; family UBA10450; genus Palsa-1392. Next base: position 11,678 of record JACDGS010000011.1, read on the forward strand.
ATAACTCGACTCCGGAAGAAGGTGAGCCGACACAATGAACGGCACGGTCGCGAGGAAAACCGCGGTCACGGGATGGAGCCACCAGGTCTCGCGATTTGCTTTCACCTTCATCGCGAGAGGAGACCGCTAAGTCGTCCGAAAAGAGTCGCGCACTCCAGCCCGGCGCGCTGGTAGCGCGTCGTCAGGCCATAGGAGAGGCATCTGACGATAGGTCCACCTAGCAGGCATAGTTTAAAGGCCAGCGAGTAGCGATGCAGGGCCACCACCTTTCCCAAGCCATAGCCGTAGCTGCGGACAAGGTTCATCTGTGCTCGGCCTTGACCGGCCTTGCGCGGATGGATGACATGAAGAGATGGGTCAAAGTAGAGCGATAGTTTTTGATGTAAGGCGCGAAGGAGATAGTCAGTTTCCTCACCTGCCTGCGATGGGGAGGTGGCACCGAGACCTAGTCGTTGGTCGAAGGGACCGATAGCTTCAACCGCGGAACGACGCAGGAAAATGGTATAGGACACAGCCTGTCGCCAGACCTTCTCTTTGGTCACTGGACCAGCTACCTTTAGCCAGCGTGGGCCAGAAGGTAGTCCATTGGTGTCTCTGGAAATACAGGTAATCCCGGCGAGCGGCGTTTGTTCCTGTAAGCGAGACTGCACCTTGCCGAGTAAGTCTGGCGGGTAGATGCAGTCATCGTCAGGAAAGGCGACGAGGTCCCCTTTGGTCACAGCCAAGCCGCAGTTACGGGCGCGCGAGAGTCCTATCGGAGAGCGCAGGTGTCGCAGGGGGAACTTATCACCAAACCTGGCTATAACCGGCTCCAGTCTTTCGTCGGGATTCTGGTCCACGACGATAACCTCAAAGTTGCGTTCACTCTGAGCGACGAGAGATTCCAGGAAGGCTATCAGCTCATCCGTGCGACCTAGCGTAGCTACGATAAGGGAAAACATAAGTCCTGGTTTTTGTTAGCTCCCTGCAACTCTTGATATAGGTCCTCATAGGCGTCGGTGACGCTATCGTCCGAGTAGCGGGGAGCCGCTTGCAGGGCGACCTTCGAAAAGCGCGAATAGGTCACGGGATCGCAGGTGAGGTGTTGAATAGAGTTAGCTAGAGAACCTGGCGTATCGGGATCAAAGATAGCGCCCGCCGCCGCGGGTAGGACTAGCTCTGGCAGCGCGCCACGATTGGAAGCTATCACTGGTAATCCGAAGGAGAAGGCCTCGATAACAACGCGACCGAATGGTTCATCCCAGAGACTTGGGACGACCAAGAGATCGATCTTCTCATAGAACGCGTCGGCTTCACATTTCCCCAGGAAAGTGACGTTATCTCCCGCTATCGCGTGCAGGCGGCGCACGTAGGCTGTGTTTCCTGTTCCGGCAACTAGAAGTCGAAACTTATCATCTAAGTGTCTAAGTTCGCGCAGGAGTAACTCGATACCTTTTGCCGCCACCAGACGTCCGATAAAGCCTAGCGTGACAGGTGTGCGTGGCAGGGAGCGCGTAAGTGGGATGGCGCCTCGCAACTGGCCGATCGAGTTGGGTATCACTCGTGATATCCGCGCGGCCGGAAAGTATCCGGCCTTTAACTGTTCATCGAGGAGCTTCCGGCTAATTCCAACGACGGCATCTACTCGTTTGGTCTCTACTCTTTTCGGCAAAGAGAGAATACGGCATTCGGTGCAAACACTCCGGCACTTAGCGCCATGTTTGTACATGGTGGAACGGGCGCAGCGCAGGTAGTGGTCGCGCACGGTATGGACGACTTTGCAGTTATGCCTCGCCGCCGTGCGCCAGAGAGATACGGAAAAGCCGGAGAGGATATTGCTATGAACGATGTCGGGTTTCTCCCGCTCGAGGACAAAGGATAACTCAGGCGAGCTGCCGACTTGGAATGACTCGGCCAGGTGGTCGCGCAACGCGCGCATCGGTCCGAGGTGAGCGTTACGTAATCGCCTGTCACGGTTCCCGAGCGGAAGCTTATAGACCCGGACGCCGTTGACCTTCTGTAAGTCCAAGACCGGGCTTTCATGGACCGCGCAAACGACGACCTGCATCCCGCGGCGGGCGAGTCCTTCGGCCAGGAGTTGAACCGACTTTTGCGCGCCACCGATCTCATGGTCGAGATAGCGTTCGGTAACCTGCAACACTTTCATGTTATATCGTTGAGGGAAGTAATGCTTTGTTCGTTAGGCTGGGGAGGCGACCCTGGTAGGCGCTGACGGTCTTTCGGCCGATGTCGCTCCACTGGAAAGCTCTCAGGTCACAAACCGCGGGACGGGTTGTAGCAACTGCCCAATGCAGGGCCTCGCGCAAGAGCGCCGGGGTTAACTCTCCGGTATAAGTGTGAACCCACTCCTGGCCTGCTATCTCGCGTAACTCAGTCATAGCTCCCAGAGCTGGCACGAGCACCGGGCGGTTAAAGGAGAGAGCGAGAAGGGCGGAGGAGGAGTTAAGGACGTCGGTGTAAGGCAGAACGATGAGGTCACAGGCATTTAGATAGAATTGAATCTCGCAATCAGGTATGCGCTCAAGGCGGCAAAGGATGTTTGGATAGCTACGGGTAAGCGCGAGCAGCTCGGAGACGACGGCGGACGAAGCAGGAATGCCGCCGAGGATGAGAGAAGCCCCCTGTGGCAAGCCGGTGAGAAAGGCGCGCACGAGCGCGGGTATATTCTTGTAGAGACGAATTTGACCGATGAATCCTACGACCGGCCGATGTAACTCAAGCCCCAGGTGTGTGCGAGCAGCTATTCGGTCGGAGGTATTTTCATAAAGGTCGCGATAGTGTCCGAGCGGAATGACAGAGTTACCTTTTGCCGGCAAGCTTGGGAAGGCTTGTAAAGCCAGGGTCATCCCAGAGCGGCTCAGGTGGATGGCGGTATCTACGAGGGGAAGATAGGCTTTCCAAAACCAGCGTTCGAGTTTCGGAAAACGCTGGTCATGGCTCTCGAGATTATGCACCGTCCAAACAAGCTGGGCCCCCCGCGCTTTAAGGTAGAGTAACTTTAGCAAGAGATACAAGGAACGCGCGCTAGCTCTAAGAGCGCCGTGAGTGTTTAGCGCGCCTTCGGGCCAGTGGACATGCGCGACATCCCACCTTTCGAAAAGGAGACGCCGCCAGGAAAATTCACAGACCTCCACGCCTTCTACTTGCAGGGCGGTGGCGAGAGCGAAGTTATATGGGTTATCGGCTCGATTCTGGAAAGCCGGTGAAGCGAGAACGCGCATGGTTAGTGAACAGGCGCGAGAGTAGGACCAGGAGTCGCCGGGCGTTGCCTTAAGTGTTGCCAAAGGCTTTCTAAGTCGCCCCTGGTTTCAGGTTGTAGAGCTAGTAGGATAAGGCCATAGGTCGCGCCGCCGAGCGGAACACCCAGGGCGAGCGTGATAGGACTAGAAGCGAAGGGGAAGAATAGCTTAAGTGCCAGGATAGCCAGAGCCATAACAGAGCTAGCCGCCATCGCCGGCAGGAACTCTTTGAGATAGGTCCAGGGTCGCAGCCCTAGCGCGCGCCGTACGACTAGAAAATGCAGCGGCGACGTGAGATAGGCCCGCAGCACATAGGCCGCGGCGACACCTACGATTCCCCAGCGCACGCCGATGAGAAAGGCCGCGCAATTTGTCACTGCCTGGACGGCATTGAGATAGAGGTTCCATTGCGGCCGGCCGATCGCGCTGAGGAGCGGCCCGTGAAAGTAGAAACCCGCGTAAAGAAATCCGATGAGACATAAGACTTGCAGCGCCGGAGCGCTTGGCTGCCACTTAGGACCAAGGCAAAGTGTGATGACATCCGGGGCAAAGAGAGCGAGACCGATGAAGATGGGCGCGGAGGTAGCGCAAGTGAGCCGGGTAAGTCTTTGCAGTAACTCTCTGAGGTCGCGATGACTGCCTTGCAGGCGCGAAAAGAGCGGGAGCGATACGCTGTTCACGGTGCCGATAAGAAGGTTAGAGAGAGTTGTCAGAAGCTGGTAGGCGATCGTGTAATAACCGAGCGCGACCGGCCCGAGAAAGTAACCAATGACCAGGTTATCACCCTGTCGGTTGACGACGTTGAGCAGGTTAACTCCCGTGATATGGCAGCCGAAGCGAGCTAACTCCCGCAAGCTATGAGTAGAGAATTGAAAGCGAGGGCGCCAGTGGGTAACTAACGATAGAATAACCAGACCTGCAAAAGCTGCGGCTAACTGTTGCCCGACGAGACTCCATACTCCAAAACCTCGCCAGGCCATGACGACAGCGACCACTCCGCCAACCAGACTTTGTGTGATGGAACTTAGCGCGAGCGGTTTGAAATCCAGCGCGCGACGAAGCAGCGCTTGCGGCACCATCGTTAGGCCATAAAACAGGAAAAGAAGCGAGAGCCAGCGAATGATCGGCGCCAGCTCCGGCTGGGAAAAAACGAGAGCGACCCAGGGCGCGAGTGCGACAGCGAGCCCGCAGCAGAGAACACCGCTCAGGGTGCCAGTCCAAAAGGCGGTATCGAGCCAGGTCCCGTCCAAAGTTCCGCGCTGAATAATGGCGTCGCCGAAACCTTGCTCGACCAGGATCTGCATAAGACCCAAAAAGACTAAAGCGAGCGCGAGTAATCCGAAGCTGCCCGGCCCAAGGAGGCGCGCGACGAACAAGAAGACGATGGACTGTAGAGCTTGACTCGTTAGGCGTTGCGCGATCGACCAACTAACTCCAGTTATGGCTTTGGTTGTAAGGTCGAGCATCATTAGTCGCGACTAACAGGCGTTCTGGCGTTGAAAGAGAGTCAGAAACATGGTTCTAAGGTCGACCAGGAGACTCCAGTGCTCCATGTAATGAAGGTCGTAACGTACCCTTTCCGAGAGGCTGGTATCGCCCCGCATCCCATTCACTTGCGCCAGACCGGTTAACCCCGGCTTGATCAAATGGCGGGCGTTATAATGGGCGATGTCGTGCTTAAACTCAGCGATCAGCTCAGGCCGCTCCGGGCGCGGACCGACAAGACTCATCTCGCCCCGCAGCACATTCCAGAACTGCGGTAACTCATCGATATTCCAGCGGCGCATGAAAGCGCCGACTCTCAGCCGGCGCGCGTCGTCTTTGGTGGTCCAACCAATCTCACCCGGGGGCTCGGCGTCGAGGCGCATGCTACGGATTTTCAGAAGATCGAAGTGCTGGCCGCGGCGGCCCAGGCGACGCTGACGATAGAAGATAGGACCAGGTGACTCTGCATAAACAATGAGACCGAAGATCGCGATAAGTGGCAGGGAAAGGGTTATACCTAACAATGCCCCTGCAAGGTCGAAGACACGCTTAAGTATTCGGTTATGCAAACAACCAAGTGGCAACCGATCGACTCCTAAGACCGGAGTGCCGCTCACCATCTCGACGTGCAAGCCGGAGACAAGGATAGGAAAGTAGGAAGGGATGATTTTGAATTCGACTAACTCTGTTTCGCAAAGAGTAGCGAGTCGGAGAATGAGGTGGTCACTGGCGTTGACGTCGGTTAGGAGCGCGATGTCCACCTTCTCAGCGCGCACGATTTCGGCTAACTCATCGAAGTCGCCCAGATAAGGGACATTAGCCGACGGACCGACCTGGGCATTGTCAGGCTGGAAATCGACATAGCCGACGATCTCGTACGGGTCGGTGCGATCCTGCCAAACGAGCCGGGCAAGGCGGCCCGCTTCAGGAGTCCAGCCGATAAAGACGACTCGCTGGCGAAAGTGCGCCGCAATGCTTTCCGCGCTGAGCAAACGATGAAAGCTGGCTCGCCAGGTGAGCAAGCCTGTTAACGAAAAAGAGGCGGTGAAGACCAGGAAGAGCCGTGAGATCTCAGGCTGGAGATGGCAAAAGAAAGCGAGTGCGAGAAAGATGAGAAGCCAGAGGGCGACTCCGCGCACGATGCACTTTGCGGTTTCGTGAAAATGCAGGAGCGCCGCGGAACGGTAGATCCCGGAATAAGCGAAACAGCCGAGAAGAAGGGCCAGACCGAGGACGAAGTGAGGCGCATAGTTAGCCAGGGTCACGCTTTCGTCAGGCGTGCCGTATGGCGCGAGAGGGGAGCGAAAGCGCAACCAAAATCCGAGTAAGAGAGCGAGGAATGTTACCCCCGCATCGCCCATCAGAGCGGCCGCCATCGCCCAGTCGGCCAGCCTGTTATCGCGCGGTTCAAAATGCGCTTGGGAACGGCATCGCGCGGAGCTAGCTCCGGCGTAGCGCGGAGCTGGAAGAGAGGCGTTCATGCGCGGGATAAGTGTCGGATGAAACGACAGCAGTTGTGATCCTAGCCGGGAACGTGCCAGCGCCGGGAAATTCTCCGCGTGAGTCAGGGTGAGCGCGCGGCGGCTATCGCTCAAAATTGACCTGCGCGATTAAGACGGGCGTCGTCCCATCGTGCGGACGCAGGCTGGCGCGACGAAAGGAGTAGCCTTCGCACTTGCACAAGACTAACGATTTTTAGACTTGCGCTTGTTCATCGCAGCCTAACGACTTAAGACCAGTGCAGGCGCGATTTCCGCTAAGTCATAAGAGCTACATTGTTATCGCAAGAGTTATCGTTCGCGCGGCTTCAGCCCGAGAGAGTTATCGTCGTGGGCGGTGGCCCGGCGGGATTGCGCGCGGCGGAGGTCGCGGCCGAGGCGGGCGCGCGCGTGCGGTTGTTCGAGGCGCAGCGCGCGGCTGGGCGGAAGTTTCTCATTGCCGGTCGCGGCGGTTTAAACCTGACGCACAGCGAGCCGGTTGAGAATTTTCCGCAACGCTACCGCGCCGAACCAGAGCTATGGCGCGCTCTGCTTGGGGCCTTCGGACCGGACGATCTCCGCGCCTGGGCGGAGGCGCTCGAGGTCGAGACTTTCAAAGGCACCAGTGGTCGAATTTTTCCGCGCGGACAAAAAGCGGCGGTTCTGCTGCGCGCGTGGTTGCGGCGTCTGCGCGAGCGCGGAGTGGAAATCGAGACTGGTTGGCGCTGGCTCGGCCTAACGAAAAGCGACGACGGCTGGCAACTTCGTTTTTCGAGCGACGAGGTCGAAATTGAAGTGGAAGCGAAGTCTGTCGTCCTGGCTCTCGGCGGCTCTTCCTGGCCCGAGACCGGTTCGGATGGAAAATGGACTTCGCCGCTCGCCGCGCATGGTGTGGAAATGGCGCCCTTCGTCGCGGCAAATTGCGGCTGGGAAGTGGCCTGGCCCGCGAGCGTGCTGGAACGGGCCGAAGGGTTGCCGCTAAAAAATCTCGCGGTGTCGGCAGGTGGCGAAACCGTTTCGGGCGAGCTGCTGATTACCCACTACGGATTGGAAGGGGGCGCAGTTTATCGGCTCGGCCCGCTTCTCCGCGCGATGTCAGCGCCAGCGCTGCAAATCGATTTCAAGCCGCAAGTCTCCGCCGAAACCTTGCGCGCAAGAGCGAAACAATTTCGCCAGCCTAACGAGTGGTATCGCGCCTGGAAATTGAGCGCGGGCGCGATCGCGCTCCTGGAGAGCGCTGCCTTTTCGGATCTTGAAGCAACGATCCGACTTGTGAAAAACTTCGCCGTCCACCTCTCGGTACCGCGCCCGATCGCGGAGGCGATCTCAAGCGCAGGTGGAGTGCGATGGAGTGAACTCGACGATCGTCTTATGCTCAGAAGACTCCCCGGAGTTTTCCTCGCAGGGGAAATGATCGACTGGGAAGCCCCGACCGGCGGGTATCTCCTCCAAGGATGTTTTTCCACCGGCACCGTCGCCGGAAAAGCGGCGGCGGCGTTTGGGTAGCGCACACGTCTCCTGTGCTGGTCGCGCTGTTCCAGCGCGACGAACTTTTCTCGACATGCTGCGAAGAGAAAAGAGGTCGCGCCTAACGAAAGTTCGCGACGGTGAAACACCGTCGCCAGCTCGCCACAGGACGAGTCCGTCCGACTGGCGGACACGCAAGACGCACGCGCTACCCAGACCTCGCGGAGAATTCGCGTCGCGAGCCCTAGCTCATCCAGCTATTCCACCGCTTCCGCAGCGGCTTCACGTAGCGATCGACGTCAATGTCTTTCACCCGATCGAAGCCGTCCTTGACCGCCTGAGAAACTGCTTCCGCGGAGTCTTCGTAACCGCGCCGAGCCTTCCGCAAATACGGCATTGCCGGATCCGACATTCCTCGCCAATCGATGTTCTTTAAAGCGTTGCGCAAAGTCACGGGCGTCGGCTCTGCCGGCCGCGACGCATAGCGGATGGCCAACCCAATCGCCAAACCCAAAGCCAGCGCGCCTAGAATCGTGGGAACCGGATTTTCGCGCAGGAAGAATTCTGTGCGTTCGCGCGCGACCATCGCCTTCTGCCGCGTTTGCTCCCAGGTGTCGGAGGCCGCGCTCGAGAATTTGCGGGCACCTTCCTCCATGCGGCCACTGCGCTCACTTACTTCCTGCCCGAATTCCGTCTCCGCCATCGGATCATCCTTCGGAAAATTGTCGCCATTGGAATTCTTCATGACAACAACTTCGGATTTGCCTGCCTCTTTGCGCGTTGTTTTCCCGTGAAAATGCGCGCGCCGAACTCTTCACGTCCACTTGGCCGGCGAAGGTCGAAGCAATAGCGAACTCAACTAAGGAAAGAAAATCATGGACGAAAAAATCGAAAAGACAGGACACGAAAACCGCGACCCGGTGACGGGTGAACCCGGGTCACATCCAGTTGGAACCGGCATGGGCACCGCCGGTGGCGCAGTCGCGGGCAGCGCAATCGGCGCGGCGGTCGGCGGACCGGTTGGCGCAGTTGCTGGCGCGATTATCGGCGGGGTCGCGGGTGCATACGGCGGGCGTGGTGTTGCCGAGGCGGTCAATCCGACAGTCGAAGAAGCGTACTGGCGGGAAAATCACGCCGCCCAAAGCTACGCAAAGACAGAATACGACTACGAGCACTACGCCCCGGCGTACCGCGTGGGTTACGAAGCTGTCGGCAAATATCCCGGGAAATCTTTCGACGAGCTGGAAGATGATTTGGCCTTGGACTACGAAAAAGCCCAACCCGGCTCGGCCTTGCCGTGGGATCATGTGCGTCCCGCCACGAAAGCTGCCTGGGACAAAGTGAGCGGTGTGACCGGCGCGCGGGACCCGTCTCGCGGGATTCGCGGTTCGGTTTAATTAGGCGATCGATATTTTAGCGCGCGGCGGAGGTTGCTCCGCCGCGCGGCGCCCGCTAGAGAAATGTCGGATGATCGATGCCTTTAGTTATCTCTCGGTCCTTCTCTCGATCATTATCGGTCTCGCTATCACCCAGCTTTTGCAGGGTTTTGGCCGCATCATTCAAGCGCGCGAACACGTTCGGATTTTTTGGCCTTCGCTCGCGTGGGCGGGCCTGCTTATTCTGGTTTGCGTGCAATCCTGGTGGGCCATGTTCGGGCTTCGTTCCCACGAGGATTGGAGTTTCTTCCCCTTCCTCGTCGTCGTCGCACAAACGATCGATCTTTATCTCGTCACCGCGCTCGTCCTGCCCGAGATCGCGCCCGGCGAAGAGGTGGATTTGCGCACCCATTACTATCGCCAGCTGACCTGGTTTTATTGCCTAACGATCGCGTTGATCATGATCAGTCTCGCGAAAGATCTTGTCTTCAGCGGCTCACTTCCGGCCAACGCCAACACCATCATCCAACTCGGTTTTATGGGGCTGGCGGTCGCGGCGCTGCTCGTTCGCCGAGATTGGTTTCACAAACTTCTCATCTCCGTGGCCTTCGCGCTCTTTGGCTTGTATGTCGCTCTCCTTTTCACCCAACTCCCGAGCCGGTGAACGCTGCTCGCTACAGCCAGCGATGCTTTGGATATTTGCGCTGCAATTCCTTTTTGATTTTCGGATAACTCTCCCGCCAAAAAGTGGCGAGATCGTCGGTGATCTGGATCGGCCGATGATTCGGCGCCAGCACTTCTATCCGCAAAGGCACGCGACCCGGGCCGATCGTTAGGCCATTCTCCACCCCGTAGAGATCCTGGATGCGCGTCGCGATGGTCGGCGGCGCGCTCGGCGCATAAGTGATGCGAGCGTTGCGTTCGTTAGGCAATTTGATTCTTTCGGGCGCGAATTGTTCTAGGGCATTTTGCTGCGCGGCGCTCAGCCACGATTTAAGCACAGGAGCCACCGGTCGCTCCTTGACCTCCTTGTAGCTCGTCGCGCCGAGGCAGATTTGTTCGATCAAAAGCGCGCGTTCCGACTCGCCGATCGGCGGCAGTTCCAGGTCGGGAAATCGCGCCGCGGCGAAATTCAGGCGCGCGATCCATTGCTCGATCGCGTGATCCCATTTTTTCAGCGGACAAGTGCCGGCGATCACCTCCCGCGCGAGCAGACTGGCGGCGTCGTTAGGCGGAACGCGCTCCGTTTTCTTTTCCTCCAGCACGAGATCGTGAAAAAGCGTGGCTTTTCGGCCCAGCACCCGACGCAGCGTCGGATCGAAAAAGACCTCCACTTTTCCCCGGATCGCGTCCGGAAAAAATTCGCCTAACCATTCTGCATTGATCGCCGTCGCGAGCGTCAGCAGCACTTGTCGTTCGCCATCGCTCGCTTCGATCTCGCGAATTTCCGAGGCGACAAGGAGCCGCGCGCGATGCACCACGCTCGCGCGCGCAAGGACGCCGCGGCGCTGATGCACGAGCGCGCAACGCAGCGTTCCTTCGTCGAGTCGCGCCGCCACCTGATCGGGGAAACCGGTGAGGACGCAGCGCGCGATCGCATCCGGTTTCGCTTCGCGCTCCGCGACATCAAGACCTTCCGCGCGAGCGATGGCGAGGAATTGTTCCCAAAGCTGCGCGGCCTCGCGCGCGGCGCCGGCGTTCACGCCTAACGACGCGCAACGCCGCGGATCGAAGTTATTTTTCTCCGCAAAACGAAACGCCCGCAGCAGAATGAAAAGGTCGGACTCGTCCTCGTTGCCAAGGAAATCATCGCGCTCCTCGCGCATTTGTTTTCCCTCCGCGCGGCGTAAGAGGCTGCGCCCTTGGGTGAGCGCAGCGATCAGCGCGATCACGCGCACGCAACCTTCCTCCTGCGCCGCGAGCAACATGCGCGCGTAACGCGGATGCACCGGGAACGCGAGCATGCGCTGGCCTAACGACGTGATCGCACCGGCCGTGTGGTCGTCGCGGGAGACTTCTCCGCTGGGGAGCGCACGCGCCTCGCGTGCTGGTGGTGGCGCCTCGCCACCACGAACTTGCTCAGACGCGCCAAACGTTTGTAAAGTTCGCGACGGCGAGGCGCCGTCGCCGGCACGCGAGGCGCGTGCGCTCCCCAACGCGCCCAGATCCGCGAGCAGCCGCCCGGCGTTTTCCAGCGCTTTTGGCTCGGGCGGTTCGAGCCAGCGGAAACCAGCCACGTCCTCGATTCCGCTCGCTTTCAAAGTCAACACGACTTCCGCAAGATCGAGCCGCTTTACCTCGGGCAACTCCTGCGCTGCGCGCTCGATGTGTTCGCGCTCCGTCCAGAGCCGCAGGCAATGTCCCGGCGTGGTCCGGCCCGCTCGGCCTGCGCGCTGATCGGCGGCGGCGCGGCTGATCTTTTCGATGAAGAGTGTGTTAATCCCGCGGCGCGGATCGAACCGCGCGATGCGGGCAAGGCCGGCGTCGATGACGAGGCGCACGCCGTCGATCGTGAGGGAAGTTTCGGCGACATTGGTCGCGACGATCACCCTCCGCTTTTCGTTAGGCGCGAGGGCAGCGTCCTGTTCGTTAGGCGGAAGTTCGCTATAGAGCGGCAGGGCGACGAAGCGATCGCTCATCCGGGAGGCGCGGATGGCTGCGAGCGTGCGCGTGATTTCGTATTTGCCCGGCATGAAAATCAGCACGTCGCCTTCAGTGCGCGGAGCAAGCCGTTCCAATTCGTCCGCGGCTAAATCCCAAACCGGATAATTTTCCGCCCGGACCGGTTTCGTGAGGTATTCGATCGTCACCGGATGTGTGCGGCCGCTCGAAGTGAGCACCGGACAGGGCGCGAGATATTTTTCCAGCTTGTCCGATTCAAGCGTCGCGGACATGACCATGAGAAGCAGGTCGGGCCGTTTCGTTTCCTGCAGCTGGAGCGCGCGCGCCAGCGTGATGTCGCCGTAAAGATGACGTTCATGGAATTCGTCGAAGAGAATGGCAGAGACGCCACGCAGCTCCGGGTCTTGCAGAAGTTGGCGGAGAAGAATGCCCTCGGTCACGAAGCGGATGCGCGTTTTGGCAGAGGCGATTTTCTCAAAGCGAATCTGGTAGCCCACCTCCTGGCCTAACGAACCCCCGCGTTCCTGCGCGACGCGTTTGGCGAGGAGGCGCGCGGCGAGTCGCCGTGGTTGCAGGATGACGACTTCGCCCGCGTCCAACGAACCGTGGTCGAGGAGAATTTGCGGGACCTGGGTGGATTTGCCGGAGCCGGTGGGCGCTTGGAGAATGAGGCGCGGTTGTTGGCCTAACGAACTCGCGATCGCCCCCTCCAGCTCGTAAATGGGCAGGTCGCGCGGAGTCATCGGCGAACGTAACACAGGCGTCTCGCCTGTTGGTCACGCGGGCGTCCCGCCTGCGTGTTTCGAGGTTGCGGGCGAGACGCCCGCTCGACCTGACAGGCGGGACGCCTGTGTTACGCGACAAAATCCGCGGCGAAGTCGGCGATGTCGCGGTCGGTCACCGACCATGAGCACATGATCCGATAAATATCGGGCTCGATGAACTTGTAGAAATGCCAGCCGCGCGCGTGCAGTCGCGCCACCTTCTCGTTAGGCAAACGCAGAAAAAGCGCGCTCGCTTCGCAGGGGAAAACCAATTCCGTCTCGAGTTGTTCGGCGAGTTTCTTCGCCGCGTCATTGGCGTGGCGCGCGTTCGTTAGCCAAACATCGCTCTCCAGCAGCCCGGTCCATGGCGCGGCGACGAAACGCATCTTCGAAGCCAACTGCGCCGCCTGTTTCGCGCGGTAATCGAACTCGCTCGCCAACTCGCGTTTGAAGAAAACAACCAGCTCGCCGACCGCGGTCCCGTTCTTGGTTCCGCCAAAAGAGAGGACATCGACGCCACGTTCCCAAGTGATCTCGCGCGGTTTGCAGCCTAACGACACCACCGCATTCGCGAAACGCGCGCCGTCCATATGCATGAGCAGCCCACGCTCTTTTGCGAAATCCGCGATCGCTTCCAACTCGTTAGGCCGATAGACCGTTCCCAATTCAATCGATTGCGTAACGCTGATGACGTGCGGCTTCGGCGAATGCAGCTCGCGTTGCCGCGCGATCACGTCGGCCGCATCGGCGAGATCGATTTTGCCGTTCGCGCCGCCGACGCGGAGCAACTTCGAGCCTCCGGAAAAAAACTCCGGCGCGCCACATTCGTCGGTCTCGATGTGCGAATGCTCATGGCAGAGCACGCTGTGAAACGGCCGGCAAAGCTGCGCGAGCGAGAGCGAGTTCGCGGCCGTGCCGTTGAAGACAAAGAAACTCTCGCATTCCGTCTCGAAAATTTCGCGCACGCGATCGCAGACGCGCTTCGTCCAGCGATCGTCGCCATAGGAAGCGACGCCGTCTTGATTCGCTTCGGCCAAAGCCGCCCAGGCTTCCGGGCAAATGGCCGCCGTGTTATCGCTGGCAAATTCGTAACGGTCGCGATGCGGCATGCGCGGAAGCCGTAGCCGCGGTCCGTCACGCGGGCAACCGCCTAACGAAAAGAGAAACGCCTGGCCGGGAGCGATGCTTGCCTAATCTCAGACTCCTCCCGCCAAGCGACTCACCTCTGTAAGATCTTTTAGGTGCAACCGCGCAGCAAAAAGATCACCACCAGCACAGGAATCGGAATTCCCAAAAGCCAGAGAAGCATATAACCGAGTGCGCCTTTTTCTTTGATTCGTTCGGTGAGTTTCATAGTTGGAGTTTGTTACAATTTTATTCGGCGTTGCTGCGCTTTGTGGGCGTGCGGGAAGAGAATTGGACAGGATTAACAGGATTAATTGGATTCGAGGGAAAGAAGATCGTCGCCGCGCCTGGCTTTTTCCCCATCCTGTAAATCCCGTTAATCCTGTCCAAATTTCCGGCTCCTTTGCCGAAACCGGCGGCGCGCCTTATCGTCGCCGATGAGTTTACAAGCCGAGATCGAACGGCGCGGCGAAGAGATTTTTGCGTTGGTCGATCAACACCCCGAATCGCTTTTCAGCGCCGCGGGATTCTACCAGCGGATGATGGCCTTCTCGATGCGCGACGAGAAGTTCAAGGTGCAGATGTTTCGCTTCGTCGATGTCCTCGCGTCGCTCCGGCGCTCGGGCGATATCGTGGAGCACTTGCGCGAATATTTCGCCGGGATGGACAACAGCATCGTCCCGATGATGAAGACCGGCCTGCGCGCCGCCGGCATTTTCCCCTGGCTCACGGCGACGATTTTGCGCCGCAACGTCTCCGGGATGGCGCGGCAATTCATCGCCGGTCGCGATGGCGCCGACGTGATGAAGACGCTGCGCAAAAAGCGGAAGGAGAAAATCGGCTTCACCGTCGATTTGTTAGGCGAAGCGGTCGTGAGCGAAAAAGAAGCGGACGAGTACGCGGCGCGCGCGATGGAGTTGCTCGACACGCTCTCGCGCGAGACCGCGGGCTGGACCGATCCGTTAGGCAAAAACGCCGAGCTTTTTCCGGTGGTGAATCTCTCCGTAAAAATCTCCGCGTTTTATTCGCAGATGAATCCGGCCGACCCGGAAGAGGCGATCGCGCATCTCGCGCCGAAGCTGCGGCCGATCCTCCGCCGCGCCAAGGAGGTAGGCGCGTTTGTGAATTTCGACATGGAAAGTTACGCGCACAAAAACGCCACGCTCCAGCTTTTCAAAACACTTTTCACCGAGGCGGAGTTCGCCGAGTGGCCGCGCGCCGGGATCGTGATTCAGGCTTACCTCCGCGACTCCGAGCGCGATCTGCGCGAGCTAATCGAATGGGGGAGAAAACGCGGTACGCGTTTCGCCGTCAGGCTGGTGAAAGGCGCGTATTGGGATTACGAAAAAATCGTCGCGGCGCAGAACGGCTGGATCTGCCCGGTCTATCTGCAAAAGCCGGAGAGCGACGCGAATTTTGAAGTCTGCACGCGTCTCCTGCTCGAGAACGAAGAGATCGTCACCTCGGCCTTCGGTTCGCACAACGTGCGCAGTATCGCGCACGCGATTGCTTACGCGGAGTCGTTAGGCATCGACCAGAGCCGTTTCGAATTTCAGCTCCTTTATGGCATGGCCGGGCCGATCAAGCGCGCCCTGGTCGAGATGGGCTATCGGGTGCGCGAATATTCGCCCGTGGGCGAGCTGCTCCCAGGCATGTCGTATCTCGTTAGGCGATTGCTCGAAAACACTTCCAACGAAGGATTTTTGCGCGCGAAATTTTCCGATCAACAATCGACCGCGCTGCTCCTGCGCGATCCGAACGAGTTGATCGCGAGCGAGCCGGGCGTCGCTCTGCCGCTCGACGGCGACATCGATCCCGAGACGCCGCCGGGCGACAGTTACGAGAACGCGACGCTGATTAATTTCGTCCATCGCCAGACGCAGGAGCAGATGAAATCCGCTCTGCGCGAAGTGCGCGCGCGCTTTGGGCGCAAGTATTCCCTAACGATCAACGGCGAAAAAGTCACGACCGGGAAATGGATGCCGTCGGTTAATCCGAGCGTGCTTAACGAGATTGTCGGCAGCGTGGCGGACGGCGGAACTCCCGAGGCGGAGCGCTGCGTCAAAGCCGCGCGCGGTGCCTTCGATCAATGGTCGCGCACTTCCGTGGAGCATCGCGCGCGACTGCTCGAACGCGTCGCCGCGGTGATGGAGCGTCGTCGTTTCGAACTTTGCGCGGTCGAAGTTTTCGAAGTCGGGAAACCGTGGGCCGAAGCCGACGGCGACATCCGCGAGGCGATGGATTTTCTCCTCTTCTACGCGCAGCAAATGCGCCTGCTCGGCCGGCCGCAACTCACCCAGCACGTGCCTGGCGAGGAAAATTATCAGCACTACTGGGCGCGCGGCGTCGCGCTCGTCATCGCGCCTTGGAATTTCCCGATCGCGATTCTTTGCGGGATGGTTTCCGCCGCGCTCGTCACCGGCAATACGGTGATCATGAAGCCAGCCGAGCAGTCCGCGATCTGCGGAGCGCTTCTGATGGAGATGTTCGAGGAAGCGGGCGTGCCTCCGGGTGTGCTGAATTTTCTCAACGGCGACGGCGCATTGGTCGGCGCGCATCTGGTCGATCATCCGGATGTTGACCTCATCGCCTTTACCGGATCGCGCGAAGTTGGTTTGAAGATCTGGGAAGCCGGCGGAAAAACGCGGCCGGGTCAGCGCGAGCTGAAACGGGTCGTCTGCGAAATGGGCGGCAAGAACGCGGTTATCGTCGATTCCGACGCCGATCTCGACGAGACAATCGTCGATTCGATTTACTCGGCCTTTGGTTATCAGGGACAGAAATGTTCCGCGCTCTCGCGGCTCATCGTGCTCGAAGAAAATTACGATCGCTGCATGGAGCGCCTGCTCGCCGCGGCGGGAAGTTTGCGCGTCGGAAATCCGGAGGATCCGGGCGTCACGGTTGGCCCGGTGATCGACGAGGTGGCGCACAAACGCATCCTCGAAACGATTGCGCGCGCGAAGAGCGAAGCGACGCTGGCCTTCCAAGCGCAGGACGTGCCTAACGACGGCTATTTCGTGCCGCCGACCATCTTCACCGACGTAAAGCCGGACGCGCGCATTGCACAGGAAGAAATTTTCGGGCCGGTCCTGAGCGTAATCAAAGTGCGCGATCTCGACGAAGCGCTCGAAGTCGCCAACGGCACCGACTACGCGCTGACCGCGGGATTTTTCTCGCGCAGTCCGGCGAACATCGAGCGTGCGAAAGCGGAGTTGGTCGCGGGCAATGTTTACATCAACCGCAGTTGTACCGGCGCGGTCGTAGGGCGGCATCCATTTGGCGGATTCAAGATGAGTGGCGGGGGAACAAAGGCCGGCGGCGGCGATTATCTCCTGCAATTCTTGCTCCCGCGCATCGTCACGGAAAACATTATGCGCCACGGCTTCGCGCCAGAAGCGACCCCGCGGTATCGCGATGAGTTCATCGTTAGGCGGCCTGGCACTACGGTGGCGAAAGAGAAGGTGGCAGGGAGAAACGGGGATCGTTAGGCCAGAGTATCTCTCGGGGCGCGGAATCTTGTCATCCCGAGCCGCGGAGACGGCGAGGGACCTCCCAACAGCAATTTGCGCTTTCGCCTAACGGCAGCCGCGGATTGCGTCGGCAGGGTCCCTCTCCGCGCCGCGCCGGATCGGGATGACAAGTGGAGCGGTCTCGTGATTCTCGCCCGTCGTTAGGCAGATCGTTAGGGCAAGGATCTCCGAGAAAAATCCAGCAAGAAGAAATCGCTGGTGTCCAGACCCCGCTTCCGGTTTAAGAAAGCGATGAAGATAATTTCGCGAGCAGGGAGCGCCATCAAGACCTCGATCCACTCGGCGAGACGCCACATGGCGATTGCGGTCACATCGTCGCTCTGTCTTGCCGGATTCGCGGGGATCGCCTGTGGAGAATCGTTCCCTCCAGCTTATTATCAGAATTTCCCGGTGCCGCCTTACCCACAGGGCATGGCGTTCGACGGAACAAATATCTGGGTGACAAGTCAGAGCGAACCGAAAATCACCGAGCTGCGTGCGGCGGACGGCGCCATGGTGGGAACGTTTCGCGTGAGCAGCGCCATTTCCTTCGCCGCGGTTTATGATGGGGTTTATATCTGGGTCACGAACAGTGCGTTTTCCGGTGGCAACCTGACGCGTCTGCGCGCGGCCGATGGGTCCACCGAAGGGGTTTACCCAGCCGGGGTCGGCGATCCCTACGGTATTCTCTTCGATGGCACGAACATCTGGGTCACCAGCGTCGGGAGCAAAAATGTCGCCAAGATACGAGCCAGCGATGCCGCGGTTTTGGGCGTCTTCCAAACTGGCGCGCAGAATACTTCTGGCGCGTTTCATCTGGCATTCGACGGAGCCAACGTTTGGGTGGCAAATTCCTACGACAACACGGTGGCGAAGTTGCGCGCCAGTGATGGAGTGTTGCTCGGCACATTTGCGGTCGGAAATTTTCCTTTCGGTATCGCCTTCGATGGCAGCAACGTTTGGGTGGCGAATTTGGGAGACGATTCTGTTTCGGAACTTCGGGCCAGCGACGGCGCGCTCCTCGGGACGCTGCGTGTCGGAGACGCGCCCGCGGATGTCATCTTTGCCGTTGGTCATATTTGGACGGCGAACGTCAATGGCAACACGGTCAGCGAAATCGGGGATGGTCCTCCCCGGTTGAAAAACTATCGGGCAGGATTCGCGCCGCAAAACCTGGTCTCCGATGGAACGAACATCTGGGTCTCGGACGTTTACGGACGCAGTGTGACCAAGCTCACGGTTAATCAGCCGTAACTGATTCCCGACCAGCCATTGTTTTTCCGGCGCCGCTTTGCCTAACGAACTTCCAAGTCGTTAGGCGAAGAGGTGTCCGGTGCAGCGCCCGGATTTCTTACCGTCCGAAAACTAGCCGCAACACGCAGTAGAGCATGTAAAAAACCGGCCACGCGACAACGAGCATCAAGCCAGCAAAGAGAATCCACTCGCGTTGCCTTTCGCGCATCATCTCGCGCCGAAATTCCTGATTAAAACGATGGAAACGGCGCGCGGGAGAATCGTCGTCATCGCCGCCGTCGGGCCAGGAAGAGCCGCGCCAATCGCTCAGGTTGGATTGAAAGCAAAAATCGGTAACCAGAAAACGGCGTCCCGCGCGATTGGAGAAAGGAGCCTGCGGTTTCATGAAGCAGGGAAGCGCAGGAAAGATGCCATCGCCCGCCCGAAACGAAAGGGTGACAATTTGCGGCAGGCGACGAAGCGCCGAGTTTCCCGGGTGAAAATCGCGGCCGCCCAAATTGACTGCGTCCCCGGCGAAGTCGCTACGAATCTGCGCAAGCTCGAGGCATTCGCCGAACGCGCGAAAGCGGCCGGTGCAGACCTGGTGGTGTTTCCAGAAATGGCCGACACCGGTTACGTGATGCCGATTATTCTGCAGTCGGCTTTACCTTGGAGCGAAGGCGCGGTGCCGGCACTGCGGGAAATCGCGCGGCGTCTTCAGCTCGCGATTATTTGCGGGGTCTCGGAGCGGGTGAAAAACGCGATCTATAACGCGCAGGTTTTCATTGATGCGAAAGGCGAGATCGGCGGGAGCTATCGCAAAGCGCATCTCTTCTCCGCCGGCACTCTGGATGAGAGGGAATGCTTTGCGGCCGGAAATGAAATTCGGAGTTACGCGTTCGGCGATTTTCGGCTCGGCCTGAGCATCTGTTACGATCTGCGTTTTCCCGAGATTTATCGCGAACTGGCGACGGCGCAGCGCGCGACGGTTTTCGTTGTTTCATCGGCCTGGCCTTTTCCGCGGGCGGAACATTTGCGCATCCTCACGCTCGCGCGGGCGATCGAAAATCAGAGTTACCTCGTGCTCGCCAATCGCGTCGGCACCGATGATGGCGCGACCTTCTGTGGCGGCTCCGCGGTGTTTGATCCCTACGGAAACGTGCTCGGTGCGGGTTCGAGTGAAGGCGAGGAACTCATCACGGCGGAATTATCGACGGAAGTTTTACGGACGGTGCGGGAGCGCATGGCCGTCTTCACTCATCGACGAGGCGATCTCTACGATTCGTTAGGCGAACAGGCCGCGGAGACACGCACTCGTTAGGCGAACCGCGTTCGGTTGTCATCCCGAGCCGCAGACGGCGAGGGACCCCGCAACTGCAATTTGCTCTTTCGTTTCAACGGTAAGCGTGGATTGCTTCGGCGGGGTCCCTCTCCGTGCTGCGCCGGATCGGGATGACAAGCCTGTGCGGCCTTTAATTTACCGCAGGCGAGAACGAGCGTTCGCGCTTTCTAAACGCGACCAGACCGTCAGCGGCGCCAAATTTTGCTGACGGTTCAGCAAACGCGTCCCGGCGGTGGCGATTTTTTGCAGGATGCGCAACCGCGCGCTCTCCGAACTGTCATGCCAGACCGGTTTGCGCTGCATCGTTAGGCTGCCGCTTTTCTCTACCAGCAAACCCCAGCCTAACGGCGTCTCCGCTGCGCGCAGGAGTTCGTTAGGCGAGACGAGAAAGAACAGATTCGCACAGGCGTAGTGCGCGATTTTTTCAAACTTACGGCCGTCGCGCAACTGGCGTTGCAAAGCAGCCAGCTCGCGCGTGACGCGGGCGTAACCGCGATGCTGGATGGCCGCGAAATCGTGCGCTTCCCACTCGGGAAAAAGCGTGTCGCCGGTGCGCAAAGTCGGGTAATGCACGCGCAGGTTTCGCTCCAGAATCTGGCGGCGCTGGAAGAGGGTTTCGAGCCGTGCGAGAGCGCGCGGACTGCGGCAATCGTCGCGGCGAAAATCCGGCGCGGATTGTTTGCACTCAAAGATCGCGGTGACGCCGAGGCGGGCATTTTTTTGCGGACGGTAGGCGGCGACGTCGGCGCGGTAACGAGATTTGGGAAGCGCGACCTCGAGCGCGCAGATCGGATAACCGTTCTCTTGCGCCCAAAGAAGAGCTAAGCGTTTGAGTTCGAGGTGGGCCGCGGTTTCGCCGTGGCGCTGCCGTTTGTCATCCTGAGCGGATTGAAGGACCCCGCAAGCGTCGCTGGATGTGTTTGTCAAATCGAGTCTGCAGCCGCTTGGGAGGTCCCTCGCTCCGCTCGGGATGACAATGCTGGCGTCGCGGCCTAACGACGGATCCATTCCGCCAGCTCCCGCGCCCAGTAGGTGATGATGAGATCGGCGCCGGCGCGCTTCAGGCCGGTCATGATTTCGAGGACGGCGGCGCGCTCGTCGAGCCAGCCCTTTTCTGCCGCGGCTTTGACCATCGCGTATTCGCCGCTGACGTGAT
Source organism: Chthoniobacterales bacterium (assembly GCA_013821455.1). Classification (GTDB taxonomy): domain Bacteria; phylum Verrucomicrobiota; class Verrucomicrobiia; order Chthoniobacterales; family UBA10450; genus Palsa-1392. The sequence continues at coordinate 32,474 of JACDGS010000011.1, forward strand.
AGACCGCCGTCGTTAGGCCAAAACGTTCTTTCACGCGCCACAGGACATCGAGATATGACGACGCGGGTTTCACGAGGATGATGTCGGCGCCTTCCGCGACGTCGAGTGCGACTTCGCGCAAGGCTTCGGCGGCGTTGGCCGGGTCCATTTGATAAGTGCGCCGGTCGCCAAATTGCGGAGGACTTTCCGCCGCCTCGCGGAAGGGTCCGTAAAAAGCAGAGGCAAACTTCGCCGCGTAACTCATGATGCCGGTCTGCTCGTAACCGGCGGCGTCGAGCGCTTCGCGGATCGCGCCGATGCGGCCGTCCATCATGTCGCTCGGCGCCACTAAATCCGCGCCTGCAGCCGCGTGCGAGACGGCGGTTTTTGCCAGCAGCTCCACGCTTTCATCGTTCAAAACATGAAAGTGATCGCCGTCCTGCCTAACGACACCGCAATGTCCGTGGCTCATGTATTCGCAAAGGCAAACATCCGTGATGACAAGCAGTTCGGGCGTCTCCGTTTTGATCGCGCGGACTGCTTTTTGCACGACGCCGTCCTCGGCGTAAGCGCTGGAAGCTTGTTCGTCCTTCTCGTTAGGAATGCCGAAAAGAAGAACGGCCTGGAGGCCGGCTGCCGCGGCGCGGGCGGCTTCGGCGGCGACTTCGTTAGGCGAAATTTGTTCGACTCCGGGCATGCTCGCGATGTTGCGGCGGTGCGCGATTTTTTCGCTGACGAAGAGCGGCAAAATGAAGTCGTTAGGCGTGAGCACAGTCTCGCGCACGAGATTCCGGAGTGCAGCGGTCCGGCGCAAACGGCGCGGGCGATGGACCAGTTTTCTCACGGAGCCGAGGCTACGCGGACGGCTTCCGCGTCGCAAGCGTCGGGCAGTTGTGTCGCGGGGAGCGGCAGTGTCTGTTGGGCTTCCGTCTATGCCAGCGCGCGCCGATTTCCTGCTCATCGACGTGAGCAATTCGTTCACGAAATTGGCTTTCTCGTCGCGGAAAAAAATTGGTGCGACCGAGCGGATCGCAACCCACTCGTTAGGCACGGAGGCGTTGCGCAAAATCATCAGGGAACGCCGGGTCGAGGACATCGTTGTTTGCTCGGTGGTGCCAAAAAAAGACGCGTTGATTCGAAGAGCAGCGGGGAAAATCCGGGTGACGTTTGTGAGCGCGAAAAGCGCGCTCGGTGTCGGCGTCGATTATCCGCAGCCGCGCACAATCGGCGCGGATCGCCTCGCGAACGCCGCGGCCGTCGCGGAGATATATGGTTGCCCGGCGGTGGTGGTGGATTTCGGGACGGCTGTAACGTTCGATATTGTTTCGGCGGATCGCTCCTACATCGGAGGCGTGATCGCGCCCGGGCTGGAAGCGATGACGAGCTATCTTTACAAGAAGACGGCGCTGCTGCCGAAATTAACTCTGGCGGAGCCACGGTCGGCGGTGGGCAAGTCCACGCGCGCGGCGATGATGTCGGGCGCAATCTTCGGCTATCGCGGATTGGTGAAGGAAATCATCGCGAAAATAAGAGTGGAGGTGTTCGTTAGGCAAAAAGCCCGGATCATCGCGACCGGTGGCTATGCGCGCCTGATCGCGGAGAAAATGCCGGAGATCGATGCGGTTCATCCGCACCTGACTTTGGAGGGTCTGCGCATTATTGGAAATCTTGAATTCGTTAGGCGAGGCGGCCGTTGAAAAAAGCGATCGGCATCGATTTCGGCGGCACGAGTGTGAAGCCGGGTGTCGTGCTTGACGGGAAGATCGTCGAATTCGCGGAGCGCATTCCGACACGCAGCCATGAGGGCGCGGAGTCGCTGCTCGCGGCGGTCTTGGGCGCGGTGGAGGAATTGCGGGCGAAACATCCAGAGGTTTGTGCACTTGGCGCCGGCCTGCCTGGGATCGTCGATAGCGTGCAAGGCCGGGTCGGGGAACTGACTAATGTTCCGGGCTGGAAGGATGTTTGCCTGACGAAATTGCTGGAGGAACGCACTGGTTTGCCGGCTGCGATCGACAACGACGCGAACGCAATGACTTACGCGGAGTGGCTCTACGGCGCGGGGCGCGACGCGGTGAATGTGGTCTGCGTCACGCTCGGGACCGGTGTGGGCGGGGGCCTGATTCTGGATGGAAAACTGTTTCGCGGCAGCCAGCTCGGCGCGGGTGAGATTGGCCAGATGACAATAGATCCTCACGGAGTGCGCGGACATTACGGGAACTTCGGAGCGCTCGAAAAATATGTGGGCAACAACCAGATCGGCGAGCGCGCACAGCAACTCTACCGAGAAGCCGGCCTAACGAAAAGCAGCGAGGAGTGCGATCCGCTCGCGCTGCAAAACGCGGCCGATGGCGGCGATGCGATTGCGCGCAAAGTCTGGGCCGAGGTGGGCTTCAATCTCGGGATTACGCTGTGCGACATCGTCTGGCTTCTGAATCCGGATCGGATTGTTCTCGGCGGAGGCGTGGCGAGGGCGGGTGAGTATGTTTTCGGGCCGATTCGAGAGCTGATTCGCGAACGAACGATGCGAATTTTTCACGAGCGTCTTGAGATCGTGCCGGCGGCGTTGGGAAATGACGCCGGGATTATTGGCAGCGCGGCACTCGCGCTGGAAAAGGCAACCGCTGCCGCTCGTGCCTAACGAGCGCGTCATCCCGAGCGGAGCGCAGCGGAGTCGAGGGATCCCGTGAAGTTTCTGGGAAGCTCTCGCTCAAGAGGACCGGGCAGCGGACCTTCACGGAAACGCATCGGGATCCCTCGACTGCGTTACGCTTCGCTTCACTCCGCTCGGGATGACAGGATGATTTCGCGGGTGAGCAACCGATCACCGTCGAACTCGAAGTAGCCAGTGAAGCTTTTCCCTTGCAACAATAGCGGGAGCCAGTGTCGGTCGTCTTCCCATTTCGTCGTACGGAATGGCGTCGAGCGGCGTCCAGAGCGGGACGGCTTCGTCCGTCTCGCGCGGCTCGCCCTCCAAATCGCGCGCGATGAAAACGGCGCAATGCAGGCTGAAGCCGTCGCGAAATTGAAAGAACAATTCGCCGCATTGCCGCGCTCCGAGAGGACGGATGCCGAGTTCTTCGTATGTCTCGCGCAACACGGAGTCGAGCGCGTTTTCTCCCGGATCGATCTTTCCGCCGGGAGCGTTAATCTTCCCCGCACCGAAGCCGCGTTTTTTCCGGATGAGCAGGATATGGTCATCGCGCAAAATGAAGCAAAGGTTAGCGCGTTGCTGCGGCTGCCAGTTCTCCCGCAACGCGCTCCTCGGTCTGCGCAAAATTGCAGCTCGGTCTGTGCTCTCGGTTCGCTCGGTGGACATGCCGAACGATTTACGAGTTGAAGCCCGGAGGAAATGCGAAAATTAAAAACTTGTCAGGGCTAGCAGGCGACAGTTTGATGCAGGCGACATGAAGATCCCTCGCCTCGCTGCTTTTGCCCTGTTGGTCCTGAGCTCGTTGGCCGCCACCGGCGTGGCGCCGACCAAGACGGAACTCGAGGGGATGTATGACAAAGCCTTCCGCGAATTTGATGCCAATCATTATGACGAAGCGCTGAAGGCTCTTGACGCGATAGATGCGCGCCAGCCGGACTTGGCCGAATCGAAAAATCTGCGCGGCGTAATCCTGATGCGAAAGGGCGATTACGATAAGGCGGAAGCCGCGCTGAAACAGGCGCTGGAGATCGAGCCGAAATTTTGGAACGCCAGCTTCAACCTCTCGGAGATTCCGTTTCTGAAAAAAGATTGGGCGGAAGCGCGCAATCGTTTCGAGGCGCTCGTCGCCGGAAACAGCGATGAGATGAAAGGCGAAACGAGCTTGCTCATCCAATACAAGATTCTGCTCACCTTCGTTCTCCAAGGGAAAGAGAACATGGTCGATTGGATCGTAAATAAGTTCGAGGGCGAGAAGGATAGCCCCGCGCTTTATTACTCCAACGCGGCGATCGCTCTTAGCCACAAAAATCAAAAGGAAGCGAAGGAATGGATGGATGCGGCGGACAAGCATTATCCGTCCTCGCTGAACAAACTTTTCGCGGAATCGTTTTACGAAATCGGCTGGCTGACGAAACCGGCGGGTGAATCGCGCGCCGCAATCGAAATCACCTCCACGGCAGAGCATGCCGCGCGGATGAAAGCCGACGCTCAGGCGAATTTCGAGCGCGCGGAACGGGCCTTTCATCAGCGCGATTTCCCCGGGGCGCTCTCGCTTCTCGATCTCGCGGACGAAGGCGTGCCAAACCAGGCCGCAACTCTCAATTTGCGCGGCGAAGTTTTGATGGAGCAACAGAAATTTGACCAGGCGGAAGAGGCTTTCCGGCAGGCTTTCAACGCCGATCCGAAATTCCGCGAGGCGCAATACAATCTGGCGCAAATCCCCTTCAAGAAAAAAGACTACACCAAAGCGCGGGAGCGTTTGGAAACCCTCTTCAGCCAAACGCCGGGCGGCGAAAAAAATCAGGCGGCGCAGCTGATCAAATACAAGATTTTCATGACCCTTTTGCTCGAAGGCAACGACAGCCAGGCGCAGCAGATGATGGATCAGTTTAAATTCACCGGAGATACGCCGGCGCTTTATTACGCGCAGGCGGCTTGGGCTTTCAAACACGAGAACGCCGACCAAGGGAGTGACTGGATCAAGTCGGCGCGAAAAATTTATTCGCCGGCGTTGAACGTCGTTTTCGCCGACGCCTTTTACGATCTCGGATGGTTGCAGCGCGCACCGGAAACGGCTCCGCCCACGACGTCGCTCGCGCAGGCCGACGCTTCGCCTCCTGCGGCGACGCCCGCGATGCGTTTTGGCGGCGCCGAATCTGTTACTGCGCCGGTCGTTACCGGTGGGCAGGCGATGCCCGCAGTCACTCCGGCCGTCGTGGCGAAGTCCTCGCCCGCGGCAACGAATGCGCCTGTCGCATCGAGCGCCGCGGCAGCGATCGCCGCGTCGTCACCGGTCGCTGTTCTCGCGGGCAGCGCGTCGCTGCCGGTTGTTGCCAAGACGGTGCCGGGGGCAGTCGCGAAATCCACGCCGCCGCAGATCGTTCCCAAGGCGGCCGCAGTCATGACGGCAAAATCTCCGCCACCACAAGTTGTGGCGAAAAACGTGCCCGCGCCGAAGGCTTCGTCGCCGACGGTTGTAACGAGCAGCGCGGCGGTGTCGCCAGCGGCAACGGCTTTGGCTCCGGCCCGCATTCGCGAATGGTCGCAGCCGACTTTCGCGGAAATGATCGACCGCGCCGAGAACCCGCAGACTCTTCTTTTTGGCGGTTTGGTTTTGGCCGGCGTGATGATTTTCGGCTGGCTCATCGTCCAGCAAGTGCGGCGGCATGGCTCCGGTTCGTCCCTCTACGAGGCTCCTTTACCGGTGACAGAACCTCGTTTTGGAAAAGGTGACTCCGGCGCGATCGACGAACGACGCGTGTCCCGTGAAAATCTGGATGGCGGTCCACCTAAGCTTTCTTTGCAACTGACCGGCAGTGATCCAGCGGTTCGCAAAACAATTGTGCCGCCGACTGCTTCCACAACAAGCAGCGCCGCCGGTAAATCGGTCAAGAGCACGAGTGTCTCGCCTAACGAGGCGAGTGGGACCGTCTCTGAAGTGCGACCAATTCTCGCTTCGGCAAAATCAACCGCGGACAAATCTCCGTCTTCGGTGCCGCCTTCCTCCGCACCGGTTTCGCCCGCGACCGCTGTGCCTAACCAACCTCAGACGCCAGTGGTCGCGCCCACGACGCCGTTGCGCGACGCAAAGGAAGTTTCACTCGGCGGCGCGCCCAAGTCTGCGCCAGTTCCCGTCGCGATCCCGCCCATTCTTGCTCCGATGCCCGCGCGAGCGGCTGCGACGGCACCGCCCGCCATTCTCGCTCAGCCAAAACCGCCGGCCGTCGAACCGATGAAGCCGGTTGTGGCCGCGCAGGAAAAACCGCCTGTTGTTCCTCCGATCGTTCCTTCTTTACCGCGCGAAGAACCAGTCGGCCAAGGGCAGCCGGTTCCAAAACTCACCGCTGCTGCTCCAGTGCCGGAAGTAATTGCACCTAAAACGCCCGACTCGAAGCCGGGACCGCAGGCGCCCGCGCGCATCGAGCCCGAAAAGGCTGCGATCGCAGCCATCGCCGGCACTCATGCGACGCCGCAGTCTAACGTTGAAAGTCCCTCCTTTACTTCTAAGATCACCACCACTAAACCAACCACGCCCGCGTTAACCACTCCTGCTACCATGCCTGAATCGACTCCCATCACCGCCATCAATACACCGCGTCCCGCTGCTCCCGCAGGAGGTCAGGGCGCTCCCGCTCCCACCCCCGCGCAATCGGCTGGGAATCTGCAGACCGCGGTCCAGCTGACCTTCTCCCTCGAGATCGCGTCTCTCCAATTGACCCCAAATTTCAAGATGGGCACGCTTCAGCTCAAGCCCATTTCGAAAATCGTGTCGATGCGTCTGGCGCCTTCCGCGCAGCCGCAACCGGCGATGAATTTGCAGGTGACTTTCGAGCTCGCGAGCGTGCAGCTCGGCGCCGGTGCAGCCTTGGGAACAGTCCGGCTCACGCCGTCGTCGTCGCAGCGTCCCACGCCGGTCACCACACCGAGTTTCGAAATCTCGGGCCTCCAGCTCATCTCCAGCGCCGCGGCCTCGCCCGTGCAGTTGACCCCAACTCAGCAGGACCAGGCTTCGGTGCTGATGACCGCATCGTTCCAGATCGCCACGGTTGAATTCTCCCCCGCCTTCGAGATCGCCTCCGTGGTGTTGAACTCGACTTCGAAGAACGTCGCCGTGCAATTGCCGGGCGCCGGCCCGAGCTCGATCGAGGGCGCGCCCGTCTTCGAGATCGGCAATGTGCAGTTGAGCGCGAACAATGAGATCGGAATGATCCAGCTCAACCCGCTCGGGACCGGCCGGCGCGCCTAACGAATAGTTTCCGTGCGGTTAGGCGCGGAAGGATTGGTTTCACGCTGGCTTGGAACTGCCCGCGCCACCGCTCCGTTGCGCGCCCATTTGTCATCCTGCGTCGCGCTGCGCCGGCTCAGGATGACAAACCGAATCGCGACCGCGCTGCGGCTGCTACTTGAACTTTGTCCAGTTCAGCGACTGCAGCGCCTTGGGCAGGAATTCTCCATCCTGCCTAACGAGTTTGTCGTCGCAGTAAACTTCGCCGCCGCCATATTCTTTGCGCTGGATCGAGACCATGTCCCAGTGGACCTGGCTGCGATTGCCGTTGTCCGCTTCCTGGTAGGCTTGTCCAGGCGTGAAGTGAAACGAGCCGGCGATCTTCTCGTCGAAAAGGATGTCGCGCATTGGCTCGCGAATGAAGGGATTGCAGCCTAACGAGAACTCGCCGATGTAACGCGCGCCGGCATCGGAATCGAGAATGTCGTTCAGCTTTTTCGTCTGGTTGCTCGTCGCCTCGACGATTTTGCCGTCGCGAAAATCGAGCCGGATGTTGTCGAAACCGGTGCTCTGATAAATACTCGGTGCGTTGAAGGTAACGTGTCCCTGCACGGAATTTTTCACCGGACAACTGAAGACCTCGCCGTCGGGAATGTTGCGATCGCCGCCGCAAATGATCGCGGAAATTCCTTTGATGCTAAAGCGCAAGTCCGTGCCCGGACCTTTGATCTGGACCTTGTCCGTCTTCTCCATGAGCGCTTTCAGCGCCTTCATTCCCGGTTGCAGTTTGCGGTAATCGAGCGTGCAGACTTTGAAGAAAAAGTCCTCGAAGGCTTCGGTGCTCATGCCCGCGAGTTGCGCCATGGCCGGGGTCGGCCAGCGCAGGACGACCCACTTCGTTTTCTGCACGCGCTGATCCTGCACGCCGCGCATTTTTTTCGCGACCAGCTTCAGGCGATCGATCGGTACGTCCGCCAGCTCGCTGATGTTATTGCTGCCCCGGACGGCGATGTAAGCGTCCATTTTTTTCATCCGCGTTAGCTCGTGCGCGGCAGCGAGATCGAGTTGTTTTTCCTCCGCGCCCAGCGCCAGCTCGCGGCTCACGCGCGCCCGTTGGATTTGCGAGAATGGAATCGCGCCCGCCTGTCGTGCGGCACGGATGAGCGCGATCGTCATCTCTTCGGGCGCATCGAACGACTCGAGCAAGACCTTTTCCCCGCGCTGTAGGCTGGTGGAATAATTGACGAGGAGGGAAGCGAGCTTGTCGTAGCGGGCGTCTTGCATAGGCGGTTATCATTCCACCGTGGACGAGTGTTGCAAACGGGCGGCGAAAGCGCCGTCGAAGCCGTCGCGCCAGGGCAGGCTTTTTAGCGTGTTCGTTAGGCGAAACGAAGGATGCCCGCGCAAGAACTCCCCCACGACGTCTTCGTTCTCCTCGGGTTCAAGGCTGCAGGTGCTGTAAACTAACGAGCCTCCCGGATTGAGAAGCGGCGCGAGGTGATCCAGAAGAGCGAGCTGTTGCGCCGGCATTTTCACGAAGTCGTTAGGCCGCAGCCGCCAGCGGACATCGACGCGACGGCGCATCACACCGGTGTTGCTGCAGGGTGCGTCGAGCAAAATTTTGTCGAAGAACCGATCGCGAACAGGGAACTCGCTCTCAAGCCAACCATGGCCCATCACGGTGGTGTTGTGAACGCCCAGCCTAACGAGATTGCCGCGCAAACGGTCGAGCCTGTCTCCGGCGCGATCGACGGCTGTGAGCGAACCCTGATTCTCCAACAGGGCCGCGAGATATGCCGATTTGCCACCAGGCGCGGCGCAGGCATCCAAAATCGATTCGTTAGGCTGCGGGTCTAGCAGATCGCAGGCGAGCGTCGTGCCCGGATCCTGCATGTAGCAGTCGCCGCCCGCCAGCGCCGACGCGGGATCGGGCAGCCTAACAAAAAGCGGGCGCGTGGTCACCGGCGCGCTGGTCGGATATTTCGCGAGAAAATCTGCGGCGGTGATTTTCAGTGAGTTGATGCGCGCATACGATTGCGCGGGCTTGTTATTCCATTGGCAAAACTCCCGCGCGGCCTCGGGTCCGAAGTGCTGGCGCCATTTTTCTACGAGGAATTCCGGCTCGGAATAGCGGACCGCGTCCGGCTGTTCCTCTGCCAGATTCGTTAGGCGAACTTTTTCGCGCAGCGCGCGGCGCAGGAGCGCGTTTACGAGCGGGCGTGTGCGTTTCGCCGCCAGCTCGACCGTTTCGAAAACGGCGGCATGGGCAGCGGTTTCGATGAGCAAAATTTGGTAAAGGCCAAGTCGCAGAATATCGCGCGAGTGAGGGTCGATGGGCGTGTCGCGCACTTGCGCGATCCAGAAATCGAGCAAGGTGAGATTGCGCAGGACACCGTAGAAAAGCTCGAGCGCAAACGCGCGATCGACGGCGCGGAGGCCGCTGTCGGCGAACGTGAGGGCCACTATTTTATTGGCGAATTCCGTGCCGGCTCGCCAGCGACGCAAGGCGGCGAGCGCGAGGGAGCGGGATGTTTTCATCGTTAGGCGACGAGTGGCGCGACGCCGCTTTGTCATCTCGAGCGAAGCGAGGGAGCCCGCCGGCGCTTCGCCGACGTCGTTAGGCAAGAGCGGGGTCCCTCGCTCCGCTCGGGATAACACCCTGTTGGGCGCGTCTCATGCGGGACATTTTTTGGATTTCGTTAGGCTATTTCGCCTGCGGACGGCCAATCGAAGTGTAATGAAACCCAAGTTTTCGCATCGTTTCCGGATCGAAAAGGTTGCGCCCGTCGAAGATCATCGGGGTGTGCATTTTCGCTTTTACCGCGGCGAGGTCCGCGTTGCCAAACTCGGCCCACTCCGTCGCAATGATGAGCGCTTCCGCATCTTCCAACGCCTCCATCGCGCTATTCGTTAGGCGGGCGCCTTCGAGTGATTTTAGAACGCGCGCCTTTTCCATTCCCTTTGGATCGTAGGCCGAGACTTTGGCGCCTTCGCGCAGCATGTCGGCGACGAGATCGATCGCGACGGAAGAGCGAATGTCATCGGTATCGGGTTTGAAGGTGAGACCCCAGACTGCGATTTTTTTGTCGCGCAAAACCCAGAGAGCGTCGCGCACCGTTTTGAGGAAGCGATCTTTCTGCCGCGCGTTGATCCGCTGCACTTCCTTCAGCAAGTCGAACGGCACGCCGAGTTGTTCGCTGATGGTGATGAAGGCCGCGATGTCCTTAGGAAAGCAGGAGCCGCCGTAGCCGATGCCGGCGTTGAGGAAGTTGCGCCCGATGCGCCGATCCATCCCGATGCCGTCGGCCACTTTTTCGATGTCGGCGCCGCTGGCTTCGCAGATCGCGGAGACAGCGTTGATGTAGGAAATCTTGAGCGCGAGAAACGAGTTGGCGGCGTGCTTGATCAACTCTGCGCTGTTGATGTCGGTCACGAGAATCGGCGCCATGAACGGCTCGTAAACCTTTTTCATGACGTCGATCGCACGTTCGCTTTGCGCGCCGATGACGATGCGATCGGGCTTCATCAAATCCGCTACGGCGCAGCCTTCGCGCAGAAATTCTGGATTGCTCACGACGTCGAATTCCGCGCCGTGTTTGTTGTAGCGCTTGATCGACTCGGCGACTTTTTCGCCGGTCTTCACCGGCACCGTGCTCTTATCGACGATGACGCGATAATCGCTCAGCACCCCGGCGATTTCGCGCGCGACTTTTTCGATGAAGCTCAGATCGACGCTGCCATCGGCGTCCTGCGGGGTGGGGACGGCAATGAAGACGACTTGCCCGCCATCGACTCCTTCTTTGATGCTGCCGGTAAAGCGGAGGCGTTGCGCGGAAACGTTGCGGTGAATGATTTCTTCCAAGCCCGGCTCGTAAATTGGAACCTTCCCGGCCTGCAGCGACTCGACTTTGCGCGGGTCGTTATCGACGCAAATAACATTGTGCCCGACATCGGCGAAACAGGCCCCAGTGACGAGGCCGACATAACCGGAACCGATGATTGAGAGATCCATCAAATTGGAATTCTAGCGTTGGAGTTTGCCTGGAGGTCCGCTTTCTCTACTGCGTTTGATTGGTGCCCGCGGGATCGAAATTCAAATCGAAATTGAGTTTGGGAAAAGCCTTCAGCGTGAAGGTGAGAAGGACGCCGTATTCCTTCACGCCGCCGTTGTCGCGAATGATCCCGCCGACCGAAGCGACCCAACTGCTTAGGTCGCGATAAACTTCATAACGCTGCTGCTCGAGGACGTGGGTGGTGGCTTCATACTGCTCGGTCGCGCCGACGCCCCAGTTATCGTTGATGCGGTAGTAGCCGCCGATCGTATAGAGGCTGCTGTTGAGGAAGAACGGATTGTTGTTCAGATAGCGGTGCCCGATGGTGAACTGCGTATTCGCGCTCGGTTGGAAGCGAATGCTCGTGTCCACTTCCGTAAAGCCTTTATCGAGCAGCGGGATTTGCGAATCGATCTCCAGCGTCGCCCAAGGCACCGGCGTGAAAGCGAGTTTGTTGAAAACGTTGGAGAATTGCGTGCGATCGAAAGGGTTGTCGATGTTGACATCAAAGTAGGTGTCGAGTTCGAGCCAGCTCACGGTGTAATCATCACGCCGAGTTTGCAGCCGATTGCGGACGCCGAGACGGGCGATTGTCCAGTTATCGAGGGAATCGATCGAGGTGTATTGCGGGAAGTCGAGCGGCTCGAGTTTGGTCGAAGGCTGAAAGCGATCGAACTGCAAAATCGACAATGGATTGGCCGTGGGATTCGAGACGTAGGAAAAATTGAAGTACGGCTGAACGATGTGGCGCAGGCCATCCAAACCCAAGGCGCGGGTCTGCACCTGCTCCCATTCGCGCGAGACTTTGAAGGATGCTTCCAAGCCCGCATTGAAAACGCTGCGAAAGGTTTCGCCACCAAGAAACAGCGGATTGGCGCCCGTGCCGGTCGTGGCGGTCGTCGGATTATCGATTGGGAATTCCGGCGCGAGCGGATCGGACGGAGTGATGGGGAAGATCGTTTTCCCGAGGTCGCGCGTCTGGCTGTAGTAAGTTTCGCGAAACCCAATGCGGGGCACGAGAGAAAGCCAGCCAAAGTAAGTGCCGGGATACGTCAGCTGATGAAAAGTATCGACGCGAAAAACGCTGTAATCCTGAAAGACCGAGCCCGTGGGGAAGTTGCGGTGTAGCTGGGCCGCGCTCGTTTCGCCTTCGTAAAAAATGGGACCTCCGAAAAGCGGTTGGCGTTTGAGATCGAAGTCGATTTCCGGGAGGCGCTCGGTCGTTTCGAAAAACGAGTTCAACTGATACCGGGCGTAGCCAGTAAGAGTGTAGTTATCACCCGACAGCGTGACGGCGACATTACTATCGGGTTGCGGATCGACCCGCGATTCCCCAATAAAAAAATCCTGCAGCAGAAAGGCATCGCTCAGTTTCGTGATGTCGGCCGTGACCTCAAGATCGTCGGTGAGTCTGGTGCGATCCCTGAGAGTAAAACGATAGCGGGCTGTGGGAATCCCTCCGCGTGGCACAGACGCCTGGTTTAAGTTCGGATTTTGATCCTGCAGATAGTAAGTATTGATCTTCGCGTCGCTCGTGTCGTTTTTGCCGTAGTGGATAATCGAGTCGAAGCCGATCGCTTCGCCGCGGCGACTGCGATAATCGAGGCGCACGGTGGCGCTGATTTTTTCGCCGATCGGGAAAGTGATCTTGCCCAGAAGTGAGGGTCCCCACGAACTCAGATAAGCCGGGGCGATGGCGTAGCTGAACGATTGGTCGAGCGGTTGGTAGAGATAGGGCATCCAAAAGATCGGCACTTTCCCGACGTAGAGAGTGACGTTGCGAAAAATGACTCGATCATCCGGATAAATTCGCGCGCCGGTCGCCTTCAACTGAAAATCCGGCTGTGCCACGTCGTCGGTCGTGAAGCTGCCGTGCTGGATTTTATATTCTGCGTCCGAAGCGCTCTCGATGTTCTCGCCCGCAACGAGGTAAGGGAAAGTGCCCGATCGCATGTCGTGCGCTTGGATCGCTTTGGTGTCGAGGTTGTAAACCGCTTCTTTGCCGATGTAGAGAGAAATGCCTCGGTAAATGCGCACGTTGCCCTTGAGGAAGAGCGAGCGTTTCGCCGAATCGTATTGCGCGAAGTCGGAATAAATATCGGTGTCGCCGAAGTGAATCGAAACGTTATCCCGAGCGGTGGCGAGACCGTTTTCGTAGGTGGTCTGACCTGTTGAATTTATTTCGACCGGGAGCGAGCCAGGACCTTTGAGCGGTTCCGCCATCGCGGAGCACGGTGCAAGAAGCAAAAGAAGCAGAAAGACCGGCGGGCGCATCGCGGGAGGTCGAAGGTAAGAGCGCGCGAGAAGCGTTGCAAAGCGTAAAACCCCCGGCGGCGCACGCATTTGAATCGACTCCGCGCGCGGACTAGACGCGGAGCGAAAGAGCTGCGACCTGCTGGTTCATTCCGCAAACCGTAACGACGGCGCGGGTCCAGTCGCTTTTCCTACTCGTTAGGCCGAAATCCGACGGCACGCCTAACAATGGCGGCAATTCCCGCCGTCGCAGCGCCTGCGCCGCGCAGATTACCTGCCAAATTCCTCCCGCGGCAACGCTTTCGCCTAACGACGGCTTCGCCGTGTAGATCGTCGCCTCGGGAAAATGCCGTGCGGCCATGCTCTTTTCCGCCGCATCCACGAAAGTTCCATTCGCGCTCGCCAGCAAAACATCTGTCGGCCCTTTGGCCGCGAGCTCGCGCCCGATTTCGTCGAGATGCCTAACGAGTTCGCGCTGACGCGAAAAATTCCCGCCGGGATGAATCCGCTCAAGCGCCACCGCGCCCGTCCGCCCCAGCACCACCGCGCCCGCACCTTCGCTGAGTACGGTGCCGTGCGCGGGCTGCGCGAAAGGCTCGATCGGCGGCTGCGCGCGCAAGAGACGCCAGCGGCGATAGGCATCGCAAAGCAGCCAATCCACCTCTTCCGCGCCAACGACGAGGCAGCGATCCAGCTCCGGGTTGGCCATTAAATCCTCCGCCATTTGCAGCGCGAGAACTCCCACGGCGCCATCGCCGACCAGGGTATAACTCGCGCCTGTGATCCCGAGAATCGCGGCGAGGTGACTGGCCGGCGCGTTGAAAACGGTCTCGGGAAAAAGCAGCGGACTTGCCGCCTGCGCGCCCAATTTCACGATCTCGTGAAAGAAGCGTTTGGTGTAAATCACGCCGCCGTTCGAGATCGCAAAAACCAGCGCGGTCCGAGCGGCGGCCGCGGCATCCAACTCGAGGCCGGCATCGCGCAGCGCGGCCAAACCCGCGACCACGGCAAAGCGCGAGATCGCGCTCGAACGCCGGAGCCGCGGATGACGCGCGGCTTCGGCGATGAAGTCCGGCGCGACGCGGAAAGCCCACGCTTGTTTTTCTCCGGGTCCTTCGCCTAACGAGGACGCTTCCGCCTCCTCTCCGGCGCGCAGCTTCTGCCAAACGTCTTCCATGTTGCTGCCGAGTGGAGTGACCCATCCGAGGCCGGCGATTCGCGTGCTCATCACGCGCGCGCGGCGAGCGCGATACTCGCATTGGTGCCGCCGAACCCGAACGAATTTGAAAGCGCAACCCGCGGCGCGGTCGCGCGCGGCGCGTTCGCCACGATGTCGAGCGCGAGCTCGGGATCAGGCGCGCGGAAGTTAATATTTGCCGGTAGGAAGCCGTGACGCAGCGCGAGCAGCGTGATGACCGCTTCAATCGCGCCCGCCGCGCCTAACGAGTGGCCCATCATTCCCTTGGTCGAGCTTACCGGCACGCGATGGAATAGTTCCGCGATGGCGCGACCTTCCGCGGCGTCATTGAACGGTGTCGCTGTCCCGTGCGCGTTGATGTAATCGACCGCGCGCGCTTCCAGCTGCGCGCTCGCAAGCGCACGCTCCATCGCCTGGCGCGGCCCGATGCCGGATGGATGTGGTTGGGTGAGGTGGTGGTTGTCGGTGGAGAGACCATAGCCGACAACCTCGCCCAGGATTTCGGCGCCGCGCGCTTCCGCCGTCGCAAGATTTTCTAGCGCCAGAAGCGCCGCGCCTTCTCCAAGAACGAGACCGCTTCGCGCCCCATCGAACGGGCGGCACTTGTCCGGCGTTGAAGCTTGGAGGGAATCGAAGCCGACGAAAACCAACTCCGCCAAAGCGTCATAGCCACCGGTGAGAATGCGTTCATAACGCCCCGAGCGGATACACTCGAAAGCCACCCCGATCGCGTTGGTGCCGGAAGCACAGGCGTTGGCGATAACCTGACAGGGAGATTCGAGGCCGCAGGCTTCGAGCGCGTCCACCATCGGTTTTTGTGGCGGGTAGTTTGCGATCCATTCGGGAATCTTCCGCGCGCGCGCATTGGGTCCCTGCAAAGCGCGATAATATCTTTCGCCGAAACTCATCCCACCGCTCGTCGTGCCGACGACAGTTAACTCCGGCCTAAACTCCGGCGCCTGCTCTCGCAACTCCCGCAAAGCCTGAATGACCATGCGTGAAACGCGATGGAGACGGCGAGATTTGCGATCGTTAGGCAAAGCGTCCTCAAGCCAGGAATCCGCCACCTGTCCCGCAGTCGTGCAGCGGCACCGCTCCACCGAAAAACGAGTCACCCGTGAAACACAATCACGCGCCGTTCGCAGCGAGGCGAGTGTTTCCGAGAGGCCGCGCCCGAGCGGACTCACCATGCCAGCCGCCACCACTGCCACGCGCGCGAATTGCGTGGGAGATTGCGTTTTCAAGGAGTCGGGCATGCTCTCAATTCTGCCACTTTAATCCCGCATTTACACCAACACTTCCCCGGAAACGCCCACGAAAGCGCAGGCTGGCGGCGCGGCACGGGCATCGGTTATTCCGCTTGCGTCATCCGGCAAACAACTTTACATAGCCGCCAGAAATAGCGGCTCGCGAAGTTGGTGGATCGGCAGTTGAGTTTGTTCAGTGACGATTTGAAATCCGATGAGCGGGAACAGTGACCGGGCGGCGTTTCGCTAAAAGAATAGACTCAGATGGGCACGAAATTATACGTAGGAAATCTTTCCTTCAACACCACCGAAACCGATCTCCAGGACCTTTTCGCCCAGGCGGGCGCGGTCTCGGAAGTCACCCTCATGCAGGACAAATTCACTGGGAAATCCCGTGGCTTTGCCTTTGTTACTATGAGCAATGAAGCGGACGCGCAAAAAGCGATCACGGAATTCAACGGCAAGACCGTGGAAGGCCGGCCGCTGACTGTGAACGAGGCGCGGCCGCGTGAAGCGCGCCCGGGTGGCGGCGGAGGCGGAGGCGGCGGAGCTCGTGGCTACGGCGGCGGCGGGGGCGGCTATGGCGGTGGTGGCGGCGGCTACGGTGGTGGCGGAGGAGGATACGGCGGCGGCGGCAGTGGTGGTGGTGGCGGACGCCGCGATAACGGCGGTGGCGGTCGCCGCGGACGCTAAACGGCCTAACGAATTTGCAATTTTCGAAAACGCCCCGGGAAACCGGGGCGTTTTTTGCGTCGTTAGGCGGAAAAGCCAACCGGCTTGCGGTCGTCTCGCGAATCTTTTCATGACGGCGCAATGACGCGCCTGAAACTGTAGAAACATCTTATGGAAAACAATCCGCCCGCATCAAAAAACGTTCCCGGTTCTGACGAAACCATCGACATCCCGCCCGTTACGAAATCCGCCGCTGGAGCTGCCACCGGGGCTGTCGTGGGAGCGGTCGCCGGACCGATCGGCGCAATTATCGGCGGCGTTGTCGGCGCTGTTCTGGGTAAAAGGTCGGAGAGCGGAAAACCGATCATGCCCGACATCGAGCGCGGTGCGCGGAAGGCGGCGAGTGGCGCGAAGACCGCGGTCAAAACTGCGGGCAAGGTTTTGCCGGCGGCCAAACGTGTCGTTAAGGCTGTCCGCTCAGCCAAAGCGTCTCCCGCTTCCCGGGGAAAATCCAAGGGCAAAGCCCCTGCTTCTACGCGCGCGATGAAGAAGACCGCTTCCGCGAAAAAGGTGGTCGGACGCGCGGCAAAGAAGGCTTCACGTACGGCTAAGCGAACCGTGCACACCGCGAAGAAGGTGGCACGGCCGGCGAAGAAAACAGCGCGGAAGGGTAAGGCCGCGCGCGGCGGCCGTGCAAAGCGTCGTTAGGCGGATTCGTCAGAGAAGCTCGTAGGAAAGAATACTCAGGCAATAGATCGCTGCCGTTTCCACGCGCAGGATAATCGGTCCGAGCGTCAGAGGGACGCAGCCGTGCGAGCGGGCGAGAGCGATCTCCGCTGGAGTAAAGTCTCCTTCGGGCCCGATCATCATGAGCACGCTTGCAGGCTGGCGCGCTTGTTCGGCGAGAACCTGCTTCAGGTGGCGCGCGCCCGGCTGCAGCGAGCCGATCAATCGCAGGTCGAAACCGGCGGACGGCAGTTTAAAGAACTCGTCTGCCGTTTGTGGGAGATGCACCTGGGGAAGCCAATTCTGGCCGCATTGTTTCGCGGCCTCCAGGGCGACGGTTTGCCACTTTGCCTGTTTCTGTGCGGCACTCTCGGGATCGAGTTGAATTACCGTGCGCGTGGAGAGAAGCGGAAAGATTTCGGCTGCTCCAATCTCGACCGCTTTCTGCACGATCAGGTCCATGTTTTTTCTTTTCGGGATGGCCTGCGCGAGTGTGAGGCGGCAGCGAAGCGGCGGAGTCTCGGTGACTTGGACGAGACGCAGCTGCACCGCGCCGGCACCGAGCGCGGTTACTTCGGCGATCGCTTCCCGGCCGTGGCCGTCGAAAACGGTGAGGCGGGCGCCGGGCGCAAGACGGAGAACGTTGCGAGCATGATGCGCTTCGGCTCCGCTCAGGGTGGCGGATGACCATTCGTTAGGCGAAAGATAAAACCGATGCATGCCGCGAGGCGGAAGGAAAGCCGGTGCGAGAATTTCCCTCGTTAGGCAGATGCGTCGCGCGTTAGCCTTCGATCTTGGGCGTGTCGATGCCGAGAGCGTCGGCCAGGTCCTGCAAATGCTCCTGTTCTTGGGCGATGATTTCGCGTAGCACTTCGCCGAGCGCGAACTCGCCCATCGCGTCAGCCTGGCGAATACGCTGGCGATAGTTCGTTAGGGTCACGCGCTCGTTTTCGAGATCGAACCGGAGCATCTCTTCCGCTTTCTCGGAGACTTTGACTTCCTTCGGCTTGTTCGTCGGCGAGCCATTAAGGTAGTCGATCTGCTTGGCGATCTTGAGCGCGTGGGAAAGTTCCTCGCCCGCATGCTTTTTTAGCTCATCGGCGATGTGATTATATTGCGCGCCCTTAAGCGTCTGGCTGTAAATGATGTAGGCAATGATCGCCTGGTATTCGCGAGCCAGATCTTCGTTTAACAAATCGACCATCTGCTTGCGCGTGATTTTTTTCTTCTCGTCCATGGCGGTAAATTTGCAGCAAAAGCAGCCCGGGAATAGGAGAAATTTTCCGCGCTTGCCTAACGAAAGAAATCTTTCGCGCGATCGAAGAAACTTTTGTGCAGCGGACTGTTTTCCTCGCCGCAAAGCGCGGCGAATTCGTCGAGCTTTTGACGTTGCTCGGAGTTGAGATCGGTTGGCACCTCCACGAGCAAGCGCGCAAAAAGATCGCCGCGCTCGCGGCCGTTGACCTGCACGATGCCTTTGCCGCGCAGCTTGAAACTCTGCCCGCTCTGCGTGCCCGCGGGAACTTTGAGACTCGCTTTTCCTTCCAGTGTCGGCACGGGAACTTCGCCGCCCAACGCCGCGATCGGAAACGAGATCGGCACTTCGCAGAAAAGGTTGTCGTCCTCGCGTTGAAAAATCGCGTGCTCCTGCAAATGGACAACGACGTAAAGGTCGCCTTGTTCGCCGCCGCGCACGCCGGCCTCGCCGTTACGCGAAGAACGCAAGCGCGAGCCGTGCGCGATACCCGCGGGAATTTTGATTTTGATCCGGCTGGTTTTTTCGACACGGCCTTCACCTTCGCAAACGCGGCACGGCTTCTCGATGATCTCGCCCAAGCCGCGACAACGCGGACACGTTTGCGAGACTTGAAAAAATCCACGCGAGCTGATGACTTGCCCGCGTCCATGACAGGTGGTGCAGGTGACGGCGCGGGAACCGGGAGCCGCTCCGCTGCCCTCGCATTTTTCGCAGAGATCGAGTTTGCGCACTTCGATTTCTTTTTCCACGCCGAAGGCCGCTTCTTCGAGCGTGATCTGCATGTCATAGCGGAGGTCGGAACCGCGCTGCGTGCCGTCGCGGCTGCTCTGCCCACCGCCGCCGAAAAACGTTTCGAAGATTCCGGCTCCACCACCACCGCCGCTGAAAACTTCGCGAAAAATATCGAACGGATCGTGAAAGCCGCCGCGTGCGCCACCCATGCCGCCCTGCGCAAACGCCGCGTGACCGTAACGGTCGTAAGCCGCGCGCTTCTGCTCGTCCATCAGGACGTCGTAGGCTTCACCGAGTTCCTTGAACTTTTCCTCCGCCGCACCGTCGCCGGGATTTTTGTCCGGATGAAATTTGACCGCGAGCTTGCGGTAGGAGCGTTTGATTTCCTCTCCGCTCGCAGTGCGCTCGACGCTCAGCACCTCGTAATAATCTCTTTTCGTGGTCATCATTTTCCGCGACCGCTTGAAACGACCACTGTAGAAGGCCGCAGCAGCCGGTCCCTCAGCTTGTAACCACGGCGCATTTGCCTAACGACGTTGCCTTCCGGCACGCTTGCGCTCGCTTCGTGCGCGATGGCTTCGTGTAAATTGGGATCGAATTTTTGCCCCTCGGCTGCGATCGGCTGGAGGCCGTTGTCGGCCAGGAAATCGGTCAGTTGTTTCAGGACCATGCCCATGCCGGAGAGAATGGGGGACTGCGCGCTTTCGGTGCGCGCGGCGGAAAGGCCGAGCTCGAAATTATCCACGATCGCGATCAGCCGTTCGAGGAGCGAGCTGTTGGCATACTTGATCGCGTCCTCCTTCTCGCGCGCGGCTCTTTTTTTGAAATTCTCCAGATCGGCTTGCGCGCGCAGGGCGAGGTCGCGGAAGCGGTCGAGATCGGTCAGTAGCGTGTCGTTCGAAACCGCAGCGCTGGCGTCATCACGCTCAGGCGCGGCGGGGGCGTTATCGTTAGGCGCGTCGCCGTCAGTCACGTCGATTTTGCGCGGTTCGGCTTCAGTGTTCTTCATGTCTTGCGGACTACAATTAAAGTGATGTCGTCGTTCTGCGGATGCCCGCCGGCGAAAGTCCGGGCATCGCTCGTTAGGCGGGCGATGACTTCCGCGGCTCCTTCCCGCGCGCTCGCCTGGAGCGAGCGCACCATGCGTTCCGGCCCGAATTCGTCGCCATTCGCGTCGAGCATTTCCGTGACGCCGTCCGTGTAAAGGAGGAGGCAATCGTCGGTCTCCAAGGGGACGGAAATGTCGGCAGCAATCCTATCGAACACGTCTCCACTGTCAATGCCGAGAGCCATTCCCGGAGGCTTGAGCGTGGTCACTTCGCCCGTCGCAGCGCGGTAGAGTAACGGCGCGTCGTGACCGCCGCGAGAGAGCGTGGCGGTGGCGTTTTTGTGGTCGAGAATCAGGTAGGCCATGCTGATGAACATGTCCTCTTTAATGTCGGGATAGAGCTGGCGGTTCACCTTCCGCAGCACGTCCGCCGGCGAGAGGCTGCCACGCGCTTCGGCGCGTAGCGCGCTCCGGCAGATGGCCATGATGAGCGAAGCCGGCACGCCTTTCCCGGATACGTCCGCGATGACTACGCCGAGCCGGTCTTGATCCACCTGGATGTAGTCGAAGTAATCGCCGCTGACCTGGCGCGCCGGAATGTTTATGCCCGCGATCTGAAAGCCTTTGGTCTCGGGCGCTTCCGACGGCAGAAGAATGCGCTGAATGTCGCGCGCGATCTGCAGATCGTGATCGAGCCGTTTTTTCTCGTTTGCTTCCGAATACACGATCGCGTTGTAAAGCGCGAAAGCGGATTGCTCGGAGATGGATTTGAAAACAGTGAAATCGCTCGCGGTAAAGGATGCGCTCATCGGGCCATTTGCGACCGCGAGAACGCCCATATTTTGCCGGCCGTAAAGCAGTGGAGTCACCATAACGGACGAAGTTCCGAGCGCCGACTCGCGGAGTTTCGACAGCTCCGGCGCATCGGCCAGGTCTTGCAACAGAAGCGCCTCGCCGCTTTTCCAGATGCGGCCGACCAATCCTTCGCCCGCATTGATCGAGTGTGCGCGCAGATAACTGTCGAGCGCGACCGGAGTCGCAGCGGCTTGTTGTAAAATCCGGTCCGGAATGTCGATCAACGGCGGACAACCCTTCGAGATAAAAGCCGGCACCAGCCTGAGTCCGCTGCGATCGGCGAGGTAAAGCGCGCCGCCATGCGCGTCGAGAATGCGGGTCGAGCTTTCGACGATCAGCCGGTGCAGATCATGCGGCCGAATAACATCGCGAAAAGCTTCGCCAAGTCCGTGCAGAAAATCGAAGACCAGCGTTTCCTCGACCTGCAGTTCTTCCTTCGAACGCTCGAGCTGCCGAATGTGATTGCGCTGTCGCTGGTAGGTGATGAGCCAGCCGACGAGCGCGCCGACAAGCAGCCCAAAGAGAAGAAAACGCATGGAGCCGTCGAGCTACGCGACGGGGTTCTCTTGATGGAGATCTTGCTTGAGGTATTCGAGAACGTCTTTGAACCGAGTGAGATTTTCCGGCGCCGCCTCGCAGAGCGCCTCGTGCGCGGCCAGCATCGTCCCGGCTTGCTCGCGCTTTTGCGTTTCCGCCGCAGTCGCCGGGCCATCTTTCCCGAGCAGACTGCATTGCGGCGCAGTGGTGCCATTCGTGTGAATGTCGAAAATTTGGTCGAGCCCGAGCCCCGAGAGAAGATCGTGGCTGCGCGGGTTGCAGTGCACCACGTGGAGGCGTCCCTGCCCGAGTTCCTTCAGGCGCAAAGCCATTCCCGCCAGCGTTCCCATGAAAGTGGAATCCATCATCACGCAATCCTGCAGATCGATGACGAACTCGCGATAACCCTTCTCCACCATGGCGCGACCGAATTCTTTCAGCCCGCCGCTGTTCAGGAAACTCCCGCGCCCGGCGACGCGCACCCAGACCGCGGGGCCTTTGACGCCCACTTGAATCGAAGATTCCACCACTACGGAAAGGTAATTTTTCGCCGAAACACTGTCAACCAGCCTAACGTCGCGGCTCTTGGATAGTCCGTCGCGCGCGATCGCTCGGACGCCAACCGTCGCTCGCGGCTTCGTTATTCCCAGAGATAAGATTTGTTAATGGCCACGACACGGCCATCCACGATGAGTGAAGCGCGCCACGCGATGACTCGCCCATCGTTTGCATAATCGTCGCCGATGATCGCAAAGACCGTGCGGTTAGTGCCGCGCGCCTGAGATTGAAAAACCTCGCGCGCCTGGGTGAAGGCGTGCGTTTTTTCCTGCCGATATTCCAAACGCACGGTGACGTCGGCGCGGTGCTGGGCGCGCCAGAAGAAGGTGTAATAATTCCCGAAGCGGTCGCGCTGGTCTAGGGCCGTGATCGCGCCGAAGACGCGGTAAGAGCGCTCGAAGCCCACGGACTCGTCAAGTTTGGCGATCTGTTTCGGGAAGGGTTCGAGATAATACTGAATCGTTTTGCGAAACGAAAAATCACGATCGAGCGCGACCGGCAGCGGCTGCGGATTCGGGACCTGGTGCGGCTTCGGCGGCACACCGGCGCAGCCGGCCAAAATGAAATAGAGAAAGGCCAGCGCGCGCTTCACGATGCGAGCAGGAAACGAGAGGAGCGTTCGAGTGTCAATCAAGGACGGGTTCGCTCGGTTCGTTAGGCGGCCGGCCGGTTGGCGCCTCTTCCGAGCGCGGTTATTTTCCGCGCGTGATCCGAGTCCATTACGAGCGTGGCGTTTATTTGCCTAACGAAAACATCTGGCTGGATCCCTGGGACGCGAAGCCGTTTGCCTTCGTCTCGCACGCGCACAGCGATCACATCGCGGCGCACGAGGAGATTATTGTCTCGGAACGGACCGCGCGCTTGATGCAGGCGCGGCTGCCCGGCAAACGTAACGAACACATTCTCGCCTTTCGTAAAACAACGCAGGTGCGTGGTCTGGAGGTCACGCTTTTTCCCGCCGGCCACATTTTCGGTTCCGCGCAATTTTTCCTCCGCACGGAGGCCGGCTCACTCCTTTACACCGGAGATTTTAAGCTCCGGCCCGGCCGCTCCGCCGAGGCGACGGAATGGCAGCAAGCCGACACCCTCATCATGGAGACGACCTACGGCCTGCCGCGCTACCGTCTGCCGCCGACCGATCTGGTCGTGCAACAAATTGTCGCCTTCTGCCGCGACGCCCTCGAAGAAGGCGCCACCCCGGTATTGTTAGGCTACTCGTTAGGCAAAGCGCAGGAAATTCTCTGCTCGCTCGCCGAAGCGAACCTGCAACCGATGCTCCACGGCTCGGTCTTTCGCATGACGCGCATTTACGAACAGTTTGGCCAGAGCTTCTGCAACTACGAGCGCTACGACGCGGGCGCGACCGAAGGGAAAGTCCTCATCTGTCCGCCGAGCGCGAATCGTTCGCGCATGATCCAGCGCATCAAAAACAAACGCGTCGCCATGATCAGCGGCTGGGCGGTCGAGCCGAATTCCATCTACCGGTACCAGGTCGATGCAGCCTTCCCGCTCTCCGATCACGCCGATTACACCGACCTTTTGCGCTATGTCGAATTGGTGCAGCCAACGCGCGTGCTCACCCTGCACGGATTCGCTGCGGAGTTCGCACGCGACCTGCGCGATCGCGGCATCGAAGCTTGGGCGCTAACCCAGCAAAACCAACTCGAGCTCACTTTGCCCACGGCCAATCCCGCCACGCCCGCGGCCCCGATCGTCATCCCGAGCGAAGTCGAGGGATCCCGCAACCTAACGAGCAGCTCCGAATTCAAAACCTTCGCCCATGTCGGCGAACAGATCGCCACGACGCCGGCGAAACTGCAAAAAATCCAGCTCCTCTCCGACTACTTGCGCAGTCTTAATCCAGAGCAACTCGCGTTCGCCGCCACCTTCCTCACCGGAAAACCGTTCGCCCAAACCGACCAGCGCACCGTGCAAGCTGGCTGGTCGATCATTCATCGCGCGCTCCTCGGCGCGAGCCGGCGCGGCGAAGCGGAACTGCGCCGAATCTCGTCGAGTCACGGCGACACGAGCAAAACCGCTTTCGAAGCGCTCGAAGATCGCACCGTGCCCGAACCCTTTTCGTTAGGCGAAGCGCGCGCTCTTTTCGACGATCTGCATCGCACGCGCGGCCCTGTCGGCAAAACCGAAATTCTGCAGGCGCGCCTAACGAAACTCTCGCCGCTCGAAGCGCAGTACGTCGTGAAGATTCTCACTGGCGACCTGCGCATCGGTTTGCGCGAAGGCCTTGTCGAGGAAGCCATCGCCCGCGCCTTCGACGCGCCGCTAGATGAGATAAAAGAAGCGCACATGCTCCTCGGCGATATCGGCCAAACTGCGCGCCTCGCGTCCGAGAAGCGCCTGGCCGACGCCGAGCTGACACTCTTCCGGCCGATCAAGTGCATGCTCGCGAGCCCGGAGCCAACCGCGGAAGCGATCTGGGCGCGCTTCGCCGATGAGTCCCATGGGTCTCATGTGACCTATGTCGAAGACAAGTTCGACGGCATCCGCGCGCAACTGCATCGCGGCACGACGCGTGTAGAAATTTTCTCGCGCGACCTGCGGCGCATCACCGGCCAATTCCACGAACTCGTGGAGCGCGCTTCGGCTTTGCGCGACGAAGTCATTCTCGACGGCGAGATCATGGCCTTCGAGCAAGGCAAAAAACTGACCTTCTTCGATCTGCAAAAACGTCTCGGGCGCAAGAGTGACGGCGCCGATCTCTTCGCCGCGGCCTCGGCGGATGTGCCGGTGGTGTTTGTTGCCTTCGACCTGCTTTGGTTAAACGGCGGCTCTCTGCTCAAATCTCCGCTACGTGAACGGCGCGAGCTTCTGCGTGGCCTAACGATTCCGCCGCAATTCCAGATCGCAGAAATCTTTCCGGCAAAATCCGCGGAAGAAATCGAAGCCTCGTTCCAAAGCGCGCGTCGGCGTTTGAACGAAGGGCTCATGATCAAAGATCCCGAGAGCCAATACACGCCTGGCCGCCGCGGCATGTCGTGGTTCAAACTAAAAAAGGAATTGGCCACGCTCGATGTTGTCGTCATCGCAGCGGAGTTGGGCCATGGGAAACGCAATCACGTTCTGAGCGATTACACGTTTGCCGTGCGCGATGAGAGCAGCGGACAACTCCTCCCGATCGGCAAAGCCTACAGCGGCCTGACGGACGTCGAGATCGCGGAGTTGACGGAGCATTTTCGCCGCAACACCACGAACGATCGCGGGCGTTATCTCGAGGTGAAACCAAACATCGTTCTCGAGATCGCATTCGACTCCATTCAACCGAGCACGCGACATGCGAGCGGGCTGGCTCTGCGCTTTCCGCGCATCAAAGCGATTCGGCGCGACAAAACTCCCGACGCGATCGACACCCTCGCCTACGCGCAGAAGCTGGCGGCGACTCGTTAGGGCGACGGAGTTGCAGGCGCGGGCGACTCGTTAGGCGCGGGCACGATCCGCGCCGTCTCGACGCTCGCGCGATGGAAATGTTGCCACTGTCCGTACAGGGCGACGACTGCAAAGACGGCGACGATGAAGATCATCAGCTTCAATCCGTTCGCCGGCGCGGGTAATTCCATGAGCGAGTATCAGTCGGCGATTTGCAGTCGCAATCTTTTACGAAATTTGCAACGCGGCGATCGCGCTCATCACCCGATCGCTGAGCTGCTGATAAACTGCGCGGCCTTTTCCTTCGAGATCGGCGGCGGTGAAATGAATGGGTTCGCCGACAACGACGGTGATCGGGCAGAAGCGCAGTTTGCCGCCGTCGCGTGGAAGCGCCCGATGCGCGCCGAAAATCCGCATCGGCACCACGGGTGCGAGCGTTTTCGCAATGACGAAACCCACGCCCGGGAGCGCGGGCTGTAAGTTTCCATCGAGCGTGCGCGAGCCTTCCGGAAAAACGAGGACACCGTGTCCCGCGCGCAGCACGCGGATGAGCGCTTTGAGCGCGCTGCGGTCGCCGCCATCCTGATCGACTGGGATGACGTTGAGCTTGGGCAGGATCGGGCCAAGCACCGGTACGGTTAAGAGAGTCTTGCGCGCGAGGTAATAGATCGCGCGCCGGCAGGCGATCCCAGCCAGGGGAGGGTCGAAATAGCTCTCGTGATTCATCGCGAGAATCACCGGCCCGCGGTCAATCAGGCGTTCGCGATGAAGGACGCGATAGCGAAAGAAAAGCCGCGCGATGAGCAGGGCCAAATTGTAACCAATGACATACCAGGCACTCACGCGGGGATCGTTAGGCCTTTCAATTTCAAGCGCCCGACGATCTCGCCGACCACGCCGTCTATTGTTAGGTTAGAGCTGTCGATGACGTGCGCATCCTCCGCGATGATGAGCGGTGAAGCGCGGCGCGACGAATCAGCCTGGTCGCGCGCGGCGATCCGGTCGCGCTGGCCTTGCGCGGCGCGACGGCTGGCCCGGATGTCGGGCGAAGCGTCGATGTAAAACTTGTACGGCGTCTCAGGAAATACCACGGAGCCAATATCGCGGCCTTCCATCACAAGGTCGTTAGACTGCGCGTAGCGGCGCAGGCGCTCGACGATGATTTCGCGCACGCGCGGCACGCTGCTGACCCGGGAGACATTTTCGTTCACGCGATCCTCCCGCAGGAATGGCTCGGGATCGACCGCGCCGATCAGCATGACCGATTCATCGCTGCGCAGATGGCAGGTGATGTTCGCTTTTTCGGCCAGTTGTTCGATCGCGCCGACGTCGTTCGTCGCGACGCCGTTTCCGAGGACGTGCCAGGTCATCGCGCGGTACATCGCGCCGGAGTTCACGTACACAAAGCGGAGACGGCGCGCGAGTTCGCGCGCGACGCTGCTTTTCCCGGAAGCCGCCGGGCCGTCGATCGCGATGATGCGGTGAGCAGCCGGAGATTCCATCGCGTCGGGATTTGCCTAACGAATATGGCTATTCGCCATGACGCGGGTGAGCGAGCGAACTGATCACCGGCGTTGCGGTGCGAAACCCTTTCGGGTTCGCGAACTCGTTCAGCATTTTCTCAAACCCAGGATAGGAAGTCGCGACGCAACCGACGTCCTGAATCACGGTTTCGCCTTCCGCGAACATGCCGGCGACCGCGAAGGCCATGGCGATGCGATGGTCGCCGAAGCTCGAAAGTCGCGCGCCATGCAGCGGCGCGCGGCCGTGAATCTCGAGGCCGTCATCCAGCTCAACCACTTGCGCGCCCATGGAGCGGAGATTGTGCGCGATCGCCGCGATGCGGTCGGTTTCTTTCACGCGCAATTCCTGCGCGTGACGGATGATGGTGGTACCACTGGCGAGCGCGCCAGCGACCGCGAGGATCGGCAACTCGTCGATCAACTGCGGGATTTCCTTTCCCTGGATAACGGTCGCTTTGAGCGGCGCGCCCGTGACTTCGAGTGTGCCGCGCGGTTCCACCTGGTCGATGTCGTCGATCGCTTCGCGCACCTGCGCGCCCATGCGCACGAGGACGCCGAGGATGGCGGTGCGCGTTTCGTTTAAACCAACTTGCCTAACGAGAAGATGACCGCCCGGTTGCGCGGCGGCGGCGACGAGCCAAAACGCCGCCGAAGAAAGATCGCCGGGAATACTGAAGTCGCGCGATTCCGGGACGAGGTCGCCGAAGACGGAAATGCGCCCGTTGTCCCGCTGCGTCCGGACGAGGAAATAATCGAACATGAGCTCGGTGTGATTTCGCGTCGGGACGGGTTCTTCCACGGTTGTTTTCCCTTGCGCGAAAAGCCCGGCGAAAAGCAGCGCGCTCTTCAACTGCGCGCTCGCGACCGGCAGCGTGTATTTGATTCCGCGCAAGGGAGAGCCGGTGATTTTTAGCGGCGCGGTATCCTCCTTGCCTTCCGCGGTGATGTGAGCGCCCATCAGCCGCAGCGGATCGATGATGCGACCCATCGGCCGGCGCGAGAGTGAGCCATCGCCGACCAGCCGGCTCGTGAAAGATTGACCTGCTAAAATTCCGGCGAGCAATCTCATCGTGGTGCCGGAGTTTCCACAATCGATCAAATCTTTCGGCGCCGTGAGCTTCCGGCGCTTGCCATGCACAATGAGAGTTCCAGGTTCCGGTTGCTCGATCGTGATGCCGAGCGCGCGCATGGCGACGACGGTGTTCATGCAATCCGCGCTGCGCGAAAATCCGCGCAAGACACAGGGGCCATTGGCGAGCGACGCGATGAGGACGGCGCGATGCGAGATGCTCTTGTCGCCCGAGACGGTGATCTCCGCTTCGATCCGTGGGGCGCGCTTTATCCGAAGATCATCCATGGTGGCGAAGCAGGCTCACGACCGCCGCAACCATGCTGGTCCGCTGAGCAAGGGGGAAGAATCTCAACTTGCGTCGAAATGTCCAGCGCGTGCACGACGACCCGCCGCGACACCGATTCGTTAGGCCGAAATCAACTCGTTAGGGGACGAGGAAGATTTTGTTTGTGTAAGGATCGCGCACTTCGGTGCCGGGAGGAAATCCCCGCACGTCCACGTAGCCCTGATTAGGCGCATACGGGCTGGTGACGAATCCCGGTTTATCGGGCACCGGAATTCCGTAGGGAATATCGCCTTTGGTCGGCGGCACTGAGGCCGCGGGGGCGGCGACCTCCGGCGCGGGACCTTGATTCCCGGGATTGGCCGGCGCCGGCGCCGGCTGTTGAGCATCGGGATTAAAAGGCTGCTGCACGGCCGGGTAAGGCGCATCCGAGCGCGGCGGATAGTTGGCCACCCGGTGCCGCGGCGGCGGAGGCTCGGGGTCGGTACAGCTGGAAATTACGAGAGCCGTCAGGAGCGCGAGAGCGAGCGAGGATTTCATAAGGGCGGTGGCGATGTGCCGTTTCTAGTTCATCCGCCTGCGAGTGACAACGGATATTTGAAATGAGCGCGATGCGCGGCGCGTTGGTTGCTCGACAATAAATACGGGTGCGCGACCTCTCCTCTCCGAATCAAAAAAGAATGAGCGATAACGGCGAACACATTCTCGTGATCGATGACGATCGCAGCAGCCGGCGGATGCTGGTGCGAGCGTTAGGCGATGCCGGCTACGAGTGTCGGGAAGCGGGGAGTGGCACGGAGGCGTTGACGCTGCTGCATGCCGAGTCGCCGGTCTTGCTCTTGCTCGATCTCGATATGCCGGGCGTCGATGGAGCCGAAGTCTTGCGCCGGTTGCGCGGAGATCCCGACGCGACGATTGCGCAGCTCCCGGCGATCATGCTTACTGGCCATAGCGGAGAGAAAAGTGAAGTTCTCTGCCTCGAGGCGGGCGCGAGCGATTTTGTGACCAAGCCGATTAATCTCGCGGTTCTACGCGCGCGGATCGACACGCAATTGCGGCTGCAATCTTTACGGCAACAATTACAGCGACAGAATGGTGAACTCGAAGCGTGGCGCGCCAATCTGGAGCGTGACTTGGCGGCGGCGCGCCTTACGCAGCAATCTCTCATTCCGCAAAAGCCACCAATGCTGCCGGGTTGGGAAGTCGCCGCGGTCTATCGTCCGGTGATCCAGGTTGGCGGCGATATTTACGGCTGGCTGCACATGCCACAGGGCGGCATTCTTTTCTGGATTGCCGATGCGACCGGGCATGGCGCCGCGGCGGCTTTGCTCACGGCGTTGGCAAAGCTGCTCTTCCATCACGGAAGCGTCGAACATCTTCATCCGGCGAAAATCATGGAAGCGGTGAACAACGATTTTCGCAGCATCTTCGGCGCGCGTTCGTTCATGACTGCGATGTGTGTCGCTCTCGATCCCGCGACGGGCCGCGGCCAGGTCGCGGGTGCGGGCCATCCGCCTCTGTTGCTGACGCGCGCCGCCGGCGTCAGCGAAATGATCTCGTCGTCCGCGCCACCGTTAGGCTTGTTGGAGAAATCCGAATTTGCCGAGACCGAAATTATGCTTCAGCCCGGCGACGGCTTTCTTCTTTATACGGACGGTCTTTATGGATCTTCGCCTAACGAACTCGATCGTTGGACGCCAGAGCGGCTGCGCGCGTCACTGGCCCGTGATGCCGAAAGTGCGCAATCGATGCTTGCGCAAATCATGCGACGAGTTGCGCCCGACGTGGGCGGAACCTTGCCCGACGATGTGACTGCGGTTGCGGTCCGGCGCACCAATTGAGGGCGCAGAATATTTTGCCACGGAGAAAAATTATTATTGCTCTCCCTTAGCCCAACGATTAATCAGCCTCTATGCCCAAAACCACTGCGAAAAAGACAGCAACGAAACGTAAGCCCAACGCCGCTTTCATGAAGCCCGTGCAACCGGATGAGAAGCTCTCCGCCATCGTCGGCTCGAAGCCCCTTCCGCGCTCGGAACTCACGAAAAAACTCTGGGACTACATCAAGAAAAATGGTCTCCAGGACAAAAAGAAAAGGACGCAGATCAACGCCGACGACGCGATGAAACCCGTCTTCAATGGCAAGAGCCAGGTGAGCATGTTCGAGATGACCAAACTCGTCTCGGGCCATTTGAAACCCAGCTAATCGCCTAACGAGTCGGTTGAGCGAACGGGCTTGATCGGAGGGCATTTTTTTGATTGCCCGCGGACATAATCTGTCCGCGGGCGGTTAGCCTCCTTCACCGCCGGCAACTGCTGTGCTGGTTGCGGAGGTTGGGAAAGCGGAGAAGGGTTTCGGGTGAAAACTTTTCGTTCTGCTTTTTATGTCCTCGCGCTGTTGTGCCTCGGGAGTTCCGTGCGCGCGGAATCCGTCTGGTTGACGGATCTCGCAAAAGCGCAAGCGGAAGCCAAGGCGAGCCACAAGCTGCTGCTTCTCGATTTTACGGGTTCCGACTGGTGTATTTGGTGCAAGAAACTGGATGCCGAGGTTTTCACCCAGCCGGAGTTTCAATCCTACGCGAAGGATCACTTCGTTCTTGTGACGGTGGATTTTCCACGGCGCAGCCCGCTTCCGCCCGACGTGCAAAAACAAAACGAGAAGCTTGCCGAGAAATATAACATCGAGGGTTTTCCGACCATTGTTGTCTTAAACGACGCGGGAAAAAAAGTCGGTGAGCTTGGTTACCAGCCCGGCGGCGCGAGTGCTTTTGTCGAAGAGCTGAAGAAGCTGCCCAAGAGCTAGGCCTTTTTCGGAAATCGCTCCTTTCGTCGGAACGTGTTTCAGGCGCGCGCTGGCATCTGCCCAGCCGATTCGTTAGGCAGAAATCGCGCAGGCGTCGGAGAATAAGGCGCCGTTTCCCAGAAGGACGGCACTCTTGCGTTGACAGTCTCCTCTGCTAGTTACAGCCCAATCTCTTGCTTTTGAAATCGCAGCACTTCCTCTCGCATCTTTCGCGGGCGTTCGCCGCTCTCTTCTTGCTTCTCGTTAGCGGCGCAGCGTGGGCTCAGACCTCGCCGGTCCCGCCCGCGAGCACAACACCTCAGTCTTCCCGTCCAAACGTCGAAACACCGAAGCCCGCGACCGCGATTAGCTACAGCGCCGTGCATGTCGACGGTCCCTTCATCGCGATGACCTTCGACGATGGCCCGAGTGAAAAATTGACTCCAGAGCTGCTCGACATTCTCGCGGCTCACCACATTCACGCGACCTTTTTTGTCATTGGTGAAAATGCCGAACGCGCGCCGCAGATTGTCCAGCGCGCCGTCAAAGAAGGTCATGAAATCGGCAACCACAGCTGGAGCCATCCCGCTTTCGCCAAGATGTCGGATCCTGCCGTCCGGCGCGAGTTACAAAAAACCGATGACGTTATTCACGCCGCTATTGGTCACTCACCGGTTCTCCTGCGGCCACCCTACGGCTCGATCACCGCGCGCCAGAAGCAGTGGATTCACGCCGAGTTTGGTTACCGCATTATTCTTTGGGACGTCGATCCGCTCGATTGGAAACGGCCGGGACCCAGCGTGGTCGAGAGTCGCATCGTTAGGCAAACGCGCCCCGGCTCGATCATCCTCTCGCACGACATTCACCCTGGAACGATCAAGGCGATGCCGGAAACGTTCGATAAATTGCAGGCCAAAGGTTTTAAGTTTGTCACCGTTTCCGAATTGATCGCGATGGGGAAACCGATGGCACCGCTGGAGACCGGGCCGGAAAACACGAATCCCTCTCCTTCGTCGGCGGCTTCCATGTCGCCCAGCGCCACGCCCAGTCCCAGCCTAACGAATCCATAGGTGCGGCATGGTTGCCGACCTTTATCTGCAGTTTCGCAACCGCACCGAGGCGGCCCTGGCTGCTTTGCTGAAACTGATTGCCGAAATGCAGAGCGAGCCGGTCCTGCTCGAGACGCTGCAAAATTTGCTCAAGGACGTGCGCGAACCGCTCCTCTTCGTCGTCGTGGGCGAAGTGAAAGCGGGCAAATCGTCGCTCCTGAACGCGCTCTTCGGCCAGGAGTTTTGCAAGGTCGATGTCCTGCCCGCGACCGACCGCGTTTACATTTTCAAACACGGCGCGCGCAAGGAACGCATCGATGTGTCCGCGCAAATTACCGAGTGCTACGAGCCGATCGCTTTCCTCGAAAACTTCAACATCGTCGATACCCCGGGAACGAACACGATGGTCGCCGAGCACCAGGCGATCACAGAAAATTTCATTCCGCGCGCGGACCTTATTCTTTTTGTATTTTCCGTGGTCAATCCTTGGGGCGCGTCCGCCTGGGAGCTGCTCAAATTCGTGAACCAGAAATGGCTCAAGAACGTTGTCTTCGTTTTGCAACAGGCAGACCTGCGCTCGCCTAACGAGATCGAGACGATCGAAAAACATCTGCGCGAAACGGCTAACGAAAAACTCGGTTTCGCGCCGCCCATCTTCGCCGTCGCGGCGCGGAAGGCGCTGCTCGCTCGCACTAACGGCGTGGAGAAAACGCAGCTCTGGGAGGAGAGCCGCTTTGAGGCGTTCGAACAGCATATCAATCAGATGGTCGATCAGTCCGATCGCGGATTACATAAACTGATTTCCATCTGTCAGACCGCGACCGTTATTGTGACCGACAGCTCGCAGCGCGTCCGCAACCTTCTGGAGACAATCGTGCGCGACGAGGACCAACTCATCCGACTCGAAGGAATCCTCCAGGAACGGAAAGAACAAACATTGCGGCAAGTCGGCGGATTTCTTCGCGGCATCGAGCAGGCCTGCCGTCGTTGTGAGGCCGAAGGGCAGGAACTGCTCGAACATAATCTCTCGTTCTGGCGCACCTGGCGTTTGGTTTTTGGAAAAGCTGAATGGCAGGAAAAATTCCAGTCCGATCTTGAAACAAAAATGCGCGATCTCATTCAGCCGCAGGTCGAGAATGCATTGCAGTTGCTCGAAACAGATCTGCGAAGTCTCTGGCCGCAGTTGCAGGATACGCTGGAGAATAAATTCAGAGGCGACGCGCGTGTGCAGGTGGGCCAGACCATTCCCGATTTTGCCCGGCAACGGCGCGAGCTTCTGCAATCGATTCAGCTCACACTCGTCGAGCGCATCGCGGGTCGCGGGATGGAAGCGCAGCTTGAACGCATGTTCCGCGAGACGGCAAATTGGCTGCGCGTGCCCGCGGGGGTCGCGGCTGCCGGCGGGTTGGTCACGATGATCGCGGCGATGAGCAGCGCAGCGGTCGCTGACGTAACAGGAATTGTCGCGGCCTCGGCCTTCATCGCGGGAACGCTCGTGGCATTCGGCCGACGGCGGAAGATTCTCGCGGAATATCACCGGCAAATGAGTGTGAAGCGCGAAGAGTTGGTCGCCGCGATCGAGCAGCAATTGCAGCACTCGATCGACCTATTCTATGCGGAAATCGGCGCGCTTTTTCACCCGCTGCGCGCCTTCTGCTCGGCAGAGCGCAAGCGCTACGATCCGTTCCTCGAGCGGATGCGCGACCTCGAAAAAACTTTCGCGCAACTCTCGGACGAGCTGAAGCGCCCCTAACGAATTGCTCTCGTTAGGTTACTTGTTCGCTTTGGTTTTTTTGGTCGAGTATTGCTCGGCCAGCCGCTGATCGGTTTCGCGGCGCGCGATCACAAAATTATTATTGTCGCCGTAGTTCCGCCACGGACCGGGCGGCACGTCACGCACTTCGATAAATTGCCAATCCGTCAAAGACGTCGGTCCGATTCCAAGATAATCACGCACGGCCGGCGACACATCGAGCCCGGCCCCGTGATTTAGATTCGGTCGCGGCCGTTCTTCGCGGAAAACATATTGCCAGTGATCGGTGCGGAAAGGTCCGCAATCCTCCCATTGCGCATAACAAACACGGCTGCCCCGGCGAACCGCGATCCAGCGATCCTTGCAAACCGAGTGCCCCTGTTGCACCACAGCCTGCCGAAACCATGGCACCACCATCGGCGCTTCGGGTTTGAATTGTCCGTGAGTCACATCGTTGTAAGGCAGGGCGCAATAAAACGGATTCTGCCGCGGGACGAAACCGATCGGGATGTAGTCGTGCCGCCGCGCGGGCTCGGGGTTGTCGTAGCCTCCGTAGTTTTCCGTCCATGCCGGATCCCAGGAACTCTTATGGTTAGGCACGGGATTATTCGCGGTGGGATTTTCGCCAATCCAGAAAATCGTTGTCACGATGTCGGTCTTCCACGGGAAGCGTGATGACGAAAAGCGCGACGTGGTCGGGACGAAAACCTGCGGTTCGACTTTGAGCAGCGCCTGTGCGCGTAATTTCATCGCGTAGCGCGCAAAATCCGCGCTGCTCTCGTAAGGCGATTGGGCGGCGAGCCGCGAAAATCCTGAGGCAAACAGAATTATTGCTGCGCCGAGAATTTTCGTTTGTCTCGTAAACATCACCGTTCTTCGTTCTACCTGAATCGCTCGCTCAGGCAAGTTTGTTTCCGCGATTCTTTTAGCACGATCCATTCCGCGCCGGCTTAGGTATGGCTGAGGAGCGTGTCGTGTCGAAACTCATCTCCACCGGTCTCCGGATAATCGAGGGTAAAGTGCAAGCCGCGGCTTTCCTTCCGGCTCAGAGCCGAGTCCACGATTAAGGCTGCAACTGTGGCCAGGTTGCGCAGCTCGAGCAGGTCCACAGTGATGCGGAAATTCCAGTAAAATTCCTGAATCTCGCGTTGCAGATTGCGTAAACGTGCACTGGCACGCTGAAGTCTTTTATCCGTCCTCACGATGCCGACGTAATCCCACATCAGCCGTCGGATCTCGTCCCAGTTGTGGTAAATTACGACCAATTCATCCAAGTTTTGGACGTCACCTGCTTTCCATTCCGGCAGAGAAACCGCGCCGGCCGGATGAGTCGGCGGACTTTTCGCAACAAGCGCCGCACAGGCGCGATGCGCGATCACGAGACCTTCGAGCAGAGAATTACTCGCGAGCCGATTCGCGCCGTGTAATCCCGTGCATCCAACCTCGCCGATCGCATAGAGTCCCGGCAAACTGGTTGCGCCGTCGATGTTCGTTTTGATTCCGCCGCATTGATAATGCGCCGCCGGCACCACTGGGATTGGCTCCTTCGCCATGTCGATGCCGTAGCGCAGACACGTCTCGTAAATGTGCGGAAAACGCTCGCGCAAAAACTCCGGCGACTGCTGCGTGATATCGAGATAAACGCACTTCGCCCCGGTTCGTTTCATCTCGGCGTCGATCGCGCGCGCCACTACGTCGCGTGGCGCGAGCGAACCCATCGGATGCACCTGCCTAACGAAATCCTCGCCCTTGTTGTTCCGCAGGATTCCGCCCTCGCCCCGCACGGCTTCGGAAATCAAAAACGATTTCGCCTCCGCGTGGAAAAGACACGTCGGATGGAATTGGATGAACTCCATGTCCGCGATCGTTGCGCCCGCGCGCCAGGCCATGGCCACGCCGTCGCCCGTCGCGATGTCGGGGTTGGTTGTGTAAAGATAAACCTTCCCGCAACCGCCCGTCGCCAGCACCAGGCGATCCGTTCGGATTGTTTCGACGCGCCCGCTGCTTTCGTCGAGCACATACGCGCCCAGGATATGATCCTCCGTGGCGAAGCCGAGTTTCGCCGCGGTGATGAGATCAACCGCCATGTGGTTCTCGAGCAGCTCAATGTTAGGCGAATTGCGCACCGCGCTGAGCAGCGTGTTTTCGATTTCGAAACCGGTCACATCATGCACATGCAACACGCGGCGTTTCGAATGCCCGCCCTCGCGTCCGAGATCGAGCTCGCGATGACCCGAGACGTTGCGCTCGTCGAAGTGCAAGCCAAGGTCCACCAGCTCCTGCACGCGCGCCGGCCCCTCGCGCACCACCGTCTCGACCGCCGTCCGATCGCACAGGCCCGCGCCCGCTTCGAGCGTGTCGCGAATATGCAGCGCGAACGAATCCTCGTCGCTTGTGACACAGGCGACGCCGCCCTGCGCCCAGGCCGTATTCGAATCAACGCCTTTTCGTTTCGTAATGACGGCGACCCGTCCATGCTCAGCAGCTTTGAGCGCGAAGGTCAGTCCCGCGATGCCGCTGCCGATGATTGCGAAATCGAATTGCTTCATCCGAGCTGAATGTTGTCGATCAGCCGGGTCCTGCCAAAGAAGACCGCCACCGCGAGGAGCGATCTTGCCGCGATCGTTAGGCGCGGTTGCAGATCGTCCGCGCCCACGACCTCCGCGTAATCGATCCGGGTGAGGGAAGCCGATCCTATTTTCGCGCGGACCGCGGCGAGGATTTTTGCGGCGGATTTTTCCTTCGACGCAGCAGCTTGCAAGAGCGCCGCGCGAATCACCGGTGCCTGCGCCCGTTCTTCGGGATTTAAATATTGATTACGCGAGCTGAGGGCGAGGCCGTCTGCTTCGCGCACCGTCGGTCCAGCCAGGATCTCAATCGGAAAATCGAGATCGCGCACCATCCGCCTAACGATGGCGAGCTGTTGAAAATCCTTCTCGCCGAAGACAGCCGCGTCGGGCGCGAGCAGGTGAAATAATTTCGTCACCACTGTGGTCACACCGCGAAAATGTCCTGGTCGAGCCGCACCGCAAAGCCGCTCCGAAAGCGAAGTCTCCTCGACAAAAGTCGAGCGATTCTCGAGATACATCTCGTTAGGCGCGGGACGGAAAATCAAATCGACACCTTCTGCGCGACAGATTTCCTCGTCCGCTCCTTCTGGCCGCGGATAACGCGAGAAATCGGCGCCGGGTTCGAACTGAAGGGGATTGACGAAGATGCTCACCGCCACCTCGCCGTCGGATGCGGCGCTCGCCCGTGCCTGCCTAACGAGTGAGATGTGCCCGGCGTGCAGCGCACCCATGGTCGGCACGAGGACGCGTCGCTTTTCCGAGCGGCGGGGAATCTCGGAAACGGTCGTGGCGATTTTCATCACTCCAACCAAATGGCCTGCCGCGCGAAAGCAAAGCGGCGATGTCCGAAATTTTCCCAGCCCGCGGCGCGCGCGAGGTCGCGTAGTTCCCGGAAAGAAAACGCCCGCTCCGCCGAAACGCGCGCGTCGTTTCGCGTCATCGCCTCGCGAAAAATTGTGGCCGTGAGCAAATCGACCCCGACTTTTGCGAGCCAACCGCGCCTCAAATCGGCCACCAGCACTCGGCCCCGCGAAAGCTCGCGGCAACGTCGCAAAAGGCTCGTCGCGTCCTCGGGCTTGAAGTGATGCAGCGCGAGCGAGAAAAGGACGAGGTCGTAGGAAGCGGCCTCGCCGAAGTCTTTAATGTCCGCGCAGTGAAAAGTGACTTCGGGAAAATCCGCGCTGAGGTCGCGCGCAATCTTCACGGTCGATTCCTGGAAATCCACTGCATCAACCTGCACGAACGCACGTCGTTCGCGGGCGAATTCAACCACGAGCCGCGGAATATCGCCGGAGCCCGTGGCGAGATCCAGCACCCGCAACTTATCGTTAGGCCGAATCCAGCGTCGCAAAAAATGGCGAACGAGCCGATAGCTGCCGAACCAGCGATTGAGCGACCGCAAATTTCGCAGGTCGGAAATCAGTTCCGGCGAAACCGGTTGCGGCCGATCCATCCACTCCGGATTCGCCGGATCGAAGCGGCGCTCCATTTTCTCTGCTAACGGGAAAGAAACTTCTGCCACGAATCCGGCAACTGCGCCGTCTCGACTTCGCTCGCGATGCGGCCTTCCGCCTCGGCGAGAAAAGAGGTGCTCGTGCCGTAAACCATGAGCAAGTCCTCCGAACCTTCCACGCGCAACGCATGAGCGACGCCCGCCGGGATGACGACCGCGGCATTGTTAGGCCCACGGTGATTATCGCCCTCGATGAACAGGCGCATGGTGCGACGCGGCATGCCGTCGCGGCCTTCGCGCAGGATCATATCGGTCCTGCCCTGGATGAAAAACATCACATCCCATTGCTCGGCCTCGTAAGGGCGCAGCGAAAAATTCCCGGGTTCAGTCACAAAAAGCCGCTGAAACCATTCGTTAGGCGAAGTGCCCGCAGGAATGCTCGGCGGGTGAATGTGGAAGCCTTTGGCGGTCTGCGCGAACATGCGCGCGGCGGCCCATTGCTGCGGCCATAAGCCAATCCGCGCCAGAGGTCCCTCGTCCCGCCTAACGAATTCGCCGAACGATCCCCGGTGTCTCTGCGGATAGACAGTCCGCGCGAAAATCTCAACTCCGGGAATCCAGGCTTCCCGTATTTCCGGTTCGTCTCGATTCGCGGCGGCGAGTTTTCCTGCGTCTACGCCGGCTCCGGCGATTTGCTGGGACAAAGAAACACTGCCGTAATCGCGGAGGGTGAGCGCGGCCCGCGCTTCCGGCGAGAGCCCGCGCCAGAGATGAGATTGTTCTTTTTTCATTGGTTCGCGGGAGTCATTTGCCTAACGAAAAGTCCGCATGCTCGCGCGAGAGATTCGGGTTGTAAAACGGATCGCGCGCGACCAAATCGGGCCAGCGCTCGAGCAGGACCCTGGCTTCGCTCGGCTCGACGCTCGCGCGGCGCGTCGCTGACTCGTCGTGATAAAGCTTCGCGAACGGAGTGTAAACGATGTCATAACCGGCCTGGCGCATTTTCAAACACAGGTCCACATCGTTGAAGATCACCGGCAGGTGTTCTTCATCAAATCCGCCGACCGAGCGAAAAACTTCGCGGCGTGTGAGCATGCAGGCGGCCGTGACAGCGCTGTAGTTCCGCGTGACCTGGAGCTGCCGGCAAACACCGGGGTCTTCCGCCGGGAAACCGTAGAAGGCGTGCTTCACCATCCCGCGCACGCCGAGGACGACGCCGGCGTGCTGGATGGTCCCATCGCGCCTAACGAGTCGCGCACCGACGGCGCCGACCCGCGGCCGCTGCACATGCTCCGCCATCGCGGTGAGCCAATCGCTCTCGATCGCTTCGGTATCGTTGTTCAGGAAAAGAATCCAGGGCGCGTCGGTCTGTTCGACGGCAAAATTATTCATCGCGGAATAATTAAACGGCCCGGAATAACGCAGAAGCCGATGCGGAAATTTCTCGAAATAAACGCGCGCTTCTTCGGTCTCGCTGTCGTTATCGATGACGACGATTTCGTAATTTTCGTAGGCCGTTTTTGCCACCACACTGGCGACGCAGCGCGCGAGTAAATCGATGCGATCGCGCGTCGGAATGATGATCGCGATCCGGCGCGCCTCTACGAGATGGCGCCGAATGCGAAAGCCGTGGGTGCGCCAGTCGATCGCGACGTGTCCCGGCTCCTGCATGCGCGCGAGATGATCGGTCAGGCCGCGCCGCGCCGCCTCGAGCGCGTCGGGTTTCGAGCGAATATTCGTGGAGGTCGAGCCGGCGCTGCGCCGCCAATGATAGAGGATGCGCGGGATATGATGAATGCGATCGCTGCGCGAGATCACGCGGAGAAAAAGGTCGTAATCCTGCGCGAAATCGTAGTCCGGACGAAAGCCCCCGAGCTCCTGGACTAACGAACGCCGCATCGTCGTGAAATGGCAGAGATAATTGTAGGAGAGAAAAAAATCCGGCGACCAATCCGGCTTGAAGAGAGGCGCGGCCAAACCGTCCTCGGTCAGCTTGTCTTCGTCCGAATAAATGAGGTCGGCGTCCGGATGCTCTTGCAACAACTGCACCGTGCGGAAAAGCGCGTCCGGCTCGAGGACGTCGTCGTGATCGAGGAGTGAGATCCACTCGCCGCGCGCATTTTCCAACCCGAGGTTGGAGGCCGCCGAGATACCGCTGTTGTTCGTTAGGCGAAAGACCCGCAGGCGCGGGTCGCGCGATTCTGCTTTCGCGAGCAGCTCGAGGGTTTCCTGATTGGTCGAGGCGTCGTCGATCAGGAGCAGCTCCCAGTTTTCGTAAACCTGCTGCTCGACCGAGACAACCGCTTCGCGCAGCCAGCGCCGCGGGGTGTTGTGGACGGGCATGATGATGCTAACGAGCGGCTGCTGCGAAAATCTGCGCGCCTCTTCGCGCAGAGCGTCTGCTTCCATTGGTTGGACGCGATGGTTCTCGAACCATTTTTGGTATTCGTTAGGCTGAGCGCTCGAGTTATTTCGTCCGAGCGCGGGCCAGCGTTTGCGCATTTCACGGAGGAGCTTTTGCGGCAACCGATACGGCGCGAGGACGACCTGGCCGACTTTGCGCTCGGGAGATTTGCGCAGCGCCTGCTTCTCGGCCTTGAGCTGTTTCAGATCTCGCCGGACCTCTTTGAGTTTGAGGACTTTTTCCTCGAGCTGAGCGATGTGGCGATCGGCCACCTCCAACTCGGAGAGGCGCGTGCGCAAACGGCGTTGCAACCCGAGCATCTGCGTATGCAGGCGGGCGAAGCCGGCTTCCGCTGCCGGGACGAAGGAGGCGGCGTCGTTAGGCGCGGCCCGCCGCAGCCGCACCGCACCCGGATCGATCTCGACCACATCGGACTCGTAATCGGGATAAAGGCCAAACTCGCTGAGCTGGCCGACCAATTGCGGACGGCGTTTCGAAACGTCGGCATTGGTGGAAGGCAGCAGGATGAGGTCGTCGGCGAGGTTCGTTAGGCAAGCGAGCAGCGCGTGATCGTCCGCCGCCTCGGTCGCCGGAGGATAGAACCACAGCGCGAGATCATAGCGCTGCTGACTGCCATTCTGGGGCAACGCATCAAGCGATGGGCGATCGGCGCAGATCGTG
Source organism: Chthoniobacterales bacterium (assembly GCA_013821455.1). GTDB lineage: Bacteria > Verrucomicrobiota > Verrucomicrobiia > Chthoniobacterales > UBA10450 > Palsa-1392. The sequence goes on from JACDGS010000011.1 coordinate 73,418, forward strand.
GCGTCGATTTTTTCGCGCTGCCACTGCTCGGCAAATTCCGCTGGCTCCCGGCCGACCACGAGTAATCGAGCGGCGGCGAATCGCTGCGCGACCAGCCGCGCATAGTCCGCCTGGACTGTCTGGATCGGGCGCCGTTGCACTCGCGCACATTATAATGATTGCGGGTGCTCGCAGGCAATTTTACGGTGCTGCCGCACGCCTCCCAGTCGCGGACGGCTGATCTGGATGATCGATTTCTGCGTTTATTTTCTCTATCGCGGCGCGCTCGCTCTCATCGTCGCGCTCCCTTTGCGCGCAGATGTTTTTCTCGGGCGCACGCTCGGATTTCTGGCGTGGATGGCGCTCGTGAAGTACCGACGACTGGCGCGCCGCAACGTGGAGATTGCTTTTGGCGCGGCGCTGAATCGCGCAGAAAAAAGCAAACTGGTCCGCCGGCATTTTCAGCGGCTCGGCGCCAACCTGCTCAGCGGGATGAAGCTCAATTCGCTGTCTTTGGAAAAGGTCGCGCCGCTTGTCACGATGGAAGGAGCCGATGAGGTGCATCGGTATTTGCGGGCCGGCCGGCCGGTGGTAGTTGCGCTCGGTCATCTTGGGAACTGGGAGCTTTTCGCGCAGATTATGCCGCACTATTTCGGCTACGCGCGGCTCGGCACTGTTTTTCAGAAGCTGGGCAATCGCCGCATTGACGAATTCGTTAGGCAGCAACGTGCGCGTTTCGGCGTGCAGTTGTTCGATCGCAGCGAAGGTTTCGCCGAGGCGATTCGTTTGCTCCGCGGCGGCGGATTGATCGGCATCCTGAGCGATCAACATGCGGGCGATCACGGACTCTGGACGCCCTTCTTCGGCCGGCTCGCTTCGACCACGCCGCTCCCTGGATTGCTCTGTAAACGGACCGGCGCGGCGCTCTTCGCGGCCTCGCTCTACCCGGCCGGGCCGGGGAAATGGCGGATGACTTTCACGCCAGCTTTCAATCAGCCTAACGACAGCGTCCAGTCACTCACGGCGAAGACAAATGCGGTGATTGCCGATGAGATTCGGCGAGCGCCGGAGGATTGGTTTTGGGTTCATAACCGCTGGAAAACTCCGCGCCCGAATTGGCTGCTCAGTAAATATAAGCGCGGGGTTTTCGTGCCTAACGAGTCCGGGAAAAGCCTGCAACCTTTTCGGATTTTGATTCGTGCGAGCAACTGGCTGGGCGACAGCGTCATCAGTATTCCGGCGGTGCGTGCGATCAAGCGCGGGCGCCCGGACGCGCACGTCGTCGTGCTCGCTCCGGAGAAAATTGCCGCGGTCTGGCGGCTCGTGCCCGAGGTGGATGAAGTGCTTTCGTTAGGCAAAATGTCGTTGCCTGCGGTGCGCCGGTTGCTGCGGCGGCAAATACCTTTCGACGCCGGCGTTCTCTTTCCAAACTCTCTGCGCAGCGCGCTCGAACTTTGGCTCGGCGGAATTCCACGGCGGGTTGGTTACGCAGGGCACTATCGCCGCTGGCTCCTGGAGCAAGTGGTGCTGCCACTTGAACGAAAAGGTCCGCCGCCGCATCAGGTGGAACACTTTCTCGATCTTGCGCGCTCGTTAGGCGTGGAGGCGGAAGTAGGGGAGATCGCTCTCGCCTCGGCGTCGCCGCCGCGCTCGCGGCCAGGACGCTACGGCCTTTGTCCCGGGGCGGAATACGGACCGGCCAAGCGCTGGCTGCCGGAACGTTTCGCGGAGACCGCGGCGGCGATCGGAGGGCATTGGATTATTTTCGGGACGGAGGCGGATCGAGAAGTCGGGGGAAAAGTGGCCGATCTGCTCGGCGAGAAATGCAGCAACCGCGTTGGCCTAACGACCTTGGAGCAATTGATCGAAGAGCTGCAAGAGTGCGCGTTGCTTCTCACGAACGACACCGGCACGATGCACCTCGCTTCATTGTTAGGCGTACCGGTGGTGGCGGTCTTCGGCTCCACGGAGCCAAGGCTGACCGGGCCGTTGGGGAAGAGTGTGGTCGTTAGGCATCAAGTCGAGTGCAGCCCATGTTTTCTGCGGGATTGCCCGCTGGATTTCCGCTGCATGAACGCGGTGACGGTTGAGGAAGTAGTCGCGGTCATCCCGAGCGGAGCGTAGCGAAGTCGAGGGATTCCGCGGGGTGGCCTTGAAGCTCTCGTGCGCACGGCTGACGGAACTGAATTGGGCCACGGGGCTTCCACGTATTTCCACGAGATCCCTCGACTCCGCTGCTCTTCGCTCGGGATGGCGAAGTCTGTGTTCGTTAGGCTCGCGCCTCGTTAGGCGCGGCGGATTCGAGCTGCCTACACCTTCATCACCTCGGCGTCTTTGCGCTCGAGATGTTCGTCGATCGATTTCACGAAACGGTCGGTTAGTTTCTGAATTTCCGCTTCCATGTCGCGGAGCTGGTCCTCGGTCGCCTCGCCGGCTTTCTCCATTTTCTTGGCGTCTTCCATCGCGCTGCGACGGTTTGCGCGCACGCGCACGCGCGCTTCCTCGGCCATTTGTTTGAGCGATTTCACCAGATCTTTGCGCCGCTCTTCCGACAGCTCCGGAATCGGGAGCCGGATGAGCTTGCCATCGACCAGCGGTTGGATACCGATTTTCGATTCCTTCAAAGCGCGCTCGATGTCGCGCACGGTGGAGGCATCGAACGGCTGCACGACGAGGAGTCGCGGCTCCGGTGTGGTGATGAGCGCGAGTTGCTTCAGCTTCATCGACGAGCCGTAGGCTTCGACATCGACGTTCTCGACCAGCGCGGGGGAAGCCTTGCCGGTGCGCACGCTGGAAAACTCGTGGATCATGTAATCCACGCTCTTATCCATCGTGACTTCGGCTTCGAAAAGGATCTCTTCAGCGCTCATAAAAGTGTTGCAACAAAGCCGCAGAAACGCGCGGCGCAAATCGCTAATCGGTCACCAGCGTGCCTACCTGACGGCCAAGGACGGCGTCGCGAATATTGGTCGGTTTGTTCATGTCGAAAACGACAATCGGAATTTTGTTGTCCATGCAAAGACTGAACGCGGTCGAGTCCATGACCTGCAGGCGTTTCGTTAGGGCATCGGTGTAGCTGAGGCGGTCGTAACGTTGCGCGCCCTCGTGTTTATTGGGATCGCGATCGTAGATGCCGTCCACTTTCGTCGCTTTCAAAATGACGTCGGCGCCCAGCTCGCTGGCGCGCAATGCCGCCGTGGTGTCGGTGGAAAAATAAGGGTTGCCGGTGCCGGCGACGAAGATGACGACGCGGCCGTGCTCAAGGTGGCGAATGGCGCGACGAAGGATGAAGGGCTCGGCCACGTTTTCCATCGCGATGGCGGTTTGCACCCGGGTGACGAGGCCGCTTTGCTCGAGTTGGTTTTGGAGCGCGAGGCCGTTGATGACGGTCGCGAGCATGCCCATGTAATCGGCCGTGGTGCGATCCATTCCGCGATGGCTGGCGGCGAGGCCGCGCCAGATATTTCCGCCGCCGATGACGATGGAAATCTGCACGCCAAGAGCAAAAACTTCCTGCACCTGACGGGCGATCTCTTTTACGATCTGCGGCGAGATCGTGTCGGGGCTGCCTTTCTCGCGCAGCGCTTCCCCGCTTAATTTCAGGACGATGCGTTTGTAGATAGGCTTCGCGTCGTTCTCCATGGGCGGCGCATGATCGATCAGAAATGAAGTGTTGGGGAGGAAAAACCGCGAAAAAACTCCGGCGCGCTCAAGCGGCGTTTGCCTTCGAGCTGGACTTCCTCCAGCCGCAAACCGCTTCGGCCGGTGGCGACGACAACGGTGTCGTTAGGCTGAGAAACCGTGCCGGGCTTTTCGTTAGGCGAACCGGCGACCACGGAGGCGCGAAATATTTTCAGATGCCGTTGTTTACCGGCCACATCGGTCAGCTCGGTGAACATGCCGGGCCACGGATCAAAGGCACGAATTTTGCGTTCGATCGTCGAGGCCTCTTCCTGCCAGTCGATGCGGCCGTCGGCGCGTTCTAATTTCGGCGCGTAGGTGGCGCGCGAATTATCCTGCGGCGCGCGTGGAGCCTCGCTGGCGTCGAGTTGTTCGAGCGCGTCGAGCAATGCGGCTGGCGCGAGTTGGGAAAGACGATCATGGAGCGAAGCGCCGGTTTCGTTAGGCGCAATCGTTAGGCGAGATTGCGAGAGGATATCGCCGGTATCCAGGCCTTCGTCCATGTACATCACGGTGATACCGGTCTCCTCGTCGCCGCCCGCGATGGCGGCTTGAATCGGCGCCGCTCCACGATGCTGCGGCAGCAGGGAAGCATGCAGATTCAGGCAGGCGAGGCGCGGCAAGGCGAGCACGCTCTTCGGCAGAATTTGCCCGTAAGCCATGACCACAATCAGGTCCGGCGTCAGATCGCGAATCGCGGTGACCGCGTTCTCCTCGCGGATTCGAGCCGGCTGCAAAATCGGGATGCCCGTTTGCAGGAGCGCTGCTTTGATTGTCGAGGCTGTAATGCGCTGCGCGCGGCCGACAGGTTTATCCGGCTGCGTGACCGCTCCGACGACCTCGTGCTCGGGCGCGCGCAGCAGGGCCTGCAACGTCGGCACGCCGATCTCGCCTGTGCCGATGAAGATGATGCGCATGCCGCTTTACGGCACGAGCCCGCGCGGCGCGATCGCACGGCGGCGCGGGCGCGGGGCGGCGGCGCGCGCCATCAGTTTATCGCCCGCGGTTACTTCGCGCTGGCCGACGGAGGAGGCGCAGCCGGTGCAAAGATAGTCGTAAAGTTCGCGATCGGGCAGGACGAGGAGGAGCCGTTCGCGCACCGGCATCGCGGTTTTGCACTTCGCGCAGTAAAGGCTGGAGGCGGTGAAATTCTCAAACTGCTGCTGGCTCATGTTGACCGTTCGCCAATGTTCCCAAGATATTGTAGAGAACTCTTGCCGGCGGCTCCGTCGCGTCCACCATCTGCACCCGGCCCTGATAATGATCGAGCACGGGCTTGGATTCGTTCTCGTAGGTTTGCAGCCGGCGCTTGATCACCTCTTCGTTGGCGTCATCGAGCCGATTGTCTTTCAACGCTCGTTTCTTCAAACGCGCGAAAAGCGCGTCGCGATTCGGGCAGGAAAGATGGAAAACTTTTTGCACATCGATCATCTCATCCATGATCTCCGCCTGGCCAACGTTGCGCGGGATGCCGTCGAGCACGAGCACGTCGATGTCGGGCTTGAACTCATGCCCATCCACGGCGGCGTCGATGCGGGCCTTCCAGAGTTCGACCGTGATCTCATCCGGCACGAGCGCGCCCCGGCTGGAGTAATCGAGAAAAGCGCGGCCGACGCGAGTGCGCGTATCGATCGTGCGAAAGACATCGCCGCAGGCGCAATGAAAGAAGCGCGGGATCGAACCAAGCGAACGACCTTGTGTGCCTTTGCCGCTCCCAGGTGCGCCGAAGAGAAGGTAAGTATGATATTTCATCGCGTTGGTCGTTATACTTGAAAGCGCCACGCGGCACAATGCGCAAACGCCGTTCGCTCGTGACGCTGCGCGTTGTAGCTGGGGGCGCTGACTCCGGCTGGTTGAGACCGCGAGATCGCTAAGTGGCCGGGGTCACCGCCCCCGGCTACAACGCGGCGTTTTGCCTAACGAGTGGCGGCGATTTCCGGTGGGACGACGTTGACGCGGCGGCCTGCGCGATCGAAGCGAACCTGGCCATCGACCAGCGCGAAGATGGTGTAATCACGACCGAGACCGACATTCTTGCCGGGCAGAAATTTTGTGCCGCGCTGGCGGATGATGATGTTGCCGGCGATGACCGCTTCGCTCCCGAATTTTTTCACACCGAGCCGTTTGCTGACGCTATCCCGGCCGTTCTTAACGCTGCCTTGTCCTTTTTTATGTGCCATTTGGAGTGTGGAGAGTCGCTGAAGTTTTCGCTATTCGGTCGCCGCCGCCGACTTCTTCGATTTCGAATCGAGGCTGATGCCGGTGATCTTGACGCGAGTAAGTTTGCGGCGATGGCCGACCGTGCGGTGATAGCCTTTGCGACGGCGATATTTGAAGGCGATGACCTTTTTGTCCTTGCGTTGTTCGACGACTTCGCCGGTGACACTCGCGCCTGAGACGAGCGGACTGCCGTGACTCAGGTTCCCGCCGTCCGCATGCAGCAGGACATCGCCGAAAGTCATTTCCGCTCCGGCTTCGCCTTCGAGTAAATCTACGTCGATCGTGTCGCCTTCTGCGACGCGATATTGTCTGCCGCCCGTCTTGATAATTGCGTATGCCATGGCCGTTGGAAAAAGTCGGTGACAGTCCCACAGCGAGGCTGCTTTGACAAGCGAAAATGCCGGTCGTCGTCATCCTGAGCGGAAGCCGAAGGCGAGGGATCCCCCTTGGCTTCCGTGAAGTTCTCGTGCGCGGGCTGACGGTTGCCTAACGGGTTCCCTCGACTGCGCTCGGGATGACGGAGCGTTGCGCTTCGGGACGCGGAAAATTCGGACAGGATTAACGGGATTTACAGGATCAAGAAAGAGGGAGGAGCAGCGAAGAGCTTCTTTTCCCCCAATCCGATTTAATCCTGTGAATCCTGTCCAAATTTCCTCCTTCGCCAGCCCTCGACGCCGGCGATGAGCAGTGTGATCTCGCCCTTCGCCGGACGCGCGGTGTAGTGTGCGAGCAGCTCAGCCCCCGTTCCGCGGCGAAATTCTTCGAACTTTTTAGTCAGCTCGCGCGCCACGCAGAGCACGCGCTCGGGCATGAGCGCGGCGCAGGCGGAGAGGGTTTTGTTGAGACGATAAGGCGATTCGAAAAATATCGTGGTCTCCTCCCGTGCGACCGCCGCGTTTAATTCGCGTTCGCGCTGTCCGCTTTTCACTGGCAGAAATCCTCGATAACAAAAACGCGCCAGCTCCATCCCGGAGCCGACCAGAGCCGTCGTGATCGCCGACACACCCGGAATCACACTGAAAGGCAATTCCCGTTCGATGCATTTGCGAATCAAGCGCGCGCCCGGATCCGATAAACCGGGCATGCCCGCATCGGTGATGAGCGCGATCGTTTCGCCAGCGGCCAGCCGCTCCGCCAGCTCGGCCGTCCGCATGGCTTCGTTATGCTCATGATAGCTCACGAGTGGCTTCCGAATTTCAAAGTGCCGCAGAAGATTGCCGGAATGGCGCGTGTCTTCCGCCGCGATGAGATCGGCGGATTTAAGGATCGCCAGCGCGCGCAAGGTGATGTCCTCCAGATTCCCGATGGGAGTTCCGACGACGTAAAGCATCGAGACTTATCCGCTGAGAAAGCGGCGGGCGCGAACTTCGCGCGCAGTCACGGTGCGGAATAGGAGCCACTTATTTTTGGCCACGGATGGACACGGATTTACACGGATAAGGGGAGAGTGGCCGGTCCTGTCTTTCATCCGTGTTCAACTGTGGCCAGGAAAGGCCCGGCCTTTCGTTAGGCGCGGAAGGCAAAGCCCGGGGAGGACGGGCTGTTAGCCCGTCAGCACGGGGCGAGTCTCGCCCCATGCATTTGCGCGCAGCGCAACTCGTCGCGCGTAGTTTTCGGGTGGGGCGACGCTTCAGGGAGGTTCGGTGGAGACTCCACCGAATGACAGGCTACCAGCCCGTCCTCCCCGGCGTGGGCGACGCGAGATCGGGCGCCGAGCCGCGCCAAAAAATAAAAGAGCCACTCAACGAAAGCTGAGCGGCTCTCCCGCCGATCGCAAAGGCGATCAGCAATCTGGGGGCCGGATGGGACGGCCCCCAGATGAGTTGGTTAGTTAATTCCCGACGTTATTACAAGTGATCGCCGCGGAAGGTCTTGAAGACCCCGACGTCCTTGTTGTTGATCGCTCCGTCGCCGTTCAGATCGGCCCGGAAGTTCGAGCTATTGGCCTTCTGGCCCATAGCCGCACGAATTCCCTGGATGTCCTGATTGTTGACGCTGCCGTCGCCGTTCACGTCTCCGAAGAGGAAGCTTACGGACGTCGAAGCGGAGGCGAGGGTATCGCCGTTCGTAGCAGTGACTCCGTTGACCGTGACCGTCACGGTCTGCTGGTCACAGCTCAGCGCCGTGATCTTCACGAGGAGGCTCTTCGAGTTGCTCGGATCCACGGTTACGTTCTGCACCGTGCCACACGAGGTGGTGGCGCCGCTCGCACCGGACACGTCCTCATTGAACGTGAAGACGATGAGGTCACGCGAAGGCGCGTAGCGACCTTCGACACCCGGGAGCGGGACGTCAAAGCTGCCAACACCCTGCGCGAGACGCGAAGCGGAGCTGACGAGGCTGAGGCCGCCGCCGCCGCCGCCGGCTGCATTTACACCCATCGAGAAGTCGTAGGGTTGGCCGAGGTTCGGATCACTCGTCGGGGCGAAGGTGAACCCGAAGAAGTTGCTGTCGAAGAACGCATTTTGGTCGTTGCCGCAAGGCGTTCCCACACAATTTGCGCCGCTGGTCGTCGAGACAAACGAGCGGCCGCTGCTGCCGACCGGCGTCACGTTGAGCCAGTAGAGGCCTGTTTGCGAAGTCGGCGGCAGATGGACGGAGATGCCGTTCACTTCCACGGTGTATTCATTACGACCGAAGATGTTTCGGCCCGTCGCAGTCACGATCGGCGTCGCGGTCATACCGCTGGCGATGAGGGTGCCGCCATTACCCGGGGTAATGCCCTGGCGGATTTCCCACGTGGCGGCCGTGAAGTTAGGATCGTCGATCTGATTATTCGAGAAGACCGAGCCAACATCCCAACCATTCGGGTCGGTCACGTCGAAGTCGTCGTAGACATGGGCAAACTCACCCTGTCCCAGAATCGCATCGCTGTCTTCGTTGGCGAGGCCGTTGACGCTATCGGCGTCACCGTTATACCAGAGCGCATTGCCCGGGGTGCCGGTCGGCGTCGGGGTGGCGGTCGGTGTCGGGGTCGGCGTCGGCGAACCATTGCCCGCGTCGGCCCGGATGAGCCAGTTGCCGGGAGGCAAACCGAGGCTCTCGATGGTGGCGACCGGGATATCGTTTTGTGTCAGGTTATTAATATTACCCCCACCTTGAGTGAGGCTGCCCGCGAGGTAACTGCGATTGAGGAAGACTGGCGCAGTCTCGTCGTCGCCGGCAGGGAACTGCCCGGCGTTTTGGGTAATAACGTAACCGACGAAGAAATTCGCCGTCGTGATTGTGGTGTTGAAGTTCGTCGTCAGGAAGGTGTCGGTGCCTGCCTGCGAAACCGTGCCCGGCGCGGTGGCGAGGACGGCTGCGTCACTCGGATCGCCGTCACCGTTCGGATCGCTCCAGATCACCGCCGTGTAACTCAGCCCATTGAGAGACGGGTCGGGAAATAACGGAGTGCCAAACGCGATCGAAACCGACGTTATCGTGGCGTTGCCCGGTATGACCGTAAACTCATTCAGGGCGATAATATCGCCACCGGCGGTTAATCCGATCGAATCATCCGCGCCGCCGTCATCGATCATGTAGGTCGAGTCCGGAAACAGGGTTTTATGGAATGACGTTTTCGCAGAAGTCGAGGGCTTTTGGTGCCCCTTATCGTGCGAACCGTGTGAAGCCGTCGACAGCATCGCTCGTTGGCCTGCTTGTGCACCTAGCGCAAGCGAGCCAACCAAGGCGACTGTCGTCAGCATTACCTTCAGGGTTGGTTGTTTCATATGTGTGTAATAGGCACGAGTTGCCGATTTGATGTCAAGACTATTCCCAATGAAATTTCGGCTTTCCGGGCTCTTCCGACGCAAGAAAAAGAAGAACAAAATCACCAGAAATTCACTTGCAAAATCGGAATTTGCGTTGCGTTGGCGAGCCGGCTCGAACGAGTCCCCGGTTAGAAGCGTAATTTGCTTCCCATGCTAAGGCAAAGTATGGCGGCGATTTTGCCTAACGATGGCCAGATCGGGCGTGTTCACGCCGCCATCGGCGTTCACGTCGAGACGGAAATTATTTTGGTTCGTCGCTTGCGTCCGGTCGGCGCGGACCGCCCCGACATCCGCGAAATTCACCACCCCATCCGCATTCACGTCGGCGATCAATTTTCCATAACGCACCGAGGCGAGGTCAAGAGAGTTACCCTGATCGTCCTGTAAACCGCTTACGTACACCAGGATGGTTTCTTGATCGCAATCCGAGGCATCGACCGTGACCAGCACGCTATGCGCATTATCCGGATCGATCGTCGCACTCATGACGCTGCCGCAACTAGAATTGGCTTCGTTGAATCCGGTCACGTTCGTGCCAAAGTTAAACACGATCGTGTCGGGGGGGCGGCCTGGGGGTCACGTCTAAACATTTTGACATTTCTTTTCCAGGTTGGCCAGTGAGTGATAGAGGAGACCTTGCGCGTCCCTCATCAATGTCCGACGCACCCGCTGGGCTACCGCCGCATACTCCACTCCGCCAAACATCTGGCCGATCTCGCGATAGCTCAGGTCGCTCAGACCTCGCAATAAGGCCATCGCCACTCCGCGCTCTTCCGACCATTTCCCGCGCTCTTTTTCAGTGCCCCATGTCTCCTTCGTGCGCGCGTAGGCGGCCTCGACACACGCGATGATCCGCCCGGGCTCCATCCACCTTCCCCGGGCGCTTCCTTTTGGACGTAACTGCCGTTCGGCCGTACTCTCACGTCGGCCATCGCTCTGCGCGTTGAGCCGATCGACCACTTCCTGCACAAAACCCTCACTCCCCAGAATGGTCTGGGCCACCAGTTCCTCGCGGGGATCGGTCAATGGCTCGATCAAGCCTCGCTCGATGAAGCGCCCATATTCCCGCCGGCACTTTGCCACCGGGCTCCGGCGCGGCAGGGAACGGGCCATCTCTCCCAGGACAAGATCTTCGGTTACCCATTTCCATTGCGCCCGCAACCCCCCATACCCGGGATAGCTGCTCCAGATATAGGCCCGCAATCGCTCCCGCCGGGTCGAAACCGTTTCCCGCGCCCGCGCCGCCCCGCGCACCGGATTCAAATGCAGGTATCGACTCAACTCCAGCAGATAGCTCTCCGTTTCTACCAAGTGACTCTTGAAGCGGCCCTGGAAGAGGTGGCCGTGCCCCACCCGTCTGTGCCGCCGCTGAAACTCGATCGCATAAGTCGAGAGGAGCCAATGCATCCAACGGCTCAGATTGGCCCGGCGCGTCTGGGCGAGGAGATGAAAATGATTGCCCATGAGGACAAAGGCATGCAGGTCGACGTCGAAGCGCGCGAGAGATTGCGCCAGAAGATCTAGAAAACGTTGCGAATCCGAGTCGCGTTCAAAGATCGCCTGTCGGCGATTGCCGCGCGCAATCAGATGATAGAGCGCCCCGTCATATTCAATCCGCAACGGCCTGGCCATCCGCGCAGTTTGAGTAACCTGGTCAGAATGTCAAAATGTTTAGATGTGACCCTAAATGTCCCCCCCAAGCTTGGTGTTAGAGGACGTCGCGATGACCCTTAGGTCTTGTAAGCTTGAGGTCGTGGAAGCGACCCGGTAGTTAAATGCATAAGGAGACGCCGTGGGAGACGGACAGACCAGATAGGTCTTTTGGCTGACAGGGTCATTTGCTACGGATGGTGCCGACTTACTGGAGTCGATTACCTGCAAGACGGATGAGGTACTAGTCGAATAGGTTCCGTCGTCGGCTTTCACTGTTATTACCGTGTAACCCGTCTGATTAGTTTTGCAGGTTGCCGAAAGCAGATACTGCCGTGACCCATACGTATCGATGCTGTCCCCCTGCGGCGGAGGTGGGACTGGCATTAGTGTGAGCTGGACGGCATTAGGATTCATCCCGGTTGGGTCAAAGTCGTCCAGTAGCATGTGATTGCTTGACGTTGCGGTCACATTCACGCTCGTGACGTCGATCATGTTCATCGTATTGAGGTCGCCAATGACGAACATTGTACTATAAATCCCCCCGCCGGATTGAAGTTGGACGGCTTCGCTCGGAAGACTCTGAATCCACGGAGGGTTTATACTAGATCCGAGCTGAACCGTAAAGGAGCTATATCCTATTTTGCCGCTGGTATTCTCAGTCGCTGTGATTTGAATTGTGGCCGTGCCTGAACCGTTGGTAGAGTTGGGAAACCATACTTTGTAATATCCGTTTGGGCAGCCGGTGTCGCCCCCGACACATGGTCCCACCCGCAGATGCAGTGTATCGTTGGGTACTACGGAGGTGTTGTCGGAGGTTGCCAGTAGCGTAACTCCGTAGCCATCGATATCCGTTACCGGGAAGTAAACGGTGCTGAACTTACCCGAGGTCACTCTTTGATCCTTGATCCACCCTGCCACTGGGGGGTGAAAGTAGGGGGGCGTGGTAGCAACTAAGCTCATCGCGCCTAAGATAACGCCGATTACCATTATGGATGTGGCGAAGAAGGAACAACTGTGAGAGATAAATTTTCGATTGATCTTCCCGCGGAATTTGGATAGGGATTGGGTTGTCATAAGCGTTGTGTTAAACGAAGTAAACTTCTCTTTGCAAGCTTCTTTTAATGAAAGGCTCAACGATTGCTCCCGCGGATTTCCGCAGCCAACCAGCCGCCGGAGAAACTTCTCCAGTTAAGAAGGAGTTCTGGTTCCTGGTAAGCGCCAATTGCGAGGCCGGTGTATTGCCAATAGCCAGAGAAAGTCGGGCCATTTATCTCATCGGCGCTCGCCACCAGCCAATACTTTGTTCCCTTGGCCAGCGCCACTGCGCCAGGCAAAGTAACCGTCGTCAGCTCGCAACACTCCCCTGCGTCAGGAATGGCCGTCGTACTGCCCTCACCACCTGGAAGAAGTGTTCCGGGCACCCCTCCGTTGTCGGTATATATGCCGAGCTTAACCAGCTTCGTCCCCGATTCGTAGGCGATCGCGACCGAAAGCGTTGTCGCCTGCACGTTAGTTCTTGGTGTGAACGGCAGCGCGGTCGAAACCTGAGGACCCATGAAGGATTGACTTCCGTAAATCGGATTTCCAGACCCAAAAAGGTAAGGTTCGTCGGGCGGACGATCCAGGTTACTAAAGATAATAGCACCACTGTTACCCGATTCTTTAAGCTCTGTTCGGACTCGGGCCGCTTCATTGAGACCGCCTGATGTTCGCGTCCCGCGGATTTGCGCCGCCCCCCACTGACCGAAAGTAAAGCCCCAGGGGAAAGGAGGCACCAAGCCTGCATAGAAGCCCGAGTAGGACAGTTGCCAGCCGCCTTCGAACGTTGCCCCGTTGACGTCATCTGGACTTGCGACCAGCCAGTAAATTGTGCCCGCGGCAAGAGTCACTCCTTCTCCCGGAAGGGTTACACTGGTGAGTTGGCAGCAAACGCCGACATCCGGAATGTTGCTTGTACTAGCTTCTCCCCCGGGTAACACAATTCCCACTGATTGCGTAGCCTCGTTGTTACTGTAGATGCCCAGCCGCACTAACCTGTCGCCGGACGTGTAGCCAATTGCCGCGCTCAAAACCTTTGCTTGCAGATTTCCCTTAGGAATGAAACGGATGGCTTGCCACCGCTCGGTATCGGGAGCTCTTTCGCCGGCGATAGGAAGGGTAGCAAAACTATTTGCGTAGTAGTGATTGCCCGGAGTTCGGTCGAGATTGGAAAAAATAACGTAGGGCGCGTTCGCCGCGTTTTCATCGGCATAAGGAAGGACGACTTCCGACGATTCGCCCGGAGCGAGCTGCTGCGCGAAGCCGGTTCCGCAAGCAACAGAAGCGAAGAGCGCCATGAGAGCGATTTTTTCGATGAATATTATGCTCATTGTTTTCCGATTAACGGAGGTGGGAACGTTAGAGTCAAGACTTTTCACGTGACAATCTTAAGCGCGAGCCCGCAACCAGAGATGACACGGCTAAGTACGGATGGAGGAACCTTCTCAGTGTCAATCTGCGGCATTTTCAGTTCATCGTCAGTTAACAACCAAGCTGAAACCTCAAATGCTGAGTAAAGTAACTAACGGGATTTAGACAGAGCGCGGAAGTTGGCTCTTATCTTCCTATCCAGCAAATCCCTCGTTCCCAAAGTCTCTTTGGGGAACGCACCTGTTCTTGAAAATCCGTTTCGGCGTCCCCCTGTCCATCTCTCAATGTCCGAGACAGCCACGTCAGCGGCGGATGTTTGAAGCGGTCTGGATCCCGTCCGCTGGAAATATGAAACAGAGTTTCGAGAACAGCGCGCGTTCCCAAACGGGAGTTTGGGAACGAGGGGATAGAAAAACTGAAAGGCTGGAATGCGGAAGGGGAGAACTAACGGGATTTAGGCGGCGGCTCGGAAGCTGGTCCTGATCTTCCTATCCAGTAAATCCAGTAAATCCTGTCTAGGTCCTACGTTTCGTTTGAAGGCTTATCCGATAACTCCAACACTGCCGTGACTGCGACCCTCATCCCCGATCCGAGGACCGGGCGAGACGGAGAAACTCCTCAGCATCCGAGCGCGCGACAGAAGGAAATTCCTTCAGGAAGCCGTCCAAATCGTACCCATCCTGGAGGTAGTCGAGCAGGGTTTGGGCGGGAACGCGAGAACCGCGAAACACGAGCGTGCCGCCCAACCGCTCCGGGTCGGAATGAACGGGGCTATGCTCGAGAGTGATCATAAGGAGAAGCTATGGCTTCGGACATCGGTCGCAAGGCAAATATCCGGGTTCAGGCATTATCGGGGGCAGGTGAGCAAGTTGAAGCCGCTTCGCTGTGCGAAGCGAGACGCGGGTCTCGAGGCGGTGAAATATAGATCGAGCCGCGCTTCGGACAGCGAAGCGGCTACAGGCGTCTTTTTATCTTTCGCCTTTCTACTTTCTCCTTTCTACTTGCTTCCATGTCTCGGAAGACGAAACACGCTGCCGCCGCGCTCGCGGTGCGCGAGCCGGCTGCTCTCGCTCCCGCACGCGGCGCGCTCGCGCCTAACGAACGGCACTTGCGCTTTGGCGACCGCTGGGCTTACGCGCCTGCCCCGGAACAGAGTGATTACCTCCAGATCAAATCGCGCTATCAGCTTTTCATCGATGGAAAATTTCGCGCGCCGCACTCCGGGAAGCATTTCGATTCGATCAATCCCGCGACGGAAAAAAAGCTGGCTGAGATCGCGGAAGGTGACGCGCATGACATCGATCTCGCGGTGAAAGCGGCGCGGCGCGCGCACGACAAGGTCTGGAGCAAAATGGCGGGCCGCGAGCGCGGCAAATATCTCTACCGGATCGCACGTCTCGTGCAGGAGAAAGCGCGCGAGCTGGCGGTGCTGGAGACGATGGATGGCGGCAAGACGATCAAGGAAAGCCGCGATGTCGATCTGCCGCTGGTCGCGGCGCACTTTTTCTATTACGCGGGCTGGGCGGATAAGCTGGACTACGCTTTCCCGGGGAGAAAAGCGCGTTCGTTAGGCGTGGCGGGGCAGATTATTCCCTGGAATTTCCCATTGCTCATGGCGGCATGGAAACTCGCGCCCGCTCTCGCCGCCGGGAACACCTGCGTGCTTAAGCCGGCCGAGACGACCAGCATCACCGCACTGCATTTGGCCGAGATTTTTCAGGAAGCCGAGCTGCCGGAGGGCGTGGTGAATATCGTGACCGGGGCGCGCGCGACCGGTCAGGCGCTGGTCGATCATCCCGACGTGAACAAACTCGCCTTCACCGGCTCGACCGCGGTGGGCAAGATGCTGACCCGCGCCGTCGCCGGAACGAAAAAGCGCCTCACCTTGGAACTCGGCGGCAAGGCGGCCAACATCATTTTCGAAGACGCTGCCATCGATCAGGCGGTCGAAGGCATCGTCAGCGGGATTTATTTTAACCAGGGCCACGTTTGTTGCGCGGGCTCGCGGCTGCTCGTGCAGGAGGGTGTTTTCCCGGCGGTCATCCGCAAGCTGCGCGATCGCATTTCCACCCTTCGAGTCGGGGATCCGCTGGACAAGAACACCGACATCGGCGCGATCAATTCGCGCATGCAGCTCGATAAGATCTGCGAACTGGTCGAGAGCGGCGTGCAGCAGGGCGCGGAGTTGGTGCAACCGCGGCTCCGGTTGCCGGAAAAAGGCTACTGGTATCCGCCGAGTTTCTTTACCGGGGTGACGGCATCCCATCGCATCGCGCAGGAAGAGATCTTCGGACCGGTCCTAAGTGTCATGACTTTCCGCACTCCGGAGGAGGCGATCGAGCGCGCGAATAATACAGCCTATGGATTGAGCGCCGGTGTCTGGACTGACAAAGGGAGCAAGATTTTTAAGATCGTGAGCAAATTGCGCGCGGGCGTGGTCTGGGCAAACACTTACAATAAGTTCGACCCGACCAGTCCTTTCGGTGGCTACAAAGAGAGCGGCTTCGGACGCGAAGGTGGAGTGCACGGGCTCGCGCCTTATCTGGCGCTCGGCTGAGTGTGTCATCCCGAGTGAAGGGAGGGACCCCGCAAGCGTTGCTCGACTTGATTTTTCCGTTGGCGCCGAATAACGCTTGCGAGGTCCTTCGCCGCACTTCGCCGGCTCAGGATGACAGAATATGCGCGAGGCCTCGCGGGCCGCTGAGTCCTTTACTCGTTAGGCAGAAGTGTTGGCGAGGGCAGCTTGTCCCACAGTCGTCACGTGTGCCGGTCTGGCGACGAGAAGTTGCTTCGCGGGATATCGCGGACCTCGGTGGAAAATTGCGTAGCCATCTCCCGCACGGACACTTCGCGGTGGCTATTACCCTCACCGAGAAATTGCTCTCCAGCGCCGGCGGCTGGGAGGCAATGAAGGCGGGGCGCGAGCTGGTCAAAGCCGGGCGCGTTTCCGAGGCCATTTACGATCCGCCGATGCTTCGCGGCGAAGTGCGCGAGGGTGGGAGAAAATTCCGCGCCGGTTTGCGCATCGGCGGCGTCAGCGACCTGGAAAATATTTGCACCTGCCGCGAGTCGCGGGAGTGGGGAAAAATTTGCGCGCATTCGCTGGCGGTCGGGTTGGCGTTTCTCGCGCCGCCGGTGAAGCCGGTCTTGCCCGCGACTGCCGCGGCGCCTGCATCTGCCATGCGGAAGTTTTCCCGAGCGGGCGAACCCGAAACGATCCCAGTCGCGCTGCACGTTATTCTCCCCGCCAACTTTTCGAGCGCGTGGGAGAAAGGGCAGATCATGGTCTGTCTCGAAGCCGAGGCGGGCGACCGGCGGTTCATGCTCGACGCCTTGCCCGCCGATTTTCGAGCCGGCCTCGACGATCGCGACCTGGCACTCACGGAACAGATCAGCAGCGGTATGAATATGCTTTCTGCCGCGGAGTTCCTCGATCTGCTGCCCTGCTTGCGCGGACACGAACGATTAACGTTTGGCCGCGCCAAAACTGCGGACGTCGCCGAAGACATTTTTCGCCTAACGATTAAAGTCGAGCGGGCTAAAGGCGACAGCTTCCAAATCGCGGCGGCGAAAAAGCCTAACGAATCGTTCCTTGTGGCCGGTAATAGCGCCTGGCTCTGGCGCGAGCAGGAGTTTTTCGAAATCGGGCGCGACCTGCCGCTTAGCCTAACGAGCGTCCTGCGCGAACCATTCCGGTTCTCTGCCGCGCGCGCGGGCGAACTTTTCGCCTTCGACTTGCCGCTCTGGCGCGAGATGGTCGAGTTGGTTTTGCCTGACGGGATGACTCTGCCGGCAGTGGTGGCGGCGTCTCCGGAGTTCGCGCTGAAAATCGAGGGCTCGCTTCAGCACTTGCGCGCTACTCTTTCCTGTCGTTACGGCGATCGCCCGGCCTTCTTCCCCACCGCCGAGCCGCAGCAGAATTTCGTCCTGCGCGATCTGGGAAATCCCGAGAGGCTGCTCGTCCGCAATCTTCCCGCCGAGACCGCGGCGGTCGCGCGTTACGAAGCCTGCGGTTTTGTCGAAGGGGAGATGCGCGATCAGGCACGTGCGGCGCGCTTTTTAGCATTCGCTTATCCGGCCCTGGCAGAAGGGTGGAAAGTCTCGCTCGCGCCCTCGTTAGGCAAAGCGCGCGCCGCGCTCGAGCCGGTCGCTCCGACGATCGAGATTGTCAGCTCCGGGGAGGATTGGTTCGAGCTGCGGTATTCCGTCGCGACCGCCGGCGGCGAACACATTCCGCTCGCCGAGGTGCAGCGCCTCCTGCGCTCCGGCCAGAGCCGGCTGCAGTTAAAGAACGGCAGGCAAGCCGTCCTCGATCCCGCGGCGCTGGACGATTTCGAGCAACTCCTGCGCGACGCCGATCCGCGGCAGCGAGAACCGGGGGTTTACCGGCTCGATAAAATCCAGGCCGGTTACCTCACGAGCACCGCGGCCGAGATCGGCGCGCGCCTGGTCGATGCCGCGCGCGCCCTGAGCCTAACGAACAACCCGCCCGATCTTGGTTCGTTAGGGAAAAAATTGCGCGATTATCAGCGCACCGGCGTCGCCTGGCTCGCCGCGCTCGCCGCGCAAAAACTCGGCGGCATTCTCGCGGATGAGATGGGCCTCGGGAAAACCGTGCAGGCGCTCGCTTTCTTGCAGCTCCGCAAGGGTAACGGTCCCGCCCTCATCGTCTGCCCGACTTCGCTCCTCGCGAACTGGCAGCGCGAAGCGGCGCGCTTCACGCCGGAACTGCGCGTGCTCGTGCTCGACGGCCCGAACCGCACTGACAAAATCGCGCGCCTCGCCGAGCATGATCTCGGCCTAACGAGTTATGGATTGCTGCGCCGCGACGCCGAAATGTATGGGCGCCTCACTTTCGATTCCGTCGTTCTCGACGAGGCCCAGCACATCAAGAATCCCGACACCCAAAACGCGCAGGCTGCTTTTAACCTGCGCAGCCGGCAGCGCTTCGTTCTCACCGGCACGCCGATGGAAAACTCCGTGCGCGATCTTTGGTCGCTGATGAATTTCGTTGCCCCAGGTTATCTCGGGAGTCGCGCGGATTTTCGTGAACGCTATGAGAAGCCGCTCACGGCCGGTCCTGAACCCGAGCTGCAACGCCGCCTCTCCCGCCGGTTGCGGCCGTTTCTTTTGCGTCGCCGCAAGGCGGAGGTCGCGAAGGAATTGCCGGCCAAGATCGAACAGGTGGTCCCGTGCGATCTCGGGCCAGCGCAACGCGCGACGTATGACGCGCTTCTGCGCGAGATCCAGCAAGGCCTCGGCTCTTCTTTGCCTAACGACGGCGCGCGCCGCATGAAGATGCTGACCGGTCTTCTTCGGCTGCGCCAGACCTGTTGCGACTTGCGCCTCCTCGGCCTTCCGCCTAACGACTCGGCCGAAACCTCGGCCAAGCTCGCTTTGCTCGACGAGCTGCTGGAGGAAATCATCGATGGCGGCCATCGCGTGCTTATTTTCAGCCAGTTCGTCACTATGCTCGATCTCGTTAGGCAACGGCTCGTCGCCAGTGAGACCGCTCATTGCTATCTCGCCGGGCTAACGAGAAATCGGCAGGGGGAGGTCGATCGTTTTCAAAATGACGCGGCGATTCCGGTCTTTCTCATCAGCCTGAAGGCGGGCGGGGTAGGCTTGAATCTCTCCGCCGCCGACACCGTGATTCATTTCGACCCGTGGTGGAATGCCGCGGTCGAAGCGCAGGCGACCGATCGCGCCCATCGCATCGGCCAGACGCGAGTCGTCACGGCTTACAAGCTGATCGCGCGCGATACCGTCGAGGAAAAAATTCTCAAGCTGCAAAACCGGAAACGCGAACTCGCCGGCGCGATGTTGGAGAGCGACGAAGCGCCTTTGATGAATGGCCTAACGACGACGGATCTGGAAGAATTGCTCTCTCGTTAGGCGTGCGCGCCGCCGTTGTAGCCGGGGGCGTTGACCCCGGCGGGGGAGACT
>JACDGS010000012.1 GCA_013821455.1 Chthoniobacterales bacterium
GGGTCGGTACGATCAGGGCCGCGCGTGAACGTGCCGCCGAAGGTGATTGCGATCTTCTTATCTCGGACCTTGGTTTGCCTGATGGCGACGGCCATATGCTGATGGCCGACTTACATCAGACTTATGGCCTTCCCGGGATAGCTCTAAGTGGCTACGGCATGGAACACGACATCGCGCGCAGCCGCGAGAGTGGCTTCTTCGCGCACCTGACCAAGCCGGTGGATATCCGCGCCCTCGAATCCGCCATCGCCGCCGCGCCTGAGGCGGCCTTTACTCGTTAGGCTAAGGCTTCCGGAGGAAGACCGCCAGACGTGTCATCCCGAGCGGAGCGAGGGACCTTACAGGCGGTATCCAAGATGAGTTGCGGGATTCTTCGCTGCGCTCAGAATGACAACTTCGACGCGGGAAGGGTCTATTAGCTCCTTAACGCGGTCCTTGTTGAGGTTTACTGCTTTTCACTCTCGACTTCTGCTTTTTTGCGGCGTTCATGTTGTCCACTAAGTTAGGATAGGTCCTGCCAGCTTTCGTGGCTGCCTTCTTCGCGGTCTTTTTCGATTTCGCTGTCAGCTTGGTCTGACCGCTCTTCTTCGGCGGAGCTTTCTTCCACGGTTCATTGGATTGTTGCTTGGCCATAAAAGGGAATCGCACCCACTCCTAAAAACTGATGCCAGTTTCTTATTGGTTCGTTCGACGTGAGTGACTTTACTGGCAGGATGACGCGAAGAATTCTCCTGCTTAGCAGTTCGACGGTGAATCACGGCGGTTACCTCGATTACGCGGAGGAAGAAATCGGCGATTTCCTCGGCCAAATCCGGAAGATTCTCTTTGTCCCGTTTGCCCTGTATGATCGCGCAAACTATCTCGAGAGAGTTAAGGATCGCTTCAACCGGATGGGCTATGAAGTCGATCTGTTCGCTAAGGGTGCTGCGCATAAGGATGCCGCGGTCTTCATCGGCGGCGGTAATACCTTCCGTTTGCTGAAGGCTCTTTACGATCTCGACTTACTGGCGACAATTCGTGACTTAGTCGCAGAGGGTGCGCCATACATGGGATCAAGCGCGGGTTCGAATGTGGCTTGTCCTACCATTCGCACCACGAACGACATGCCAATCGTGCAACCGCCTTCTTTCGATGCACTGGGATTGGTGCCCTTCCAAATTAATCCGCACTATCTTGACGTAGGTCCGGGTTCCACTCATATGGGCGAAACACGCGAGGAGCGGATCGAACAATTCCTGGAGGAGAATGAAATGCCGGTAGTCGGCCTGAGGGAAGGCGCGTGGTTGCGCGTGGAAGCTGAAGAATCCCGGCTCGGAGGGATCGCTGGCGCGCGCCTGTTTCGGCGGGGACGTTCTCCGGCCGAACTCGAACGTGGCGCGACTATTAAAATGAGTTAGATTTCCTATCTATGAATACCGAAGAAGTAGCAAAAAAGTTAGTCGAGCTCTGCCAGAAGGGCGCCTACGAAGAGGCGGTAAAGAGTCTCTACGGCAAGGATATTGTCAGTGTGGAACCACGCGAGATGGGCGGTATGCCGGCGGAGATGACGGGGTTGGACGCCGTGTCTAAGAAAACACAGTGGTGGATTCAGAACCATGAGATCCATAGCTCGAAAGCGACCGGGCCTTTTGTGGCGCGTGATACATTTGTTGTTCGTTTCGACATCGATGTGACCGATAAGAGCTCCGGCCAGAGAATGCAGGCTTCGGAAGTTGGCATCTACAAGGTGGAGGATGGCAAGGTCGTGCGGGAAGAGTTTCTTCCCATGGTCTAAAAGGACGAAAAGTCGCGCCTAACGAGTAAAGGATGGACTTCTCGTTAGGCGCGGCGACCAAACCTCTCATTTAGCTCCGCAAATGGAGCGCCGCCAGCCAGCCCGCGAAATTCGCCCTTCGCCCGCATCTCGTCTGCCGCACGGATGAACGCGCCCCAGGCTGCGAGAGCCAAACCGGAACCAACAGAGATTCGACGCACACCGAGGTCGGCCAGTTGGGCCACGCTGAAGTGGCTATTGAAACCTGAGACAAGGAAGTTAACCGGTCGGGGAGCGACGGCTCTAACGATCGCGGCGATCTCCTCGGGAGCGCTTACTCCCGGCGCGTAGAGACATTCGGCGCCTGCCGCCGCATAGGCCGGCAAGCGCGCAAGGACGGTGCGCATAGGTTCCGCGCTGCCGACGAGAAAAGCTTCGCAACGTCCTGTGAGTACGATGGGCATCCCTGTCGCATCGATCGCTGCGCGCGCGGCTTTAATGCGAGCAACTGCCGTCTCTGGATCGAAAAGAGGATGGTCCTCGTCCCCAGTGGAATCTTCAATGGAAAGTCCGGCAACCCCGGTGGCAACGCAGCGGGTGACATTCGCTGCGACGCCTTCGGGCTCACCGGCGAAACCATTCAGGAAATCTGCATTAGTCGGCAACGTCGTGGCCTGACTTATCTCGCGAATATGATCCAGCGTCTCGTCGCAAGGCACAGCGCCATCGGCCTGACCTCGGCTAAAAGCAAAGCCGGCCGAAGTCGTAGCCAGCGCCTCAAATCCGGCCTGTTCGAGATAGCGCGCCGTTCCGATGTCCCAGGGGTTTGGAAGAATAAAACAACCGGATTCGTGGAGCGCGCGAAATCGGGCGACGGCGCTTTCCTGTGCGGAGTTATGGTTAGTCATACGAGTAACTTAGTGTCCGGTTTTGCGGGCGTGCGAGCGATATTCCAGTCCGTAGAGTTTTGTTCGCTATTGCCTTTTCCTCATAACTGTGCGCCAATTCTGCCGAACACCGGCTCTTCATTTCCAAATCATGAAAATCAGAATTCTGCTCGCGCTTGCCGCGATTTTTTGCCTAACGAGTTGTGCGGCCGAGAGACCCATTACTCAGGCGACCGTGAATCAAATCCGGCCCGGTATTACGACCGAAGCCGACCTCGTCCACGCCTTTGGTAAACCGGATACGAAGGCGGCCGTTTATCAGGGGAAGACAACCCTTGCCTGGTTTCGTTCGTTAGGCCCGGCGCCTACGGGTTATCTTCCTTTAGTCGGCCAATTCGCCGGGGGTCTCGACTTGGACGTGCAGCAGCTCTCGGTGGAGATCGCCGGTGGCCGCGTGGCGAGCTATACCGTTTACGATTCCAGGGGGGCGGTACAGAGCGAGAAAACTTTGCACGGCAACCCGCGGCTTGACCCCGTCCAGAGATAGCACTGGGTTGGCGTCAGCGAAGAAAATAACTAACCGGAACCAGCCGTCGCGGTCGCAGGGCTCAGATCGCTGGCGGCGGCGTTTAGGACCTGCTCGAGCATGGCGTAGCCGATCGGTTTTTGCAGAACGGCAAAGGCACCGGAAGAGTCCGGAGCAAGATCGCGGTGCTCGCTCAAGCCGGAGAGAAAGAGGATGCGCCCGGACGGATCGTCGCTCAGGATATTGCGGCAGGCCGTTAGGCCGTTGAGTCGCTGCATCGCGAAATCCATCAGCACGAGTTGAGGCTTGTGCCGGCGATAGGAGCGGATGGCGTCGAGGCCCGAGTGCACGACATCGACCACTTCGTGCCCGCCGGTGCGAACCATGTCGGCCAGCATCCGGGCGAAAGCCCGTTCGTCATCGGCAATGAGCACGCGCACACCTGTCTTGCAGAAGGATTCGTGCCTAACGTCTCGGAAAATTCCAGCGTCTTTCAGCTAGCGCTGGCGGGTCATTTTATGGAATTTTGGACTCGCTTTTCGCCCCAAAGTTTCACCAAATCCCAGCATGAAATGGCTGCTTTACCTCGTCGTTGCCCTTTTTCTGCTCGTCGCCGCGGTCTTTTGCGTTGGTTACCTCCTCCCGGCTCAAACGACGATCGCGCGCTCCATCACTTTGCAGGCGAAACCGGAAGCGGTCTTCGCCGCGCTGGCGGACGTGCAGCACATGGCGGAGTGGAACCGCAATACCGTGAAGGTGGAAATGCTTCCGCCGACCGACGGAAAGGAAACGACCAGGCAAACTTTCAAAGGCGGAATGACGATGACTATTATCACCGCCGAGAGCCAGCCGCCGACTCATCTCGTGCGAAACCTGGGCGATCACAGCGGCCCGTTCTCCGGCTCGTGGACCTACGACCTTTCGCCTAACGATGGCGGCACCCGCGTCGTCCTGACGGAGGTGGCCGGCTTCAAGAATCCGCTCTTCCGCGTGATGGCGCGATTATTTGGGCCAACGAAATACATCGACGACCACCTCGAGGATCTCGCGAAAAAATTCGGCGAAACCGCGAAGCCGGGTTGATCGGCGGCGCGCTCATATTTCTTTCGGCTCGGTTCGTTTGTGTTCGCGCTGTACCTCGCGCAGCCGTCGCAACGAGTGCGTCCGCAGGCTCTCTTCGAAGAGATCGCGATTGATCGCCTGCGCCGCCGCCGCGCCCTGACCGGCGGCGATGATCATCTGGCAATTCGCCGGCGTCACGCAACCGGCCGAGTAAAGCCGCGGAACGTTCGTGCGCATGCAGTGATCGACCTCGATCTGGCCATCCTCATCAAGCCGCGCGCCTAACGACTCCGCCAGCCCGGTGTGAAAGACGTCGCCGCGCGTCGTGAAAATGCAATCGATGCGCACTTTGGTTCCGCCTTTCAGGCGCAGGCCGCAAACCTGGCAGCCACGATGATCGACGCCGGTGATCTTCTCGACGTGCACTGGGATTTCGTATTCGCGCAGCCACTTCGCGTGCTTCCGGCTCCAGCGCGGTTTGCTCGCGTTCGTCGCGATGACCACGCAGGCGGAATAACTCAGCATCCCCAGCGCGTATTCGACCGCCTCGTTATTCGCGCCGCAGATCGCGATCCGTTTTCCACGCACACGATAGCCGTCGCAATCCTTGCAAAAAAACATGCTATGCCCGAGGCATTCTTTCACATCCGGAATCTCTGGCGGGAGATGGAAAATGCCCGTCGCAATGAGCAGGCGATTCGTTAGGTACGATTTGCGGCCTCCACGCAGGGTGAAGCCCGCCGCGCGCCGGCGCACACTTTTAATTTCGTCGTCGGCAAAAGACACCCCGTAATGCGTTGATTGCTGGCGGCCAAACTTGAGCAGGTCCTCGCCGGAAATTCCTTTGGGAAAGCCAAGGTAGTTCTGCACCTCAGGTTCCCATTTCGCCATGGAGTGTCCGGAGTCGATCACCAGCGTCCTGCGCTCCGCGCGACCGAGGTAGATCGCGGCCGATAAACCTGCAATGCCGCCGCCGATAATGATCGCGTCAAATTCGGCCGTGCGAGAACGCGGGCTTTTCGTTTTCTTCATCTCACAATCTGTGCGCGGACCGTACGCGCACAGAATTTTAACTCACGGAAAATCTTCGGTTCCGGCGCGCTTGCATGCGACGAGCGCCCTCCGTAGTTTCCCCACCGCTCAGCAAGCCGGCGTGGCGGAACTGGCAGACGCGCTGGACTCAAAATCCAGTACTCGCAAGGGTGTGTGGGTTCGATCCCCTCCGCCGGTACCTTCGCCAATTCTCGTTAGCCTAACGAGTAAAGGACATCGAAAGCCTCTTACTCCGCCCACTTCGATTTGCTCGCGAATAAAAGCTGGAGCGTTTTGGGCACGCGAAACGACCCCGCGATAATCCCGCGCCAGCCGACCGTCGGGCCCACGCTCGCTGTAAATTTCTCGTGATCCGACATGCGCGCAGTCTCCGGCCGCCTCCGCGCAAGATCGAGGTTCAGGATCGTGCCGATGAGGGCGAGATGCGAAAAAGCCTGCGGAAAATTCCCGAGGAAGTTCCCCGTGCGGGCATCGACCTCTTCGGAGAAAAGTCCGAGCGGACTCGCGCGCTGGAGCAAGTCGTCGAAAAGCGCTTCCGCGCGGGAAAGATCGCCTTCTTTAATCAGATGATTCACCCGCCAAAAACTGCAGAGCAGGAACGCGCCTTCTCCTTTCTCCCGCAGTTTTTTATTGCGATAAACCAAGTCGCTGTCGGCGAGTTGTTGCTCGATGCGTTCCCGCGTCGCCCGTGCCAGGTCGGTCGGCAGAAAGTCGCTCGTGAACGCGAGCAGGCTGGCTGCATCGACGGTGTCGCCATCGTAAGTCTCGGCGAGAAACCGGCTCTCGCCGGCTGATCTTAAGCCGCGGGCCAGAACGTCCCGACGGATTTCTTCGCAGGCTTTTTCCATTTCCTTTTTCCTCTGCCTAACGAGTTGTCCCGCGGTCTCGAGCCCGTTCCACGCCGATAGTTTGCCGTAGGTGTAGAGGCGGCGCTCGACCGACTCCCACAGGCCGTTATCAGGTTCCTGCCAGCGTCGCTGGAGCGTTTCGATCGTGCGGTCGATCAACTTTTGCATCGAGCGCGTGAGCTTTCCGCCGGTTTGATGGAAATAAAAAAACGCTTCCAGAATATGCGCGAAGGTATCGAGTTGAAGCTGGCCCTGCGCGCGATTGCCGATGCGGACCGGTTGCGCTCCGTCATAGCCGGCGAAATGACTTAGCTCCTCCTCTTCCGGCACGGCCCCGCCGCGAATGGCATAGAGGACACCGACCGGATCGTCGCCCGTGGCTTCCTGCTCCTCTGCTTGCCTAACGAGGTAATCGAGGAAGGCTTGCGCTTCTCCGGAATAACCGACGCGAAAAAGCGTGTCGATGAGCAGCCCGGTATCGCGCAGCCACGTGTAGCGGTAATCCCAGTTCGTATCGCCACCGGCCACTTCCGGCAGTGAGGTCGTCGGCGCGGCGACGAACGCGCCGCTGGGCGCATAGGTCAGCAGCTTCAGCGTGATGGCGCTGCGCCTAACGACCTCCTGGTGTGGACCGCGATAATAGTTGAACAAATTCCATTCGCGCCAAAACGCCTGCGTTGTTGCCTGCCAGCGATCGATCCGCGCGAGATCGGGCGCGACCCGCTCGTCGCTGAAATCGAGCACGGCAAAATGACGCGCGCCTGGCTCGAGGGAAAACTCTGCAATCAAATCGTCATTTTGCAGGGCGAGCGGCACGCTGGTGAAGAGACAGGCTTCCGGCGCAGCGAAGCCACCGGCGCGCACCTGCCACCGAGGCGGGCGGCGCGCGTAATCCGGACGCGCACGCACGACCATTTGCATTCGCACCGCCGGGCCGTTTTCCAGCCTAACGACGCGCACCATTTTCTGCGTCGGATGCAGCGAAGTGAAGTCGTAGAAGCGCGCTTTCTTCGCGCGCGCGGTGACGAAAAAATCCGTCAGAACAACGGTGCCCCGCTCCGTGAGGAAACGAGTCTCCAAAAGCGCGGAATCCGGGAGGTAACGCCGCTCCACCGTGAAGTTGGCCACGGGCCGCAGAGCAAAACTTCCTCCTTTTTCCGGATCGAGCAGCGCTCCAAAAAAAGAGCCGCCATCGAAGGCGGGAAGGCAGAGCCAATCGATGCCGCCTTCGGGGTTGATCAGTGCCGCGGTTTCGCAGTTTCCGATGAGACCGTAGTCTTGAATGGGATGGTTCGTCTTGGAAGGCATGGGCTTTCGCTGTGCAGCTAAGAGAAAAGAAAGCGGAATTTATTCGTCGCCCGCCGGCTCCAAAATAAAACCTGTCTGCGCGCGGCCTCCGAAATATAAAGATGAAAGCAAAAGATTTGAGCCGGGAATTGCGTGAAGGCGAAGGCGAGTTTTTGAAACAACGCCGCGGGATCGTTGCCCTCGGCTTGGCTGCGGCCGGGTCGATGGGATTGATCGCGCTTTATCAAATGGGAATTCTCAAGCACCTGCCCGAGCCGCCGATTCCGGGCTTCGATGCCGACAAAGTGGACGCTTCCGACGAGGCCTATGCGCACCTGCAGATGGGCGACGCTTTTATTGGGCTCGGCAGCTACGCCGCGACCATGGCCCTGGCGGCGATGGGCTCTAAAAATCGCGCGAGCACCCAGCCTTGGATTCCCCTCGCGCTTCTCGCAAAAACGGGCGCGGATGCTGCGCAGGCCGCGCGGCTCACGGTCGATCAATGGACCAAACACAAAGCGTTTTGCTTTTGGTGCCTGCTCGCGGCCGGGGCCACTTTCGCCGCGCTCCCGCTGGCCATACCCGAAGCGCTCGCCGCCCTCGACACGGTGCGGAAGAAGCTCGATTGAGAACGGGAATCGCGCGGCGAGAATCGGCTCGCAGTTCGCCTAACGAGTGTACGCCGATTCATGACCGCGCCTGAAATTTCTGTCATCATCCCGGTCGCGAACGAAGCCGCTGCGTTGCCGGATTGTCTGGCGCGAATCGCGGGCGCGCCTAACGAGATTATCGTCGTCGATGCGCGGAGCGAAGATGAGACCGCGGCGGTCGCGCGCCGTTTCGATTGCCGGCTTCTTTCTTTTCCGGAACGCCATCGCGCGCGCCAGATGAATTTCGGTGCGGCGGAGGCGCGCGGTTCGATTCTCCTTTTCTTGCATGCCGATACGCTTCTGCCCGAAGGCGCGCTGCCGAAAATCATCGCCGAAAGCGACCGGCGCGGCGCCGTCGGCGGAGGTTTTGCGCGGCGTTATCGTTCGCGCTCGCTCACTCTCGCCCTAACGAGTCGTTTGGCCGGGGTGCGCAATCGACTTTTCGGCTGGCATCTCGGCGATCAGGCTATTTTCGTTAGGCGCGACGTCTTTCAGCAGCTCGGCGGTTTTCTTGATATTCCCATTTTTGAAGACTTGGATTTTTCGCGCCGGCTCCGCGCCACGGGACGCACGATCACCTTGACTCCGCCCGTGCTTTCCTCAGCGAGGCGGTTCGCGGCCAAGGGTCCGCTGCGCACGACGCTGGCCGACGTCCTGTTGACCCGGCGTTATTTGCAGGGCGTGGATCCGAATGAGCTTTGCATCCCGCGCGAGCATCGCGTAAAACCTGAACAACCGAAAAATTATGAACACCTTTCTTGATCATCTCGACCAGCAAATCGCCGCCCGCCACTTGCTCACTCATCCTTTCTACCTCGCCTGGACACGCGGCGAATTGAGCCGGGAAACGCTGGCCGATTACGCGCGGCAATATTATCAGCACGTGGCGGCGTTCCCGACTTATCTCTCGGCTGCGCATGCGGGTTGCGAGGATCAACTCGTTAGGCGGAAACTACTCGCCAACCTGATCGACGAAGAAGCGGGCGAGCCGAATCATCCACAACTCTGGCGCGAATTCGCGCAGGCGCTCGGAGTTTCGCCTAACGAACTCGAAAAGGTCGAGGCCTGGCCCGAAACGGCGGAGCTGATCGCGACCTTCCGCAAAATCTGCCGCGGCGGCGACACCGGCGCGGCACTCGCCGCGCTCTATGCCTACGAGAGCCAGATCCCCGCGGTCTCGGAGTCGAAAATCGATGGCTTGAAAAAGCACTACGGTTTCGCGGACGAGAACGGCTATCGCTATTTCGCCGTCCACATCGAAGCCGATCGCGAGCATGCCGCGGTCGAACGCGCGCTGCTCGCGCGCGAAGTCGGACCGGCGAACGCGAAGTCCGCGACGGACTCGGCTGCGCAGGTTTTGGACGCGCTTTGGGAGTTGCTCTCCGCCGTTTGCCGGCGCCACGCGATCGCCTGCTAGCGGAATAGGGAGCGCCGTCGCGTCTCTAGCGTTCGTGAAAAAAGGCGACGGCGTTTATAACCTGGTGGTGATCGGCGCCGGCACAGCCGGTCTCGTCACCGCCGCCGGCTCCGTCGGTCTCGGCGCGCGCGTCGCGTTGATCGAGCGCCATAAGATGGGTGGCGATTGCCTGAACTTCGGATGCGTTCCGAGCAAGGCGCTCATCTCTTCCGCGCGTTTGCTCCATCGCATGCGCCACGCCGAAGCGTGGGGCATCGCGAACGCCGAACCGACTTTCGAGTTTGCAGATGTCTTCGCGAAAATGCGCGCCGCGCGTGGGCAGCTCGCGCCACTGGATTCGCGTGAACGCTTTGAGTCGTTAGGCGTGGATGTCTTTGCCGGCGAGGCAACTTTTCTCTCGCCTAACGAACTTGAAGTCGGCGGTCAAAAACTGCGCGCGAGAAGTTTCATTATCGCGAGCGGATCGCGCGCGGTCGTGCCGGAAATCATCGGCGCGAGTCGCGTGCCGTATTTCACGAACGAAACCATCTTTGACGAACTCAAGGAAAAGCCGGGCAGTCTCATCGTGCTCGGCGGTGGACCGATCGGTTGCGAGCTGGGGCAAATGTTCCGCCGGCTCGGAGTAGAGGTGACGCTGCTCAACAAGACGCCGCGGATTCTGGGCAAAGAAGATCCGGAGGTGAGCGACTTCATGCGCGAGCGTCTCGAGGCCGAAGGCATCCGTGTTCTCACTGACGTGAAGCTCGACGGCGCGGAAGAAAAATCCGGCCGCATCACGCTGCGTTTTGGGGGCAAGAGCGTCTCTGGCGACGTGCTTCTCGTCGCCGCGGGCCGACGGCCTAACGTTGAGAATCTCAACCTCCAGAAAGCCGGCGTGACCTTTACGAAAAAGGGCATCACGGTGGACGACCATCTGCAGACGACGCAGCCCGGCATCTATGCGATTGGCGACATTCTTGGCCAACTGCAGTTCACGCACGTCGCCGATTATCACGCGCGGATTGCGATCCGGAACACGCTCGTGCCTTTCTCTTTCATGCGGCAGAAGGTCGATTACTCCGTCGTGCCGTGGTGCACTTATCTCGATCCCGAAGTGGCGACGGTCGGGCTGACCGAGACCGCGGCGAAAAAGAAGGACGTCGCCTACGATTTGATCGTGCAGGAAATGCAGCAGGTCGACCGCGCGGTGCTCGAACGCGCAGAGACCGGCTTCGCGCGCGTGCTCGTTAGGCAAGGAAGCGACGAGGTCATCGGCGCAACCATCGTTGGCGAACACGCGGGTGAGTTGATCCAGGAATTTACTCTCGCGATGAAGCATCGCATTGGCCTGAAGCAGATCGCCACCACCATTTACGCTTACCCGACTTTCGCGAGCCTCATCCTGAAATCGGCGGAGCGGTTCAACAAGAAGCGGCTTACTCCTCGGGCTCAAAAAATCACGAGCTGGCTTTATCGCCGCGCTCGCAAGTAAATTTATGGACTGGATAAAAAAACACGGAAAATGGATCGCGCTCTTGGTTGGACTGATTTTGCTCTCGGTCGCGATTTCGTTTTTACCTGTGGGACAATGGGTGAAATCATTCACCGGCTGGGTGCGTCATCTCGGCGTCGCAGGCGCGTTCGTTTTTGTCGGCGTTTACGCAGTGGCCGCAGTTTTGTTTTTGCCGGGTGCGATTTTTACCATTGCGGCCGGCTTGGTTTACGGCATCGCGGGTGGGACCGCGGTTGCACTCGTTGGAGCAACGTTAGGCGCGTCGCTCGCCTTTCTGACCGGGCGTTATCTACTGCGGAAGCGCATCGAGAGTTCGTTCAAGAAAAACAAAAAATTCGCCGCGATCGACAAAGCCATCGGAAAGCAGGGTTGGAAAATTGTCGGCCTGCTCCGACTGAGTCCGCTCATTCCATTCAACGCGAGCAATTACTTTTACGGCATCACCTCGATCGGATTTGTTCCCTACGTCCTCGCGTCGTTTTGTGGGATGTTGCCGGGCACGTTGCTCTACGTTTACCTCGGCGCCATCGGCCAGGCGGGTATCGGAGGAGGGAAGAAAGGGCACAGCCCCTTGGAGTGGACTTTTCTTGGCGTGGGCCTGCTCGCGACGATTGGGGTCACAGTGTTTGTGAGTCGTTTAGCGAAGAAGGCCCTGAAGGAAAAAGGCGCGGCGAAATAGCGAAGAATTCTCCTCGTTAGGCAACCGCGGCACCGCCGGCGGAAGCGCAGCGGTCATCGCCTAACGAGTGCGGCGATGGCGGTTTTCTTCTCGCCCCGTGTGGAAATTGGCGTGAGGGCGGAAGGATGTTGACGAAATCGGTCAATTATGGGCAGTATGGAAATTAGCAATTCAACTGCTCAGCAATCAAATGAAACAACCGTTCCTAATTTTCATGTTGCTCCTCGCCACCTGCTTTTACCTTGGCAACTCCGCTCTCAAGATTTCTACTCTGGGGCCAGGCGCGGCCAGCGAGTCAGGACCTCTTGCCCAAACTGCGCCTGCCATCGTCGTGGCTTCCTCCTCGACCTACTATCATTGGAAGACCGGCCCACAGGCGCAGAACGATTGGAAGACCGGTGATAATGCTCAGACCAACTTTGAGCCTTTCGCGCCTAACGAACAGGATGGATGGAACCAGTCGCCGGGTTACACCATCGTGTCGGGCGCGAAAATCCGACGCTAACGAGGGTTAACTTCTGAATTGAACGGTGCTGCTCCGGCAGCTTGCTAACCTGGCTGCTTAAAGCAGTCGAGGTGTCCCTATCGAACGCGATTATCCACGTATTAATCGATCGTCGCCCCTGATACTTTCGCAAAGCTCCTGCGCCGTTTCCGAGCGGAATCTCCCGGGCGCCGAGATGGCTTAATAGCGCCCCGTCCGCTCGAGGAGGGGCTCCCACCAGGCGTGGTTATTCAAATACCAATCGATCGTCGCGCTGAGTCCCTCGCGGAAATCGTGCAGCGGCTTCCAGGCGAGTTCGCGGTGCGCAAAGGAGGAATCGATCGCGTAGCGGCGATCGTGGCCGAGGCGATCCGTGACGAAGGAAATGAGACTCTCCGGTTTGCCTAACGACGACAAAATCCACTTTACGGTTTCGAGGTTAGGCATCTCGCTTTCGCCCCCAAAATTATAAACCGCGCCCGGTTTTCCCTCGAAGAGCGCGGCGACAATCCCGGCGCAATGATCTTCCACGTGGATCCAATCGCGCACGTTCAAGCCATCGCCGTAAACCGGCAGCGGCTCATCGCGCAATGCCTTTACGATCATGAGCGGGATCAGTTTTTCGGGGAACTGATAAGGCCCGTAGTTATTCGAGCAGCGCGTGACGACCACCTCCTGACCGAAGGTGTGATGGCTCGCGAGCGCGAGGAGATCGGCGCTGGCTTTGCTCGCGGAATAGGGAGAACTCGGCTGCAAAGGCGATTGTTCGGTGAAGCGCCCGGTCTCGCCTAACGAGCCGTAAACTTCGTCGGTCGAAACTTGCAGGAAACGTTTCACGCCATGACGGCGCGCGGCGTCGAGGAGCACACTCGTGCCGACGATGTTGGTGTGAATGAAATTTTGTGGCGAATTGATGCTGCGATCAACGTGCGACTCGGCGGCGAAGTTGATCACGGCGAAGAATTGCTCCTCGTGCAGGAGCAAATCCATTTGTTCCGCATTCGCGATGTCGGCTTGAAAAAATTCGTAGCGCTCGCCGTATTCCTCCACGACACCGGCGAGGTTGGCCGGATTCCCCGCGTAGGTCAGAGCATCGACATTGGTGACGGAAGCCGGCTTGTAATGTTGCAGAATGTAACGAATAAAGTTACTCCCGATGAATCCACAGCCACCTGTGACCAGCATGCGCATCGACGCGCTACCTACCAGCGGAGGCCAAACCGCGCGAGAAGAAATTGCGGCGACGGGCGCGCCGCTTTCCTTTGAGGAGCGGTTGGCGCGCGTTGATTGGACGCCGTGGCTTATCCTCGGGCTCGGCGCGTTGTTGCGCTTTGTTCTCCTGAGCATGAAGCCGCCGCACTTCGACGAAGGGATCAATGGCTGGTTCGTCGATCAGATGGCTCGGACTGGGTTCTATCGCTACGATCCCACGAACTACCACGGGCCCCTCCACTTCTACGTTCTCTTCCTCGCGCAAACGTTGTTTGGCCGGCACGTGTGGGCGTTGCGCTTGCCCGTCGTGCTGGGGAGTATCGCCGCGCTCTGGATGACCTTGCGCTTCGAGCCCTTGGTCGGCCGCAAAACAAGCCGGCTAGCCGCGCTTGCGATGGCGGTGTCGCCGGGCTTCATTTTTTACGCGCGCTACGCCATCCACGAGGTTTGGCTTCTATGTTTCTCGATGCTCTTCGTCGTTGGCTTACTCGGCCTTTGGAAACGCGGGACACGCGGCTATCTCTGGTGCGTCGGGATGGGTGTGGCCGGTATGATCCTGACGAAGGAGACTTACATCATTCATATTGGATGTGCGGCGATCGCGGCTGGCGTCCTTTGGGTTTCGCATAAGATAACTCCTTTGCTCGATTTGCAGCGTGCGCGTCAGGAATGGGACCTGGCTGATCTCGCGACCGTGATCGGTGTTGGCGCCATTGCGATCGTCTTTTTCTACTCCGGCACTTTCCTGAACATGCCAGGGCTGCGCGGACTCTATCAGACTTTCTCTACCTGGTACCAAACTGGTGCGAAAGGGAACGGTCACGAAAAGCCCTGGCCCTACTGGCTGGAGTTAGTCATTCGTTATGAGTGGCCGGTTCTTATTGGCTTTGTCCTATGCCTGGCGTGTCAGTTCTTTCGTAACTTCGCTATTCGCTATCTCGCTATCTACGGGATAGGGATTTTCGCGGCTTATAGCATTGTTAACTATAAGACTCCCTGGTGTATCATTAGCATTGTCTGGCCCTTTCTTTTCGTCTTTGCGGCCGCGGTAACGTCGCTCAGTGTGCCGCGCAAAGCTTTCTTCATTATGGCTGGCGCGATCGCGGGTTTCGTTCTTGGCGCGCTGCTCAGCTATCCTATCCAGTCATCCGCCGTTAAAGACGTGTGTGGCTGGTCGACTTACCTGGTCGGGGCGGTCAGGGTTACATTGGCCGGCGCCTGCACGAGCCCGACTTGCGGGGAAATTGGCGAACGACTTTATACTGCGGCGATCGTGGGCGCACTGCTCGGCGGCGCGGCCGGTTTTTACCTCGGAAGTTTGGCAGCAGTTACCGATGAGTTGATGAAATCCGTGCGGCGTGCCGCGACAGGTCTGGCCTTACTCTTCTCACTTAGCATGGCGATCTGGCTGAACTACTTTCGTTGTTCCACTGACACCGAACCCTATGTCTATGTCCAGACTTACAACGATATCTATAGACTCACTCGCCCAGTCCTTGCCCTCGCCTACCACAATCCTTCCTATTACGGAATGACAGGACATATGATTCGCACCAGTGCCTATCCTTTTCCGTGGATTCTGGGTGACTTCCCAAATATAGGTTACTACGAGCATAACGACGTGCCGGGGAAGTTGGATGCGGACTTTCTCCTCGTGCAGCGGGATCGCGTTGCTGACGTAGAGAAGAAGCTACACGAGAGTTATTTCACTGAGCCCCTAACTATCCGCCCCTACCAGGACACTTCGAAGCTCTTCCTAAACGCCAAAACCTTCGGGAGATTTTTCCACGGCGATCAACCTACTTTTGTCGGCAAGCCGGACGCGGCGCCAGCGGCGCGTTAAAAGATGAAGCTCTTCTCGGCCGGATTAACTCTGGTCAATGTCGCGACTGTCGTTGCCTTGTTGCTCGGGATTCTCGGGGGCGGACTTGATAGCGGCTTTGCCGGGCTAGCTCTCATCGCAGGCACCGCCGCTGCCGTCGTAGCTTGGATTTATAGTGAGTCTTACACGCTGCGGTCGGCCGCGATTCCCGTCGCGACCGGCAGACGCAGATCGAAGCGGGCGCAACCAAAGGAAGAGCCACAGCCTTCGCTGGTGCTTGCACCGCGACGGGTCTGGCATTTCTGGACTTGGGCGGCGGCGGCACTCTTCGCACTTTTCGCGCTGCGCTCCTTTTGCTGGCTCCTCTATGTCGATGGTCCAGGCCTGAAGATCCAATCGCCTAACAATCTCGGCGATCTAAGTCTGCACCTGACTTACATTAAGTATTTCGCCAATGGCGTAGCCCTTTGGCCGGATAACCCGATCTTTGTTTTCAGCAAGTTGCGTTATCCGGTGGGTATCGATCTTTTTAACTCGCTCCTGCTCCTCGCCCACGTTGATTTGGTCCGCGGACTTGTCTGGGTAGGATTGCTTGCCTCACTCGCGACCTTCTACGGCTTCTATCGGTGGGGCGGTCCTTTCGCGGTGGCGGCCTTCCTTTGCAACGGAGGTGTCGCCGGTTACGAATTTTTCCGGACGCTCCACTTTCAAGACTACCAGGGCGAAGCAATCGCGTGGAAGAGTATCCCCCTGACAATGTTCGTGACTCAGCGCGGGCTGCTATACGCTATCCCGGCAGGGTTGCTCCTGCTCCTGCATTGGCGCCGCAAATTCTTCTCCGCCGCGCCTAACGAGCAAAGGACTGCGACCTCGCGCGGCCTGATCCCATGGTGGGTGGAATGGTCGCTCTACGCGACGATGCCTTTGTATCATGTACACACCTTTCTCGCTCTCTCCGTCGTCCTTGGATGTTGGCTGGTCATGGGAACGCCGGTGATGCGGAAACAGATCGCGCTGCTCCTGGCGGCGGCCTTCCTACCCGCGACCGGCATGCTGTGGCTGATTACGGATCACTTCCAGGCGAAGTCGATCCTGGCATGGGCGCCGGGTTGGCTGGAATCCGATCCTTCCTTTGGAAAATCCATCATTCGCTTTTGGCTGGTGAACTTTGGTCTCATGCTACCGCTCACGCTTTTTCTGGTGGGCCTGGCGATTTGGCGCATGTGGAAGAGGTGCGAAGAGCAAAAGAAATTCACCCTAACGACTCCCGTCGCCTTCGTCGTTCCCGCCGTCGCCATCTTCCTCTTCGCCTTTTTCGTCAAGACGGCGCCCTGGGGCTGGGACAATACCAAACTCATCATCTGGGCTTACTTCATTATCCTGCCGTTCCTTTGGCGCGAAGTGATCGCGACGTGGTTCTGGCCGGTCCGCATGGGAGTCTGCTTTGTCCTTTTCGCTTCCGGTTTCGTGTGTCTCATCGGCGGCCTGGAAGTCGGCTCGCCCGGCTTCGATCTCGTCAATCGCATCGAGCTGAGCAGAGTCGAAACCGTCGTGCGCAGGATTCCGATCGAAGAGCGTTTCGCCGGGTTCCCGACCTACAATCATCTCCTCCTGTTGAGCGGACGCAAAATGGTCCTTGGTTATCCCGGACATCTTTGGACGCAGGGCTTCACCTATCCGCCGGTCGAGTCGCAACTGCAGGCCCTAATGCTCGGTGCGCCCGATTGGCGCGAGCGCGCAAAGGGCTTGCATACGCGCTATCTTTTCTGGGGCGAGGAAGAAAAGCGCGCCTATGCCTCCAGCACGCAGCCATGGCGCGACAAATCGGCGGTAGTAGCGAGCGGGAACTGGGGCACGATTTACGATCTCGAAGGGGATCCCGCGGCTTCGCTTCACTAGTTGCTCGCGGACATTTAGCGAGACTTCCCGAGCTCCAGATAGCTTCGCTAACTCGACTGCTTAAAGCATTCGAGTTTCAAAGTTCGCTCGTAGGGAGCGAGCCGTTGGAAGGGCGTCCAACACTGGAGAGCGCTGAAAAGCTGGTCTCTCCTTCACGGCTTCGTTGCACTAGTTGCGGCTGAGTTTCGCGGAGCGGCTGCGAGCGATCGAGAATCAACTGTCGCAACGGCATTTTCTGCGCGGCGAAATCGGCGATCTCGCGCGGATCGATCATGGCGTCGTTAGGCAAAAAGACGAGCAGCCGCGCGTCG
The DNA here is from genome assembly GCA_013821455.1 of Chthoniobacterales bacterium. GTDB lineage: Bacteria > Verrucomicrobiota > Verrucomicrobiia > Chthoniobacterales > UBA10450 > Palsa-1392. Next base: position 17,383 of record JACDGS010000012.1, read on the forward strand.
CTATGCTCGCGATGGAAACGCACGATGCTGTCCGCGATGGTTTCCTCGGCCACGAGATGCGCGCGAAAAAGCCGGTGGATCTGATAATGCCGCAGGTGAGGAGAGGAAGCGACGCGATCGGAGAAATCCTCGAAGGCTTCCGCGCGCACTTGATAGCCGACCGGCAATTCCGCTTCTTCCTCCGGGGAGAGGTTTGTGCCATCGCGGATTTTGCCGAGCAAATCCCGCGCGCAACCAAGCGCGGCCTGGCCGAGGTCGGGGCGAAATGCCGGCCGCAAAAGCGCGGCCCGTTCTGGCCTAACGAGTTCGTCGAGCAGTTGCGCGGTCGAGATTTCCTGGCGTGTCCATTGTTCCAGCCGCGGCTGCTGGGTCGCGGCGATCTCGGCCCAGCCGAAAGCGAGCCGCTGGCCGCTGCCTTGCAGGAGTTGAACGATTTTCCAAATCGGCTGCTCCGGCGCGGTCGAGCTTTTTGTTAGGCTAAAATAAATCGTCTCGGCCGCGCGGAGCTTCGCCGCCCAGGCGGGATCGAACTCGGGCGGGGGAGGGAGGGCAGCGGTTTTCTCCGGGCGCGGCAGAGGGGGCTGCCGGAAACTTCCGCAGCCACTCGTTAGGGCGGCGGCCAGGAACAGCGACCAGACCCGTTTCACGCTTCGCGCGGGACGCTGCGCCGCGGGTGGGGCAAAGGTAACGGGGGCGCGACCGGCCATCTTCGCCAGGTGCGGTGCGCCGCGGCGAGAATGCGGCAGCCGATCGTCAGGGTCTGCCGCCAGGTCACGCCGGAAACTTTCTGCCGGCCAGCGACGCGTTTTCGTTCCCTCACGGGAATTTCGAGGATCGCAGCCTCGAGACGCGCCGCCGCGATTTGCGCTTCGATCGTCCAGCCAAACGTCATTTCCTGGGGATTGATTTGTTCGAACAACCGCCGGCTGATCGCGCGCAACGGCCCGAGATCGCTGAAGAAACGTCCGGTCAAAACGCCGCACCAGAGCCCCAGCAGCGAGTTGGCGATGATGTGACGCAAAGTCATCGTGCGCCAGTTGCGCAGTCGCCGCGTTCGACTCCCAAGAACGAAATCGTATCCCCCGCCCATCGCCGCCGCGACGCGCTGCAAGTCAGCCGGTGCTGCTGCGCCATCGCCTGCGCAGAAAAGATAAGCGCGCACCGACGGGAAAATGTTATTCGTTAGGCTGATCGCCGCCTGGCAGCCGTGGCCGTAGCCGCGCAGCGGCGTTTCCGCGACCAGGACGGGCCGCGCGCGCGCCAGCTCCGCCGTCGCATCGACCGAGTCATTGACACCTACCGCGACGACAAATTTTTCCGGGTCGAGCGCACCTAACAATTCGTCCAGGACCGCGCCGATGCATTCGGCCTCATCGCAAGCGGGGATGATGATTGCGATTTCAGGCTGACGCATTGCGGAGTTTTCCTTGGACTAAGAGTAACGCAAGCAAGCGCTATTCCAACGCGGGCGAGGCAATTTTGCGCTGCACGTTGAGCACGAGTTGTCCTTCGGCAATCACTCGGTCCGCAATGTTAGCGCGAACGCCGAACTGCCACAGATCGCCAACCTGCGCGAGTTTCTCCGCGCGCAGGTGAATCTCATCATCCGGACGCGCGGCGGCGAGAAATTTCATCCCCCGAATAGCGGAGAGTAAAAATAACGGACGCGCATTTTCCGGGAAACCGGAGGATGCCGCGATGCCCGCAGTTTGCGCGAGCGCCTCGGTCAGGATGACTCCGGGGACGAGTGGGTTGCCGGGGAAATGTCCGGCGAACATCGGGTCGTTGTGCTCGAAGCGCGCCACGCATTCCGCGCTCGTCCCCGCGTCGCAGCGCAGCACTAGCCTAACGAAGACGAACGGTGGCCGATGAGGCAGACCGTGATAAGACTGCGGATTTTCCGACACTCAACCGTTTACGAAATAGGCAAACTTCCAACTGCCATTCGCGCGCCGAATACCGGCGCGATAGCCGTTGTAGGTCGCTCCCGCCTCCGCGAACTGCGGCGGTGCCACCATGTAAGCATCTTTTTGCACGAAGCGCTCCGCCACCACGGCCTGCAATTCAACCCAGAGACCTTTCTCGTCCCAATATTGAAAGACGCCCGGCCCCGACGCGACAGGCTCGAGGCGATAACCGAAATCCACCGTCATCATCGCCGCCAGTGCATTGACGTCGTGCGCGGCCACAGCTTTGCGCAGCCGCCCGAGGAAGGCTTGGAAATCGATCGCTTCGGTCTCGTCATTCACGACGTGAGTATCCGTCTTGGCCGGTTTCTTCGCGTCCTTCTTCGGATTGGTCGAGGGACAGGCGGCTAACGTCAGCGCCGCGACGAGGACGAGGCAGTTAGAAAATCGTGGTCTCATGAGTGCGAAATCGGTTCGACTCTGTGACATATACGCCAGCAGCGCGCAATGCCAGTTTCAACTTGCGCGCCAACGGCGTTGCGCGCGGCGGAAGCGTTTGCGCATGGGATGCAGGAGGAAGACAAAATAGAAAATCGTGAGCAAATCGCGCCAGGTCGATGGAGGACTCGTTAGGCGAAGCGGCCCTTCCCGAAGTGTTCGCAGAACAGATTCGATATTCAATTCCGCCGGTCGGGGCATGCTCGTGTAGTGCGAACCGAAACCGGAAAGCCGATGCGCGTCGGAGGTAGCGAGGAGCGTTTTCCCGTGAGCGGCAGCGACCGCGCGCGCGCGCCGGTTCAAATCGAAAAAGCCTTTGTGAAAATGGCAAATCTCGATCGCGTCGAAGCAATCAATCTCCTGCTCGAGACGTTCGCCTAACGAACCTCCGAGCACGAAAAAGGGATGAGGCGCGAAACAAAAAATCGCGTCGCCTTTCTCTGCGCGCAGGCGGCGCAACGCGCTAAATGTGCGAACGCGTCGGATCTCATGCGGCTGCACGTTGAGCACGACGACATCCGCGCCTTCCAGCCGAAGCTCGGCCGCGGGGATGAGCAAAATTCCCATCCCCGCGGCGTCGGCGAAAACTTCCGCACGATCGAAAACTTTGTCATGCAGCGTGATCGCGAGCACGCGAAACCCGAGCGCACGCGCGCGTTCGAGCAGCTCGTGCGCGGAATAGTCGAGGCGATCTTTCGGATCGTCGAGGGTGTGGATATGGAGGTCGACCTTAATCCAGTCCCTCTCTTGCTCCTGCTCCCACTTCATTCTTGCAGTACGATAGGTGCAGGTTCCGCGCCTCGCTTCGAACTTGTTGTCTGAAGGAGAAGGGAGATTAGGAGCAGGAGCAGGAGCAAGAGAAGGAATAGGGGACCGGGATAGGGCAAGCGCGGTCTTGCTTTCCCCGCGACCTGCTTCAACTTTGCCCTCTTCCCGCTCGGGTGGTGAAATGGCAGACACGTACGTTTGAGGGGCGTATGCCGCAAGGCATGGGGGTTCAAGTCCCCCCCCGAGCACTTCTTCGATTTCGACCGCGCGCCGTAACGATGAGCGCCGCACTCGTTAGGCAGAATTTCCTTTCCTCGGCTGCAAGAAGGCTTGGGACCTCGCGGACGAGGTTGCGGCGCACACGTCGGTTTCGACAGAAATCATTGCGCACGAGGGCAAACCCATTGGCAACTCCGCCTCAACCCTCTAGCCTGAGAACCCGCGGAGGAAACTGTAACTGTCTATGAAGCGAACCTGTCACCTATTTTTCTTTCTTTTGTTAGGAGTCGCTTCTCTTCGAGCTGAAAATAGTGGCTCAATCGGCGTCTCAGTCCTGACGATGAACAACCCGTTCTTCAAAGAGATCGCCGATAATATCGAAATGGCAGCGAAAGCGCATAACTACAGTGTTATCGCCACGAGTGCTGACTTCGATGTCGCGAAGCAGCAAAACCAGATAAAGGACTTCATCGTCAAAAAAGTAAGTGCCATTGTCTTGTGTCCCGCCGATTCCAAAGCGATAGGACCAGCGATTCGGGAGGCAAACGCAGCCGGCATTCCTGTCTTTACCGCGGATATCGCGTCGCTCGACCCTCAGGCCAAAGTAGTCGCTCACGTTGCGACCAACAATCTGGAAGGGGGAAGAATGGCCGCGGACGCGATGGTAGAAGCCCTCGGAGGTAAGGGCAACGTTGCTATCCTGGACCATCCCGAAGTCGAATCAGTCCTCCTGCGCACGAAAGGTTTCGAGGAGCGCCTCGCTGAGCTGAATAAGAAGCCGGGTAATGATGTGAAGGTGGTCGCGAAGCTGGCCGGAGGTGGTGACAAGGCGAAGAGCTTTAAAGTTATGCAGGATATCATTCAGTCTCACCCCGACCTGAATGGAGTCTTCGCCATCAACGATCCATCCGCGCTCGGCGCGCGGGCAGCTCTCGAGAATGCCGGTAAGGCTGCACAAGTTAAGATCATAGGATTCGATGGTCAGCCGGAAGGTAAGAAAGCGATCAAGGATGGTAAGATATATGCCGATCCTATTCAGTTCCCCGATAAGATAGGAAGTAAGGTTGTTGAGTTGATCTTCCAATATCTGGATGGCAACGAAGTAGCGAAGCAAACACTCATCCAAACCGCGCTCTATCGCCAGGCCGACGGCGCCAAGGACGCTTCGCTTAAATAGCAGCGGATGGAAGTAGGAGGAGCCAGGATGAACGCGCCGCTCCTCCAAATGCGCGGCATCGATAAGTCTTTTCCCGGAGTCCACGCCCTCCGCTCCGTCGATCTGACTTTGCACGAAGGCGAAGTCCTCGCCCTTCTCGGCGAGAACGGCGCGGGCAAGAGTACGCTAATGAAAGTCCTCGGCGGCGCTTATCCGCCGGACGCAGGAACAGTTACCATCTCGGGCAAGCCGGTGACTATCCGGAATCCTAACGAAGCGCGGGCCGCGGGAGTAGGAATCATCTATCAGGAGTTCAATCTCGTCCCGGGACTTAGCGCGCGCGAAAATATCTTTCTCGGTCAGGAATGGAGCCGCTTCGATTTCGTCTCGCAACGTGAAGAGAGACGCAAAGCGAATGACTTATTCAAGCGCATAGGTCTGGAAGTAAATCCCGACGCGCTCTGTCGGGACCTGAGTGTCGCGGAACAACAAGTCGTAGAGATAGCAAAGGCGCTCTCACTTAACGCGCGCATTATTGTTATGGATGAACCAAGCGCGACTCTTACTCCGCGGGAAGTGGCTCATCTTTTCGAGATTGTGCGCGAGCTTAAGAGCCAGGGGATAGGTGTTATCTACATTAGTCATCGGCTGGATGAGATCTTTGCCATCTGCGATCGCGTCACGGTGATGCGCGATGGCAGTTGTGTCGGAAGCAAGCCGATAGGTGAAATAGATCGCAGCGGTATGATCGAAATGATGGTCGGCCGGAAACTTGACAACGAATTCCCGAAAGACCTCAGACGCAAGGCCGGCACGGAGCGTTTGAAGGTAAGAAACCTTCGGCGCGGCCGCAGAGTTAAAGATGTCTCCTTCGTCGTGCGCGCTGGCGAGGTGTTAGGATTTACCGGCCTGGTCGGCGCCGGCCGCACTGAGACGATGCGACTAATCTTCGGTGCGGACGTCGCGGAGAGCGGCGAGATAGAGCTTGATGGTAAGCTACTGCAAATCCGTAATCCGCGCGCGGCTATTCGTTCCCGCATCGGATTACTCACGGAGGATCGCAAGGGTCAGGGTCTTGTCCTCAATCAATCGCTGCGGAGTAACTTTGGTCTGCCTAACTTATCGCACCTGTCGCGCTATGGGTTAGTCGATCAGGGGAAAGAGCGGCGTGACTGCGGTGGCTTTATTAAATCGCTACAAATAAAAACGCCGGATCAGGAACAGGCGGCGAAGAACTTATCCGGAGGTAACCAGCAGAAAGTAGTCCTCGCAAAATGGCTCGAGCGCGACTGCGATGTTCTTATCTTCGACGAACCAACGCGTGGGATCGATGTTGGCGCGAAGTATGAGATATACCTGCTCATCAACCGTCTCGCAGCAGAGGGTAAGGCCATTATCATCATTAGTTCTGAGTTACCGGAAGTGTTAGGCATGTGCGACCGCATTTTAGTTATGCATGAAGGTCAGATCACGGGTGAGATCACCGATGTGGATTCTGCGACGCAAGAACAGATTATGCAGTTAGCGGTAAGATAGGAGTTATGGCTTTACCTTCGCTTAGCTCGCAGCCTCCTACCGGATCGACTGGACAACTCGACGGTGAGGGGAAACCTACCTTGCCGAGGAAGCAGCGTTCCGGTTCGAATGTCTTCAAACGTCTAGCCTCCGACTATGGGATGGTCTTTGCTCTCCTTCTCTTGGGCGCATTCTTTAGCTGGCAAACGTGGGCGCCACAACAACCGGTCGGTACCGGCGCAGGCGAGCAAGTCGCGAATTTAGTGAGGAAGTCTTTTCCTAAGGGCAGCCGTGTCCTAGTAGCGGCCCGCGGGATACCGGAGGACCACGCCTTCGCTACCGCCGCCGAGCGCACGCTCAAAGCTAACGGCTATGAGATAGCCGAGGTTGTGCGTGGCGCACCGATTGACGCCCGGCACGCTTTGCAAAGAGCTATCGATGGAAAGCAAAAGGTTGATGTTATCGCGGCTAACTCAGCCAGCGCGGGATGGGTTATCTTTCAGAACCTGGGGACTAAGTTTCCCGCGCTGGGAAATGTTCTCGTAGTGAGCCCGACCACATACCATTGGCCTAACTTTCTTAAGACGGACAACCTACTCAATATCGCCAATCAGATTGCGGTCATTGCCATCATCGCTATCGGCATGACGATGGTCATCATTACCGGCGGAATCGATCTGTCGGTCGGCAGTCTTATTGCGCTCTCTGCTGTCGTAGCGACTCTGTTTATCACGAAGGCCGCGGGCGCGGAAGCCGCAAGTGCGTTCGGTATGACCTGGTGTTGCCTCGGTGGAATAGCTATGTGCGCTGCGCTGGGATTTTTCTCCGGAGTGATGATCACACTTTTTTCCATCCCGCCTTTCATTGTCACTCTGGCTATGATGCTGGTCGGCAGCGGGCTGGCCTATTTGTTCTCACAAGGTCAATCCATTTACCAAATGCCAGAGTCATTCGTCTGGCTAGGACGCGGAACCGCTTTCGCGGGAATTCCTAACTCTGTCGTGCTCATGCTCGTCCTGTATCTCATCGCGCACATCGTGATGAGTAATATGTCACTGGGACGTTATATCTATGCCGTCGGTGGCAATCGCGAGGCGGCGCGCCTTTCCGGTGTGCCAGTAGTCGCTGTCCTCCTCATTGTTTATACCTTATCCGGTGCACTGGCTGGGCTGGGTGGCGTGGTGACCGCTTCGCAACTGAAGAGTGGCTCGCCTAACTACGGCCAAATGTACGAACTGTATGTCATCGCCGCAGTCGTAGTCGGCGGGACTAGTTTGGCTGGTGGCGAAGGCAAAATCTTCGGAACCCTCATCGGAGCTTTGATCATCGCCACGATCCAGAACGGAATGAACTTGACCGGGGTTGAGAGTTACACCCAGAAAGTCGTCCTGGGTCTGGTTATCCTAGGCGCCGTCCTTTTTGATCGATTGAAGCATCGCGGTCTCTTCCGCTTTAGAAGAAAGGCATGAGGAAGCCAGAGCAGGCTCCGACGACCCTTTTTGCGCTAAATCCGCCCTGAGTCTGTTTCCAACTGGGCAGGCGCGCAGCAGGGCTTCTTCTCTGGCCAAAAACGGCCTAACGAGTAAAGGAGGCAGGGAAGGTAGGAATGGGCTGAGATATCGCCTAGCGCCGCTGGTAGACGGAATCCGGGAGGGCACATATTTCGCGGAGCAAAGCTCGTTCCTCGGAACTCTGCGGATTTGCCGGGAGATAGGCCTCGAGGTTCGCTCTCACCGCGGCGCGGTAACGGGCCTGCCAGCGATCGAGTAGCGGGTTAGGGGAGATAATGACCATCGCGAGCGAAAAGGTAAGGAAGATGATAGGCTTCATTCTGAGGTTTAGTCGCTTTAACCACCCGATCCCTCTTATGTGGGAGATAGGAGATGGTTCCAGCAGCAGTCCGATTACCGCAAAAATGAGCAATTGAAGCAAGCAAAAAAATCGCTCGCCATACCGTCGAGTCTAGGGAGAACATGGCCATCGAAAAACTGGCTTCGGGCTGCGTCTCTCGAGTTTTTTTGGCTTGCCTGGTCTGTGTATTTTTCTAACATCGCCGAACAAGAACCTCACTATATAAGAGCTATGAATATTCGAATCAGACTCATGAGCATATTGGTTGGTGCAAGCGGGGTAGCCATAAGCCTTCCCAGCATGATAGCGTCGCCCGCCGTAGACCAGGAGTTAGCGCAGCAGATCTTTGACACGATGCTTCAGGTCCACGGAGTCCAGTCTGGGTTTCGGCCCGTCCATGCCAAAGGCGTGGTCTGCGAAGGAACCTTCACCGCTTCGAAAGAAGCGGCCGCGCTTTCTCGAGCCGCTCATTTCCAAGGGACTCCGGTCCCGGTGAAAATTCGCTTCTCCGATGGTGCACCCGATCCACACGTCCCCGATTTCTCCCCCGAGGCCGGCCCGCGCGGACTGGCGATGCGTTTCACGCTTCCCGGTGGAGAAAAGACCGACATCGTCGCGATGTCGCACAATGGCTTTGTCGTTGGCACCCCCGCCGAATTTCTCGCCTTGCAAAAGGCCGTCGTCGCGACCGACCCGGGCAAACCTCATCCCTGGCCGGTGGAGAATTTTCTCGGGAGCCACCCGCTTGCGCTTAAATTTGTGCAGGAAAGCGGAGGAACCGCGCCCGCCAGTTTTGGCGCGGAAGCGTACTTCTCCAATGCTCTTTCACCTTTGTGAACAAGGAGGGAAAAAAGCAGGTCGGCCGCTATAAATTCTTGCCCGTCGCTGGCGAACAAAATCTGAATGAAGCAGACCGTAAGGCGAAAACGGCGGACTTCCTCACCGACGAGCTCAAAGAGCGGGTAACGAAAGGTCCGGTGCAATTCCGGCTCGTCGTGCAGATTCCTAACGCCGGCGACCCCACCAAGGATCCCTCGATTGTCTGGCCGGAAGACCGCAAGACGGTTGATATCGGCACCATCAGTGTGACCTCGCTTGTGGCCGACAGCGACGCGGCCAGTCGCTAGCTCGCCTTTGCCCCGACGCCCCTGCCCGATGGCATAGAGTTATCTGACGACCCGTTTCCGGAGTTGCGCTCTGCCGTCTATGCCCTCTCGGTGAAACATCGCCAAAAATAGCGAATTTGCCGAGCGCCTGTCGCCGACCTTCGGCGCGAAAGCGCAACCTAGCCTAACGAGTAAAGGGCTTGCTGTAGCGTCGGCTGTCATCATCCTCAGAGCGGCGCGTTCTGGATCAGGTAGAGTTAGTCCGGTTAGCTTCAGAAGCTAGCTGGTCCCTCCCGACCGCAAGCCGTAGGAACAGATAACCATAATGCTGACTCCTACTCTGGCCCCCTTTCCGCGCCAAGGCGGCCGTTCTTAATGTTTTCAACGGCGTTCGCAATGTCATTTTCTCCCTATGTGGCAAGCCTTCCCCATCCTTCGTTGCGCCGCGCTTTTTCTGCTGAACCGTGCGATAGTTACGAAAGCGAGGAAAACTTATGTTACGAAGTATCAAACAACTTCATGGGCGCAAGCTCGGGGCTTCCGATGGCGAGATCGGCCATGTCAAAGACTTCTATTTCGACGATCAAAGTTGGGCCGTTCGTTATGTGGTGGTGGATACGGGTTCCTGGCTGACGGGTCGCACTGTCCTTATTTCTCCGCACGCCTTTGGACCTTTGCAGCAGGACGGAAACGCGCTGCTTGTGAATCTGACGCGAGAACAAATCGAAAGTAGTCCTCCGATCTACACCCACGAACCTGTGTCGCGGCAATATGAGGTGGCGTACTTTCAACACTACGGTTGGCCGTCTTACTGGGATGGGAGCGAACTCGGAGGCGTGGGCCTGTTTCCGACGGTTTCTTCCGTGCCACCTGATACGGGCCTTACTGTAGGGAGCGGTGGCGAGAATACGGGCGATCCTCACTTGCGGAGCGCCCATGCCGTGGTCGGCTATGCCGTGCAAGGCCACGATGGCGAGGTGGGCTATGTGGCTGATTTTATGATGAGCGAGGGCATCTGGAGGATCTCTCTCATCCTCGTTGAAACCGGCCACTGGCTGGCGGGAAAGAAGATCGCCCTGCCCACTTCGCAGGTCGACCGGATCAGCTACGACGAATCGACAGTCTTCGTCGGGATAGCAAAGGAAACGATCGAGCAAACGCCCGCCTACCACATACCCCCGCGCGGCGCAGAGTACTGCGATACGCACGGCTTCGAGGAGAACTGCTAAAGCCGCTGCGCGACCTACTCGCGGTTCTTACTCGCCGCTCGTCGGACGGGGGCGTTATGAGCGAGTTGCTTGCGCTCTTTGCCCGAAACGTTTGGGGTTGAGGCTTTGCCGCGTTTCGGGACCGATGGCGTGCGACTGGTAGCAGGTTTAGATTTTGGCTTGGGCATATTTGATCGATTCCTTGTGAGAGTTAGTCGGCCGACTGTCGTTAGCTACCTCCGAAAGCAGTGAGCGTTTACCTGTGTTCGCAGGGGCGTTATTTCAGCTAGGGATCTTATTCTTATCGCTACAACCATCGTTAGCCTGATAGAGAAACTAGTTCGCTCCTTGATTCGCTGGTTCGGATTAGTTTTAGGAACGAAGTAGCGGTATCCTAGCCGTCCGTCAGTACTTATCATTCTCGCTTCCTGCTTCGCGCTCTTTTTCCTTCGTCAGCTGTCTCGTGATATTTTTGGCGGATCGCCGCGAGGTTAACGGTCGGCTGGGGAACTTTGATGTGGAGTTTTTCCATCGCTTCGACCGTGATTTGTGAAATGGCGAGATCGCGAAACCATTTGTGGTCGGATGGAATAACGAACCACGGCGCGTCGTGGGTGCTGCACTTGGCAAGTGCCTCTTCATAGGCGGCCGTGTAACTATCCCACCGTTCTCGTTCCGTATAATCTGCCTCACTGATTTTCCAGCGCCGCGCCGGATCGTCCAGCCGGTCCTTAAAGCGCCGCAGTTGCTCGGCCTTGCTGATGTGGAGGAAGAACTTCAAGATGTGCGTGCCGTTCGCGACTAGTCGGCGCTCGAAGTCGTTGATCTGCTCGTAGCGTTGCGACCAGGTTTTTTTTGGAGCCAGATTGTGAACGCGCACGATGAGCACATCCTCGTAATACGAGCGGTTGAAAACTACGACCTCGCCGCGTCGGGGGAGCTGTTGTTCGATGCGCCACAGGAAATCGTGTGCGAGTTCCTCCGGCGAGGGTTGTTTGAAACTAACGACGCGGCAGCCTTGCGGGTTCATCGAGCCCATGACGTGCCGGATGACGCCATCCTTGCCGCCGGCGTCGGGGGCCTGCAGGCAAATTAAGAGTGAGTGTTTCTGTTCCGCGTAAAGCTGAAACTGTAAGTCATCCATTCGTTGTTGGGCTTTGCCGATTTTCCTCAGCGCGGATTCTTTTGTCTCGTGCTTGTTCGTCTGCTCCGGATCGAAGTCATCTAGCCGGACGCGGCTTCCCGGCGGAATGCAAAATTGTTTACGATAGTTCATGGTTCTTTTTCTACTTCCAAACGCGAGTCACTCCTTTATTCGTTAGGCTAGATTTATTGGTCATGCCGATGGCTTCTCCATCGTAGCATCGTATTCGCCGCGACGCGCAGCTCGATTACACTTAGCCCGATAAGACAGAGCCTGTTGCGCTTCGGCAACGTTGGCGTCTTTCCCCTGCCAAATCTCCAAAGCGGGTTGTTGAATGGCGCGGGAGAAGGAAAACGCCAGCGCCCAAGGCATGCGCGACTTGAAGCGAACATTCATGGCGTTCAACCGCGCGGAGGCTAACTCTGCCGATTGGCCGCCGGAGAGAAATGCGATTCCCGGAACCGCCGCGGGCACGGCGCGCAGGAAACAATTCACGGTGGCGTCGGCGACTTCCTCCACGCTTTCCTGGTGCGGACACGTTAATCCCGGAAGCACCATGTTCGGTTTGAGAAGCATGCCTTCGAGAAGGATTCGCTGGGCTTTGAGCTGATCGAAAACCATTCGCAGGACTTCCTCCGTGACCTCGCGACACCGTTCCAAGGTATGGTCGCCATCCATCAGCACTTCCGGCTCGACGATGGGAACCATCCCCGCCTCCTGACATAAACCCGCATAACGAGCCAGGGCGTGCGCATTCGCATCAATGCAGCCGCGACTGGGGATGCCGTCGCCGATAACAATCACCGCGCGCCACTTGGCGAAGCACGCGCCCATTTCTTTGTATTCGGCTAGCCGCTGGCGAAGACCATCCAAACCTTCCGTTACTTTCTCGCCCGGAAATGCGGCGAGGTCGTTGGCGCCTATATCCACCTTGATGCCGGGAATGATCCCGGCGTCGGTAAGTGCTGTGACAAAGGAAGCGCCATCCTTCTTTCGCTGACGGATCGTTTCGTCGTAAAGGATCGCGCCGCTGATTGACTCACCGAGGTGCGGAGTAGTCACGATTAACTCGCGATAAGCCCGCCTGGCTTCCTCGGTTTGGGGAATGCCTAGTTTGGCAAAGCGTTTGTTGCACGTTGGATTGCTTTCATCCATTGCCAGCAAACCCTTGTCGTCTGCCATGAGTGCCTTCGCTGTTTCTATTAATTCTTCGACTTTCATTGTAAGGGCTTCCATTTCCAGTTTCTAATCTCCGTTAGGTCTTCGCCGTGCTGGCGGATGTAGCGTCGGTGCTCGATGAGTTTATCCTGCAGCTCTTGCTTAAGATAGGCGCCGGTTACGTTGAGTCCAGGCACGCGGTCAATCGCGTCCATCACAAGATGGAAGCGATCCATTTCGTTTAATACGGTCATATCGAAGGGGGTAGTGATGGTCCCTTCTTCCTTGTAGCCGCGAACGTGGAAGCTGTGGTGATTGGTGCGCCGATAAGTGAGTCTATGGATCAACCACGGGTAGGCATGGAAGGCGAAGATCACCGGCTTGTTCTGCGTAAACAGTCCGTCAAAATCTACGTCGCTTAGCCCGTGCGGATGCTCCGTACTCGATTGCAGCTTCATGAGGTCAACGACATTAACGACGCGGATTTTGAGACTGGGCAAACGCGTGCGCAGAATCGAGACTGCGGCCAGGGTTTCCAAAGTGGGGACGTCGCCGGCGCAGGCCATTACCAGATCCGGTTCGCAGTCTTCATCATTACTGGCCCAGCGCCAAATACCAATTCCTTCCTCGCAGTGTCTGGCAGCGGCGTCCATCGAGAGCCATTGGGGAGCCGGATGTTTTCCGGCTATAACGACATTGACGTAATGGCGGCTGCGCAAGCAATGATCCATGACTGAGAGCAGGCAGTTCGCATCCGGTGGCAGATACACCCGCACGACGGACGCCTTCTTATTCACGACATGATCGATGAAGCCGGGATCCTGATGGGTAAAGCCATTGTGATCCTGACGCCAGACGTGAGACGCGAGGAGGTAGTTAAGGGAAGCGATCGGGCGCCGCCAAGGCAGGTGCGATGTGACCTTCAACCACTTGGCGTGCTGGTTGAACATGGAGTCCACGATATGGATGAAGGCTTCGTAGCAATTGAAGAGTCCATGCCTGCCGGTGAGCAGGTAACCTTCGAGCCAGCCCTCGCATTGGTGTTCGCTGAGCATCTCCATGACGCGACCGGTTGGCGCGAGGAACTCGTCGTTAGGCTGAGTGGCTGCGTCCCATTGGCGTGTCGTTACTTTGAATAGAGCCTCCAGACCGTTTGAAAGCGTCTCGTCCGGTCCGAAGACACGAAAGTTTCGCTGCTCCTGGTTGAGCTTCACCACGTCGCGCAGGAAAGTACCGAGGACATGGGTGTCGCCGATGCCGGGCACTCCCGGCGATGTCACCTCGACGGCGTAATCGCGAAAATCCGGCATGCGCAGATCGTGGAGAAGCAGACCGCCATTGGCGTGAGGATTAGCACCCATGCGCCGTGTGCCTTTTGGCGCCAGGTCGGCTAACTCTGGTCTCAGCATGCCTTGCTCATCGAAGAGTTCCTCCGGCCGGTAACTCTTTAACCAATCTTCCAACAGCTTCAGATGTTCGGGATGAGTAGCCGGGTCGGAAAGTGGGACCTGATGCGAACGGAAGGTGCCTTCAATTTGCACGCCATCGATCACCTTCGGCCCGGTCCAGCCTTTGGGAGAGTTAAGAACGATCATAGGCCAGCGTGGTCGCATGGTGTGACCGTGAGCGCGCGCGTCCTCCTGGATCTTTTTGATCTGCTCGACGACCGTATCAAGTGTCGCGGCCATGGCTTCATGCATTAACTCTGGCTCGTGACCTTCCACGAAGTAAGGCGTCCATCCGTAGCCGCGAAGTAACTGCTCCAACTCCTCGCGAGTGATGCGAGCCAGCACAGTGGGATTGGAAATCTTATAACCATTTAAGTGCAGAATCGGTAGCACCGCTCCGTCGGTTGCCGGATCGAGAAACTTATTTGAGTGCCAGGCCGTGGCTAAAGGACCTGTCTCGGCCTCGCCATCCCCGACTACACATGCGACAATCAGGCTAGGATTATCGAAGACGGCTCCGAAGGAATGACTAAGTGAGTAGCCTAGTTCGCCACCCTCATGAATCGAACCGGGGCATTCCGCCGAGGCATGACTTGGGATCCCTCCTGGAAAGGAAAATTGCAGGAAGAGCTTGCGCAGTCCCGCTTCATCCTCGCTGATGTCTGAATAGATCTCACTATAACTCCCTTCGAGATAAGTGTTGCCGACTACGGCCGGCCCGCCATGTCCTGGACCGGAAACGTAGATCATATCCAGATCGTATTTCTTAATGACCCGGTTTAAATGCGCGTAGATGAAGTTCTGCCCGGGCGTGGTGCCCCAATGTCCCAGTAACATGTGCTTCACGTCACCTAGAGTTAGCGGGCGTCTCAATAGTGGGTTATCGAAGAGATAGATCTGTCCTACGGATAGATAGTTCGCCGCGCGCCAGTAGGCGTCGATTTTGGAGAGTAACTCTGGCGTGAGTGTCTTTGTTTTCGATTCCATATTAGTTCCCCGGGCTTATCCGGCGAGACCGAGAAGGTCGCTGACAGAACGCGCGATCATTAGTTCCTCATCCGTGCGAATGACTCGGACCGTCACTTTGCTGGTTTCGGCAGAGATGATATCTGCGGTCTCCTTGTTGCGCGAGTTATCCAGGTTGGTCCCCAGGAACTCAAGTCCTGCACAGATGCGCGCGCGAATCTCCGGCGCGTTCTCGCCCACTCCTCCAGCGAAGACCAGCGTATCGAGTCCACCCAGCACTGCGGTATAGGCACCAATCCACTTCTTTGCTTGATAGCAAAACAGTGAGACCGCCTCACCCGCCCGGAAATCTTCCTTCTCGCGGGCAAGTAGGTCTCGCATGTCAGAGCTCGTCTCAGAGACACCTAGTAGCCCTGACTCGTGATTCACCATATGATCGAATTGCGCGGCAGTCATTCCTTCGCTGCGCGAAAGAAACGAAACGAGCCCGGGATCGATGTCGCCGGAGCGGCTACTCATCATCAGGCCGGCCGCAGGAGTAAAGGCCATCGTCGTGTCCATGCTTTGTCCGTCTCGCACTGCGGCCATGCTCGCGCCACTGCCAAGATGCGCAAGGATGACTCGGCCGTTGGCCACCTTCGCGCCCGCGAGACGCGCGAGCTCCTGCATGAGAAAAGCGTAGGAGAGACCGTGGAAGCCATAGCGTCTGATCCCTTTGGTTTGATATCGGCGCGGAATCGCCAGTAGCTTCGCGACCACGGGCATGTTCGCATGGAAGGCCGTGTCGAAACAGGCTACCTGCGGGACCTTTCCGAAATGCGCGCGGAAGCTTTCGATCAATCGTATCTCCGCGGGAAGGTGGTCCGGATCGTAAGGGGTGATTCGTTTCAGCTCGGATAAGACGTCATCGTCGATCAGTTGTGGGGCGTGCAACTTCTCACCGCCATGGACGAGACGATGTCCTATACCTTCGATTGAGTCTCGAGCGATGTGGGCCTTGATCCAATCGATCAGGTAATCCGCGCTGTCGGAATCCGACGAAGTAACTAACGAAACTGTTTCTTTCTCGCCATTAGTCGAGTCGTGGTAACTGAAGGTTGTTCCGCCGAATCCTATGCGGTCGATTTTTCCCCCGAGCACGCGCTGGTTCGTCGCCGCGTCGAAGAGAGCGAACTTGATGCTGGAAGAACCTCCGTTGATCGCTAGAACTTGCTTCATTGCGGCAATGCTTGTAGGCGAGCAGGGATCGCAGGCGCAAGGGAAGAACTACGATAGAAAAAGCGTTTTGTTATCTCCGCCGCGGCCACATAGGAGAGCACGATGAGCGCGATGGTAGGATAGAAGCGCGTTGGCATCGGCTCGAAACCAAGAAGGCCTGCGAAAGGTAGATAAGGAGTGAAAGCGGTGAGGACGACGATGCCCGCGGTGGCAAGCACTAGCATCTTGCTTGGCCGGCTCTTGAAGAAAGGCCGGCGACTTCGCACCACCAGCACGATGAGTGAGGCGGAAATAATCGACTCCATGAACCAACCGGTTCGAAATTGCGCGACGGTGGCGTGTAGCCAAAGAAGCACGGCAAAAGTAAGACAATCGAAAACAGAACTCACGATGCCGAACACGATCATAAAGCGGCGAATAAAGCCGATGTCCCAGCGTCGCGGAGCCTGTACCGACTCCGGATCGACATTGTCGCCCGCGATGGTCATCTCGGGCAGATCAGTTAGTAGGTTAATGAAAAGAATCTGCTTCGGCAGGAGGGGCAGGAAGGGGAGAAATAAAGAAGCGCCCGCCATGCTGAACATGTTTCCGAAATTCGCGCTGGTCGCGATGAAGACATATTTCAGGGTGTTAGCAAAGGTGCGCCGACCTTCGCGCACGCCTTCGACCAGGACTCCAAGATCTCGCTCCAGTAAGACGAAGTCCGCCGCTTCACGCGCCACATCCACCGCGCTCTCAACCGAGATACCTACATCGGCGGCATGCAAAGCGGTGGCGTCGTTAATCCCGTCGCCCATATAGCCGACCACGTGGCCGCTTTTCTTCAGCGCGAGAATGATGCGCTCTTTCTGGTTCGGCTCGACCTCCGCGAAAACGTGCACCTCGTTTGCACGGACCATGAGCGCCTGAGTGCTCATCTGGATCATCTCCGGCCCCGACAGAATCTGCGCACAATCCAAGCCGATTTGTTGTGCGACGTGGGTGGCGATCAGGACATTGTCGCCGGTGATGATTTTCAGGCTGATGCCCAGGTCACTCAGCTCGTGGATCGTCTTATCGATGCCTGCTTTGGGAGGATCGGCCAGGACAATGAAGCCGAGAAAGGTAAGACCATTCTCCGACTCCCGCGTGATGTGCGTCTCATTCCCGAAATCGCGATAGGCCACACCGAGAACGCGATGTCCTTCATTACTAAACTGATGCCACTGGCGATCGATCTCCGCGCGCGTGGCATCGATCGTCGTTAGCGATCCATCGGCCCTCTCTGCTTGCGAGCAGATCTCTAGCATCTGCCGGAGCGCGCCTTTGGTGATGAGCGTATGCCGGCCGTCTTCTTCAAAGAGAATACTCATACGCTTGCGCGCGAAGTCGTAGGGCAACTCATCTACCTTGTGCCAGTCGCCGCAATCGGGAGAGACCGATTCGCAGATCGCTTCGTTTATCGGATTACCAATGCCCGTCTCGTTCTTCGCGTTGAGATAAGCGTAGAGCGAGACTTTGGCGCTTTCCTTGCCCTGCGCGTCGAGCGCCGCGTAGAGCTTCACTTTGCCTTCCGTGATCGTGCCGGTCTTATCCGAGCAAAGCACATCCATGCTGCCGAAGTTTTCGATTGCCGCCAGACGCTTGGTAATCACTTTCTTCTCGGCCATGCGACGAGCGCCGCGAGAGAGATTGATGCTGATGATGGCCGGCAAAAGCTGTGGCGTAAGACCGACCGCGAGCGCGAGGGCAAAGAGAAACGAATCGA
Source organism: Chthoniobacterales bacterium (assembly GCA_013821455.1). Taxonomy (GTDB): domain Bacteria; phylum Verrucomicrobiota; class Verrucomicrobiia; order Chthoniobacterales; family UBA10450; genus Palsa-1392. The sequence goes on from JACDGS010000012.1 coordinate 35,292, forward strand.
GGACCGGCTTGTGGAAGTAAACGTTGCCGGCAAATATTCCGAGGACCAGGACGAGGGTTACTTCCGCCAGCAGATAGCCGAAGCGCCGGATGCCCTGCTCGAACTCCGTTTCTGGTGGGCGCAGCTTTAGACTTTCAAAGACTTTGCCAAACTCCGTCTCGCGACCCGTGTGAACGACGAGCGCCTGGCCGTTCCCGCTCACGACATTTGTCCCCATGAAGAGCGCATTCGTGCATTGCGCCAGGGCGGCGTTAGGCCCTAGAACTCCCGGTGATTTCTCCACCGGAAACGTTTCGCCCGTGAGCGTCGCTTCATTCACGAACAAATCGCGCGCGGTGAGTAACCGGCAGTCGCCCGGAACAATTCCGCCCGCGGCTAAGAGCACTACATCGCCCGGGACAATTTCCGCCAAAGGAACAAGACATTCGACGCCGTCGCGCAAGGCTCGCGTCTTTGTTTCAACAACGGCCCGAAGCTTGGCCACCGCGCCAGCGGCACCATGTTCCTGCCAGAAACCGAGAAGGCCGCTGGCCAGCACGATCACCAGGATAATAACAGCGTCACCCGCGTCCTGTAGAAAAGCCGCCAGGATCGCCGCCCCGATCAGAATGATAATGATTGGGCTTTTAAACTGACCAATCAGCAGAGTGAAAACCGCTGCGCTACTGGTGGCTTTGAGCTCGTTCGCGCCGAAGCGCGAAAGTCGTTCCCGCGCTTCTTCGCCCTTAAGGCCCGCATTCGACGCACCGAGCCTCTGAAACATCGCTTCCGCAGAAGCAGCCGTCAGCTCGTCCCGAGTGGGACCCGCCGAGTCTTGCGGGAGCATCGGCGACACTGTCTCACACTTAGCCTCGTTTGGAAGAAGGATGGCCGCGATTTGCGTCGAACGCTTCTCGTTAGGCGAAGCTACCCCGAAAAGTCAGCCTAACGAATAAAGGACCAAGCGCGATTTTTGAAGCAGGCTGCCTTAGGATTGTTTCGGATCTCCAACATAGCCTGGACAGACGACCTGAGCGGTATGCGTGTCAGGTGAAAGGCGGACAAATTGCTTTCAAGGTCGCCGCCACCGCGCGACTGGCTCCGACCCTCCGCAAGCTAAGCGCTAAAAAAATCGTGCATCGCTCCTAACGAGTTTTCGCGCGCAAGGCTACGGTTTACTGGCTGGTTCCACAACCGTTTCCATCCCTCCGTGTCTCGCTAAGCCGCTGCTCGGCTTCCGAGGTAAGCCGGGCGCGGGAATGCTAGCATCGACGGTTTCACCCAATCCTCATGCGCCACCGTCTCGTAGCTAAGCTTCTTTTCCGCAATTTCGCTTAAGGCCACATCCGCCGCACCCATGCCGGGAGGGAGGGTAAGGAGAGGACGTGAGCCGGAAGCAAGCTGGCGCACCCGCAGGGAGACCATGTTGACGAGGATTTTGTCATCTGCAATGACGTTTCGAGCAGCGAGAAGAAGTTGCGAATTCATAATTTGGGACAGGATATGCCTCACTAGTTTGAGGCCTGAACTCCTATCGCTGTCTGAACCGTGTCAGTACTAGCAGAAGAGAAATTGGCCTAATTATCGCTCACTTTGTCGCGAAAGCAACCTGAACCTTTAGATCAGGGTCGCCGGCCGCTCGATCTACGATTTCTGCCTCCCGAGGAGCGGGATGAAATACCAACGATCGGGGCCTAACTTAATCCAGCGACTTACTTTGCTCCGTCTTCCAGGCAATCTCCCTCTCATTGGCTTCCCGCACTCGCGACGCCATCATGTGATCGCGGTGACTATTCCGAAATATTCCGGTTACGATCAAGCCGGCCGGGTGCGTCTCGACTGAGTCAAAATCGAAAAAGTCCGCCGCCTGCAACGGGGCGCATTCCTCCCGCCGAATGACCATAAGCTTCCCGGCATGAGCAAGCCGGTATTCTTTCGCATTCATTTCGCTTGGAGGTGAGGCCGGAGAAGGCATCATTTCCTAACATACGTCAAAGGAAGCGCTTTGGTAGGGCTGATCCGAAAGTCGAGTGATAGGGTCGGATTTAGATTTCCGCTGACCCTGCCCTCTCTCACTCAAAGCACGCCAAACGTTTCGGCGGCCGATTATTGAAATGGTTAATGGTTAGGGCGAGGCGTGTCGCGTGCTTGCCTAACGAGTAAAGGAAGTGAGAGAGAAAGTAGAAAGTAGAAAGTAGAAAGTAGGAAGTAGGCGGACGAGCGCGGAGCGCTGGCACTAATGAGTGGGGCGAGCTTTGCGTGCTAGCCTAACGACAGGGCACTCTGCAGAAAGGGTACGGGGACGCCGTCACAGAAACTCCATGGCGAGGTTCAAAATCGCTCTTGACCTTCCGGACGGGACGCTCAATCTCGCGCCGGATTGGGATAAGGTTTGTCCGAGAATCCATGCAGATATTAACAGCTAAAAATAGAAACACATCCTATGAAACTAATATCATCTCTCGTTCTCCTTGGCGCGGCGCTGAGTCTGGCTCCGCTTGCGAGCACGCATTCATCTGGAGCAGCGGCACCGGAATGCAGGACCTGCGAACGCTTGGCGGAGACAACAGTTACGCCTCGGCGATCAATGATAGCGGCGAAGTGACTGGTTACTCCGATATTACAGGCGGGGGGAACCCATGCTTTCGTTTGGACGGCCACGGGAGGCATGGTCGATATCGGCACTGCTTCCACCACCACCGGCGCTTTTGAAGCCTTCTTCTGGACCAAACAAGCGGGCACGCGTGACATCGGCGCGGCGCCGCATCAGAGTTACACCACCGGCCGAGCGGTGAATGACAAGGACGAGGTGGTCGGCTTTAGCGGCGGTAATGTGGCGGTAGCGTTCTACTGGACTCGCGCCAGCGGCTTTCGGCCCATGCAAACCCTGGGCGGCGCGACGGCCGGAGCCTTCGGGATTAATGAATCGAGCATTATCGCTGGCTATAGCGCGACCAGTTCCGGCCCTACGCACGCGGCGCTTTGGCCGGATAGGGAAAAGTGCACCCGCAGGATCTCGGGACATTGCCTGGCGGAGCGGAGAGTCACGCCGTGGGGCTGAATAACTCGTCTCAAGTGGTGGGTAACGCTGACGTCCCGTCCCAAAAGCCAGTGTCTGACCGGAAAGGAGGGACGGTGTTCTCACCGCTCCTCCCCGGCCGCGCTGTCGGCCGTCCTCTGCCGTAAAGCTGACTATGATTTCCGCTGGGACAGCGGACGCTACAGCCTTAGGGCAACGACTCTGTCATTCGCTAGCCTAACGAGTAAAGGAGTGCCTCCTGTAGCGTCAGCTGTCTTCCGCCGAAATTCTGACAGGCCGATCCGCTGGGGGACAGCGGACGCTACAGACCAGGGGGCGCGACACGCCATTAAACGCGACGGCGCGCGTCCCTCCAGCGGCGAGCGCGGAGACTCCCGGGATGATACCGGAAGATTTGCGCGGGTGCGATGATCCGCGCAAGTTCACCCTTGTCGTGATCAAATTCATTCTTGGGGTTGTCGTGGGGATCGGCCTCGTTCTCGGGGCTGGTTTCCTCTTTATCGCACGCGGGGGATTAAGCCTGTCCACGGCCGGCGGTCCGCTCCCGATGGAGCGGTATCTCGCTCACACCGCGCTGGCAGCCTCGATCGGCGACGCCGCAGAGTATAAATCACCCGTGGGAGTGACCGAAGCGGATCTGCTGGAGGGCGCGCGGCTCTATCAACAAAATGGGTGCATGGGTTGCCACGGAGCCCTCGGCGAGGGACCCACGGCGAAGTCGAAGGCGATGTATCCGCACATACCGCCGCTGCTTCCGCCGTCGCATGGAGTTACGGACGATCCCGTGGGCGAGACGTATTGGGTAGTTAAAAACGGCATCCGTTTCAGCGGGATGCCGTCCTTTGGGGCAAAATTGAGCGAGACCGAGTTATGGCAGATCACCCAGATTTTGCATAACGCGGATAAGCTACCGCAGTCGGTGCAGGAAGCTTTGCGCGCAAAGCGATAGTCCGAATACCGCCTGCCTAACGAATAAAGGACTGAAGAGAAGTTGAAAGTTGAAAGTTGAAAGTTGGAAGTTGGAAGTTGGAAGTTGAAGGAAAAATAGAGAGGCAAGAACTGCTTTCTTGTAGGGCGCCTCTCGGCGAGAGGCGCGGAGCACTCAACAGAAACGCTGTTGCAGCCAGATAAACAGCGCGGGTTCCTCTGCCGAGGCATTCATCGTGCTTTGCTCCATGGGGTGGACTCATACGATGTTCTCTCCGAGGGCTGTCGATCGCCCCTCACTTCCCGGCAAATTTCCGACCTCTTCCACGCCGGTAGATTCGGTCGAGAAGAGCCCTGCCGACGATCCGGCGCGAACACTTGGCGCACCATCGATGAGCTATTTCCTCTGCTCAAATACGACTCCGCCGGCCCGACCGTGCAGGCCCGGGAATCGCTGACTGCCGCCGCAAAGACCCCGCTCTTCCGTGCCTGCATCCTTCTCCTGGCCGGCGGAGCGGCATTTCTTTACTGGGATCGCCTGGTCAGTCACTCGCCTGACCTTGGACCGATCCTCAGAGTTCCCCATTATCATCACCAAAACGCTTCCATGCTCACACCGCCTGCCACGACCGCCTTGCCCCAGAACGCTGTCGCCTCGCGGCCAGCCGTTTTTCGGGTGTCAGTGACGGATCGAACACAATTTGACGAGGATCATCTGGCGGCGGAGGGGAGACAGCGTGAACAGCAGGCGCGCGACCAGGCGGCCTTAGCCGAGCGGATGCGAATCGAAGCCGAAGAGCGACAACGCGCAGCGCGCAAGGCGGCCGGCCGCAACGTCATCGTCCCTTTTGTCTGGATCAATGGGCAACGCCTTCGAAATGTCGTGAAAGAAAATGTAGTCACCCACTCGGGGACCGACGAGACCTTAATCTACCGCAACGGAGTCGCCTCGCTTTACTACGTCTGGGAGATCAGCGGACAGCTCGACAGTTGCTTATTGCGATTACGAGAGAATTGACCAGCGCGTAGTTGAGACTGCTTTGGCGAGGAAGAACCTGCTTGAGCATTCTCGGCTCTGATCGATTCCTTGTGGAGCCCGGCCGCGGGGTAAAACAAAAATATCGGGCCTCGACGCGGCAAACGATTATTCCTGTCTCCATGCTCTATTCCTGCGGGGCATTTACGCCCTCCTTTCCTGGAAAACCAATAAGACACCTGCTGCGGCCGATTAAGCCGCTTGCCGGTCTTGCCCTCATCCTTCTGGCGATGGCGGGAAAGCTGATCGCCGCGCCCGAGGCGCCGCCCGCTGGCGCGGCCGATCGGATAGGCCTGGCCGAAGCAACAAAACGACACGCCGTGTTATACGCGCCGCATCCTACTTATCCTTATGATGCCCGCGTCCGGCATCAGATCGGCTCGGGGGTTGCGCAAGTCCAGGTCGATGAAAATACCGGCTTGGTGCAAAGCGTGGTCATGTCCCCAGGCACTGGTTCAACCATTCTTGATCAGGAGACGATCAAAACCCTTCTTCGCTGGAAGGTGCAGCCGCATACCCTCACTAAACTCCGCGTGCCCATCTCCTATTCCCTGGCGGGAGTTAGCTTCACTTTAGACAAGCGAGAACAGTCGTTAGTCGAGATGCTTACTCCTTACCTCGGGTCGGGGACATTACGCAAAGCGCCTGCTCCCACCTATCCGGTGCCGCAGAGCTGGGGCTACAAGCACGGCAAGGGAGTTTATGAGTTACAGGTCGATCCCTCAGGCAGAGTGACCGACGTGAAAGTCCTGCAGAGCAGCGGGGATGCAATCTTCGACAAGACCGTGCGAAAGACTTTGCTGAAGTGGCAACTCACGCGCGGACCGCTCGTCGTCGAGATACCGCTAAGATTCGTGCTCACTCCCAACAGCTATCGCTTGGACGTGGCCCGATAAGACGCTGGATCGAACGCAACTCGTGTGCCAGCCTAACGAGTAAAGGGCTTGCTGTAGCGTCGGTTGTCCTCAGCCGAAAATCTAGGAAGCCCGATCCGCTGGGGACAGCGGACGCTACAGTCGAAAGTAGCTGCAACGGATGCGAGGCAACGGCCAGGCTTGGGAAGTCCGATCCTCTAACGAGCGCTAGGCAAAGTGGAAAGGGAAGCGCAGAGTGCTGGGGTATTAATTAATGGTTTGAGAGTTAGTGTGACGAGCTGCAATTGCCTAACGATTAAAGGACCGATCTCCGCAGGCGTGAGAATGTCGCCGTCGGTTGACTCCGCCACGACAAGCACTGGCCATCCGGCGGCAAGTCACACTATCTTCTTGACCTCGGCTGCTACGACCTCCTAGAGATAGACCATGCACGATTGTCATCCTTCCCGGTTGCGAGGTGGCTTGGCCTTGATTCAGCTTGTTTTCGTCGTCGCCTTCCAGAACGCCGATGCGGGCAGCGCGACTTGGGTTCTTCATCCGAGCAGCGGCGATTGGAACCAGGCGGCTAACTGGACGCCCGCGCAAATTCCCAACGGCCCCACCGACAGCGCCACCTTTGGCGTTTCCGACATCACTAATCTCTCCGTGGGCAAGACAGCGATTGAGGTGAATGGCGTCGTTTTTAACCCGGGAGCGAGTGCTTTTACCACGACGGTGACCTATCCCGCAGCCCTTTTCACGATTAGTGGCGCGGGCGTGATCAATAACTCCGGCACTATGCAGAATTTCGTAACCCCAACCTCAGCGTCGGGGCCGAACACCGCGACGACTACCTTTACCGGCAACGCTAGCGCCGGCGCCTTGACTACCTTCACCAACCAAGGGAGCGCCGGGCCGCCTCCAGGGTTGCTGCAATTTCTCAGTTCCTCTAGTGCAGGCAGCGCCATGATTTTTAACAACGGCGGAATCGCTCCTACATCCGGCGGCGCGACCAGATTTTCCGACTCCGCGACGGCCGCGAATAGCACCATTGTTTGTCGAGGCGGCACCGTGGGGTCCGCGCAGGGAGGGACTCTCTATGTCCTCCTCAACTCGACCGCCGACCACAGTACCATCACCCTCGAAGGCGCCGGAGTTGCGGTAGCGGCTGGCGGCGTGGCCCAGCTCTCTGATAGCGCAACGGCGGCTAACGCCAATATCTTCGTCCTCGGAGGGTCAGTGAGCGGCGCAGGTGGTGGATCGCTTCAGTTTTATGCCGGCGCGTGCGGGGGTGACGCCACTATCACGCTTTCCGGGCCATCGGGAGGCAGCAGCTTCGGCGGCTCCGCCCTGTTCGACCTCACCTCGACCGCGGGTAACGCCTTTCTCACGGCAGACTCAGGTAGTCTCGGCGCGGCCGGTAGCACTACCGTAGGGTTTTATTCTGACTCCACTGGCGGCACCGCGCGAGTCCGGCTTCTGCATACCGGAACACTCAATATCGGCGCCCATAATGTGCCGGGAGTGACCATCGGCTCGCTCGAAGGCGACGGCATTGCCGCGCTCGGCGTCTCGGACCATCCGGGCCAGGGACGCAATCTCACCATTGGCAGCAACAATCTCAGCACCACCTTTTCCGGGACGATCCAGGACAACGGCGGAGGCTCACTCACCAAGCTCGGCAATGGGCGGCTGACACTTACAGGCCCGAGCACTTACACCCGTCACACTTCCGTTCAGGCCGGGCAGCTCCTGATTAGCAACCTGACTGGCTCCGGCACGGGGACTGGGCCAGTGCAGGTAAACGGTGGCACGCTGGGCGGAAGCGGCACCATTGCCGGTCCAGTTACGGTTGGTCGTGGCACAGGTCGCGCCGCCTTCATCTCCCCGGGCAATGGCGACAAGAGCATAGGCGCTCTCACCATCCAGAGCGCCCTCACTTGCCGGGCTAACTGCATTTACAGTTGCGGTATCAGCCGCGACCGCGGAACGGCTGATCGCCTCGTCGCCAGCGGCACAACCATTGCAGCAGGGGCCATGATCTCCCTTTCTCTGAATGGAACGGGCACCCTCGCCCAGGGGACAGTTTTCATCTTGCTCGACAACACGTCTGCCAATCCGATCGCCGGCACCTTCGCCAATCTCCCGGACGGCGGGATCGTTACGGTGGGTGGGCTGAACTTCCAGGCTAACTACGAAGGCGGGGATGGGAACGACCTTACGCTGACCGTCCTTTAGGTTGCCACCGAGTTTCTAAGGGAAAGTGGAAAGTGTAGCTGCAACGGCTGCGAAGCAACGGCCAGGCTTTCAAAGTCGGAAGTCGGAGAGTAGAAAGTTAGCCAGTGGAAGCAAAGAACGGGGCGGGCTGAAGTAGAAAAAGAGCTGTAGCGTCGGCTGTCCTCAGCCGAAATCTGCCGGGCGTCGATCCGCTGAGGACAGCGGACACTACAGCGGCCTAACGAGTGGCCGCTGTAGCCGCCTCTCTGTGAGAGGTAACCCCAACTAGCACCCAAACCGGTGTCACTATAAACCTATTCATGTCTCGCGAGCCGAAGCAAGGAGAAAGCGACGACACGCAGCGGCGACGGATGGCGTCATCGTTTGGGCCACGGAACAATCTCATCGTTAGGATGGAAAGTCCGCCGCGCACCTTGTCGCTCTCTTCGAGCAGCGTTCAGATGATTAAGTTATCTCCAGCCATTACCTAATGAAAGCCGCCAAACCTGCTTAGCTCACTCGACTTCGTCGCGCCAATAATGCGCCAGACCCGGTAGCAGCAGCGCGTGAAAATGGAACAATTTCATCTCCGCGCGGGCCGCCTCTTTCTTCCAGTGATCTACCCCCACACGATACGAACCGACGACAAGGCTGGTTCGGTCCTGTCCACCTTGCAGGTCAAAGAGCGCGTATAACGAATTCGGACGCGACCTGACGTCGCTTCCACAGTGTACGAAAACCGCGCCATGCGCCATTTTGCTTACCGCTGCTCTTATCGTAGAAGGATCGATAGGACCGTGAGTTTGTGCTTTTTGGTCGATTGGTAAACTGACCACCTTGAAATGAAGCCTCTTTGCGCCCTCATCGAGACTTTCACGGTCCGTATTTAGCTTGACCACGGTGTGAACCCCGAGCCTTTTGAGATAATCCCAGCCATCTTTTGTGAGTGGCTCCCCGCCACGATAAATTTTGCGGTGCGAATCGACGGTGGCGAAGTTTGGTATCGTTTTGACTGTCGGAAAATTCGATTGGCACCCATCCAGCAACGCCGCTGATAGGAGCAACGTGATCGAGATACGTGGAGACATTCCGCGTTTTTATCGAGTCGTAGGCACGAAGTGAACATTATATTTGTTGATTCTACCCCGCCTACACCCGGTGTTTAGATCAGCCGCGCGAAAGCCCGGCCTCGCTTGCAGCTGCGTTACGGCGGCGGCGGGGAAGATTGGCACTCTCTTCGAGAGGTAGAAAGCCCGGCCACTCCTTCACCCGCGTTACGGCGTCTTTTGAGTCAGAGCCGAGCGACTGGTGAAGCCGGCGGTTCCCCGTGCCACATGTAACAAGTCTGTTACGACACTTTGCTTGGTACAGGGCGCGTTTCGGGTTTATGAAGCGGAAACCGAAAGGACATCCATGCAAATAACCAACTCAAAACTTTACCGATTCGCCACTCGCTGCCGCGAGCTCGGCGCTGCGACGATCGTATTCACCTTTTTCGCGAGTGTGCAGATGGCGCAAGCGGCCGACGGGGACCTCGATCCGACATTCGGGATCGGCGGCATGGTGATGACCGACATTAATCGTAGCACCGACATTGGCAACGCGGTGGCGGTCCAGACTGATGGCAAGTTGGTCGTCGTCGGAACGAGTTATCTACACAATGATTACTCGGGCGAGGACTTTGTCGTCACCCGTTACAATACCAATGGCACGCTCGACAGCACGTTCGGCAGGGGAGGCAGAGTGAGGACAGATTTCCCCGGCCTGGCGGCGGTACCGTCATCGGTAGTCATCCAACCGGACGGCAAGATTGTGGTTGCGGGCGGCGCCTTCCCGCTCTTTACCTTCGCCGGCAACTTTGAAGTGGTCCGCTACAACCGGAACGGATCGCTCGATACCTCCTTTGGTAACGGTGGAATCGTGACGACGAATTTTCCCGGAGGGAGTTACGCATTCGACGTGGCCTTGCAGGCTGATGGCAAGATCATCGCCGCCGGGACCGTCTTCGTAGATTTTGTTATTGGCGAATCTTCCAATACCGATTTTGCGCTGGCGCGTTATAACGCGGATGGAACCCCGGACGGCACCTTTGGCAATGGCGGCCAGGTCTCAACCGATTTTGTCGGTTTGGAAGACGATGCCTTTTCAGTGTTGATCCAACCCGATGGTAAAATTGTCGCAGTCGGCTCCGCTAACGACCCAGCCACCTTCTACGACTTCGCCGCTGCGCGTTATCTCAGCAATGGCGCGATCGACACGACATTCGGTGTCGGCGGGAAAGTGCGCACGGACTTCGGAGATCAAAACTTCGATCGGGCGCGCTCGGCCGCGCTGCAACCCGATGGCAAGATGGTCGCTGCTGGCTTCGCTATTTCCCACGGCGGAGGAGTCCAGAATTACGCCGTCGCGCGCTATACCTCAAGCGGCGTCCTCGACACCACCTTCAGTAACGACGGGCTGGCACAAATCGACTTCGGCGATTGCTGCCAGAGTGCCAACAAAGTCCTGCTGCAAAGCGATGGCAAAATCATCGTCGTCGGTTATGCGAACACCGAGGATTCCGATTCCGACTTCTTGTTGGCGCGTTTGAGTCCGAGCGGTTCGCTCGACAGCACCTTTGGTGTCAGCGGCAAGGTGCGAACCTCCTTTGGCGATCTGAATGGCGGCGCCAACGGGGCCGCGCTGCAGTCGGATGGGAAAATTGTCGCGGTTGGATTTCAAGCCACCTTCACCAGTCGGCGAGCGGAATTTGCCTTAGCGCGCTACATAAATTCCCAGTAACTGATCTCGCTTCGAGGTCTTCGATCCGGGGAGCGCACGTGCCCTCGCGTGCTGGCGAACGCGCCTCGCGGTCGCGGACTTTGCTGGCTCATTTCTTGGAATCGTTAGCAATTGGAAAACCCGGCCTCGCCTTGCGGCTGCGTTACGGCGGCGAACTGAGCGAGAGCGGCGCAATTAACGTGTGAAATAGGAATGATGAAGTAGGAACGGCGGGCACTTCTTCCTTCTGCATTCATCCTTCTGACTTTTGTTTGGCGCTGTCTTCTAGGGTAAAAAGCCCGGCCGCTCCTTCACCCGGGTTACGGCGTTTTTGAGCCTGAAGGTGTCGAGGTTGACTTGGCAAGTCTGACCTCGCTAAGGCTGCGTTACCGGTCGCGCTTGACTAGGTCTTCGTAAGGTGAAGCTCTTGAAGCGCTCGGTCTCTTGGCGGTTGTAGCCCGCCGATTTCCTGTAGTGTCCGCTGTCCCCAGCGGATTCCTTTGCTGGCTTTTCCGCTGAGACAGCGGACGCTACAGCGCCGGCGCAGCCAAAATAAAAACTGACCCGTAACGGATGCTCAGCAACGGCCGGGCTTGGAAAGCCCGGCCACTCATTGGAGCGTTACGGCCAAGTCGTTGAGGTCAGTGCGCTTGAGAGTGTTTTGATCAACGCGGCAGCGTCACCCCTGCGGGCTGACTTTCGTCAGTCCATATCCCAGCCTGCTCCATTCCTTGAGGGTGGAGTGCTGGTTGGCGCACAGGTCGTATTTGCCCAGTCCGGCGAAATCACTCATGACTCCGAGACAAATGTCACCGTTCCCGGTTCTACCTTGGGCAGAAGCGCCAATAGCGGATTCATGAGCGGACGCGTATCGTCAAGACGATTGGATTTCGCCCGCAACGCAACGATCGCAATCGCATAACGCGCGATATTTTGCTGATGCACCATGTTGCCATCCATAGTCACGAGGACGTCAAAAATCCCGCCGTGATCGCTTTCTCAAGTAATTCGCCGTTCTGAATTCCGGCCCAACCGAGTAACGGCACTGACTCGACCTGATGCTCCGGCAGATTGCGGCCTAGACGCCAGTCGAGGTTTTCATCCAGCAAAATACGCATCAGCGTACCGCGAGGACATGCGCCCTTGACTCCTGGAGCAAGGAGATGACCTGCTCGCGCTTCACACTCGGGAAACCCTCCAGGAATTGTTCAATCGAATCACCCGCTTCCAAATGATCAAACAAGCTCTTCGCCGGCACACGCGTTCCTGCGAAGACCGGCTCACCGCCGAGCACCTCGGGATTTTGTGTGACCACGCCGCTCATGTGAAAACTATAGGATCAAAACGCGCCAAATGCGAGCAGGGCGAGCTCTGCTTCTCATCCTTCATCATTGAAAGCCGGGCAGCTCCTTCACCCGCGCTACGGCGTCTTTAAGCCACACCTCAATCCGCTTGCAAGCAGCGAATGAGACGGGCTGGGCCGAGAGGCGGACTGAGGTGGGAACGAAGGAGTCAGGAGGTCGAGGTTGAAACTGCTACACTGCTGTTCCGTTTACATTTTCACTAACTCGACTCGCCGGTTCTTGGCTCTACCCTCTTCGGTTTCATTCGTGGCGACGGGACTGGCATAGCTCACGCCGAAGGGAAAAAGTCGCCGCGCAGAAACGTTGTAGTGGGAAACAAGCTCCTGTACTACCGCCGCGGCCCGGCGCTGCGAAAGATCGCGATTGGCTTCGAATGTGCCCACGTTGTCGGTATGACCCCCGACGAGAAGGTTTAATTTTGGATCGGCCAGGAGCAGTTTCGCGATCTCCGCCAGCGTCGGAGCCGACTCGGGTTTCAGCGCGGTTTTGTTCGTATCAAAATAGATACCATAAAGGGCGATCTTGCCGGAACTCTCGATGCTCCCAGCCATCTTCTCCGCCGAGACTGTCACCATCTTTTCCTCCATCGGCTTACTCTCCACGACATCCACCTGCACCGCGGTCTGCCCTTTCACGACCGGATATTTGGTCGCTCCATCCTCAAACTCCGTGAGGTAGATTGCTACGTAGGTGTTTTCAAGCTTGTACGCGCCGTAACGCGCCTTGGTGTGACTGTAACCGAAGAGTTGGCCGTTGAGATTGTCGTATTGCGGAAGGCCCCCGAAGTCGTAGCCGAGATCTTCGGGAGTCGCCCCCCTAAAGAGCGTCTCGGCACCCTTGGCTTTTAATTCATTCTCATAATTTTTCGAGACTTCTAATGCGGAACGTCCGACCGGCGCCAGGTAGGTAATGCGCGTGATTCGTCCTTCGATGGTCTGCTCTTTTTCGATGCGCTTACCCTGGCTTGTGTCGGCTGAAGGATTGAGTGCCTTACCCAAAATGAGTTTGTATGAATCGTACGCTTTCTCGGTATACGCGACGATGAAGGAGCCCTCGTAACGCTTGAGCAGCGGATGATCGTGGCCCTCCACGTCTTTCGTGACAGTATCGCCCGACTGAGCGAAACCAATTGAAGCGAGAAGCAGGCAGGACAACCAAATAAAGTTTTTCATAATTTGTGTGTTCAATGAGAAAGGCAAACTGCCGCGTGAGGGCTCGCCTGGATGGCACAGACCCATCCCCGGTTTAACCCCTATTTCCGCACGTCTGCTCCCGACCGGCAAAGTGCTCGTGGCAGCGGGCCAGGCTTTTGGCGCGTATCTGTCGGAAGCCGAACTATACTCGCCCCGAGACGGAATCCGAGGCCGGGCCTTCAGCCTAAAACAAGCCGAGCACCTTGAGGACGATAACAATAACGACGATGACTCCGATGATGTAAAAGATGTTTCTGTTCATATTAGAACCTCTACCTATCAGGGGACGCCAATAATTCCACCTTATTTTTGAAGGCGGCGAATACGCCAAATCTGCCTGCATGATAAGATCGGCCAGTCGGGCTGAAAAGCCTTACCGGCCAAGTCGGAGCAAGGGTTTCCGAACAGCTCAAGCGCAGCTTTCCGCACAGCGGCAGCGTCGCAGCTTGCAAGTCTTCGATCTGGGGAGCGCATGCGCCCTCGCGTGCTGGCGAACGCGCCTCGCGGTCGCGGACTTTGCTGGCTCTATTTCTTCGAAGCATTCGCGATTGGAAAGCCCGGCCTCGGCCTCGCCTGCGTTACGGCAGCGCATCCGGGGAACTTCCGCTGGAGACAGCGGACGCTACAGATAGCCAGCAGACGCGACATCGCGCATCCCTCCATTAACCATTAACCAATCCCAATAACCCTCGCCGGCCAGAGCGATCGAGGCTTGGCTGAATGAGCTCTGACCCATTCCGGCTCCTATTGCGGAATCAGCGTCCCGGAGTGGTGGGCTCCGCGGGGGCAACGAGGTGAGACACATCAATTAAGGGCGTTCCGCCAGCCCCGGTGAAGAACGGCAGCTTCCCGTCCCAACGCTGAATTTGTTGGTACTGGATCAGTGGAGCGGTGACGCTTTTGGCGAGGAGATCGTTAGCTTCAGCTTGCGCCCGCGCGTTCGTTAAAGTCGCCTGCGCTTCGCCTTCTGCACGAGCTTTGGCCGCGTTCGCGAGACCCGTCGCTTGCGCGACATCCTGCTCGGCCTTCACCTTGGCTTGCGCCAACTGATACTTTTGCTGTTCTGCCGCCTGTTGCGCTTGAATCTTCTGGTTCAGCGCCTCCTGCAGGGACTGCGGCAGGTGCACTTCCCGAATGCCAAAGGAAATCAGACTCAAGTGCCGCCGATCAAATTCGTGCCGCAACACTTCGGTGATCTCGCTGACTATATCGCCACGCTTGGTGGAGGTAATTTCTTCCCAGCCGAACTTCGCCGCCACGAGCGGCACCTCGGAGCGGGTGTATTGTCGGACCACGCCGTCTTCCACAACCTCAATAGGCGCACCGCCCCAGTCCACGTAAAGCTGACTCGCGTTGGATTTTTCAACCTGATATTGAATGACGACGTCCAGGTTAATCTGCTGTCCCTCGTTGCTCTGAATCTTGATGGAATCATCACCCCGGCGCTGCCCCTCGCTCGAGTTCTGCACCATCTGATAGGTTTGGATTGTGACCGGATATTCCTGAATCGCTTGCGAGAATGGATTGATGAAGGCCCAGCCCGGGGCCAGCGCCCCCGTGGTCACGTTGTGATTTGCTTTGTCAAAGACGATCCCGACGTAGCCGGGTCGGATACTGCGCCAGGCGGAAAAGGTCAGCCCAAGCAAAACCACTGCAACCAGGCCAACCATAACCAGGGTGACGATCCGACGGATCGGCGGTGATTGAAAATCATTAGGGGTCATCGTGTTCAGCTTTCTCTCTTAATGGCGGAATCTTTCGTAGCGGTTCCAGGACACCGGTGCGCTGACGCCGTCCGCGCCATCGATTTAGAACCCATGGCGTGAGCAGCAGAGCGATCCGCCACGCAATCCACAAGAGCAGGATAGCTACGGCAATTTCGAGCCAGGTAGGGCTCATGTCGCTACCTCATCGCACAACCGCCAGAAGCCGCAACTTCTTAACATGCCTGTGTGGCGGGGAAGACCGACCAGGCAGCGCATGACGATGTGCCGAGCTTCGTAACGGCAAATCATTCGAAAATTGGCCGGCGCGTGAGGCGGTCGGTCTCTTTGCGGTTTGGCGGTTGTAGCGTCCGCTGTCCCCAGCGGAATTCTTTCCCGGTTTATCCGCTGAGACAGCGGACGCTACAGTGCTGGCGCGGCCAAAATAACAGCTCACGAAGTCGGCGTCGCGTATCATTTTTTAGAGTAGCGGAACGAAGGAAATTGCGGCGCCGCTTTTGCGGTTCATTGTGAACATCGCAGTGCGAGAAAGCGCGATTACATTCTTACCTGCCGAAAACCGTGGTCATTTCGAAACGGCTCGCCATATTGGCAGTGTTCGAAGAACCTCGGAGCAAAAACTATGTTTCACTTCATCTGGTATATCCTCGTCGGTCTCATCGCAGGCGTGCTGGCAAAGTCGGTCATGCACACTCACATGACGATCTTTTGGACGATCGTGCTCGGAATCATCGGCTCCATCCTGGGCGGCGCCATCACCCACCTGTTTTCGCGTCCGGCCAACGAACGCTATCATCCCGCGGGCCTGATCTTTTCCACCTTGGGCGCCATCCTTGTCCTCTTCGTCTGCTATAAGCTGAATATCCATTTCCCGAGCGTCCGATAAAGTGGCGGACTGGGCGGCTCCGGGGAGCGCACGCGCCCTCGCGTGCTGACGATGGCGCCTCGCCATCGTGAACTTGTGCAGACGACCTACTTCCTCAGGTCACCCGCGATTGCTGCGAACTGTTCTAATGCAGCTTCCAAATCCTTCACGCGCCCTCGCGTGCTGACGATGGCGCCCCGCCATCGTGAACTTTTGCAGACGACCTACCTAATCAGGTCAGCCGCGATTGCTGCGAACTGTTCTAACGCAGCTTCCAAATCCTCCACAATTTGCCTCGCGATGATGGCGGGTGTGGGAAGAGTCTGTGCAGAATATAGTGTTGATGTCAAAGTCGGCTTGACTGGCTGAAGGCATTTACTTCGTTTGCGGTGGGTGCGGCTGGGAAATCGAGTCATGGGACGACGGCAATCCCTACTACCTCGATGAGCGAGGCAAGAAACATTATGCCCATCATCCCGACCCGGAACGCAACAAATGCACCGGTATCGACTCTCCGCATCTCTGCCTGGATTGCGGTGCGACCTTCATGGTCGATTCGAACGCTTCGAGAGCTGACTGCCCGGAATGCGGCTCTGCCAAAATCAGTTCAACGTGCGACTTGGAAGGCAAACCCTGCCCGACCTGCAAGAAAGGCGTTCTCTCGCGCGATCCATCACGTCAGAGCATCTCATGAGACTGCACCACCGAATCACTCCCTGGATGAAGAACTAGACTCCCGATCTTTGCGCGCCAGAACCCGTAGTGCGAGTCATGACATCAAGAGCGATCTCAAGCATTTTCTTCGCGCTCGATAGCGTGTCATTTCTTACGAATAGCCGCACGGTGTAGCCGCCGACAGAAAGAACGTGATCGATATTTGAAGTGCGGTCGCGGAGTTCTCTTATTAGTGCTGGCTGATTTCTAATGTGCGCGAAGTAGAACTCCAGAGCACTGACACCCTTTTTGTACATCGTAGGCGGATAACCATAGAAAAACGCAGGTTGACCGACGGCACGAATGCCAAACCCGGCATTCGTCCAACCTATCTTAAGGCCCCGCTTCTCCGCCTCTTCCATCATAAGAGTAAAGAAACTTCTCACCTCAAAGGGAATGCTGGAGAGAAAGAATTCTCGACTCATCCTCCCCTGTATGGCTTTCTTCACGGAACGAAGACGTAATTTGTTGTGTCGGACCGAGTCTGGTTTTCGTCGAATGCGGAAGCGCTCCAATCCATCCCAGGCTGAACGGACGGGTTCGCGCGTCCGCAGATCGATCAAACCGACTTCCTCGAGGGTATAGCGACCGCGGCCGTAGTTACAGCCTGCGCAAGCTATGACTACGTTGTTCAAGCTACTGTCACCACCCCGAGCGTGTGGCAGAATATGATCGTAGTTCACGCACATAGCCTGAAAGGCAGCGTGTTGCGTTAAATTCGTGCTACCCCACGGAAGGGCGTCCGGATAAATCTCCTTTATCCAGCGACGAACCTCGTTTCGGATGACAGGTATCCCGCAGAATCTGCAGTGGTAGCCATCCCTCTCTAACAAGGTGTGCTTTTCTGCGCGCGTCGGCATCCGCGCATTCAGCCGTAGCTCCTGGGCAACGCTGGCCGGACCGTTCAACCCGGCACGATACTTCTTGTGCGGACTCTTCGGACCGAAGAGAGATTCTCCCCAGTCTCTTATCGCCGGCATATTTGCCAAGCGGATTAACTCTTCCGCAAGGTCCCGTCTCCCTGCTAAGTGTGAAGAGACGGCAGCATCGAGATAGCGAGCAGCATCAAAGATTTCCGGGATCGGTTCGCAGAGGCATGTTCTTAAGTCGACGGTTCCCATTTCGATTGGTTATTCAATCAACTGGGACAACGTATTTGCGCCGGAAGTGGGCGAAGTGGTTGACTAACTCAGGCTCCCCTAAGACCGCTGCCTCAATTTCCTCAAGGAAGCTTTCGAGCTCAATTACCTGAACGTGGGCTGCGATTTCAGATTTCAAGTGAATCATGCTTCTCTTGGCGGCTAAGCGGACTGCGGTGTTGTCGCGTGGGACGAGAAACCAGACGCGGGTGGCAACATGTTTCTTCAGTCCGGCATGGATGGCATTCCGGAAAAACTGGTACGCTGAAAAGAATTCCATCCTATCATTCTCATTCAAGAGCGTCGTGGCTCTGAGTTGATCTCGATATACTTCTTCGTACTTCTGCCGATGGCGCACATCGTCCTTCGCCTTGCCGAAACCTCTTTCAGTGAATTTTACTTCGACGAGAAGGTTGCCACCGTCTTGCCCCTCAGCGAAGAAATCCACGTTTGTTCCTTCTCGTTCGTCAGGAATGTGTTCAAAGCCCACCTTGGTAAGCGGTGCCTCCAAGCCGAGAAGTGAGGCTAAGAGCGAATTGCGGGCGGCCTTTTGGAGAAACGGTTGGAAGAGATTAACCGCGAGCGCCTGCGAAGAATTCAAATGGTGAAAGTAGCGATGCCATTTCAACTTCCTCTCCCTGCTATCCAAAAGGGAATCGTACTCAGGACGGACAAGCTCCAGCAGATTATCTCTGGCCCGGTTTTTCGGCAAGATATGAGGCTTTTCCAAGTCTTGTCCGCGATAATGGAAGTTGCCGGGCTCTTTGACCTTTAGCTCTTCGGATTTGTAGCGACCGAGGTGGTCAAGCATCCGCTCCGGAAATTCTTACGCGACTTGTTCATAGAGGTACTTCTGGATCCGGTAAAAGCGTTACCGATCTCTTCGGGCGAGCCGATCGGTCCCCACGGCATCGCCACGAGTTGTTGTTGTTTGAATCCGTATGACCACGACTAATCTTTGGGAATCTTCGTTCCTAACGCTCTAAGTCGCTCCCAAGAGGCGTCGATGGCCGACGAAAGACCATCCACCTCTGTCCGCCATGCTTCTCTTTGCTCTCGCGTGATTGTTCGGATGTTCGAATGAGTAGCCTGCCACTCGTCAATTTTCTTCTTTCTTGATCGAAATGCTTCCGAGTCATCGCCGCATTTCAAGACCAAGAATTCCAACCAGTCCATTTCCCTCTTTTCTTGTTCGTTGCACCGAGGACAAGACGGCACTCGGTTTGCGGCGTGATTGGAACCAGATTTGTGGACGGAGACAAGGTGATCCGCGTGCCAACGCCGGACTAAAGCCTCATTGCAGTATGCACACTTGGACCCGAAAAATGTCTTCATGGCGCTCCGTTCTTGTGTCGTTATGTCCTTGTCGAATGCAGTCCAGAGAACGCGCCGCGCAACGTTTTTAACCCAAGCAGGATGAAGTGGCATAAGCGAATTGATTATTCGAAGTTAGATTTCAAAAGTCATTTGGCGGCAGATAGGGTAAAGACAGTTTGCTCCTTTTCTTTCAGAGCCTCCACCATAGAAACTGCTCTCCTTTTACCTAATCTTTAGACTTTCCCCAAAGAAGGCTAAAAACGCTCGCAAACTGTTCGGTTATGCAGAAGCTCTACACCACGAGAGGTTCTTTCCAATAAGCAACTCTTTCATCTCGGCGTGGTGATTATTCTTCATAGAGACGGGATGAGTTTGAAAACCAAATTCCTTCGATAACGTTACAATTTCTTCGGCATTGTCGTAAGTGAGCAAAACATCCCCCTTACACCGGGCAGCGATTTCAAAAAGAGTCCGATGGTCAACCTCGAAATGCTTATATAGTCGCGCTCCGGCTCTCTTCTGAGAAGCCGTATAGGGGGGATCAATAAAAAACGCGGCATCAGCCCGATGGGAAAATTCTCTCAGCACTTCAAACGCGTCCCTCTGCTCAAAAGTGATTTGCTTCCTATGAAACCAGATTGCTTCAATTCGCTTTCTCAATGTTTGTGGATACCACCTTGAATGCACTCCTCTACCTGCCTCGCCGTAGTCGATAATTCCTGCACCTGGGGCCATAATTCCGCCTCGCGAAACACGATTGCGAAGAATGGTCAAGAACGCTAATTCACGGACCGACGTTGGGCGTCTCGCTAAATCCTCTTCACACTTGACGCGGTCGAGTTCATAACTAGCGATACGTCGGGCTAACCAGGAAGCGCCAGTTCTGCTGAAGATAGTCTTCCAAACTGCGGCGACGCCAGCATCAAGCTCAGACATATAAACTTCTTCGGCTAGTTTCTCGAATGCTACAGTAAGACTTGCGATTGCTCCTCCGGCAAATGGTTCGACAAACAATGCGGGACGCCACGACAAACTTTGGAGCCACTCACGTATCCGCGGAACTAGCCAGGTCTTTCCTCCCGGGTAACGGAATGGGCTGCGCTGAGGAACACTCGAGACGTTGACGATGCGCGATCTAGGAGAAAAATCCTCAATCAGCTCTAGTTGTTGACTAATCTTCATCAACAACAATATCGGAGATGTCTTCGATTTTATGAACCGTCGCGACCATAACCTTACCAGCTAACTTCTTATCCAGTTTGCTTTGTAACAATTTCCTAAAATCGTCCTGAGATCCAGGATTCGCGCGGGTTATCTTCTTCAGGACAGGGTTAAATTTGGTATATAAGGATCGATCCAACTTGAGGACAAAACGTCCGGTGTCGTCTCGCTTCAAACCATACACAAGCCAACATAAGTCCGCAGATTTTTGGGACACTGTAGGCAGCTTTGGAAGTTGCTTTAAGAAACACTCGTCAATTGCAACTGCCATCTTCTTACCCCAGCTATTAAATATTCCGCCTTTATAAATCAGCTGCGGAGCGAGA
Organism: Chthoniobacterales bacterium; assembly: GCA_013821455.1. Classification (GTDB taxonomy): domain Bacteria; phylum Verrucomicrobiota; class Verrucomicrobiia; order Chthoniobacterales; family UBA10450; genus Palsa-1392. Next base: position 55,968 of record JACDGS010000012.1, read on the forward strand.
CGTTTGCGGGAGCGACGAGAGGTAATCAGGGCTAGGATAATTTGGCTCCTTCGACCAATCCATCTGAGCATTTGCCTTTGGATTTTCCATGTATCGGGTGAACGGTCTGCGCAAGTTTCCTGAAATATAAACTCCCTGGACCTCTAAGGATCCAAAGTCCAAGACCTTCCCATTGTCGTCGTAGGCAACTAAGACAAGATCAATATTGCCGGCGGACTTTCCGTTCTTGTCTTTTAATCGCACCTCCGACAGCGAAGTCCACCGAGGGCTCCCTGGAAAAAAGAATCGGGCGGCGTCGGATGCGATGTGCCATGCCTCCCGAAATCTTACGGGGCATATTATGGTTGGCGTTGTCTTTTCGTAGATTGAGCAAACACCGAGAGGATTTTCAATCTTATCCTTCGTACATGACGGAACGATATTGTTGTAAGGACAAAGTCGATCCTTTCGATACCGCTGGGCCTCTTTCGACATATCTTCGATTGGAAATCCAAAAACTTCGACGAGCGGTTGGTTAGGCATAGTTTCCCTCAGGGACAGGTCATTAAGGCAAAGCGGAATTCTCAGTCCGTCATGCTACTATTTTGCAAAAAAGGTTCAGTAGCATCATTTCGGCGATAGAACCGGCGGGTGAGCTGGCAATGCGCGGATCGGCGACGACAATCGCCAAGCACTTAGCACGGGAAATCGCGACATTGATACGGCTTCGATTCAAGATAAAGGCCAATCCGCGCGAGCCATATTCACCGTAGCTGGAGCAAATCGAAAGAATGCAGACGGGAGCCTCTTGACCTTGAAACTTATCAACGCTTCCTACCCGCGCGCCCTCCGGTAGGGCCGCCTGAAGGGCGCGCACCTGAGCATTGTATGGAGCTATGAATAGGAAATCGGCTAGCTCTAACGGTCTCGTGCTTTGATCGCTCGCGGTATACTCCCGACCTAATACCTCGGTATAGATGGCCTTTACTCGTTCTACCTCTTCGGGACTTTGCTGCACGTTTCCGTCATGGGTGATTGGCGAGAACACAATGCCGCATTCTTTTGTAACCAGTGCGCCGTTGGCTGCTGGTGCGGTGATTCTTTGATTCGCGCAATCAGGAAGCGAGCGAAGTCCGCCTTCGTAGATGCTCTCGGAAATAAAGCAGCAGACATCCGGATGCATGCGCCGCGATTCGCCGAGAAACAGGCCGAGATCGGATGGCACGACCGCATGAAAGACCGGTGCGTCCACCTTGCTTTCGCTTCTGTTCTTGAGCGCGAATTGTAGTCCTGAAATTCCTGCATCGCCCGGATGTGAGCCTTGAACGGGCTGCTCGAGCTGCATCTGATCGCCAAGCAGGATAAGATTGCCTGCAGAACGCGCCATGGCGACGGCGTTAGCTAGTGGCACCTGCCCCGCTTCATCGATGACGAGGAAATCGAGAACGTTTTTCCACTCCGGACGGCTGAAAAGCCAAGCGGTGCCGCCGACCACGCCACCGGAGTATGCGGCAAGCGCTGCCCCAGCGTCTTTGACGTATGCCACATCCGGATTGTCGATGTAAAGGCTACCGCTGTCCTCACCTCTCACTTTGATCCCGCGAAGCCTATCGCCATTCTCTCGCAGCGCGTCACCGCAGGCGCACATGAGATTCATCACAACCTTATGGCTGTTCGATGCTATCCCGATCTTCTTGCCGGCCTTCAAGAGCGAAGCAATCGCGCGGGCTGCTGTATAGGTTTTTCCGGTGCCGGGCGGACCCTGAATCACAAGACACCCGCCGACCATTAGATTCGCAATTCGGTTAGTCGCATCGATCGATGTTTCACCGGCGGTTTGTAGCGGTTGACTTGGTGGAACGCGGTTCAACAAAGCGGAGATTGATGCAGGCAAAGCGCCCGCCAGGTGTTCTGAAGCGATGTCCGACAGTGCAATCGGAATTCCCGCGGGGGATACATACTCATTATGCAAAATCGACCCGCTCGCGGGAAACACGTCGTCGCATTTCTCTTTTAGTGCCCTCGCGCTGATTTTGAGGGCCAGTTTGCCGGCGTCGTTGTCGATTTCAACGATCTCAAATCCAGCATCCAAATTGTGCGTAAACATAGCCGAATTGCCGGCCGCGAGTTTGATTTCCTGTGACGGATCAAAACCATAACGCTGCACGACGGACCTTTTCACCACTACCGGAATTCCATCGGCTCGAAGTCCCTCAATGCATCCCGGATCATCTCGAAGGTCTTCGTGCGTCGCAGCAGCACGGTCGAACATGCGCCACCACATTGGCTTCTGCTCGCGCCGGTGAAAATCAATTACATCTCCAAGAGTCACTGAAACAGGATCACCTATTTTTCGGAGTTGAGCCGCGAGGCGCTGGCGCTCCGCGATATCTGGAGAAACCACTTTCGCGGGCGCTTCGGCTGCGCGAGTTCGTGGCGCGTTTGGGGCGATACCTTTTTCTTGGGCGACTTTCCGCAACCAATCGACCAATTCCAAGGTCGATCTGCAGTCATCTTCGTTGTAGTCGCGAATTTTCTTTAGCAATTCACTGTTGTTCCAATCGCGTGGTTCGCCACTCGCAATCCATCGCGCATAATGGACCATCGAATCTACTCCTGAAGCCACGTCCGTCGCGCGCTTCTTCCGGTAAAGGGATTCAATTTTCTTGATCGAATAGCCGTCCTCGCCAACCCGAAGTCCGTGACGAACTATCTGGTAAAGGTCAACAAAGACCTCGTTGCGCAGAAGCTCGTCAACCTCTTCTTGTCGCGTATCGTGACGGGTGCTTAGGCGCCGGACCGCGCACACCTCGTACGGCGCATAGTGATAAATGTGCAGCTGTGGATGTTTCTTCCAGCGATCGAACACCCAGTCTATAAATCCTTCGAGTGCGCGTTTCTCTTCCTCCCGATTGTGAGCCCACCAGTCGCGAAAGATCGATTCAGATTCGGCGCTCTCTTTAGCAACAGTCCCAAACAGATACTCCAAGCCGCCGAGCGTCAGTGGATAGCCTTCCATGTCGAAAATTACGTCGGCCCATTGAGCAGCCGGAAGCGCCGCCAAGCCCAAGTGTTGATCGGCAGCCGCCGGATGGCCGAGGACTTCGAAAAATGGCGCAGCATTCGGATCACTCTTCCGCGCCTCCTGTGTCTTCACCTGCAGTTGCGCTTGTGCCACCAATTTCTTCAGTGACTCAGGATCAAGTTTCGGAACCACCATTTCGGCGGAACCGGCAAGAGCGGTCATCGTCGTAACGTTCGCAACCTTGAGTTTCTTAATCTGTCCCACGCTGATCCCCGCCACTCGGACGAGGTGGTCTTTGGCGACGAAATACTGCTCCGCCCGAGAACTCCACCTTCCGTGCTCCGCTCTTGGAAGGGGCTCCGGCGCGTCCTCGATTCTCCCGGTGAATCGATCCTGCATCGCGAGAAAGCTGCTTTTGATATGGCGGTAGTAGTGAATGAAGTCTTCCACGCGGAATACCACGCGATCGTTATTTCCTAGGATAACTCCAATCGCTTCCGGCAATGCTTCAAAGGTGGTGGCCGCGAGCATTTCCGAGTAGCAACAAAGCTGTATGGCGTAGTAAGGTTTGGGATGGCACGCGAGCTTGGCGTCCCAGACTTGATACTTCCCAGACGGGTTGAGAATCAAAAAGTCGGCGAATCCTGCAAATTGACCTTTAATCAAGGCAGCTTGGAAGATTATTGGAATCTTAGCTTCAATCGCTGCGATAGTTTTCGCGTACGCTTCTACTTCATCGGCCTTTGCTATCTCGACGAGTTCCGAGCCCGTAACTTTGAAATCCAGTAGGACAGCTGCTTCGTGCCTATCGCCGGTTTGGGTTATAAGCTTTTGATCCTCTGACTCCGCGTCGGGGCGGACGGCCTCGGGATTTTCCAAGTGAAGAGGCAAATGGGGAAGCCAGATAACGCACAAGATCACTAGGTGAATAAATAAGGTGTCTTTGATACTGTCTCATTTGTATGAAGGGATGGGCTCAAAACTGATCGACCAACGAGAAGTGCCGCTCAATAATGCGCCGGCCTTCTTCAACGGCTTCTGCCACCTGCGAGGGATAAAAGACTTTGAGATTTTCTTCCGGCTCGAGACAGTCGGCCAGAAAATACTTAACAGGTCGCTCTATTTGAAACGGCGGAGTTAACTCATACACGTATTTGCCGGGCCATTTTCCGCCGCTGTTTCTCTTGATTGTCTTACCCGCCCCATGGCAGATCGCTGCCCATCGGGGAAATTGCGCAATCGAGAAACTGGGATCAGGAACATACGTGCGGTTCCATAAAAGAATCGATCCCGAGAGGGTAAAGATGGCCTCACGACAAGGAGTTGGCTTGAAATAGATAACGACGCGTTTGAGCCAATTATCTTGGAACTTGTGTCGCCAACAATTGCGACCAATGAAAAGCCGATGATGCTTTACGTCGCCTGGCGGGATGACCTCAGAGTCGGTGTCGCTAACAGAAGCCGCTATTCTCTCAAGGAGGGTGTCAGCGAAGTCTAGTCTGTAACCATAGCCGCGGGGCTGGCGCGATGTCTTTTGCAATGAGCCTAATAAAATACCGTTCTCTGTAAGGTAGCTGCAAAACGCGGCTATATTCGCGACGGAAGCTTTCCCAAGCGACGCACGTCCATTCTTAGTTAGATTGTCAGCGAGGTCATCCCAAGTGACCTCGCGCTGCAAATATCGGTTCTCCCCAAGCTCACCCCCGCGGCGTCGAACCAGCCAGTAAATGAGCGGCGCGAAACCGTGATTTCGGGTCCACTCACGGTGATATTTCTCCAGCTTATTTATCCTCGGAGGATCATTGACTTTGCACTCAATAATGATCGCGATTTGGTCCCCGAGAATGAGTAAATCGAGCCGGCTATTTGTGAACGAGTGCTGTGTCTTAACGACCAGATTGCGGCTCTCTAGTTCAGAAGCAACCGTATCGTCGCCAATCAGAAATCGAAGAAACAATGAAAATATCTCAGGTTCTTGTAGGAGACTAGCAAGTTGCTCTGTCGCGGGATCTTCACGCTGGTAAGAAATGCACGATTTGCTGCTTTTCGAATGCAGCAAAACGTCTATCTTCTGGCGGGCTAATTCTTCAGGGGAAGGCACTGGCCAGTTTCTACTGGCTGAAGGTGAAAGTGAAAAGTAAAAAAGCGAAACTCACAATCTGAAGACGCTAAGAGATGGAAAGGCCATGGGAGAAAGTAGCTGCGACGGATGCGGAGCAACGGCCAGGCTTTCCAAGGCTAAAGGATGGCGCTAAGGCGGAAGAATCAAACGATCTGGCAGGGAATGACCGCGTCTTCGTCCGCGGAGTAGACGGCGCAGATGCGATGGTAACCGTCGGCGATGATGATTTTCCCAAGGGCCGGTTGCCTGACTACGAGCAGAGGCGAAAGCTTTTCGCCATCGAGCAGTTTCCTCTGGTCGGCTTTGACGTGCGCATTGGTCGTACCGAGCAGGGGCAGGCCGGAGGCGCGAAAGATGTCCTTGGCTTTGAACTGTTGGACTGGGGCCGATTTTAGTTTTTTGACCAGCCTAGCCGCGGTCGGTTCACCCAGGACAAGGCTTAGATACGATTCCGCGGCCGGGTAATCGCGCGCTTCGGGCTTCTTTAGCCAGCGGTTCTTGGTTTTGGTTTTCATAACAGGTTAGCGGTTATTGGTTATTGGTTATTGGTTATTGGTTATTGGTTATTGGTTATTGGTTATTAGTTAATGGTTAATGGTTATTGGAAGGCAGGAGGAAAGTGGAAAGTGGAAAGGTGAAAGGTGAGGCCGGGCGAAAGGGAAAGTAGAAATTTGAAAGGCTAAAGTAGAAAGTCTTCTGAAAGCTGAAGAACTGATACGCTGAAAAGCTGGAACGCTGAAATGGGGCGGTTAAAAGTTATTAGTTAATTGTTAATTGGAATCCGGCAGCGAAGCAGTGAGGCGGTAGCGCAGGCGAAGAAAGTAGCCGTAACCCGTAACGCAGGCTTTCAACAGAAAGCCGAGGCCGGGCTTTCCCGTAACGGATGCATCGCAACGGCCGGGCTTTCAAAAGCTGAGCAGCGGCGTCTCCTACCTTCTCCTTTCGACTTTCACCTTGGAAAGCCTGGCCGTTGCTCCGCATCCGTTGCAGTTACTTTTCTCGGCTCCTTTACTCGTTAGGCAAAGAAATGGGGGCGTAAACCGCCTCTACTCTTTGCCCGCGCGGAGGGAAGCGAGGTTTTGCACGACGGCGACCAGCTCGGTGAAATCGACCGGCTTGGCGACGTGCATTTGAAAGCCGGCCCGCAATGCTCGCGTCCGATCTTCGCTGCGGGCGAGCGCCGTGAGGGCGACGACCGGAATCGCTCGTCCGCCCGGCAACGCCCGCAACCGGGCGATCAGTTCGTAGCCGTCGTGTTCAGGCATGCCGATGTCGCTGAGGACGACATCGGGTGCGAAATCGGTGAAAGCCTCCAACGCGGCGGCCATGGAATGCGCGCCGCGCACTTCGGCCCTGCGCCGGCGGAGAATGCGCAGGACCGCCGCCACGGAATCGTCTTCGTCGTCCACCACCAGCACTTTCACGCCGTGGAGATCGGCCGTGATGGCGGAACCGTCCACGGCGGCGTTCCGGTCCGCGGCCGCGAGCGCTTCCGGCTCCTGCCGGAGTGGTTGCAAGGGGAGACTGACAGTGAAGGCCGCGCCCTGGTCCGCGCCATCGCTGGCCGCGCACACGGCGCCGCCATGGAGTTCAGTGAGATGTTTGACGATGGCGAGGCCGAGGCCAAGCCCACCGTAGCGACGGGTCGTAGTGGCGTCCGCCTGGCGAAACCGTTCGAAGACCTCGCCGAGAAATTCCGGGGCGATCCCCTTGCCGCTATCGGTGACGCAAATTTCTACATGCGAGTTGACGCGCTTGATGACGACGTGGATGCGCCCGCCCTTGGGCGTGAATTTGACCGCGTTGCTGAGGAGGTTCCAGACGATCTGCTGGAGGCGCCCCTTGTCGCCCATGACGATCCCCTGCACATCCGAGAAGGCAGAGGTGAGACGGATGTGGTTTGCGGTCGCGGCTGGGCGTACCGTCTCCAGCCCGGCGTTGACGACCTCGGCCAGGTCTACGCGCTGGACGTCGAGGCTGATTTTGCCGGCCTCGATCCGGCTCATATCGAGAAGGTCCTCGATGAGCTGGGACTGCGCGCGAACGTTGCGCTCGATCACGGGCAACCCGGTGGCCAGGTCGTCGGCGGTGCTGCCCGGATCTTTCAAGATTTGGACCCAGCCGAGGATGGCATTCAAAGGGGTGCGCAGCTCGTGGGAAAGCGTGGCGACGAATTCTGTTTTCATGCGCTCGGCGCGCTTCAACTGCTCGTGGGTCTCTGCCAGCTGACGGCCTGCTTCTTTCTGCTGGGTGATGTCGCGCGCAATCTTGGACGCGCCGACGATCACGCCCTCGGCGTTGCGAATGGGCGAGATGGTGAGGGAGACATCGATGAGCTGGCCATCCTTGCGCTGGCGCTGGGTCTCGAAATGGTCCAGGCGCTCGCCCTTCTGAAGCCGGGCGAGGATTTGCGCCTCTTCATCGGGCCGATCGGGGGGCAGAAGTTTGGTCACGGATTGGCCGACGATCTCGTCCGCGTGATAACCGAAGATGCGTTCGGCACCTTTATTCCAACTCTTGATCGTGCCTTTAAGGTCTTTGGAGATGATGACGTCATCGGAAGAGTCGACGATTACTTCGTAGAGCAGTTCGCGCGGTATGAATGAGGAGTTGTCGTCCACTGAGTGAGATTCGGAAATGGACTCTCGGGCGGACTTCGCGCGGTGATCCTTAGCGAGAAGAAGGGGAGTGGATGGGGAGGACGGGTTGTTAACCCGTCGTCCCGGGCAGTCTGCCCGGGACAAGTTGCGCGCAACGCAACTCGTAGTGGGACTTTCCGTGCGATGGAACGTCGTGCGAAGTTCGGCGGAGACTCCGCCGAACGACGGGTTAACAACCCGTCCTCCCCGGAGCTGGGCGTATCCGTCCGGTAGAAAAGACCTTTACTCGTTAGGCTAGTGTCCCGGCACCGGGGGAAAGACGAGTCGCTCGAAGCCTGGATAGGAATCCGCGGGCCACAGCTCGATATATTGTATCCACTCGCCCGCGGTGGCCGCGTCTTCCTGCAACTGCGCTTCATCCATCCGGTTGCGATTGATCGTAAAGACGATGCCATCCTTGAGATATTGCCGCCCTTCCGGTCCCGCTTTTTCGCCCTCGTGCAGGCGCTGGGATTCGGCCGTGCGATAGACTTCGTGACCAGCCAGCCAACCATCGCGCGCCAGCTCTCCTCGCAAAGCGGCATCGGCCGCGTCCAGACTCGCCTTGCTCCCTTTCTCCGGTGAGGTGCTGATGTTGACGACGTTTATTTTCGTGTGGTCGTCGTCGCGCGTGGTGATGAAGTAGCTGCGCGCGCGCGGGAATCGGATCGATGAGTGGGGCACGACGAACTCGAAGGCGCCTTTGCCCGCGATCGCGGTGCGCGCGAACTTGAGATTAAGAGGGACCGTGGATTTTTTCGTCATCTCGTCCAATGACATGCCGGGAGCGGCGGAGAGGGTGCCCATGCTGGAGCCCTCGAGTGCGCGCTGCACCAATTGCCGGGGAGCGTCGCCAAATAGGCCGCCGACCACGGCGGCTGGGATGGCGATGACTGAGCCCGCGAGCATGAGGCCCCAGATGACATAGATGATGGCGTTCTGATGGCGAGCCAGCCCTTCCGTAACTGGCCCGGCGCGCGTTTGCGCTGCGATGACGGTCTTGACCATGACGGGTACGGCCGAAAACCCAAAGGCCATGAAGAGCCCGAAAAAACCAAACATCGCGAGGTAGCTCGTCCTCCCGGAGAGCGGCGCCATGCCGGCGCTCTGGAGCACGTTGCCGATGATCGCCGTGCCGATAAGGATGACAAACAGCGACCCGCAAACGATGACGTTTTTGCGAAGAGTCATGATGAAGAAAGTAGGAAGTAAGAAGTAGGAAGTAAGAAGTAAGAAGTAGGAAGTAGAAAGTAGGAAACGGTAAGCGGAAAACTGAAAAGGGGAAAGGCGAAGCGCGGATGCTAATCGCCCGCTGCGGCGGCCGGCGCTCGCTTCATTTCGCGCTCATGCGTGCGCTTACCCGTTCGCAACCGATTGCTTCGTGATGAAACGATTTTTCTTTGTTTTCGCGGCGATCGGTCTCTGCGGCCTCGGGTCCGCTCTGGCCGATGAAAGTGTGCAGGCGGCGCAGACCCGCCTCAAAGAAGGCGGGTTCTATTTTGGCAATGCCACTGGCATGTATGATAGCGCTACGGCTGCCGCTGTGACTCGCTACCAGATCCGCCACGGGCTCGCTATCTCGGGCAAACTCGATGCCGCGACCGCTCAGGCGCTGGGTCTCGCGGCCACAAAAACTGCGGAGACGGAGCCGTCGCCAACCTCGGACACCTGGCGTCAGCTGCGCAATGAGGACATGCAGTTTCTGAAGGCGCTGAACTCCGGCGCGATCCCACCGCCCCGCGCTCCTACCAGCTCGACGCCGGCGCCGTCGCCCGCGTCGGTGGCGAAGAAGGCGCAGCGCGCCCCGCAAGCTCCGCCGCCGCGGGTGGCAGACTCGCGGCCGAATGTCACTCGGGAGGAAGCAGCGATTCCCGCCGAGCGACCGTTGTCTCCCGACGCCAGTGCCAGCCGGGAACGGTTGCGGGATTATGTCGGCGCCTTTGTCCTTGCCGGGCTTGACCCGCGAGTGGGGGCGGAGCTGGAATTTTTTGGCGAACGGGTGGATTACTTCGGCGAGCGGAATTTCGATCGCGCGCGAATCCAGCGCGATTTGCTACGCTACGAGGCGCGTTGGCCGGAGCGCAGATTCTGGCTGGCGGGGGATTTAAGGGTTGAGCAAGAGCGCGGCGTTGGACTGAAGGTGACTTTCCCGCTGCGCTACGAGCTGCGGCGCGGCTCGAAACACGCGTCCGGCCAGGTGTGGAAAACGCTCACTCTCCGGAAAACCGGGAGCGATGATTTTGAAATCGTGGCCGTAAATGAGCGGAAGCGGTCCTTTACTCGTTAGGCACATTTCACCGTAGCTTAGCTGATCTCCCACCGAAACATTCGCCCGCCCATTCCATTAAGGACCTCGAGAGCTATCGGTTTCAGCGATTTCCGCCAGGGCCGATAGACGTTATGAAAAAGTCGCTTGTCGTTAGGTAGCCTCGCTAAAACGTCTCTTTTCTTCGCAGGGCGCGAAGGGATTAGGCTTGACTCCGACCCGTGCGTTGACATCCTGCCAAAATGAAAAAGCAGCTGCTCTTTCGAATTGTCGTCAGCCTGTTCGTGCTGGTCGGCCTGCGTGGGCTAGCTGAAGCAAAGACCTTCACGATCGATGTGCTGACGGAGTTCGATTTTCCTGGGGCGACATCCACTCATCCCACGGCGATTAATAACTTTAACCAGATCGTCGGGAGCTTTGTCGATGTCGATGCCAGGACGAAAGGTTTCCTCCGCGAGGCGAATGGCGCCTTTAGTCCGGCCATTGTCGAGCCGAACGACTTCGGTCTCGAAACTTTTGCCGCAGGCATCAATGACCCTGGAGTTGTTTCGGGTTATTTCACCGGGCGGGGCGCGATCTTTTCCGGATTTTTCCTTTCCGGCTCGAGTTATACGGAATACGTCGTTCCCGGCGCGCACGACACCTTCGTCACCGGTATAAACAATAACGGGGATTTCGCCGGCGCGTCCTCCGATGGCACGACAGGGAAGACTCAGGGGTTCATCAACGTGGCCGGCAACGTGACGCCGATTCTTATTCCGCGTGCATCCTACATGATTGCGAATGCGATCAACAACAACGAGCAATATTGTGGTTACTACCGAAGTGGCGGTGGGGTGCATGGCTTTTACCGCGATCGCAATGGCGTTCTTCAGTATCCGGTGGACGCTCCGGCATCGACCACAATTTTTTACGGGATTAATGATCGGGGCTGGATAGTTGGGTCTGCGACCGACCTCAACGCCAGCACGACTCACGGCGTTCTTTATATCCCGCCGAAACTATTCATTCTCTTCGATTACCCGGGCGCAAGCTTTACTCGATTCGACGGCATCAATAATAAGGGAATGATCACAGGTGACGAGGGCGATGACACCTTTGGCACTCACGTTCATGGTTTCACTGCCCGCGTCGTGCTTTCGCCGAACGGTGATTAAGAGCACGAAACGTTTGCGTGCGGAACTGGTCGGGACGGTCCGGACGTGCTGGTAGAATTCCGCTGAGACACCGGCGACTGGTCCCCGGCCGAAGAGCAGAGCCCGGTGACTTTGCCGGAGGCAACAGAATCTCTTTAAAGGTGAGCGGTGGCCTAACGAGTAAAGGGTCGGAAGGGACGCGGCGGCTTTCCAAGGTAAAAGGCTATCTAAAAAGCTGAAACGCTAACACCAAGACTTTTACTCGTTAGGCAAACGGCGACCGTTACTCCTGGAGCGAGGCTCTCTCCCGATCGCGCGGTTGCGACGCGTTGAAGGTGAAAGGGGGAAGGAAGAACTGGAAGCGTACTACTGATACGCGTTTTCCTTTACACGTCTCTTCCGCTGATCGATAACTGGTGTTCCCTTGTCTCCTTTCCCATGCGCTCGCCCATAACTCTCGCGTTTTTCTTCCTGGCCTTCATTTCTGGGTTTGCTGGGGCAGAGACGAAATCGGAAAGGGGTAGCGCAATGTTTTATGGTGTCGTTCAGGCGATCGACCTCGGAAATAAAACTTTCACCATCCAGGCGCAAGGGCGGTCTTATGTCTTTCATTATAATGAGCTGACTAAGATCAGCAGCCAACACGGTTACATCCGTTGGGAGACCGTGAAAGTAGGGCAGGGAGCGACCGTGTTGATGCGGGTGGGCGAGGGAAATGTCGGCCTCGCGGTCCAAGTCCGATTCACAACCGATAACGGAGAGGCCGAGAGCACCAAGCTTTACGTGGCTCGCACCAATAAGGGCGAAACCATTTCTGGCCCTGCCGTCGAGAACTATATCGTCTCGCAACCGCCCCCCTTTTCGTTCAGCGGTGCCGCCGGGTATGGGATCACCAACAAGGCAGGCGCCCGGTCGGGTGTGTTTCATCTGTCCGTGCGGCCAGATGGTTCGGTCGCGGAAGTCACCGCGGCAAAGTCGTTAGGCGACGACAAGATGAATCAGCGAGTCGCGGCTTGGTTGAAGAAATGGAAGTTTCGCCCGAATAGCGTGACCGAGGTGCAGATCCCGATGTCATTTCGCTGGAGCGCCTACTAGGCAAGCGGAAGCAAAATGACAATCTGAAACGCTGCCGTAACGCAGGCGCAGCCGAGGCCGGGCGAAATGGAAAGTCGAAAGCCTAAAGGCTAAAGTAGAGCGAGGGAGCTTAGCGGTCCTTCACTCGTTAGGCGCCATCTGCGGCCAGGTCTGTGTGTGGAGTAACTCTAAGGATCGATGCGGAATATCGCTGCGGTCCCGGGCGTTAGAGTTACCTCCGGCAGCCTCGTCCCATCGAACGCCGGGTAGGCCGCGAAGCTGCCATCATAGTTATACTTGTAGGCTTTGCTGCCCGCCGTCTGTAAGGTCACACTTATCGTGGGTGTAGAGCTCTTATCGTAAACGAAAGTATCTGAGTTCCATCCGGACGCTTGAATAAGTGAGTGAAGAGTTCGCCCGCCTGACCTGAGATAACACTTAGCTGTGTCTGCCGGTCGGCGATCGTAAGTTTGCCGTGATTAAGCAATCCCATCAACATCTGCACGGTGGAGAAGGCGAGCTTCTTTGCCCGATCGCTCCGCACGAGGCCGAGGTGATACTCCGCGTCCTGGCCTAGCACAGGATCAGTGACAGGCACGTCGCGGATTTCGAAGAATCCGAGCCCTTGTATATTAGGAGCGTCTCGGAGAAGTTCGGCGGAGACTCCGCCGAACGACGGGTTACCAACCCGTCCTCCCCGGAAGGGACACAACAGTTAGCGACCGCGCCTGGGATACGAGTCTAGGTGTGAAGTATACAGGCAGCGCTCTGCTGATCTTCCTTCGGTTTCACTGATGCAGGTCGATTACTTTAAAGAGACGTCATCGACGCGGAAAGTCGTGGTGATCGAAAAGTCGGTGGTCGTGCGGAATTGGAGCCGGATGGTCTGGCCCTTGTAGGCCGCGAGGCTAAAGGACTTCTGCGAATAGCTTCCCGCTGTGGTCTTGTCCTTGTTGCTGTAGGTCGCGACGGTTTGGAGCAATGTGCCAGCCGTGTTGCGGACTTCTACATACAGGTAGTCATAGGCAGTGGTCGCGGACTCACTGGAGCTGCAGTTGAACCAGAAAGTCAGACTCGCCGTCGCCGTGGAGGGTATGGCAACTGTTTGATAGGTCTGCCCGGTCACGCTGTTGTTCACTCCGAAATACATGTAGCCCGTGCCGCCGTGAGGATAGCTACCGTTGTTCGTGTAGAATGCTCCGGAACCGGATAAGACCCAGGGCGAGATACTGCCTTCCAAGGCACCATTGACAATCAGTTCCCCACCCGGTGTGGCGGTAGGTGTAGGGGTAGGGGTAGGGGTAGGTGTGGGAGTCGGGGTAGGTGTCGGCGTCGGAGTGGGAGTGGGAGTAGGTGTAGGAGTAGGTGTGGGTGTGGGTGTGGGTGTGGGTGTGGGTGTAGGTGTAGGTGTAGGTGTAGGTGTAGGTGTGCCGGTGGCGAGCTTGAAACTTCCAATGCGCGTGCGCCAGTTATAGGAGGTCGTCGTAGAGTAATACTCGTTCGTGTACCAGAAAGTGTTGTCGTCCACCGGATCGATCGACAGTGAGCTATAGTCGCCCCAACGATTGCCGCTGCCACTTTGGCTGCCGGTGCCATCGTAGAGATGGGCCTCACCCTGACTCAGGGTGTTAATAGGATCCGTCACGAGCCGGCCCGCGTAGCGCAGCTGCGGATTAATGGTGGCGCTCGAAGCGCTGAAACCGATGGCGAGGTTGCCCTGATGGTCCATGGCCGCGCTTCCCAGCCAGCGCCAGGTGGTATCCGGTTGATAAGTGCTCTGCTGATATACGGTCACTGGACCAGAAGTGACATTGCGTAACTCAAACCAGCGCACCGCCGCCACCCCGCCAGAGCTCACGCTATAGTTACCGACCACGGATTCGTGATCGCCAAAATTGCGATAGGCGAGGCGGAACATCAGGCGATCGCCAATGCCATCGATATAATTAGAGCTGGTGACTCCCTTCTGCGGGACGCAGGCGCGACTAGTCGGGCAGAGCGCGGTATAACCCGCCGCCGGTGGGTTGGCGAAGGTCGTAAAGGTAGAATTCCCCGGCGTGGCAAAGTCCACATGAAAATGATAAGTTGTATAATTCTGGTTAGAAGTCTGGCCGGGGAAGCCGATGTAGGTATTCGGCGCGCCGGCGGGCGGCAAGGTGGAGCCATCGAGATCGGCCGGGAGAAAAGAATCGACCGAGCCGCCGAGTGGTCCCACCGGGCTAACGAACGTTGCCGCCTGGCCGGCCAGCATCTTCGTGCGGTCGAAAGCAAACGGTTGCGGGCCGAGATAGGCAGTGCCGGCCGCATTAAAGATATTCATGCTCATGTAGAAAGCATCGGGCCAGACGCTGAGGTGCGGGTAATCGAAGAAATTCGACCCGAGATGGAACCCGTAACGGTAATAAGTGCCAGTGGCATCGGAACCGGTCGAGACAGCCACACACTCATCCGTGATCGCGCCACCGGAGCCGGCGAATTGGCTGATGAGCCAGCGATTGGCGAGGTGATCGTAGAGCACGACGGGATCGCCCGAGCCGCCCGTCTGGCAAACGCCGCCAAACCCACTCCAGATAGATGAGATACTGTTAGGTCCGAGAACCGAAGCACCGGAGGCCTTATCAAAGACCTGGTAACCTTCGTTCACGATTTGCACATATTGCGTCGCGCCGACCGCGCCATTCGTATCGGGCGGAGCGCAATTGCAACCTACGCCGGGGTAGCCCACGCCATCGAAGGTGCGGATCGGAAGGGGGATGTTAGGCGAGGGGAAACCAAGCGCGGAGACATGCCAGTTCTGCACCACGGGATCATAGCCGTCCTTGTGCCGGTAAGGTATTTTAGGATTTTCATTTGCCTCCTGCTCGCCGCCGCGGCGCAGATCGGCATCGTTCCACGCCGGCACATCTCGCATCGGCTGCGAGACGTCGTTATGATAAGACGCGCCCACCTGGATGCTCGTACCCGCCCCAGGTTTTCCCTGCGCTAACGGCGCTGTGCCGAAAAATCCACTTACTCCGAGCAACGCCAGGCCGAGACCCAGCGTGCTTAAGAGATAAGTAAGGACACGCGAAATAGTGAAAGCAGACTCGCCACACAATTGTTTTTTCATAATATTCCCTCCGCCCGTGAAGACCCGCCCTGGCCGGAGGACGCTATAAAGGTCGGAGAGGATTGCGACACTTTATTCCCTAACCTTTTCGTAAGGTTGAAGGGTCTGATCGAAGCCCGGCCTGATCGCTTTCGCGGGCCGCGAGCGGGCTGGGGGTTAATGGTTATTGGTTATTGGTTATTGGGAACGGGAGAACGTAGTCAGTCTTAGACCTGATCCTTTGTTCTTTTCACTCTCCTCGCCAATCCTTTACTCGTTAGGCAAGCGGCGACCGTTAGTCCGGGAGCGAGGCTCTATCCCGATCGCGCGGCCACCACACGTTGAAGTTGAAGAGAGGAGGAAGAACGGGAACGCATGACCGATGCGCTTTTTCCTCTACACGTCTCTCTTCGCACGCGCACCCAGAACGGGTGACTTATTAAACAATCTTCGCTCGCCCGATCAACAAGGTTGGTTCCCTATTTAAGAGACACAGATACCTTCTCTGCGTGGCGGCTCTGAGAGGGCTTTCCGAATCATCCTCGCTATTAAGAGGAACTCTGCGATAAGTGGATCGTGCCTCTGGAAGAATGCCCGACCTGCGGATACGCCCTTTCCATCGTCGATCATCAGTGCCGGCATTGTGCTCCCAAGTTACTATCGAGTTCGTCCGGGCCGGCTTTTGAAGCGAAACATCTCCCGCAAGTGATCCTCGCAGTAGTGATGCTAGGGGTTGCCCTTTATCTGATTTTTCTTCGGTAACAGTCGTTATCCGCGGGCTCGCATTGCGCCGCGAAGCGGTGGCCTAACATCCAATAGCTAATAACTAATAACCACTCTGTTATTGGTTAGCGGGGAGGGAGAAAGGCCTTCGAAGTCTGAAAGCGAACTGGCACACGGCGGCGACGAGGACGGCTGACAGCAGACCTTTACTCGTTAGGCGGTGGGTAACCTTTTCCAGCTTGCGTCTCGTCGCGCTAGCGACAATAAAAAGCCGCCGGGTTTGCGCCCAGCGGCTTTTCGTTGATTGAAATGCTTCGGTGGAATTAGGCCATGCCAAGCGCTTCGAGGGTTGGTTCATCGATCGCGCCGGTGACGGTCAGGTCGTAATCGGCCTGATACCCGTTGAGGGCTTCCCGGGTTAACGGTCCGAGGAGGCCGTCCACTTCGCCGGTGTAGTAACCCATTTCCTGCAGCGACGACTGGACGTCGGCGATGACCTTATCCGGCGGCTCGGCCTGACGCCCCGCGTAAATCGGGCCATCGTAGGCGTAATACTGTTGGGTCGGGGCGTATCCCCAGGCGGGATACCAATAGCCGGCGTTGAAGTAATAGTAGCCGCCGCCAATCAGGACGACGCGGGGATAGTGTGAAGCATACCAGGCGCGATCATGCCTGATCGAATGGTAGCTGCGGAAAGCATTGTAGCGTTGTCCCTGCCAATTCTGGGCTCCCACAATCGTGCGATTCTCGACGAAGGTGACCGAGACCACGGTTTCCGGTTTCGGCTGGGCATGGAAGTTGGCATTGCGCGATTTGATCGTGGCAATGTCAGGCTTCTTCGCTTCCGCGGCGGCTTTGCGCTGTGGATTCTTCTGCGCGGTGGGCGCGGTCGCGGCGGCAGCCTGCGCAGCTGGAGCTGGCTTGGCTGGTGCGGCGGTGCCGGCGGCTTGGACTGGGGGAGCTGCTTTGGCCGGAGCGGCGGTGGCGGCGGCCTGCGGTGCGGGCGGCGGCTGTCCCTTGTTCCCTTGGCGATGGCCTTTCTTCGGCGGCGGCGCGGGCTGGGCCGTGCCTTCAGCTTCTGCTTTTGGTTGCGGCTCCGCTTTCGGTTGCGATTCCGCCGTTGGCTCTGGCTGTGCAGCGGGATTTGTTTTTGCCGCTTCCTGATTTTGAGCGCGCTGGCCGGCGTGCGCGCGCTTCTGTGCCGGACGTTCCCCGGGACCAGCCGGAGGACGCTGGGCTTGATCGTCGGAGGCGTTTTGTCCCTGCCGCTCTTCCGCGCGGGCCTTCTTGCGCTCTTTTTTCTTTTCCTGCTGTTGCTGGTCATCCTGCTGGGCGTGGACCTGGAGAGCCAGGGCCAGGGTCGAGGCGACCAATGCTGCGATAAGTTTCTTCATATTCATTTAGTCAGGTAATCTCCGTTTTTCATTCATTCTCACTTGGGTTGCAAGCAAGAAACGGTCCTAGCTTCGCCGCTGTCAAGGTTCGGGCGTTCCGATGGACGAGCTGCCGTAACGGATACGAAGTAACGGCCGGGCTTTCAAACGCTGCAAGGCAGAGCGTTATTGGTTACTGGTTATTGGTTATTGGTTATTGGTGATTGGTTATTGGTTATTGGGAGGCGGCGGCGAGGTGAAAAGTCGAAGGGGGAAGTCCTTTACTCGTTAGGCAGAGTTCTTTTTCGCTCGGCGGTGTAATGCCACCAGGGGTGAGCGGGAGCGCCTTCCATAAAGCGGACCGCGGAGATGAAGGTGTCAAGCACACACGGGTCCTGTCGCGCATGAGTCTTACGGCAGAGCGTGCGATAGAGTTTCCAAGGGTCTTTGCCGACGAGTTGGCGGGGCTGGTTGATGCCGAGCAGCCGCAGATCGTCCGCCAGTGATGGTCCGATGTTGGGGATAGATTCGAGCGCGGTGGCCGAGCGGGCGTTGGATGCTTTTAAGTGTTTCGCCATGGGATAAGGCTTATAAAATACTGAAACGCCGGAATACTGGAAAGCTGAGACCATGAAAGGTAATTCGGGAATAGTTATCGCTTAGAGGTTGCTGATTACAGGACTAATCCGTGCCGAGCTCGCCTACTTCGGGCGCGATGAACTCCCTCCCTCCTTGAACTACAATTTCATTGCCTGCTCGGCGAATACCAAATCACGCAGGCCCCTGCAACTGGTCACAACTACCGGTTTCGCGGCCGCATATCCTGCGCTTCTGACTCCGCATCGTGACTAGTGCGTTGCCAACCGCCCATGACGATCATTTAGGGCGGTTCTTCAGATCCTGCACTGCCCGCACAACTTCATCCACCGTCCAACCGTTGCCGCGCCAGAGTTTGGCGACCTTGCCGGCCGGGGAGATCAGCGCGGTTGTTAAGCCATGGCTGATTGTGCCGCCTTCCGTTTGCCGATAAACAGCAAAGGCTTTCGTTAGTTCGTCGATTTGCGCAGGCTCTCCAGTCGCGAACTTCCAAATGTTCGAGTCGGCGTTTTCATGCTGAGCGTATTGCGTCAACACCGCGGGCGTATCGAATTGCGGGTCGATCGTGATGCTAAGCAGTCGCGTTTCGGCAGTCGCACCGCGGGCACTCTTTATCGTGCTTTGCAGCTCCGCGAACTTCTTCGAGATGAGCGGGCAAAAGTTAGGCATAGGGCAACGAGTAAAAATGAACGTCACGACGGTTGGATGACCACGCAGGGTCTCCACCGTGATCTTCTCACCTGCTTCAATCGTTAGGTTGAATGCCGGAAGCGCGTCGCCTTCTTTCAGTCTTTGCGGACCCTCGCTTGCGCTGGCAGGCAGCGACGCGGCCGCTCCTTTCGGCAGATGAACTTCGGTCGCGTCGATCTTTGTCACATTTGCGATGGAAAAATCCTTTGCGGTCACTTCGAGGCGAAACGCAATCGCGTCGCCGATACGAAGAAGGGCGATTTCCTTCGGGTTGCGCGCGCTGAAGGGCATCGTCATTGACGGCATAAACTCGGGAATCGTTTCATGCTCGATCTCAACCGTCGCGCGGTCCGGTGCGAAGCCGCGCACGATGCCGCGCACGTCGTAGTGCCGCGCGTCCGTGTCTGATGTGTTCGATCGGCCGCAGGCGGCAAGGCAAAGTGCGAGAGCACAGGCCAGTGCGAAGTGAGTGCGGCGCGTCCCGGAGTCGTTCATACCCCTAATGAAGGGGCGGGATACGAAGCTTCCAGAGAATTCGTTCAAAGCCTTGATGTGCATCAAGGCGGCGTTTCCTGGATCAGGCGAGGAGTATTCTTATGAAAAAATCAGTTTGGCAGTCAATTTCGGTTCTCGGTCTCGGGTGCGGCGCACTGCTGCTTTCCGTCACCTCATGTTCGCGCGCACCGGAAGCGCCGCCGAAAGAGGTGACGATTCAGGCCGATGATAAAATGCGGTTCGACGTCACCGCTTTTGAAGCCAAACCTGGGCAAAAAATTTCCGTTACGCTAAAGAACGTCGGCACGACGCCGAAGCTCTCAATGGGCCACAACTTCCTCATGCTTGATCGAAGCGTGAATGTGCAAAATGTGACGAAATTCCTCGACGCCGCGTCAACCGAAGCGTCGCACGACTATGTTCCGCCTGGTTCCAAGGAAGTGCTCGCGCACACCAAGCTGCTCGGACCCGGCGAGACCGACACGGTGACTTTCAACGCCCCGCAGATTCCCGGCGAGTATCTCTATCTCTGTTCGTTTCCAGGCCACTACTCCCAAGGCACCAAAGGTTTTATGACCGTTAAGTAAATCAGGATCAACAATGAAAAATAACGCCTCAGCCAGCTATTTGGTCACAGTCGCGGTCATCGTCGGCGCTTTCGGCCTAACGAGTTGTGGGAAATCGACCACGGCGAAGAACGAGCGCAGCGCCAACGCGCAAGCTACCTACGTCGCACCCGGCGAGCAGGACGAATACTACCTTTTCTATTCGGGCGGGCATTCCGGACAGGTGTTCGTGGCGGGCATTCCGTCGATGCGTCATATCACCACCATCCCGGTCTATGCGCCTTATCCGGCGACGGGTTACGGATTCGATGAAGAATCGAAAAAAATGCTGGGTGATTATACCTGGGGCGATGTCCATCATCCGGCTTTGTCGCAGACAGCCTCGAAGTATGACGGTCGCTGGCTATTCGTGAACGACAACGCGAACAACCGCGTGGCGCGGATCGATCTGCGCGATTTCAAAACGCATCAAATCCTCGGGCCAATTCCGAACTCAAGCGGGAATCACGGCTCATCTTTCGTCACGGAGAACACCGAATATTTGATGGTAGCAACACGGTTCTCCGTGCCGCTGCCGAAAGGACGTGTCGCGGATCCGAACGATTACGCGAAGGAGTTCAACGGCATGGTCAGCGCGCTTAAAGTCGATCCGCAGACGGGCGAGATGAGCGTCGCGTGGCAGATTCTGACGCCGCCGTTTGACTGGGACCTCGCGTCGACCGGGAAGGGTCCAAGTAGCGGTTGGGCCTTTTGGACGAGCTACAACAGCGAGATGGCGCACGACGTTCTGGAGGCGAACGCCAGCCAGAAGGACCGCGACCTTACTGCGATCGTGAACTGGAAAGCGGCGGCGCAAGCGGTGGCTGATGGCAAGGCGCAGGACATGGGCGGCGTGCCAGTGCTCGATCCAGCAAGGGTTCCAGGGATTCTTTACTTCCTGCCGATCGGCAAATCGCCGCACGGTGTTGATGTTGATCCGAGCGGCAAGTGGATCGCGTACGGCGGCAAGCTGCAGCCTTCTGTGACGGTGGTGAATTTCGAGAAGCTCCAGGCCGCGATCAATAACAAGACCTTTGACGGCGATTTCCGCGGCACGCCGATTGTGAAATACGAGTCTGTCGTGGAAGGCGAAGTTCCGGTCGGGCTTGGCCCGTTGCACACTCAATACGACGGCGCGGGTAACGCTTACACGGCGATGTTCATCGATTCGAACATCACGAAATGGAAGCTGCCGCCGTGGAGCGACGACGAGCGCAAGGACATGAACAAGACGGTGCTCGACAAGGTCTCCACGCATTTCAGCACCGGCCACCTGGTGGTGGCGGGCAGCGACACCGCGCATCCGTACGGGAAGTGGCTTGTCGCGATGAACAAACTTTCCGCCGGTCGCCACATCAACGTCGGCCCCGCTCAACCCGAGTCGAGTCAGCTCATGGATATCAGCGGCGCGAAGATGAAGATGGTCGCGGAGGCTTATACCGAGCCGGAGCCGCACTTTGCACAAATCCTCAAAGTCAGCGAAATCCAGCCGATCGAAGCTTACCCGAAAGCGGAAAACAAAGATCCGAACGCGGTCTGGGACAAAGAACACACGGGCGTGACGCGCAATGGCACATCGGTCGAAGCGAAAGTGACCGCGGTCCGCAGTCGGTTTGTGCCGGACCGGATTGACGCGCAAGTCGGCGACGACCTAACGATCCATGTCACGAACGTCGAGCAGACCCGTGACATGATTCACGGTTTCGGGTTGGTCGAGAACAACATCAACCTGGTGATGGATCCGGGCGAAACGAAGACCCTTCACATCAAGCTGACCAAGCCGGGCGTGTTCCCGTATTACTGTACGAACTTCTGTTCGGCGCTCCACCAGGAGATGCAGGGTTATCTTGTCGTCTCGAATGCTGGACAGCCTGTACCCGGCGCGGTTTATACAAATGGCGCAGCGCCGGCTCCGGTTCCAGATGCTGGAGCTAGTGTTCCGGCGACAGCTAATCCGGTCGCGGCCACTCCCGCGTCGACGCCTTGATCCCAGATGTTGTAGCCGCCCCGCTGTGTCGGGGCGTGGGCGCTCCGTGTAAATACGGCGACACAGCGCCGTCGCTACAGTCCGCTTCTAGTGCCTAACGAATGAAGAAAAAAATATCGAATCTGCTTGGCCGCGAGTTCCGTTTTCTCGCGCGCCCGCTGAATTTTTGGTCACGTCTGCTGTTGCTTCTGGCGGCCGTTACGATCTTCGTTTCGCTCTTTTTCCCGCTCTGGCGGATGCATCTTGTCGCCCCGCAATACTCGGACGGACTCGATTTGTTCATCTACTGCTACAAGATCCTCGGCGGTGGATTAAACGGCCAGCACCTGGTCGAGATCAACAACCTGAATCACTACATCGGTATGGCGCCGATCGTGCAGGCGGATTTTCTCGAGATGCGGTGGATGCCATTCGTCTTCGGCCTCATTATCCTGATGATTCTGCGCTCAGTCGTGTTCGGCCAGATGGGCAACGTGGTCGATCTTTTCGCCGTCTATTGCTACTTCGGGATCTTCTCCATTGGGTCGTTTTGGTATCGGCTCTATCAGTACGGGCACAATCTCGATCTGCACGCGCCGATGACGATCAAGCCGTTCACGCCGCTGTTGCTCGGCACGAAGCAGATCGCGAATTTTCGCGAGTCTAGTTATCCCGAGCTGGGTGCCATCCTGCTCTGCGCATCCGTGCTCATGATCCTGCTCGCCGGTTGGTTTTCGCGCAAGGAAACGGTCGAATGATCACGCACGCTCTGCCGCGCTTTTTTCTCCTGCTCCTGATCGCGCTCGCCATCGGGACTTCCAACGCGGCAACTCTCCAGGATCGCATCAACGCCGCCGCGCCTAACGAGACCATCCACATTGCGGCAGGCGTGTACGGCGGTGCGATAGTCATCAATAAGCAGCTCACGCTTGTGGGCGAACCAGGAGCGGAAGTCCGCGGTCCCGGCGTCGGTAAAGTCATCACGATCGCCGCCGATGACGTCACCGTTACTGGGCTCCGCATCACAGATTCAGGATTGAATCTGTTCGACGATGACGCGGCAGTTTTCGTCACCGGCAATCGCGCGACGATCGAGAACGATACAATCGCGAATTCCCTTCACGGGATTTATCTCAAGAAGGTTTCTGGCGCGCGCATATTAGGAAATCGAATCGAAGGCAAGACAACCATCGCAGCTTCGAGTGAGCCGGTGGAAAAAGGCGTCGGACAAAGCGCGGAGAACTGCGATACCACTCTCGTGGAAAACCGCCGTGGCAACGGCATTCACCAATGGAATTGCGACGGCAATCTGATCAGCGGCAACGATATCAGCGAGACCCGCGACGGGATTTACTTTTCGTTCACGAACAACTCGCGGGTGGAAAACAACGTCGTGCATCGCACGCGCTATGGACTGCACTACATGTATTCCGACGGCAACGTTTTCGAGAATAACACCTTTACTGAAAACGCCGCCGGCGCCGCGATCATGTTCTCGAAAGGTTTGACGATTCGCGGCAATCGTTTCGTGAATAACCGCGGGTTTCGCGCCTACGGACTTATCTTTCAATCCACCGACAACAGCCTTCTCGAGAAGAACGATATCGAGCTAAATGCTGTCGGACTGTCGTTCAGTCAGTGCATTGGGAACACCGTTACCGGAAACAATGTTCGCGGGAATTACATCGGCTTGAAGTTCGGTTCGAACTCGGACGACAACCGTTTCAGCGAGAATCAGTTCGTGCGCAATCTGCACCCGGTCGAAACAAGCACGGCAAAGGGCGACAGTAATAAATGGGCGGTCAAGGGCGTCGGCAATTTCTGGGAGGACGGAGCCGACCTGGACTTTAACCGCGACGGGATCGGTGACTTGCCGCATCGCGAGATCGACCTTTTCGGCGTTCTTCGTCGCGATTTCCCGGCGGTAGCATTTCTTTCGGACAGTCCAACGGTGAAGCTGCTGCGCTTCGCGAACGAGCGCGCCACGATTCCGGGCCTAAGCACGATTGATGATCCATCGCCGCTGACTTCCCAGTTCTGGAAGATTCGTGCCCACCGCGCCGCGCGCGCCATTGTGCCTAACAAGTGATGATCGCGGCGGAAAACCTAACGAAGAACTATGGCCGCACGCCAGTCCTGCGCGGTCTCACGCTTCGCGCCGAACCTGGCGAGATTACGTTGCTCGTGGGCGCAAATGGCGCAGGCAAGAGCACCACGATGAAGGTGCTCGCGGGCTTGATCCGGCCGGGCGGGGGCAGGGCGACCGTGCACGGCTTGGATGTCGTTACCGACCGGATCAACGCGCAACGCTTGCTCTCTTACCTTCCGCAGAGCCCGAGCTTTCATCTGCGGCTGACATGCGCGGAAGTGCTCCGGTTCTATGCGCGACTGCGCGGTGTGATCGTCTCCCGATGCGATGCGATGCTCGAGTTGACAGGATTGAGCGAGGTCGCGCGCGTCCGCACGGGAAAACTCTCTGGCGGAATGCGTCAGCGGCTCGGACTAGCACTCTTGTTACTCGCGGATGCGCCAGTGCTTCTTCTGGACGAACCGGGACTTAGCCTTGATCCCTCATGGCGAAAGCGCCTGCAGGGAACGCTGCAATTTGAAGCGCAACGCGGCAAGACAGTGCTCATCACGACGCACCTGGTCGCGGAGTGGAACGGCGTGGCGGATCGCTGCCTCCTTTGTGGCGACGGCGTGATCGAACGTGAGCTCGATCCAACCGATCTCCCGCATGATTTCGGGGACTCAACATCGTCGCTCCACGAGTGCGATCGCGAGATGCCATCGCCAGTCTCCGTAGAAAATGAACTTCGCTCTATCGTCTCCATTTGAAACGCACGCGCTCCATGCGCTGCTGGCGCGTGAGTTCCGCGCAGCGCTGATCAACCGCTACTTCCATGTCTTCTGCGCGCTGGCTCTAATCGGCGGTGCGACAGCCGTTCTGTTCAGCGAGGACACGAATGCGACCGGCTTCTTCATCCTGCAGATCGCGCTCTATTTTGTTTCATTGTTTGCGCTGCTAACGGGAGTCAGCAGCGCGCAGGGCGAACGCGAAGAGTGGCCGCTCTTGTTCGCGCAACCGGTCGGCCGTGGCGCGTTCGTGATCGGGAAGTTCTGTGCGCTGTTTTTGATTTTCGGCGGTGTGTTGCTTCTCTTGTTTCTGCCCGCGCTCGTCACTGGCTCAGCCGCGACGATGCTCTTGCGGCTCTACTTTCAGACGTTGCTCCTCGCGGCGGCTTTCGTCTCGTGCGGATTGGTCGCTGGCTTCTTGGCCAACGACCGTTCACAGGCGTTGATCATCGGCGTCAGTGCATGGCTCTTCTTGTTGTTTGGTGTGGATTTGATGGCGCTCTTCGCCGCGCGGTGGCCGCTTCTGCAAAGTGTGCCGGACCTTTGGGTTGCGGCATTGATGTTGAACCCGCTCGACGCCTTTCGCATCGAAGCACTCTTCGCGTTGCAACAAATCCCGGCCGAAGCCGCAAACAAAACGCCGCTCGCCGCTTGGTGGATCGACCATGCGGCCCTCTGGTTTTCAGCCATTGCGGTCATGTGGACGCTAGCCTTAATCGCGTTCAGCGCCTTTCGGCTGGAGCGGTGGGAGGAGTAACGCATGCCGAAATTCAAGACACTCGACGTCCGGCCGATCCTCGCGCGCGGAGAGGACCCGTTCTCGAAGATCCGTGCAGCGGTCGACGCTTTGAACGCCGGTGCCGGTCTCTCAGTCGTCGCCCCGTTTCTTCCCTCGCCGCTGATCGAGAAGCTCGGGAGCGAAGGATTCCGCTCACGAGTGGAACGCCAACTCGGCGGCGTTTGGATTACGCACTTTTGGCGCGACGAGTAAGAAGCCTGCCGGTAGCGTCGGCCTGTGGCGACGCACGAGGAACAGTTCAGGCGTGCGATAACTGAGAGCACATTCAGAAGTTGCCAGCTATTCATCGGCGTGGCTCCGGCCGATCTCGCGGCCATCGCAGCCTTCGCCATTCCGAAGCATCTCGCCAAAGGCGAATACCTGTTTCATGAGGGCGGACCCTCAGAAGGTTTTTACATCGTGCAGAGAGGCGCGATCAACGTTCACCGCGTCAACCCGGCGGGAAAAGAGCAGGTGATTCACGTGTTTTATCCGGTCGAATCTTTTGCGGAGGCGACGCTCGCCGTTAATGAGGGTTACCCCGCCGACGCGCGCGCAACGGAGGCGAGCACGGTGCTGCTTGTCCCCAAAGCAGAATTCATTGACCTATTACGAAAGCGTCCGGAGCTTGCTCTGCGCATGCTCGGTTCGATGAGCCAACATCTTCGCGTGCTTGTCGGTTTGCTCGATGATTTGACGTTGAAAGACGCGGAGACGCGGCTCGCGAATTGGCTCCTAAAGCAATGCCCACGACCGCTACCCACCGGGCCAACCGTCATTCAACTCGACCGGACGAAGCGCGTTCTAGCGGCGGAGATGGGAACGTCGAGCGAGACGCTCTCGCGATCGCTGGCGAAGTTCCGTGATCAGAATCTGCTTCGCGTAAAGGGCAGGACAATCACGCTGACGAAACCGCGAGAGTTACAGAGTTTGTTGCAGCGAAATCTCGGCGAGCTTTAGACAGCTAGGGTGCCGCATTGGCGTTTGATCAAAATCAACCAATCTCCGCGTTCGCCTCGATCACTCTGACGGATCAGGGATTCGGACCTTCGGGAGAACCTTCGTCGCCCAGACGACGGCTGCGGCAATCCAGAAGCTAGCGGCTGCGACCAGGTGAATGCCGCGAGCGTTCGCGGCTAGATCGGCGACGTAGCGTGAGAGCATCGCCAACAGAAGCAGGATCGCTACGACAATGAAGAACGGGAGCCGCTTCTGGAACAAGTGCGCGTTGCCGCTGTGTCCGAACACAACACGAATCGCGACTGTCAGCACGATGAAGCTGAATCCGGTAATGAATACGATGTGGAGAGCGCCGATTCGATACTGCGGCCACAGCGTTTCCGCGATGAGGCCGAGCACGAGCGCGACGACTCCGAGGCGCAGGCAATCACCGAGAAAGCTGCGACCCTGCCGCGGCATTCTGATCGAGAGATAAAGAGCAATGACAGCGACTCGCAGCCATGCGGCTAGAGTGTCCACACCGAACGTCTCCAGAAGGAAACTTCCGTCGATCGTTAGGCCCACTGCTGCCGCGAAAGCCGCACGAGGCATCCAACCTCGCGGAAGCGTACGCGACTCCCGCAGTTCGTCGCTTCTCGGGATGTCGAGGAGACGCGGTAGCAAGAATGGCGCGACACCCAAAATCGGAAGTAACACGAAGCCTTGCTCGAGCAGCAACGCGCCAAAACGATACGGCACGGAGTAAACCGCGTCTTCGAAGACCGCGACCAGCAACGCGCCGATAATTCCATTCAAGAGGCCGAGAGCAACGAGAGCGAAATTTGGCGGCGGCGAATCCTCACGTCGGATAAAACGCTTTCCGATCGCGTAGAGAAAAGTGATCAGACACAGAGCAAAAAGCGCATCGCCACCTCGATGCCAGCCGCCGACGTGCACGCCCGCCGCTAACAAATCCAGACCGAGCAACGCGAGCAATTCCGCTCGTGAAAACGGAGGCGTCGAGGTGATTCGTGGTCCCGCTGTTCCTAAAAAACCAATAATGAACGAGGCCATGAAGCCCTCGATCATCATCCGGGCGTGCGCTGTGCCGGGATAACTCGTTAGGCAATCGTTATAGTAGAGAAGCCAGAGCGACACACCGGCAATTCCGAGCGCGATGCCGGCAGGAAAGAAGATCCGAAAAGGCTCCGCGCAGAATAGCTGCATCGAGCGCTTGCGGTTCTGCATCTGAAAAGGAAAACCGTCTTTCGCCGGAAGCTCAAACAAGAACGTTTCGTCGTTCTGCTACCAAGACCAAAGTTAGTTACGCCGCGGGCGGCACCGCCAATCCTTCGTAGGTCTCCGCGATGATGTGATCAACGACTGCTTTCAGATCGCCGGTCCGCTCCCAGACCGCGAGTTGCCGATCTGCGCCCGTCCCTTCTGCAAGGATTTTCTCGATGTGCTCGATCTCGCGACCGCTGCCGAGCTCGCCTACTTCCGGCGCGATGAACTCGAGAATTTCGTGGATCAAACTCCGCGTCTCGACGGCGCGTTTCCGGCCAAAATCAATCAGCTCCCCATCGATCCCGTAGCGTGAGGCGCGCCAGCGGTTTTCGTCCAGCAAGCGGCGGGGATAGCTTCGGAAAGTGGTGTTTTGGCGGTGGAGCTTCCGCAGTTTGCAGACGATCGCCTGCATCATGGCGGCGAGCGCGATCGTGTCATCGACCCGCGATTGCGCGTCGCAAATCCGAAATTCGATCGTGTTGAAAAACGGATGGAGGCGGATGTCCCACCAGATCTTCTTCGCGTCATCGATGCAGCCGGTCGCCACGAGCAGTGCCAGGTAATCGTCGTACTCGGACAAGCTTTCGAACGCATCCGGAATGCCGGTGCGCGGGAAGCGTTCGAAAATCATCTGTCGATATGCCTTGAGGCCGGTGTTCTCGCCGAGCCAAAACGGTGAGTTGGTGGAGAGCGCGTAAAGATGCGGGAGGAAATAGCGCGCCTGATTCATCAGATCGATCCCTTCCTCACGATCGGGAATCCCCACATGCACATGCAGACCGAAGATCAGGTTCGCGCGCGCGATCTGTTGCAGGTCTTTGACGAGGGTCGCGTAGCGCTCGTGCGCCGTGATCAATTGATCGTGCCAGTGCGAAAACGGGTGCGTGCCGGCCGAGGCGATCTTTAATCCGCCGCGCGCCGCGAGCATCGCCAACTCGGTCCGAAGTTGCACCACCTGTTGCCGTGCCTGCGCCACATCTCCACAAATGTCGGTGCCGACCTCGACGACCGACTGGTGCATCTCGGCCTTGAAGTGCTCGTTCAGCGTCATCTTGCCGTCGTCGAGAATCTGCTGGATGTGCGATCGTAGCTCGCGTGTCTCCGGATCGATGATCTGAAATTCTTCCTCGATGCCGAGACTGAAGACGTGGTCTTGCGCGCTCATGCCGAGAGGGCGTTTATGTCAAAAATTGCCCAACCGTCTCCACGTGCGTGGAGAATCTTCCAAGCAAACGAGTATCCATGATCCATATCTAGCCAGGAAGCGGTTTTGACCTGAGTTTATCTGCCTCACTCTCTGCGAGCCGACATACTCTGCAACCATTCGGCGAGATTTTGCTTGAGGGAGGTCGGATCGAAATATAG
Source organism: Chthoniobacterales bacterium (assembly GCA_013821455.1). Classification (GTDB taxonomy): domain Bacteria; phylum Verrucomicrobiota; class Verrucomicrobiia; order Chthoniobacterales; family UBA10450; genus Palsa-1392. The sequence continues at coordinate 84,971 of JACDGS010000012.1, forward strand.
GTAGGCGTAGGGGCAAGGTTGAAATCTACAAATCGTTGCACTGGAAGCTTTCTGAATTCAGGGTCTGATTTCAGTTCCTCAACGGCAGCGGCCTTGCCTATCTCCCTGGCCAATTCCTGTTTTTGAAGGTCCGTTAGCTCGGAAACCTTGAGATGTCTTTCCTTAATCGCGGACATTAAGGCCTTGTCGTTGATTTCAATTAGCAGATTCGCGGTCGCTTCGGGCGGAGTAAGGACGCGGGCGTCAATTGCAAGAACCACATGGGCGAAAAAGCAGTAAGTGTTCATAATCTGTAAGGTAATCTCCAGTCGACGCGGGACCGGGAGATGTTTACTCTCGGGCCGGAGCAGGTTAAAACAACGCAGGCGTGATGACGTGACATGCAGCTGAGAGTCGACCTGATGAAGAAGCGGCGCGTCATGGTGACTGATGTGAATCGTTTCGAATGAGTTTCGGCGCAATTTAATCGACGCTTCAAGTCACGCTATTGTGATCGCCCCAGACTCGACAGGCCACTGCACTGAAACTCATGAAGAATAACGGTAACCGCATGCTCGGTGCATTGTCGCAATCGCGGCTCTATCGCGACTATGAGCGCGCCTTTATACGCGGGACGGGACTGCCGTTGGCTCTCCACGCGCCGGAAATGCTCAACATGATTCACTTTGCGCGGGGGAAGGAGAATCCGTTCTGCGCGTTGATGGCCAGGACCAACACCAGCTGCGCCCAGTGTTATGCCTTGCAACAGAAACTCGAAAAAGAAGCACAACTCCGCCCCAAGACTTTGAAATGTTTCGCCGGTTTATGTGAGACCGCAGTCCCGGTGCGTGTGGGCGACAAGCTGATCGCATTTCTCCACACCGGCCATATTCTGCTGCACCATCCCGACACTAGCCGGTTCAATTCTATTGCCAAAACCCTCCTCAAATGGGGCACGGACGTCGATCTGAAAAAAATTGAAGAAGCTTACTTCAATACGCGGGTCCTTCCCCGGCAGCAGTACGAAGCGCTTATCAAACTGCTGACCACCTTCGCGCAGCACCTGGCTTTGTGCGCCGATCAGCTCACGCTGCAAAGCAGCCAGGCCGAGCCTGAAGCTGTCGCGCGCGCGCGCGATTACGTTAGCCGGCATTATCGAGAAACGTTTTCTCTGCCCGACGTTGCGCGCGTGGTGAACATGAGCGCGAATTATTTCAGCGAAAAATTCAAGGAGACCACAGGGCTGAACTTCATCGAATTCGTCGCTCGCACCCGCGTTGAGAAAGCGCGCAATCTTTTGCAGAACCCAAATCTGCGCATCAGTGAAATCGCGTTCGAGATCGGCTTTCAGTCGCTCTCGCAATTCAACCGCACGTTCAAAAGAATCACCGGCCGCTCGCCGAGCGATTATCGCGGGCAGTTCGCTCGCGCCTAACGAGTCGCGGTCTAGCGGCGCGACCGGAAAATGCGCTCCTAACCCCGCCCTACGAAAAGATGCGCAGCTTTTCCGTAGGAATGCGGAGCCAATATGGGAGGTCCGGTTAGTCTCGGGTTAAATCGAGATGAACCAAATCGACCAGCAGACCAGACCTACCGCGATGACCTCCCTTAATCGATTTGCCGACCCAGTTTACTGCATCGTCCGACTGATTGTTGGCTTGGCGTATGCATGTCATGGCGGGCAAAAGCTTTTCGGATTTCCTGGTGGCGGTCATGGGGTGGACGGGCTCGCATTTGCCGCGGGTATCATCGAACTGGTCGCCGGACTTCTGATTGCGTTTGGATTGCTCACGCGCATCGCAGCGTTTTTCGCGAGCGGCGAGATGGCGGTGGCTTACTTCATGTTTTACGTCGGCCTTGTCCCGACACTGGAGGCAAAGTTTTTCCCGATCATGAACGGAGGCGAACTGGCCCTGCTTAATTGCTGGGTTTTCTTTTTCATTATCTTTTACGGCCCGGGACGTTGGAGCATCGATGCGCTCTGGCGCAAAGAGGGAAGCAGCGCGCCGACCCTGTGATCCAGACTTGGTTAGTGACCTACTCTATGAAATCACGAGATTCCGCTGCCAGTTGTTCGAGAGCACTGATCGCGCTGGCCGTTATCTCGATGAGCGGACCGCTGTTGGCGCAAAGCTCAGATTGGAAAGCTCCGCCCACCGCCGTCCACCGTCCGAACACGGTGCCTGTAAACGCCCACACGATTGAGCTCGGGCAAAAGCTCTTTGTCAACAACTGCATGATCTGCCACGGGCAATCTGGAAAAGGCGACGGCCCGGGCGCGGCCGCCTTGGAGAAAAAGCCGGCGGACTTGGTGGCGCGGATTAAAGCTGGTGAAACCGATGGCGAACTCTTTTGGAAAATCACGGAGGGCCGGTCGCCGATGATCTCCTGGAAGGGATCGCTCACAGAGACGCAGCGCTGGGAGGTAGTGAATTACATCCGGTCGTTGGCTGGCAAGTAACACAAATCATTCAGGTCGTATTATGGTTATATTAGCCCTAACGAGAAAAGCGTTTCTAGAAAGAAGAGTTAACCGGCTCTCTGTTGTCGCTCTGATTTGCTTCGCCAGCGTTTCTTTCGTTCCGCAGACTGTTCGAGCTACTCCGAGTTTTGCACGGCAGACGAATTTAGCATGCATCGTCTGCCACACCGAGTTCCCCATCCTTACGCCGTTTGGCCGTAATTTTAAACTCACCGGCTACACGATGAGCGCGGGAGATTTCAACCTGCCGCCGCTGGCTGTGATGCTCCAGCCCTCCTTCACTTTTACCAACAAAGGCCAGCCCGGCGGCGCAGCTCCGCACTTTGGTGAAAACAGCAACTTTGCCGTTTCCCAAACCAGTCTGTTTTACGCCGGGAGACTGTTCGGCCCGTATACGGAAAAGCTTTTTGGATCGTCGGCTGCTGAGTTCCTGAATAAGTTTGGCGTCTTCAGCCAGCTGACGTTTGATGGCGTCGCCAGGCAATTGGTGTGGGACAACGTCGAGTTCCGGTATGCCGACACCGGGACGATCGCCGGACAACCGTTGCTCTACGGCTTTTATCTGAACAATAACCCGGGCCTGCAAGATCCGTGGAACAGCACGCCGGTCTGGGGATTCCCTTTCAGTGGCTCTGGGCTCGCACCAACTCCAGGCGCAGCCACGCTGATCGACGGCGGACTTGCCCAGGAGGTATTCGGGGTTGGTGGTTACATGATGATCTCCAATGCGGTCTACCTGGAACTGGGCGGGTATCACACCTTAAGCGCTCCGTTTCAGCGCGCCGTGGGAGTCGACCCAATCGGCGAGCCTGAAGTGTATGGCCTCGCACCTTACTGGCGGCTGGCGTATACCAAATCGGTCGGCAGCCAATCCTTCGAAGCGGGCGTGTTTGGTCTTGCCGCCAATACCTACCCGGGCCGCATCAGCAACACCGGACATGACTTCACCTTCGACTGGGGAACCGATGTGCAGTATCAAGCCTCCTTCGGTCGGCATGACCTTTTGGGAACCGCCTCTGCGATCTATGAATCCGATTCCTGGGATGCGAGTCAACCACTGGGAAATACCTCCAACAACTCCGATCATCTTTGGTCGCTCAAGGCTACGGTGGACTACCTGTATGATAAGACCTACGGGGGAGCTGTCGGCTGGTTCTTCGCCGACGGCAGCCGGGATGCGTTACTCTACTCGGGAAGCGCAAATGGGTCGGCGCTGAGCGACGGCGTCGTGCTGCAAGTTAACTATCTGCCCTTCAACAAAGGTGGCGGTCCTTCCTTCTGGCCAAAGAGCAACGTAAAGTTCTCGGCGCAATACATCATCTATAACCGTTTCAACGGAAGACGTTCGAATTTCGACGGCACGGGGCGCAACGCCAGCGATAATAATACCTTGTATCTGGAAGCCTGGATCGCCTTCTAGCCCCAGCATTCCTACTAATGCGAAATCGTGTCCGGACGAAGCGCACCAGGATGTCCCGGAAGATCTTTTTCCCGTTAATGGTTCGAACGATGCGCGCGGCGACTGAGATTTCGCTGAAGTTGCCGCCGGCACGACTCCGTCAGCGACAGAGAAAAGTGGAGCGCAACCCTGGGCGGGAAATTGTGTGCGACGCTGGCAGTTTCCGGCCGGGTGCAGTTGGTTCCAGCGACGCGCACAGGTAGGTTGGCGGGATGAGCAACGAAACTCTAAGTATCGAGGCCCGGGTGACCGGACATCCATTCCTTTCCGGAATGACGCCGAACCAACTCAAAGTGTTAGTCGGTTGCGCAAAGCGCCTGCACTTTGAAGCCGGCGAGACGGTGTTTCGCACCGGTGAAGCCGCGAACGGTTTTTACCTTATCGAGAGCGGCGAGGTGGCAATCGATGCCGTCGGTAAGAAGAAGCCGGTGACCATCGACACTCTATCAGCGGGCGACCCCCTTGGGTGGTCGTGGATTTTCGAGCCCTACCGGTGGCAGTACGACGCACGAGCGAAGGAGCCGACAGTTGCGCTCTTCTTTGACGCAGACGTTCTGCGAAAACATCGCGGAGACGATTTGATGTTCGGCCACGAATTATTTAAGAGAATGTGCGAAGTAATGGTGAGACGCTTACAGTCCGCGCGCGGTAAGTTGGCCGACGTCCTTGAGGATTAATCTAGAAAAGCCGCGCCAATGATCGGCGGCGTTGCTACAAGCGCAATTCTCGACCTACTGCTATATCCGGTGAGCTATGTGCTGTGGCGATCGCGCCGCTTGCTCGGGCCAGCGAGGGAGGCCCTTGTCGTTCCGCGCAGAGACGGCTGTAAGGGAGCCGAAATATACTTAAGGATTACTCGTTGTTTGGTTGCACCAAGCAACAGTCCCTTAACCGCGGAGGGTCGAGGGCGAAAGGCGAAACGCGCCGAGATGGACTCGGCGCGTCGCTGAGGGAATCTGGCGTTGTCGGTTATTTCTCTGGCAGGATCATGCCGGCTTCGGCGATGCATTGCCATTTGCCGTCGCGCTCCATCCAGGTGTCGGCCCAGCCGTAGTGGTGGGTGAAGGATTTTCCATTCTTGCCCTTACCTGCTTCGGTGGAGGTGCCGCAGACGGTTGCGATATGTGCGCCGTAAACATGCACTTCCGTGGAGTCGATGGTCGAGCTGCTCAGGGTGTCATTTTTTAGTTCGTCGAGCAGGGCGGTTTTGTTCTGCATTTTGCCTTTGGAGTTAATGCCGGCGTAGTCATCGGCAACGAGACCGCTGACGACGGCGACGCCGTGGTCCTTCTCGAGCAGGGCGTCACCCCAGTCTTTTTCCATTTGTTTGAGCTTGGTGCTGATGGCGGCGCTGTCGGCTGCGCCGTCCACGGTCGGGCTGGCCTGGACGAGTGCGCAGGGCACGACGACGCAGGCGAGCAGAGTTACGGCCAGAAGTGGCTTAAGTGGTTTCATGGTTTATTTCCTTTCATCTTTCATGTGGTTGAAGCCGGCCACGCGAGCAAAGGCTTTCGCGCCGGGCATTCCGCACCGTATTTGCCTAACGAACTCGGCGTCAAGCAGGAAAAACGCTGCGCTTGCCGAAGTGAGTTATTCGCTCTTGTGACGTGCCAGTCGAAGGAACCGAAAAACGTCCTTTACTCGTTAGGCGCGCCGGGGCGGCGCATGGTGAGGCTACGTTAGCGCCGGCGCAGGCCGGGATCACTCTCACCGGGCATGGCGACTACGATTGGTTCATCACCTCCTGGGTGATGGCTGCCTCTTCTTCAGCGGCGGCGTTTCGAAAGGGGACGGGAACGGGTTCGATGACATCAGCCTGCCTTCCAATGATCGCGGCGGTTTCTTCGGGAAATTCTGCGAGGCGATGACGAGTTCGTGCGACACGCCGACCGGCCTGAAGGCTACTCGTATCACCGCGACTAGCGCAGGCTTCTCCTGGAAGACGGTGGATGGCGCGACTGGCGACACGGTGCCGTATCGCAAAGCCGGCACCACGCGGTGGAAGTAAAAGCCGCCGCCGCGCCTCAGCTGCCATCAAAGGCTGAGGTCCAGTACGGCTTACGAGTTCGAAGTGGCGACGCAATGCGCCGATGGTAGCATCAGCGACTTCTCCGCGCCGCAGACCCTCACGACTTCGCCCTAACGAGTAAAGGAGCAGGCCATGGCCGGCCGGCGAGCGCCCTTCCGGGGAGGACGGGTTGTTAACCCGTCGTCCCGGGCAGTCTGCCCGGGACAATTTGCGCGCAGCGCAACTC
>JACDGS010000013.1 GCA_013821455.1 Chthoniobacterales bacterium
GGGAATATCTGTGCGGCAGGATTGGGCGGATCTCGAACCTAACGAAGGCGAGTTTCATTGGGGTTATCTCAACGCGCAAGTGAAGGCCGCTGCCGACGCCGGGAAACAGGTCCTACTGCGTATCAACAGTCAGGCGGCCAAACCGGCCTGGGTGACACAGGCAGTGCAGAATGCTGGAGGCACTTTTTTCACCTTCGATGACAATGGAGTGTCCACTACGATCCCGGTCTTCTGGGATCCTACTTACCTGGCCAAAAAGAAGGATATGATTGCCGCGCTCGGAGCGAACTTTGTCGGTAATCCCACTGTAACTATTGTCTCCGCGAGTTTCGCCAATGCTACAAGCGAAGATTGGAATGTTCCGCATACCGCGATCGATGTTATGCACTGGATAGACGCCGGCTACACCACAACCAAGCTCGTGGATGCCGGACAACAGATCATCGACGCGACGATGACCGCTTTCCCTACTCAGTATGTCGCTTTAGCAATTGCTGGGAATGGTCATTCAAAAACATCTCAAAACCTGGATCTCATGGCGACTACCGCGGCGGCCACTACGATCAGTATGACTCGCGCCAAATGGCCCGGACGTCTTGTCCCGCAGATCAATAGCCTTTCCACTTTTAACCCAAAGGCGCCCGGGATGAGCGATACAAGTTGGAATTTACTTTGGAACAGTCGCCCCGACGTGGGCGCGCAAATGCTGGATAACGTCTGGGGTGATACTACCTACCGGGTCAACAACGGCGTGGCCGGAGATGCACCAACTATCCTCACTGCCTGTATCAATGCTGGTGTGAGTTATGGGGTCAATTACATCGAAATTTACGAGATTGATGTTTCTAAAATGCCCTCCGTGATTACCTATGCCCGGCAGCAATTGACTGCGACACCTACACCTACACCTACACCTACACCTACTCCTACTCCTACTCCTACTCCTACTCCTACTCCTACGCCGAGCGCCACGCCTACCCCAACTCCAACCCCCTCACCTACCCCCGTTCCCTTCAACCTGGATGGTCAAGCCGACGCCGCGGGCTATCTCCAGAATAGCAGCGGCATGGCGATCTACGCCGCCGTCCGCGGAGGCATTCTCTACCTGGCTACGACGTCGCCGGGAAGCGATGGCGAACCTAACGATAACTTCATTTTCGTGACTGATCAGCTGCTCACTTCCGCCTTAGCCCCGGCGCCCTGGGCCAAGACAGGTTTAGTCGCGATCGATGCCGCAAAGCCATTCGTCGGTGGAGAAAGTATGACTGACTTCTGCGGCTGGTTCAATGCGCCGCTTTCCTCGATGGCGGTGAAGTCCTTTACCAGCAGCGGTCAAATGGAAGCTACGATCGATCTCGCCGCGGCCTTCGGTTCCGTCCCGGATACGATCTATGTCGCAGCCGCAGCCTACGCGACGGCGGACGGCGGGACGCTGACCGCCCAAGGTCCTTTGGGAAATGGCGACGGCAATCTCGATCCCGACGAATTCCTACCTTTATCCATCGCCGCGATTCAAGACGAGAATGCCGATGGAATCTACGACAGGCTCGACCCGAATCTGGGCTTTCTCGTCACCCAAATAACCCGTGCGGACGGAGTGACTACGATTAGCTGGGCCTCGGTTCCTGGAAAGACCTATCAGGCCGAGACGTGTAACGAACCAGGCGGAGCATGGAGTCCACTGAAGACGCCGATCACCGCAGCGCCCGGCCAGCTTACTCTCTCTACGACGGATGAAACTACTCTCCCGAGTCGATTCTACCGGGTAGAGTTAGTGCCTTAAATGCAATCGCCCCGAAGAACGAGAATGCTACAATCCAAGGCCGCCGAGGCCCATTCCGCCGGTGATTTTGTTCATCTCACTTCCAGCCATTTCCTTGCCCTGCGCAATGGCCTGTTGCACGCCACTCAGCACCAGGTCTTCGAGGATTTCAATGTCTTCGGGATCGACGATTTCTTTCGCGATCTTAATTGAGAGGACGTCGCCGGCGCCGTTGGCGACAACGGTGACCTTACCGCCGCCGGCGCTTACCTCCACCGTTTTCTCCTCGAGCTCGGCCTGGGTTTTCGCCATCTGCTCCTGCATCTTCTGCGCTTGCTTCATTAACTTGTTCAGGTTCATAGCATCAAGTAGTCACGGACTTTATCTCACCTTCGAATAACTCCAACGCTTGTTTTACCAATGGATCGTCTTTGAAGGAAGAGTTAGGCTCGTTAGGCGACGGCGCTGGAGGAGATGGGGTCGGTGGTCGTTTTGAATCGGCCGTTAGCTTAACGGTCCAGGCGGTCCCGGTGAGCTCCTTGAGCAGGCCTTCGAGAAAGGTGCGGTTCGTCGGACGTGAGAGCGATTCCATCACTGTCTTCTGTTCCGGGGCGAAACCGAGAAGGAAGTTTCGGCCATCAGTCCCGAGAAACTTGGCAGCGTCGATCCAGTTTTTGATCAAGGGCCGTCGCGCATAAGTTAGGTTCACTGCCTGTGCCCAGACTTTTGCCGGATCCACAGACGCGCCGCTCGGTGCTTCCTGCGCAAGCTGTTTCGCTGGAGCGGGCGAAATTTCAGACGAAGAAGTGCGCACAGGCGTCTGAGTCGATGCGACTGCGCCGCCGGCGCGCAGGGCGGTAAGATTCTCTATCACGTCGGTGAGTGTGACCTGACCGAGTGTTTGAATGGCCTTGATAACTGCGATCTCGAAGTGGAGCTTCTTGTTCGGCGCCCATTTCATGCGCCCTTCCGCAGCGGCAAATTGCTCGATCAAGTCGAGCAGGCGATCGGTCTCGATGAGAGCGGCTTCATTTTCTAACGAGGATTGGATCTCCGGGGCGGCCTCGCCCGCGACGGCGTCAGGTTTTACTTTGAAGACAAGCAGGTCGCGGAGATGCGCGATGAGATCGCTCATGAGTTTCATCATCTCCTTGCCGAGGGCTGTTTGTTCGTCGAGCAAGCCGAGCGCTGCCGCCGTCTCCCCGCGCAGTATTTTTTCGCTGAAAGCGGCGACGGTTTGTTCGCTGGTAAAACCAAAGACATTGAGCACATCCGCTTCGTCGATTTTTTCTCCGCAAAACGCGACAAGCTGATCGAGCATCGACTCCGCATCACGCAATCCCCCATCGGCGCCGCGCGCGATGGCGTACGCGGCCGCGGGGTCGAGTTTCACTTTCTCGTTTTTGGCAATGTATTGCAGGTGTTTGGCAATGAGGTTCGCCGGAATGCGATGGAGGTCGAAGCGCTGGCAGCGGCTGAGGATGGTGGGCAACACTTTTTGCGGCTCGGTCGTCGCGAAGATGAACTTCACGTGGGCGGGAGGTTCTTCGAGAGTCTTGAGCAGCGCGTTGAAGGCCTGCGAACTAAGCATGTGCACTTCGTCGATGATGTAGATTTTGTAGCGCCCTTTCGCGGGGGCATAGCGCACGTTGTCGCGCAGCTCGCGCACTTGCTCGACGCCGTTGTTACTCGCGCCGTCGATTTCGAGAACGTCAAGGCTGTTGCCGCCCGCGATTTCCTTGCAGCTATCGCAGACTCCACATGGCGTAACCGTCGGGCCGTGAATGCAGTTGAGCGCCTTGGCCAAAATGCGCGCGGTCGAGGTTTTCCCAATGCCGCGCGGACCGACGAAGAGATAGGCGTGCGCCAGGCGATTTTGTTCGACGGCGTTTCGAAGCGTGCGCGTGACGTGCTCCTGTCCGACGAGGTCGTCGAAGGTCTGCGGCCGATATTTTCTCGCGAAAACCTGGTAGCTCACGCGCCTAATCTAGTGCGCGGATGGTGCGGCGAAAATGGAATTTCGGAAAAGGAGACAGGATTAACAAGATTTAGAGGATTCAGGAGAGGCACACCGAGCCCAGCCTCTTTCAATCCTGTATAATCCTGTTAATCCTGTCCTGTGTCCGACACTCTGTCCGTTCATTTTCTAGCGCAGGATGAGCAGTCGGCCGCGAGCGTGATGACTCGCCTAACGAACTTCATCTCGGTGGCAAAACAATCGCTCGACTTCGCGCTTTACGACATGCGGTTGAGCCAGCCGCTGAAGGATTCTCTGAGCGCGGCGTTGCACGAGCGGGCGGCGGCAGGAGTGCAGATTCGCTTTTGTTATGACGGCGATAAGCCGCTCCACCCAGATCTCGCGCACGGACAGGATCCCGCGCCGCCGGGCACGGGTGAGTTTGTGCAGTCGCTCGGCTACCCCTGGCGGCGCATCGCGGGGATGAAGTTGATGCATGATAAGTTCATCGTACGCGATCGGCAGGCGGTCTGGACTGGCTCGATGAACCTGACGGACGACGCGTTTACGATCATGGAAAATAACGTTCTGGAAATCGAATCCCCCGCCCTCGCGGAGTCTTACCAGCAGGATTTCGAAGAGCTTTGGCAGAAGGAGAATTTTGAGAACACCGGCGACATCACGACCTCGCCGGTCTCGTTAGTCTTCGCCGAAGAACCGGCGACCGCGCAGGTTTTGTTTTCGCCAGGAAAAGGACTCGCGATCGATGCGGAGATCGCTCATCGCGTTCACGCGGCGCAACGTCGTGTGCGAATTTGCAGCCTGCTCATTAACTCCGGAACGCTGATCGGCGCGCTCGGCGATCTCCTGCGCGCCGGACGCGTCGCGGTCGATGGTATCTATGATCGCACGCAGATGGAGGACGTGTATCGGCAATGGGAAATGGTGCCCTCGAATCGCTGGAAAATTCCCGCGCTGCACGACTTGATCGCGCGCGCCGGCCTCGTCGGAAAGAATTCCACGCCTTACAGTCCGACCGGAAGGCACGACTTTATGCATAATAAGATTCTCGTGATCGATGACACGGTCATAACCGGCTCATATAACTTCTCGCGCAGCGCCCAAGCTAACGCCGAGAATATTCTCTTCCTTGAGAGCAAAGCGCTGGCTGAGTCATATAGCAGTTACATCGACCACCTAAGAGCTAAGTATAAGACGTCCACAAAGGTGTAACTATGAGTAAGTCTCCCGCTATCCTTCTTATCCTGCTCCTGGCTGTAGCAACGCCGGCAGCTCAGGCTCGCGAGCCGCAAACAGCACCACCTTCAGATAAGGTCGTTAGGGCACGCGCGCTTGGCATTCCCTTTGATGGTACTCCTGGCAAGTTGAATGCGATAACCGATGTCGCCGGGGTTGAGGTTGGCTTCACCACTCTCATAAGTGGCGAAGGAAAGTTGGAAGTAGGAAAAGGCCCGGTCCGCACAGGCGTAACTGCAATCATCCCGCGCGGACATCAGTCACTCGACGATCCGGTTTACGCGGGAACCTTTAGCCTGAATGGGAACGGCGAGATGACTGGGACGGCGTGGATAGAAGAGAGTGGTTTTCTGGAGGGACCTATCATGCTCACGAACACACATAGTGTAGGTGTGGTGCGCGATGAGGTCATAGCGTGGCGGATCAAACATGGTAACCCGGATAAGACTGGTTATTGGTGGAGTCTGCCGGTCGTAGCTGAGACTTGGGATGGTTGGCTGAACGACATTAACGGCTTTCATGTCACTCCGGCGGACGTAACGCACGCACTCGACAGTGCGAAAGGCGGACCTGTCGCTGAAGGTAGCGTCGGCGGCGGCACCGGGATGATTTGCTATGAGTTTAAAGGCGGCACGGGAACGGCGTCGCGTGTGTTGGAGAAAAATGCTGGTGGTTACACGGTGGGTGTTCTCGTGCAGGCCAACTGTGGCCGGCGTCCGCAACTCACCATCGCGGGCGTGCCCGTAGGGAAAGAAATTCCTGGGTTTGTCTATCCGAAGGAGACCGGCTCCATCATCATCGCCGTGGCGACAGATGCGCCGCTCCTTCCAGATCAGTTGAAACGCCTCGCCCGTCGCGCCAGTCTCGGCCTCGCACGCACCGGAGCCACCTCCGGAAACGGCTCGGGCGATTTGTTCCTCGCGTTCTCCACCGCCAACCCGGGCGCAGCGAACCCGGATGAGCCCACCCACTCCGTGCTCACTGTGCCTAACGATCGCCTTGATCCTCTCTTCGAGGCCACAGTTCAGACGGTCGAGGAAGCAATCGTGAATGCGCTCGTGGATAATCAAACGATGATCGGCAGTGACAGTCACAAAGTAGAAGCGTTGCCGCATGACCGCGTGCGTGAGTTACTAAAAGAATATCATCGACTGAGTGACTGATTCGCTCGCATCATGCGGCGAGTAACTCTCCATTCCACAAGCGCGAGCCCAAAACCCGATATCTTATGGCGGATGAAAAACCAAGCGGACCCGAAGAGCCGGGCAACCCGGAGGAAGAGAAAGTCCGGCCACACGCGGCACGACCGAGCCGGCGCACGAGCTTAACGCCGGAAATGCGGCGCTTCCTTAATAAGCCGCAAACTGCTCCTAACGAGAAGTCGGCGGAGCCCGAAAGAATAGAAGACTCGCCCGCGCCGCCCCTGCAACCGGCATTACCGAGCGAAGCGGAGCCATTTTCCGAGCCGCCCCTCGAAAGAGAACCCAGCCGTGAGCGACCGAGACGAACACAAGCCGTCACCACAGTCGCACCGGCCAACACCGCCACGCGCGCGATCGAGCTGCAACAGGCGTTTCTTATTCTTGGCGCGCTCCTGCTGCTCGGGCTGACGTTTTTCGTCGGGATGAAATATAATTACATCAAATACCTGATCTTTTCCCGCAACGCGCCCGCGACGGAAGTCGGAGGTCCGGATCTCTACCCCGGAGTCGCGCCGGAGGATTTGATCAAACAAGCGCTCCAAGCCGAGCACGAGAGCAAATGGGATGACGCCATCGATCGCTTCATGGCGGCGAAAAGGAAAGACCTGTACTATCGCGGAATCTTTTTTCATGTCGGAAAAATTCTCTACGATCACCGCAATTTCGAAGCCGCCGATAAGAGCTTCGAACGCGCCATCACTTTCGGAGAAAACCTCGAAGCGGCCAGCTTCTATCGCGGTCTAATTGCCGTTAGAAACCACGATCTCACGACGGCGGAACGCTTTTTTGAAGCGGCCGTCACCGCCGCGCCGTTTGTTTCCGACTATCATTATTATTGGGGCGAGACTTTGCGCCTGGACCTGAAGCCGACGCAAGCGCTGCCGCACTATGAGAGGGCAACCCTACTCGCGCGCGACGAACAGGATGCCACGGTCTGCCGCTTTAAAATCCGCATGGCGCAGATCGAAGCCGCAGAAGCTCCCGCAGTCCGTGCGGAAATGGAGAAAAAGAAAACCGGAGGCGCACTGAGCGTGGACTGGCTGATGACCGCCGCGGCCTTGGAACTCCGCGACGGTCATATCGACGCGGCGCGAGAACTCATTGTGCAGGCGCGGGCGGGCAAGGCGCCAGGTCTTTTCGCCTCCTGCGTGAACGATTTTTATTTCCAGGAGGCCCGCAAGAAATTTCCCGAACTAACTGAGGCGCTCCACCTCGATCTCGACTTGCAGATTCCGTTCCCGAATTAGCTGCCTAACGAGTATAGGTGTCGCTAAGCAACAAACTTCGCCCGAGAGGAAGCTGTGAAGAATCGCCCGAGATTCAGGCGACTTGGCGGCGGCGGATGACAAGGGCCAGTCCTACGACGCCAATTCCGAGCAGAGCATAGGAGGAAGGCTCCGGCACCGCCGCGAGCTGATAGTTCACCGCCCGGAGCCTCACGATCAGATTGCCCGGATCAGGGTTATCCGTGTGCGCTCCAGAGGGCGCGATGAAATTGAAGTACAAATGCCCCTTCCAAGTGCCGCTGGTGGCGAGGCTGAAGGCTGGACCGTTGATCTGACCCTGATAGCGATGCTGGCCCGGCTCAAGCGTGATCAAGGTATTGAAAGTCTCCTGCACGCCCGCGACCGTCGTCTGCCCGCCCAGCGTTAATGTAATCGCGTCCGGAGTGGCGAGGTTGACCGTGAAATCATAGATGACGGTGAAGAGGTCTCCGGCGTTGGCCGAGAAGTTGCCGCCAATAAGGATGCGCGGAGATTCAGCGGCTGGGGCAACCATTGAATCACCGAAGAGATGCACGACATCGCCCATGACGCCGGGAGGATCATGGCGTAGCTCGTCCGTGATCGTGTTGTCGGTGAATGAACTATTCGGGATAAAACTCGGACCAGGATCGAGGGTAAGAGTCCCCGCGCTTGCCACAGCCGCGAAGCCGCTGAGGAGAACTGAGGCGGCGAATCCAGAGAGCAAATGGCGTGGTTTCATGATTGATGTCCGAGCGACAAAGATCGCGTTGTGCAACTTTGAGAAATTTCCGTGATGCGGTCAAGGGTTTTTCGCAGGTCTTTTCAAAATATTTCAACCGGCAGGCTCGAGGGGAGTGCCCGCCGCGTCACGGCCCAATCCGGAAAATGGAAACGTTCCCGGCGGTTAGCGGCACATCCCGCAGGTTTTTCCCATCGAAATCCGTGTAGGCGGCGAAGGTTCCATCCAGGTTGTAGCGGAAGGCTTTTGATCCTTTCTCCGTCAGTTGCACCTGCACCGTCGGGTTGGAGGTTTTATCGTAAACGAAAAGGATCTGACCGCCTTCAGGCGTTTTGAAGAGGTGACTGTATAACTCGCCTTCCGTTCCACCGGTCACGAGCACGCGCGCCTCGGAATCCGCAGTCGTGATCGTTCCGACGTTGAGAAGTGTGCTCAGCATTTTTACGGTCGAAAAAGCCAGCTTCTTCGTGCGATCGAACTTAGTCAGCCCGAGGTGATAATTAGGATCGCCGCCGATGGAATGTCGCCCCGCGGCAAATCCTTGATCTCGTAAATGCCTAACTCCTGGACTAGTTTAGTCGCGAGAAAGGTGCTTACAGCGCGTGCAAACCAGTTAGCCTGATCAACCTCAGTCCTGCCCTTGGTGGTAGCAAAACCCATCTCATTAATCCAGATCGGTTTGTTACCGGCCATGAAAAATCTCGCCCAAGATTAAGGCGGTAAGCGATCAGCGCTACGTGGACAATGGTAAGATCATTACCGCCGCCGGTCTTTCATCAGGGATCGACGGAGCGTTTCATCTTATCGCGAAGATCAAAGGCCAGGGAACCGCGCAAGAAGTCGCACTCGGCATGGAGTATCGCTGGGATCCCGTTTCAAAATTCGCCCGCGCGGCGCTCGCGGACATGCGTCTCCCTGACTTCTCCGGGATCGAAGCGGAGCTTCTTTCGACCGAGGGCGACTCCGATCGTTGGGAATCCCGCGCTCTTGTGGCAAAACCAAATTCGGCCGCGGACATCCTTTACTCGTTAGGCAAGCAGGTTGTCACCGGAACTCCGCGCACGCGCGGACCGGTTACTCTGCTGCCGCCCAGCTCGACCGACTCTCCTCAACCTGAAATCGAATGGAAATTCACCGACGAACAGGGCCACCCGTGGCGGGGCAGCGGCAGGGTCGAGCCCGCTGCCGATCATCGCGGCAAGTTTTACCTGACACTAAAATTATTACGGCAGACTGAGGACCAAAAGTCCTAAGCCCGAGAAGACGCCTCCGGCTCGAGCGAGCTGGAGGCGTTGTCCATATCTAATCTTAAAGAGCGGGCTCTACCGCCTGAGTTTATCCCTTTAGAACTTTCGCCGGAGTTATTGGCGCCGGGTGCCTTTGTGGATTGGTTCCGCCCCGCCGGGAGCTCTGCCGGGGAGAGTGCGGCCGGGCTGAGAACAATCTTTTAGCCTGGTCTCCTGAAATTGAGACGAAGTGGCGGCGATCCTTTACTTGTTAGCAACATCCCCCGCGTATGCCAGGCCTTGCCAGGCACCGGTAACCTGCCACTAAGACGCGGATACGATGCAAAGTGCTGCCCGAGCCGTTGGTGCTAGGCGCGCCCACGCAGGGCTTTTTTGCGCAGGGCGATGGCTTGCGCGTAGGCGTCGGTCTCGCTCTGCTTTTTCCAGGAGAAAGCGCGCGTCCGTTTTTGTCCCTTGCGATCCATGTAAATGACGGTGTAATGCTCACGACCCGCCGGCCGAAACACTCCAACGACCGGCCCCGAAAGCCCGAGCGCTTTCAGCACATGCCTGGGCACATCATTGACGCGCTTATTCGGGATTTTCTTGCGCATCTTGTCACGGTACTCCTGAGCCGCGCGCATGCTTTCCTCGGTGTGACCTGCAAAGTATTTGGTGATTTCCAACTTCTCCCGCACGAAGACAACCTGGAAGCCGTCGTTGGTGATGCGGATGTTACTGAATTCTTCGATAGCTCGATTTTTTGCCATGGCTTAAAACATTTTGCTGGCGCGGCTCAGTAGAATTCACCGCGTTCTCCCTCTTCCTTTCGGCGTGACCTTCGTGGAACGAAACTTAATCTTCAACATCTTTTCGTTAGAAATTACGGCTTAAAAGAGAATACATCTGTCCGCTAAGCCAGCGATGATCCTCTTCGCGGCCAGTATAATAGTCGTTAGGTCAAAACTGATCGCCCCCGCGGAGCCTTACACAGATCGAACTCATATTCCTTTGCTCGTTAGGTGAATGGTGACCTGTAGCGTGCGCTGTCCTCAGCGCAAAGAGCGAGCGCGGAGCAAACTCCCGGCTCGGGGGAAATCCGCTGAGGACAGCGGACCCTACAGCCCCGGTTAGGCGGTGTATCTCACACTGTCGCCCGCGGGGTCCTCGACGCACCGACGAGAGCGCCGGCCGAAGTAGCAAGCATGCGACGGCGCGATATCGCGCCCGCTCCAGCCGTTGAATTTCATTCGCCGAGAAAGGCCCGCTGGCATTTTAATTTTTCATGTCTGTAAGACGCACGCCGAGGCGCGCGCGGTCTCTCCGCTCCCGCCCAATCATCTCTCCCCGTCCTATCCTTGGAAGGCTGCGGTTGGACGTTGCCCGGTTATCGCGGATAAGTGGAAGGATGAAACCGCGTATCTTTCTCGTTTTCCT
Source organism: Chthoniobacterales bacterium (assembly GCA_013821455.1). Classification (GTDB taxonomy): domain Bacteria; phylum Verrucomicrobiota; class Verrucomicrobiia; order Chthoniobacterales; family UBA10450; genus Palsa-1392. The sequence goes on from JACDGS010000013.1 coordinate 10,828, forward strand.
GGCCATGACACTTCTCGTTAGGGCAGAGGAGCCGGCTCGGACCGTTCACGGCCGCGATGGCATTACCCTCCCTCCGCCGCCCGCGACCAGGGTGATGCCGGTGGATGATAAGTTTGGCGATACGACCGTGACCGATCCTTATCGTTGGCTGGAGGACGATAAGAGCCCGGAGACACGCGCCTGGATTAATCGCGAGATGAGTTATACGGAAAAGTATCTCTCGCAGGTGAAGATAAGGCCGGAGATAAAGAAACGGCTGACTCAGTTACTTAAGGTCGAGAGCTTTGGCATCCCCTCGGAGTATAACGGCACTTACTTTTTCACCAGGAGACTCGCGAACGAAAATCAGGGTTCCATCTATCTGCGTAAGGGTCTTGCTGGAACTGATGAGAGACTGATCGACGCGACCAAACTGAGTAAGGATCAGAATACGTCAGTCACGATCAACGATATCTCTGACGACGGCGGCCTGCTCGTTTATGGCGTGCGTGAAGGCGGCGCGGATGAAGAGTCAGTGCATTTGTATGATGTCACGGCGCGAAAAGAGTTAGCGGATGTCCTACCACCTGCGCGCTACAGCGGGATAAGTCTGAGCCCGGATAAGAAGGCGCTCTACTACGCGAAGGTGAACCCGGATGGGACACAGGTCTTCCTGCACTCACTGGGCGCGGACGCGAACGGCGACCAGATGATTTTTGGCAAAAAGGTGGGCGACGAAGTCCTGGGTCAGCTTGATCTCATGTCGGCCGAAGTAACTGAGAATGGACGCTACCTTATCATCTCGGTGGCACATGGGGTGCCGGCGAAACGCGTCGATATCTATGCCAAAGACTTGCGTGTCGCCGACGCGCCGGTGAAGCCGATTATCCACGGCCTTGATAACCAATTTCAAGTGCTAAATCATGAGGATGATCTCTATGTTCTGACGGATAACAACGCGGCTAATTATCGCGTAGTCAAAGTAGCGCTGGCCGATTCCGCGCCCGAGAAGTGGCAGGTCATCGTCCCGGAAGGTAAGGACGTGATCTCGGGTCTCTCCATCGCCGGCGGCAAACTCTTCGCCACCGGTCTGCACGATGTCGTGACGCAAACACGGATCTTTTCCCTCGCTGGAAAAGAGATAGGCCAGTTGAGTTATCCTACTCTCGGTTCCGCGAGCGAGGTGCGCGGGCGCGATAAGTCGAATGAGAGCTTTTACAGCTTCGAGTCCTTTAACCTGCCGCCAACTATCTATCACTACGATGTCGCCACGGGTACGGCCACAGTCTTTGCCAAACCGCAGGTTCCTTTTGCCTCGGATGACTATGAAGTGAAACAAGTCTTCTACCAATCGAAGGATGGCACGCGCATTCCCATGTTTATCTCGTCGAAAAAAGGCATAGCGCGCGATGGCAGCGCCAAGGCACTCATCTTTGCCTATGGCGGATTCAATGTCAGCCTCGTACCGAGTTGGAACGCTGAATACGCCTGGTGGATGGAGCAGGGCGGCTACTATGCGCAACCGAACCTGCGGGGCGGTGGTGAGTATGGTGAGTCATGGCATAAGGCCGCGATGTTTGAGAAGAAACAAAATGTCTTCGACGATCTCTTCGCCGCGGCGCAATACCTGATCGATAATAAGTACACACCTAACTCGCGCCTCGCTATCCGCGGGCGTTCTAATGGCGGGTTACTTACTGGTGTGGCACTCACTCAGCGGCCTGACTTATGGGGCGCTATCTGGTGCGGTTATCCTTTGCTGGATATGACTCGGTTTCAGCGCTTCCTCGTGGGTAAGTGGTGGACGACAGAGTACGGTTCCGCGGAAGATCCGGAACAGTTCAAGTATCTCGTCAAATATTCGCCCTACCAGAATGTGAAGAAGGGAACGAAGTATCCCGCCGTCATGTTCCACACGGGCGACGCGGATACGCGAGTGGCGCCTTTGCACGCGCGCAAGATGACGGCGTTGGTGCAAGCGGATGACGGCAGCGATCGCCCGGTCCTGCTGCACTACGACACTAAGGCCGGACATAGCGCGGGTGTCTCCATCATGAAGCTGGTGGACGATACGGCGGACGAGTTATCGTTTCTCTGGAACGAGACGGATCCGAAGTAGCCAATGCCCTAACGAATAAAGGACAAATAAGACAAATGAACGAACAATCTCTCGGTTCGCAGCCGATCACGTCGCAACCCGCGGATAACCTGTCGCGTCAACTCAAAATCGCGCGCCCTGACACCGATGAACGCCTGCCTCATATAGGACTCGTCGGTGATACTTACACTATCGTGCTCTCGGGTGATGACACTAATGGCCGTTACTGCCTCATCGACATGCACATTCCGCCCCGAGGCGGACCACCGCCACACCGCCATGACTTCGAAGAGTCTTTCACCGTGATGGAGGGAGAAATCGAAGCAACTTTCCGCGGTAAGAAGACAATCGTGCACACGGGCCAGACTGTCAGTATTCCGGCAAATGCACCGCATTCCTTCACCAACGCTTCTGAGAGTGCGGCGCGACTGCTCTGTATTTGCGCGCCGGCTGGTCAGGAAGAGTTCTTCGCGCAAGTCGGAGTCACCGTACCAACTCGGAGATCGACCCCGCCGCAGCTCGGAGAACAGGAGAAGGCAGAGTTACTCCAGAAGTCACGCGACTTAGCCCCTAAGTATAAGACTGAACTGTTGCAGTCTTAGACTGCTATCTTACGTATTGCGTCCGGTCATCCAGAGCGGAGTCGAGGGATCCCGTGGAGTTTCGTAGAAGCGCTTGAGGCCAATCTTCACGGCAGTTCCACGGTCGATTGGGCGACGAGCGACAGGGGCATGATCCCGCGAAAACAAGCAGGCCAATGAGTTCGTAGCGCATGCCCAGAAAAAGTGCCGCGTCTTCTACTCCTGGCCCGCGGCGCAAAAAACCCGGGCGGTTCCATTCGCAGGCAGCGCACTGATCAAGGTGCTAGCCCGGGTAAACTGCGCGTCTTGAAAAGAACGAACTAGCTCCGCCGCGGCGGCATCGCGCCTCTGCACGCGAAATTGCCGCGCCTGGATCAACCCGAAAAAGACCGCGGCGATAACGGCGACCACACCTATGATCTGAGCCAGGTTCGCCAGGGTTGCAGGTCCATTTCCGGAGAAATACGCGCGGACGGATCATGTGTCTAGAAGCTGTCCGAGGAGTTTCGCAGCCCGGCGGACCTTCGCGCAATTGACGCCGCCTAACCGCCGCGCATCGCCCGTCCTTTATTCGTTAGGCCAGGATGGTGCTCGTGCAGTTACAAGCTGATGCCATATATCGGACGAAACGTGTGAGGAAGGATTGGGGATTCATCTTCCGGGGAGCGCGCGCGCCTCGCGTGCAGGCGATGGCGCCCTCGCCATCGCGACCTTGTTTCCGCGATCAGCGACAACAAATCGTTTGTGCGGAAGTTCGTTTCGGCGAGGCGCCGAAACCAGCACGCGAGGCGCGTGCGCTCCCCGGAGCACTCCGCACGCTCTGGGGTGATACGGGTCACCAGGAGCGGGGCAATCATTGAGGGGGACGCGCTAACAAAGCGATGAAGGCGGGGCTCCGGCGACGCTACGGTTTCGCAGGAGGTTCCGCTGGGACAGCGACGCTGCAAGAAGTAACTAACGAGAATAAGAGATGGAACAGTTGCAGAAACGTAGCGGATAGCTTGCGTCCTCGAGGTCGAGGTATTGCTGTGGTTCTTAACAAACCTGCCGTCGGTGGCGTTTTCGGGAGGAAGGAATTCTTCTTCCCTTTGCGCGATTTGCGCTGATTCTCTTCCCCGAAACGATGGCAACGACAAGGACAGAAAGCGCAACCACAGCAGAGGTGAGCACGCCGGCGCCCATGGCAAAGGGTTGGCGCGGGTTCTTCGCCAAGTTTGGGGTGCTCAAAGGTGCGCAACGCGAGCTTTGGCTCACTTTCACGATCAAGCTACTCGTTATCGCCGCTTACTCGGTGACGAATAAGACGCTCGTCCTCTGGCTTTCTTCCGACTTGGGCTACAACGATCAATCGGCCGGAGTCATCATCGGCTGGATGTGGGCGCCGGCGATGACTGTCTGCACTCTGCTTGCCGGCTCATTCACAGATGCGCTGGGACTGCGCCGGACTTTTTTCTTTGGCGTCTGTGTCTGCCTGTTTGCGCGCGCGGTGATGGCTTTCAGCACGATCAAGTGGCTCGCGCTCGCCGGCGGTCTAGCGCCGTTAGTCATTGGCGAAGCGCTGGGCACGCCGGTGCTCATCGCAGCCACACGCCGCTACTCCACCACGAGACAACGATCGATTGCCTTCTCACTTATTTATACCGTGATGAATGTCGGATTCCTTCTCGCGGCACGCGTCTATGACTATGTGCGCCAGCATTTGGGCGAACACGGACACTTAAATCTGTTCGGCGAACAGATAAGCACTTACCGCGCGCTATTTCTCGTTAGTCTGATCTTCGAACTGACCATTCTTGTTCCTATTTTCTTCCTGCGCGCGGGCGCGGAGGCGACCGATGAGGGCGTGCGCTTCACCCCCGAGCGGGCGCGCCGCGCGGGAGCTAACTTCATCACTGGCGCGCTCGCGATGGTACGGGAGAGCGCGCTGGAAACGGTGCGTTTATTCCGGCGATTGCTTGGCCAAGCGGGTTTCTATCAGCTCCTGGCCTTTCTCCTTCTCATCGGTTTCCTCAAGGTCATCGTGATGCAGATGGACTATGTCTTTCCCAAGTTCGGTATTCGCGAGTTAGGCGATGGCGCGCCCATCGGACAACTGCTTTCGATTAACTACATCCTGACTATCCTTTTCGTGCCGACCATTGGCGCGCTCACACAGAGGTTTGCGGCCTATCGCATGGTCATTATCGGCGGCGCGATTTGCGCGACGTCGGTTTTTATCATGGCCTTGCCGACTTCGTGGTTTCAGGGAATGGCGGACGGGCCGGTCGGACAATGGATCGGTCACGGCTATCTCGGAGTGACCGGAGCGATTCATCCCTACTATGTCATGATCGCTATTTATATTACGCTCTTTTCCGTGGGCGAAGCTTTCTATTCCCCGCGCGTATACGAGTATGCGGCCGCGATCGCGCCGAAAGGTCAGGAAGCTTCCTACGGCGCGTTGTCCTACATTCCTTTCTTGTTAGGCAAGCTGCTCATCGGCGGCGCGGGCTGGTTACTGGCTATTTTTTGCCCGGCGGTTGGACCCCGACATTCTGGAACCATGTGGCTGATCTTCGCCCTTTCCGCGACCATCGCGCCAGTCGGCCTGCTGATCTTTCGCCGCTACATCCGGGTGCCGGAAGCGGGGCGAGAGCAGTTTGCCTAACGATATTCCCGCGCAGCGGCGCCGGCTTTGCACCTAACGAGATGAGTTATCGCGTTATAGGGACGGCAGCCTCTTCACGACAAACACGGTGAAGGATGAAGCGTTCTGTTTCTGGCCACTCGCGACAACTCGAATTAAAGGATGGCCTTCTCGGGCCACATCCCACGCGACCATGTTAGCGGTCAACACCGGCGCTTTCTCAGTCTGCCCGAGGCGTTGAAATGGTATCTCTTTGCCCGGACGAATGAACCCCAATAAGTAGATGACTCGTCCCTTGGCATCGGACTTCAGCGAGACCGCGCTGAAGTCCGACTTAGTAAGCTGCCAGACTTCCTTGCCTTCATTGTCGTCTTCCGCTTCCTTGCCTTCGGCCTGGGGTGAATCAGCCTTGGTTCCGAGCGTGGCCAGGAGCGCACGCGCTTTCTCGACGGGAGAATCTACCTTGATGCCCAGGATGTCGGTCTTAACCTTGACCGACCGTGCTGCGGCGAGACGCTGCTCGAAGCTCGCCGGCTTGCCCGGTTCGGGCAAAGACGCCGCCGTGTTCGACGAACCTTTAGCGCCTGCGCGCCCGGTTACACTGAGCGACAGGCAGAGGATCGCTCCGAGTAGGAATCGGCCTGGCACCAAAATAGCTACCGCCTAGAAAGGATTAGTAATGGTAAACTCCGTGCCGCCGCGGGTGAAGTCTTCGAGCGACACCGTGCTAACCACAGATGTCTGACCGCGCAGACCGCAGAGGGTCGATCCGAAACCTATCGTCGGATGACCCGCGCCGGTGAGGATGGCATTAATTTTCGCCGAAGAAATACGGACAGTGATCGTCTTGTTTTGCTGGTTAAAGAAACCGCGGTCGGCGTTACCGACTACCGTATCGGTCGTGCTGCCGTCGAAGTTACGAATGGTCGTGCCATACTTATAAGAGCGCGTGCCGCTGGCGCTGGTCGTCGCCTGGACAAAGAATTGATCGCCATCGTCCGACAACCCCTTTGAGTAAGAGTTACCGGAAATGTTTACCACCCCGAGCTCCGGCGCGTTGGCCGTGAAATACATTTTCCATGAACCGCTCGGCGGCACCGCGGTCAGGTCGGATACCTTCATGTTCGCGGTGATGATTGGGCCCTGGTTGGAGTCCTGTGAGAGGTATTTGATCGAGATAATATCGACCGAACTCGGGGCGGGCGTAACCAGAAGCAAGCCGCTATCCTGATCGTAGGCAAAGTCAGTGATCTGTTCGCCCTTGGGCCCGGGCTGCATGGCTTGCGGAGTAACACCACCACCCGGAGGCGGAGTAGCTCCCGGAATGGCGAACGGTTGCGCGGGCAGACCGGAGCCTTCCACGACCGCCGGCAGATTACCGCCATTAATGGAAGGGCCGGTGATTTGCCGCGCGACATAGGTATGTCCGTTAAAGTCATTGTGGTCATCCGTGTAACCTATGACTGCGGCGCCCTGCGGATCGAAGTTGATTTGGAAGTAATCAATCAAGTTCCTGTTAGGAGCAATCCCGGTCAGCGGCAACCCTTTGAGCGAGATATTGGAAGCATGGTTAGAATGGTCGCTCGCCTGGACGATGCGGAAGGTCGGGCTCGTCGCATTGGCATCGAAGCTTTGCGCGAAATAGACCCTCCACCTGGAGTCGTCGGTGTTACCCTGGTTATCCGTCCCATACCACGCCACACCTATCGACCCGGAGGTAGGTCCAGTCGCGATCCAAGGCAGGAGATTCACCACGGTCGCGGGATCGGTCGGATTATTTACGGCTACGGGAGGAGTCCAGGTCACACCCTTATCGGCCGAGCTTAAGACATAGATATCGGTGCCATTGGAATAACAGAGATAGACAGTGTGATCGCTCGCCACACGCATCGCGACAAAGATATTCGCCGCGTCCGTCGTCGCCGGGATAGGCTGGTGTAAAGTATAAGTGGTCGGATAACCCAGAATAGGATCGGGAATACCAACAGCTAACTGGCCGTCGTTGCCGCTGATGTAAACCGTGCCATCGCCCTGATCGACATCGAGCGAGCCGGTTTGCGCGATGGTGCCGACGACAACGGCCGGGCCATAGGTAAGACCGCCATCGGTGGATTGCTGAATGAAGGCGACACCCTGGACAAAGTTACGATACTCGAGATAGACCTTGTTATTGCCGATGAAACCCATCCACTCACGATCGTTCACCGGCACGCCGCCAGCGAAGTTACCGATCGGATTAAAAGTGAAAGTCGCACCATGATCGAGGGAGCGGCCAATGGTGTTATTGGCCGCGGTCAGACTGGCATAGGCCAGGGACGGTTCGCCGGTCGAGCCAACGCCCGTGTAGGCGCCGAAGCCCACGGCGAGGTCGATGTCGCCGCCGCCGAGCGCGCCGGCGGAGAGCTGATTTTGTCCGTTCGTGGAGGTAGTAGAATCAGGTTGTCCACGATAAGTCGGGACCCGCATATTAGGATCGAAAGTAGGATTAGAGGAAGCGCCGATAGTAGGCCGGAGATCGAAGTACCAAAGGTCCACGCCCGCGGGGACACCGCGAATACCACAGACATAGTAGTTGCCGAAGACGTCGACGCGGCTGCTCGGCTCGCCGTCGGAAGAAGCAGTTTGCGCTTTAACCGGAGAGTTAGGGGCAAAGGTTATCCCACCGCTAATATAGGTGGCGGTTCTGGTCGCGGGCGCGCTGATGACGGTAACACTTCCCTGAGGCTGATCGGAACCCGGGGGGTTAACAAAATAGACGGCGATGATATTGAAATCGCCGGTGCCATCTACGCTCGGATTGATGGTCGCGCTCTCACTCGTAGTCGGCGCGCCGTTCGCGGAGCTGCTCACCAGGGCGCCATCACTCCCGTCCGCATTGCGCTTGTGAATATAAAGGTCGTAGTCATCCGCGGGAAGTGTCCACGATATTTTCACCGCCACGAGCTTGCCCGTATAGATGCCCGGAGCCACGGTCAGGATGAAGGTATCGCGGTTCGTACCCTCGATCGCGCTCGTCTCATCCGTGCCGCCGGTCCCTATAGCTGTGCCAGCCCAGGTCACTGGTATGATGGTGGCGGGAGTTACAGTCCCGTTTGTCGGTAAGGCCGCCCGGAGCGAGAGGCAGGGGAGAAGCAATGCCGCCGTCGTGGCGGAAAAGGTTAGGATAAGTCTGGCGATGTTTTTGTTCATAAGTGCGGTGGGGTTAACTAGCGTAGGTCTAAGTCTGAGTAGAAATTTTATTGCAGTAAGTGGTTATCTAAGAAGATGACTTTGTCGCGACCGCCGGCGACGCCAGCCGGCCACGAGTCCCAGTCCGCCACAAAGAGCGAGAACACCGGTCGCGGGCTCGGGAATTGCCATCCCGGTGAGTGAGAGCGTGGCAAAGATGGAGGTGGGTTGATCGAAGTTCGTATCGGGAACACGAATACCATTCGAGCGCGACAAGCCCGTCGAGTCATAGATAGTCGCAGAGAGCAACCCATCCTGAAGTGCGGTCAGGATAGCAGCCATGTTCTCGGGCGAACCAGTTATCGTGCGGGTAATGAAATCCTTCTGGCCGAAGTCCGTCGAGTTATCATAAGAGTCGAAGCCATTGAGCAAGAGGTTCTGGCCCGCAAAGACACCATCGAGGCGCAGACTGAGTGAGTTCACGTCGAAATCATCATCGCCAAACTCAGTCCCATCGCCGGGCGGAGGATAAGGCGTTTCGTTAATGCCGTTCGGTCCCAAGCCGGTATCACCATCAATCACGGTGAGAGTGATGGTAATGGATTGAATGCTCGAGAGCTGGAACTGGCCGGTAAAATTAAACGGGTTAGCCGTGATCGCCGCTGACTCACCCGCGCCGATCCCGCCATTGAAGTTGCTCTGGAGTTCGGTGTCGCTAATAGTCACTAATTGCGCCTGGGAAGTAGCTATCGCCGCGCTGGCGAAGACCAGAAGAGTGAGAGAGCGAAGATAAGTCATGCGCCCGGCAGGTTCTGCGATTTGCTAGATATTCCGGCGCAAACGGCGCACTTTGGGGGCGAGAAACAAGAGCGCGCCCGCGCCTAACAGCAAATAGGTTGCCGGTTCCGGTACCGCGTCGCTCAGGCTAAGAGTAGTGTTGGCCGTCAAAGCATCATTGCCCACGAAGATGTCATTCGGACTTAGGACAGTGTCATTCGCATTATCGGTAATGATCGTTCCGGCCAGGAACCCATCCTGAAGATTGGCGAAAATGGCGGCGCCGATCGTAGGACTGACTACGCCGGAAAAGGTGAGAGTGTCTTCCAGGCCACTGCCGCGGAAACCGTTTAAGGTCAGGCCGGTGTTAACGCCATCGAGGCCCAGGAAGAGATGGTTGAAATCGAATCCTTCACCATCGGTCGAAGAAGAGTTCCCATCCTGCAAAGTCAGAGTCACTTGGATGAAGGTGATCGAAGTGAGCGAAGAAAAATTCGCGGCGAAGTTATAACCAGTCGTATCGGTGAGCTTCGACGGGATCGTCGTCGAAAGGCTTTGATTGTTAGGATCATTCTGGGTGCCGTTCTTATTCTCAACTACGGTGGAAGTGATCGTCGTCGCCCGCGCGGCGGCGGGTAGGAGAATAAGGCAGCTCAGAGCGAGAAGGAGCGTGGTGCGGAAGGTGATCGGTCTTTTCATAAGGGTATTTCTATTCTTTTTGGTGACAGCCGATTCGGAGCGGTCAAGCCCAGACGTTCTGTTTTGGTGTTATCCGTTTCGTTCGTTCTCGGGGACGCAACCTGTGCAAAAGATTTCTCTTTTTCGGTCAAACCGAGGGGGATGATTTTAAAGATTGCAACTTGGTGCAAGCTTTCTTTTAGCAAGTCGATAAAAATAGAGGAGCGTTGCGGGTCGTTTCCCTCTAAGTGGCCCTCTATAATGACACAAATGTAATGCGGAGGACGTCTGCCCAGTGAAGGTTTTGGCCGCCGTAATTTGGAGAAACTCTCGTTACGACAAACGTTCACCGTTTACTCGGTCATCCATGCGAAAAAAAACGGCATCGAGTTGCCCGGAATAAGGAGCAGCGCAGATTGTCTTATTCTCATGAAAGAGACACCCGACTCATGCGCGCAGGAGACGCTCGCGCCGCGAAGCCGCTCGTCCCTCTGGATCGGAGCAGCCATCGCCACGGTGATGACAGCAGTGTCGCTTTATATTAGCCGCGCCAGCGACAAACAGCCCGACGCCCAAGCCACGGCCGTGGTCGCGGCAAACGATGTGGCGGCGACAAAGAAAGATTCAATTAATAAAACAATCGCACTAAAAAATATGTCCGACGCCGACCTGCACAAAAAACTCACGCCCGAACAGTACCGCGTAACTCGCGAGAACGGGACCGAGCCTCCTTTCCGTAATGAGTACTGGAATAACCACAAGGAAGGCATCTACGTTGACCTGATCAGCGGCGAGCCGCTCTTTTCTTCCAAGGATAAGTTTGAGAGCGGCACCGGCTGGCCGAGTTTCACGAAACCGATTGATAAGTCGAATGTCGTGGAGAAGACGGATCGGAGTTTGTTCATGTCGCGCACTGAAGTGCGCTCGAAGAAAGATGATGCGCACTTGGGACATCTCTTCGATGACGGTCCAGCCCCGACTGGTCTTCGCTATTGCCTGAACTCGGCTTCGCTCCGTTTCGTCCCGAAGGAGAAGATGGAGACCGAGGGCTACGGCCAATACCTGTCGCTCTTCAACGCCGGCGCGAAGGACGCGCAGGCGAAGAAATAAAGCGGCGGCGGGGGCAAGTCTCCGGGGAGGACGGACTGGTAGCCCGTCGCAGCCGGCAGTCTGCCGGCTGCATTTGCGCGCAGCGCAACTCATGGGAGCTGACCGATCTTGAGCCGTCCACGCGCCGTGAGTTCGGCGCAACCTGCGCCGAACGACGGGCTACCAGCCCGTCCTCCCCGAAGATTTGCATTGAGCCTTGCCCGCCATTTCCTAACCAATCCTATAAATCCTGTTAATCCTGTCTAAAACTCACAAAAAGGATGAACGCGGGAGGAGACGGGGTGAAAGTATCGTGATGAATCCTTCTGCTCACGAGCGCGACGAAGCTTGGCCCGAGTTACCCTTCGCGTCTTGGAAAGACACAGCCGAGACGCTGCATATGTGGACGCAGATTATCGGAAAGATCCGGCTCAAACTTTCCCCTTGGATCAATCACTCCTGGCACGTCACTCTTTACCTGACCGCGCGCGGCCTAACGACTTCGCCGATACCGCATGGGTGGCAGACGTTTGAGCTACGCTTCGATTTCATCGATCACCATTTGCGCATTCTCAAAAGCGACGGTCGCCAGCACTTGGTCAAGCTGCGCGCGCAATCGGTCGCCGATTTCTATCGCGAAGTGATGGCCGGTCTCGAGGATTTGCAGTTGCCCGTGAAGATCGATCTTATGCCTAACGAGATCGCGAATCCGATTCGCTTCGATCTCGACGAATTGCATCGCTCCTACGACCCGGAAGCGGCGCATCGTTTCTGGCGCATTCTCCTCCAATCGGATCGCGTCTTCAAAAAGTTTCGCGCGCGCTTTTGCGGGAAGTGCAGTCCGGTGCATTTCTTCTGGGGCAGCTTCGATCTCGCCGTGACACGTTTCTCCGGTCGCCCTGCTCCGTCGCATCCCGGCGGCGTTCCGCATCTGCCGCTCGCGGTCGCGCGCGAGGCTTATGCGCAGGAAGTGAGCAGTCTTGGTTTCTGGCCCGGGAATGCTGACCTTCCCACGCCACTCTATTATTCCTATGCCTACCCGGAACCGGCCGGCTTCGCGCAGGCCGCGGCTTCGCCTAACGAGTCTAACTATTCGCCGCAACTGCACGAGTTCACCCTCGCCTACGATGCCGTCCGCACTGCGCGGTCGCCGGACGACCTGTTGCTGGAGTTCGCCCAGAGCACTTACGACGCCGCGTCGCGTCTCGGGAAATGGGATCGCGCCGCGCTCGACGAGAGCAAGCTCAACCCGCCGAGCCGTGAGGACGCCGCCTAACGAGTAAAGGACTCGCCGGCGTTAGTATTCGGCGATCGCGTCGTCGGGATAACAGTAGAGCCAGCGCTCGCCCGGCTGCGCGGAAGCGATGACCGGATGATCGACGGCGCGCGCGTGCTTGCTGGCGTGGCGATGCGGCGATGAGTCACAGCACAAAGTAAGTCCACATGTCTGGCAGGTGCGCAAATGAACCCACGATGCGCCGATCTTGACGCATTCCGCGCACTCCTGTCTCTGCGGACGTTTGATCGTTTCGACCGTCTCGATGTGCGCGCAGGGTTCATTCTTCATCCATGAGCCTATCGCGCGAACTTGGGGACGAACAATCGCTCTCGGCGAAAGGCGTTTTCCCGGGAGTCACGCCACCATTGAATTTTAAGTTCGGTGATTGCGTCAAAATGCCGGTGGACGCCTTCCGACGCCCGCTTTACATCTTCTTCCCTGCCGACGCCCGATGCCACGCCGACCCAAGCTCCCTAACGATCCCGACTTCGAGGAATCCGGTCCACGCCTGCCGGCCGTGAGCCCCCCCTTGGAGCCGGGGCAACCAACCGACCTGGAGCTGATGGCTGGAATCCAGCGCGAAGATCCGGACGCGCTCTCCCAGCTTTACGATCGCTACAACGGCATCATCAAAGCGCTCATCCTCCGCGTCGTGCATAACGAAGCAGAGGCAGACGACTTGCTACAGGAGATCTTCATGGAGCTCTGGAATCAGGCAAAAAACTTCTCGGCGCAAAAAGGAAAACCGTTAGGCTGGATGGTAACCCTGGCGCGGCGGCGGGCGATCGACGGCTTGCGCAAAAAGCAGGCCTACATGCGCGCGGGCGAGCGGTTGCAAAACGAAACCGAACAGCAACCAGATGCCTGGGTGCACAACGCGACCGAGGAGGAAATTAATTTTTCCGATACGCGCCTCCTCGTGCGCAAAGTGATCAACGGCCTGCCGCCCGCGCAACAACAGGCTATCGACCTCGCATTTTTTCGCGGGATGAGTCAGCGCGAAATCGCCGCAAATACGAATACACCTTTAGGGACGGTCAAGACGCGCCTCGAATTGGGGCTAAAAAAAATCTACGACGGTCTGAAAGAACTGAGAGATGAGCTTTGAAGAATTCCAGAACCGCGCCCGGCTCTACGTCATCGGCGCGCTGGAAGACGGCGAGAATCTCGACTTCGAAGAAGCGCGCGCAGAGTTCGGACAGAAGGCGGAAGATTTCATTACTGAATGCTATCAACTGCACGAGGCCTTCGCACTCAGCCTGCGTCCGGCAAAGGCTTCCGACGCGCTGAAAGAGCGCCTGATGAAAATGGTGCGCGAACGCAAGCCGGACACCGCTCGTTAGGCAAAACCTCCGAGGTCGCGCCCGCATCGCCGGTTACTCGTTAGGCGGAGTCGATTCGTTAGGCGACGCCGGCTGGGTGCTACATTCCATTTCCCGCAGAATAAACTCCTGGAGAAAGCCGTAGAAGTTCACCTGGAACAAACCGAGATCGCGCCGCGAACCGATCGGCGAGCGATAATGATCGGATAACTCCTCCTCGGTGAAACTGAACTCCGCCGCGAGCGCCAGCCGGGCGCGATTGAGCGCATTCAGCCAGGCCTCGGAGTTCCCCAGCGGAATGCGCAGCGCACAATTCGCGAAAGGCTTTTCGTTACCGTTGAGCTGCCGCAAGTCGCCCTGCACGGTTTCAGTCGCCGTCTCGAAAATACGGCGCAGCTCCGGCTCGACATAGAGCTTCCATTCCGCGCAAATTTCCTTCTCGGTCTCCGGATTCGCCGGCGAACTAAAAAGCCGGCGCTCAGCCGCGGGAATCGCGCGCGGGTTGCCGCTCTCGGGAATCTGGCGCAACAACTCGGCCAGAAACGGATCGATCTCTTTGATCTCCAGCGTGCCGTTGTTGCGCGAGACTTCCATCGTCATTCCGTCCGCTCGATCGTCGCCAGGAGGAGATAGCCGTGCAGTTGCTGCACGAACAGTTCCCCGCGCTCGCGCACGCCATGCCACAAAATTGATCGGCCCTGCCGGTGCACTTCGAGCATGTGCATCTCGGCCTTTTGCTTCGGGTAGCCGAAGACCTTTTGAAAAACCATCGTGACGTAGCTCATGAGATTCACCGGATCGTTATGCACCACGACCTGCCAGGGAAGGTCGCGCGCTTCCCTGGTCTTTGTTTCCTCGGTGATCGTCGGGCTTTCGATCGCGCCGGTAAAAGAAGACATGGGAAAATAAGCTGGAGCTTTCCGTTAGGCTGGTAGTCAGTCGCGGATCGCGGAGGCTCCGAGCCAGTCGGGAAGGTAACATGGGGGCGGGTTCCATTCAACCGTGGCGCACGCTTTCGATTCCGGCCTAACAATAAGTTCAGGCAGCGAGGAGGCCGTCCGCGATCCGCAATGTGCGGTCGCCGCGCCGGGCGAGGTCGTCGTCGTGCGTCACGACCACGAGAGTTTTTCTGTGCGCGCGCGCCAGATCGAAAAGCAAATCCATGATCGCCTCGCCCGTCTTGGAATCGAGATTGCCCGTCGGCTCGTCGGCGAAAATAATCGCGGGATCGTTCGTTAGGGCGCGCGCGATGGCGACGCGCTGTTGTTCGCCGCCCGAGAGTTCCGGCGGCAGGTGATTGATCCGGTCGCCCAGGCCAACGGCCTCGAGACTCTTGACGCAGGCATCCTTCGCGGCGCGCCGGCCGATCATTCCTGGGAGCATGACGTTTTCCAAAGCGGTTAATTCCGGAAGCAGAAAATAACCCTGGAAAACGAAACCCATCTTCTGATTGCGCAGCTTCGCCAGAGCCGATTCGCCAGCGCGATAGAGCTGTCGCCCTTCAAACTCCACCTCGCCCGACTCCGGGCGCTCGAGGCCGGCGAGAGTGTAAAGAAGCGTGGTTTTTCCGGCTCCGGAGGCGCCGCACAAGAAAATCGCCTCGCCCTGTTGCACCTCCAGCGAGACTCCGCGCAATACTTCGATCCGGCGCCGCCCGATCTGAAAGGACCGGCGCAAATCGCGCGCGACAAGTTGGGCTTCCGGCATGGCGTGGCCAGCATTCGCCAACTCCATCGCGGTCGCAAACGGCGTCCGGGCTTAAAGACCGAGGCGCGCGAGCAACGCGACGAAGCGCGGATCACCGCGGATCGGGTCCCACTTCGGATCGACCCGGAAAAAGCTCAGCCGCACATCCCGCTCCGCGTACGCTCTTTCCAGGCAGGCAAAGGCTTCGTCGATTTCGCCGAGGCCAAGGTGAATCACCGCCAGATTCACGGGAGGAACGTAGCGCTCCGGACCGGCCGATTTTAGCGTGGCGAGAATCGCTCTCGCTTTCGCGGGCTGACGCCGCAGCGCATGCACGTAACCGATCATGCCGATCGTTTCCGAGTTCCCCCGCGAGATCGTTTTCGCCTGCGCGAAGTCCTCGAGCGCCTCGGCGTATTTTCGTTGCTCGGTGTAAGCCTTCCCCAGGAAGAGCCGCGCCACCCAGAAATTTGGCTCCAAATCGAGAGTTCGACGCAAGCGCGCAACAGCTTCGTCGAAGCGGCTCGCGTAATAATAAATCGCGCCGCAAAGCGCATTCACGATCAGCGAGACCGGCTCGACCTCGCAGGCGCGCTCGGCTTCCGCGATCGCTTCGTCGTGCCGCGCGAGATCGGAGAGGAGATGACCATAGGCGATGTGAGCAAATCCGTAGTTCGGGTTCAGCTGAATCGCGCGCAACGCTTCGCGCTCGGCGCCCGCCCAATCCCAGTCATACCAAAAATGAATGAAGGCGAGGGTGGCGTGCGGTTCGGCGAGTGTGTCGTCGATCGCCAGCGCCCGGACCGCCGCAGCTTTGCTCTGCGGGAAAGCATCCTGGGGTGGGATGTCGCTCGTGATCGGCAGCGAGCGATAAGCTTCGGCCAGCCCTGCGTAGGGAAGCGCGTAGCCCGGATCGAGTTCGATCGCCTGCCGGAAATACTCCATGCTTTTCCTGATCTCCGGCGGCGTGATGCGGCTCCAATGGTACCGCCCGGTCAGATAGAGCTGATAGGCCGCGGAATTGCCGGTATGGCGTTTCGCGATTTGCTCTTGTTCTTCCGGGCTGAGATGAATCGCGAGCGCCTGCGCGACCCGGCCGGAAATCGCATCTTCGACCCCGAAGACGTCCGTAAATTTTTCATCGAACCGGTCGGTCCAGAGCGAGCTGCCGTCAGCGACATTAATCAGCCGGGCGACCACTCGAATGCGATCGCCGCCATGCTGGATCGTCCCGTCGAGGACCGACTCCACGCCGAGCGCGAGGCCGGCCGCGACCGGATCCTGTTCCAAACTTCCGAACGCGCGCACCGAGCTGAGCGGGCGCACCGCGACTTCTTTGATTTTCCCGAGCCGGGCGATGAGCGTGTCGGTGATGCCCATTTCCAGAGCAGCGTCGCGGCTTTCGGGCAGGAGCAGCTTGAACGGAAGGACAGCGAGGGTTCTGATCTTCCCGGCGACGGGCGCGGAGACGCCTCGCGTCAGGCCCGCGGTGACCTCAGCGACAAAGCGGTAGCCGCGCCCGGGCACAGTCACGATGTAGTGATGCGTCCCGGGATTTTCGCCGAAAATGCGGCGCAAAGCAGAGATGTTTTGGGTCAGGTTATTCTCCTCGACAATCGTGTCGGGCCAGACCGTTTTCATGAGCGTCTCCTTGGTTACGACGCGGCCGTGCTGGCGCAACAGGCAGAGCAACGTCTCGAAGACCTTGGAGGTCAGGGGCACCGGCGTGCCGTCGCGCCGCTGCAGGAGCCGCCGCCCCGCGTCGAGCGAGAAGTCTCCAAACTCGTAAGCGGTCGTTAGGGGATTGGTCATGCCTTTTAGAAAATTTCAGGAAAATTCAGTCACGGCCTAAGGATTTTTCACCGATCCCCAAGGTAACGTCTTCTCCAAGCCGGCTCAGACTAACTCTGATCCCGGCTAAGAAAACACCAACCAAAAAGGAGACAACGAAAATGAAAACAAGACTAACGAAAAGCTATCTCGCCGGCCGCGCCGCTCTGCTGGCTTCGCTCACCCTGCTCGCCGCCAGTTCCCTCGCAGCCACCGCGCCCAGTTCGCTCGAAGCACGGCGCGGCGACCGCATCGAAGGCGTCTGGGATTCGCAGGTGACCATCGTCGATTGCCAATCTGGCACCGTGCTCGCGGGCTTTCGCGGCCTCGGCATGTTTATCCGGGGCGGCTCCCTCACGCAGACCAACAATATGCCACCCGCGCTGAGCAGTCCCAGTTTTGGGCGTTGGGCTCGAACCGAGGCCGGTTATTACACGGCCACTTTTGAGTTCTTCCGCTTCCTGCCCGATGGCACTTTCTCCGGGGTACAAAAGGTCACGCGCGACATACAGCTCGAGGCCGGCGGCGACAGTTTCACGAGCGACGTGAGCTTCGAGACCTACGACACCACGGGCAACCTGATCGCGACCGGCTGCGGCACGGAGACAGCGACGCGGGTGATCGACTAGGACGTCAGTCGGCGATCCAGTCACCAAAACAAGAAACGCCGCGTGAGAACGAATCTCACGCGGCGCCTTGTTTTCCTGAATTCGTTAGGCGAGACCGAGCGTGACTAAGGTCGGCTCGTCCACCGCCGCGGTCTCGACCAGCCCGTTATCCCGCTGAAAAGCGGCGAGCGCATCTCGCGTCTGCGGCCCAATCAAACCGTCGATCGGCCCTTGATAGTAACCCTGATCGCGCAGCGCCAGTTGCACGTTTTCCAAGACCTGACCGGGAGCCAGGTTGTTATAACCGTAGATTGGTTCGCTGTAGGCGTAGTTATTGTAAAAGGGGCTGTAGCCAAACGCCGGATACCAGTAACCGCTATCCCAGTAATAATAACCTCCGCCGAAAAGCACGAAGGTGGTGTTGTAATGACTCCTCCACCAACCGCGATCGTGATAGGTCCGAATGACGCGGCTTCTTGCGACGGAGTAACTATTGCGATTGAAGTTTCTTGAAGCGCGATTCAAACCCGCAGATTGCCTCGACACATTCGTAGTCCGAGCGTTTGTCACCGGGCGGCCGCGATCTCCGTTTCGATTCAGACTATTCGCGGTGCCACGATTCGGATAGGCCCGATTATTGTAAGTCTGGCCGGTGCTCGCATAGCTACGCTGCGGGCTAACATAGCTACGGCTTGGAGTTATCCCACGCAGCGCTGGCTGACCCACCTGACCGACTGGTCGCCGGACCGTTTGTCCCGGCACCGCGGCCGTCGCCGCTTGGTGGCTGCGTTTCTTTTTATTGTTCCTGTCGTTCTCGTTGTCGTTATCTGCACGCACCACTTGCGCCAGGGACAAGCTGAGAGCGAGCGCTAAGAGAATTAGTTTCTTCATAAGTTTTAACCTCGTGAAATTCGACCGCGCCGGCACTGCAATTATTCAAACAAAAAACGGCTGCCAGCCCCCGCCCTCAACCCTCCTGCTGCCGCACCGCTTCGAAGAGCACGATGGCGACCGCCGTGGCGAGATTAAGGCTGCGCGTGCCATGCATCGGAATCGTGAGGGTGCGATCCGGATGCGCACGGAGCAGGCTTTCCGGAAGTCCTTTTGTCTCCCGCCCGAAAACCAGAAAATCTCCAGGCTGAAACTGCGCCCGATGATAAGGGCGCACTGCTTTAGTCGTTAGGTAGAAGTAACGCGCTGCGGGACTTTGCGCCTGGAGTTCGCCTAACGAATTCCACATGCGAAGCTCGACTTCGCACCAGTAATCCAAACCGGCGCGTTTCAAGGTGCGATCGTCCAGCGCGAAACCAAGCGGGCCGACAAGATGCAATGTCGCCCGCGTCGCAAGACACAGCCGCCCGATGTTCCCGGTATTCGGCGGAATCTCCGGCTCAACGAGAACGATGTTAAACACAGATCAAAAAAATCTGCGTAAATCTGTGGAAGAAACTACTTCACTTTCCCAGCGATAAATTTTTCCAGCTTCACAATATCGACCGCGAACTTGCGAATCCCTTCCGCGGTTTTCTCGGTCGCCATGGCATCGTCATTGAGCAAATAACGGAAGGTCTTTTCATCGAGCTCCAGCTTTGTCACCTCAGCGTTCTTCGCTTTTTCGGGATCGAGTTTTCGCTCTACCGGCTCATTGCTCTTAGCCAGCTTCTCCAGTAGCTCCGGACTTATGGTGAGTAAATCACAACCGGCTAGCTCCAGGATTTGTCCAATGTTACGGAAGCTCGCGCCCATGACTTCAGTCTTATAACCGAACTTCTTGTAGTAAGTGTAAATCTCCCCCACCGAGATAACTCCCGGATCTTCTGCGCCGGTGTAGTCGCGCTTGTTCGCCGCCTTAAACCAATCATAGATGCGCCCGACAAAAGGCGAGATGAGCTGGACCTTCGCCTCCGCGCAACGCACCGCCTGCGCGAGCGAAAAGAGCAAAGTGAGATTGCAGTTAATCCCTTCCTTCTGCAGTTGCTCCGCGGCGTTGATGCCTTCCCAGGTGGACGCAATCTTAATCAGAATACGCTGCCGATCGATCCCGCGCTTTTCGTAGAGCTTGATCAACTGCCGCGCCTTGTTAATCGATCCCTCCGTATCGAAAGAAAGCCGAGCGTCGGTTTCGGTCGAGACTCGTCCCGGCACGATCCCGAGAATCTCCGCGCCAAAAGCCACGAGTAGATTATCAATGATGTCTTCAATCTGCGCCGTCCCGCTGAGTCCGCTGCTCTTGCGGTCGGTCAACACTTCGTCGAGCAAGTGGCCATACTGCTCCTTCTGGGTGGCGGCGAAAATCAGACTAGGATTCGTCGTCGCATCCTGCGGCTTGAAATCCTTGATCGTCTCGAAATCGCCCGTGTCCGCGACGACTTTGGTAAACTCTTTTAGCTGATCGAGCTGGCTCGTGTTGCTTCCGGTTTTCTTCTCTTCGGCGACGGCAGTAGTCATGGGAAAAGTTTACGCGCCAACGGTCAAATCACAACGTGTAAGTTAGCTCGCGCAAGTTGATTCAACTCCTTCGGTCCGCTAAATTCACCTTGGCACTTCATGAGCGAACAAGATCAAACTCCGCCTAAAATCCGGATGGCCGAAACGCCGGAGGAACAACGGCAATGGATGGCGCAATGGCGGCTCGCGGAAAAAGGATTACTCGAAATCAAACGCGAGGAATTGCGCGCACTGACGGATGCGGATGTGCTCGCGAACTGTGATCTTCTTCTTGCGGAGGCTGATAAATTTTACATCCCACTGAAGATGAAGATTTCGAGTGGTCTGGTCGAGCAACAGCGAATTTTCATGCGAGCTCGACCGCCCCGGTGAACCCACTCTTTGCCGCCGCAGTCCGCGTGCAGCAGTTCTGCACCTCGCAAGGTTGGCGCACTTGCTACATCGGAGGCGTGACGGTGCAACGATGGGGGGAGCAGCGCCAAACCAAGGACGGCGACTTGACGCTCCTGACCTACTTTCAGAATGAAGAACACTATGTTGACACTCTGCTGAGCGCTTTTCGCTCTCGCCGCGAAGACGCGCGCGAATTCGCCCTGCGACGCCGCGTCCTGCTGATCGAAGATGCGTCCGGCATCCCCTTCGACATCGCGCTGGCGGGCTTGCCCTTTGAATAAATAACCGTGGAAAGAGCTAGCCCTTGGAAACTGGAATCAGGCGAACACTTGATCACTTGTAGCGCTGAGGATCTCATCATCCATAAAGCCTTCGCCGGTCGAAACCGCGACTGGGCAGATATCGAACACGTTCTCGAACGCCACGGTCCGCACCTGAACTTTCAGCTCATCTTCGATGAATTACGCCCACTTCTGGAACTAAAGGAAGAGCCTGAGAATGAAGAACGGCTGCGGAGACTGATGGAGCGGGAAGGTCTGCGCTGACCACTCTAAAGTTCTAAGTTTTAAGAGCTTCATTCAGGGGTTTCGGGACACGTCTTCTCCCGTTAGGAACTTAATCACTTAAAACTTAAAGCTGTTAGTGCTACCCTGCGCGCAACATGTCACACGCCGCGACCGAACTGATCATCGAAGCCGGACACACCGAGCGGAATTACTGGCGCGATCTTTTTCGCTATCGCGAGCTGTTCTATTTTCTAGCCTGGCGCGATGTGCTCGTGCGCTACAAGCAAACCGTCATCGGCATTCTCTGGGCTGTCCTACGGCCGTTGCTGACAATGATCGTTTTCACCTTCGTTTTCAGCCGCATCGCCAAGTTACCCGCCGACGGCATCCCCTACCCGGTAATGGTTTTCGGCGCAATGCTGCCGTGGCAACTTTTTGCCCAGTCGCTAAGCGAAGGCAGCGGCAGCCTGATCAACAACGCCAACCTCATTTCGAAAGTTTACTTCCCGCGACTTATCGTGCCGGCGAGCGCGGTCATAGTCTCCTTTGTCGATTTCGCGATCTCGATGGTCCTGTTAGCCGTTATCATGGCGATCTATCGCGTATGGGTCGGCGTTCCTATTTTGATGCTGCCAGTCTTTACCCTGCTCGCGTTGCTCGCCTCGGCCGGCGCAGGTATTTGGCTCGCTGCCTTGAATGTGAAATACCGCGACTTCCGCTACGTCGTACCTTTCATTGTCCAGTTCGGCTTCTTCGTTTCGCCGGTCGGTTTCAGCAGCGCGCTCGTGCCGGAGAAATGGCGCTTGCTCTACGACTTCAATCCCATGGTAGGTGTCATCGACGGCTTCCGCTGGTCGGTCTCCAACGGCCGTAGCGCCTTCCCGCAGCAAAGCCTTCTTCTCTCACTTATCACCATCGTTATCCTGCTCGTCAGCGGCATCTGGTATTTCCGAAAAACGGAACGCACCTTCGCCGATGTGATCTAGCGATCGCGTGCGCGCGGCGTTCGTGACCAAGCTTCCTATTGCCGAGTCATGACTGCTCCTGCACCATATCTTTCCTTTTGTATCCCAACGCGCAATCGTGCGTCCTACCTCCGCGTCCTCCTGGAAAGCATTGCAGAGCAAAGCACACCGGAGATAGAAGTCGTTATTTCCGACGATGCTTCGACCGACGAGACACAAGAGCTAGTCGAGAGTTATCGCACGCGCCTGCCACAACTTACTTATGAACGCTCGGATCCAGCGCTGCGCTACGACCGCAACTTACTTCATGTCGTTGACCTCGCGCGCGGCGAGTACTGCTGGCTCTTCGGCGATGACGACCGCCTCGAACCGGGCGCGCTGGCCGAAGTTTTGCAGACCCTGCGTTCCGTGCCCGACTTAACCGGCCTAACGACTAATAGAATTTCCTTTGATAGTAACCTGGAGTCTCGCCTACCCGTGCGCGACCTGAAACAAAGGACAAGCGCTCTTTACCACGACGCCAACGAAGTCTTTCTCAGCCTGCTTGATCGACTTGGCTTTCTTTCCTGTCAGATCGTCAACCGGACGCTTTGGAAAGATATCGTTAACCACGAAAACCTTGAGCCCTACTTCACTGGTTATGTCCAACTCTACGTCATCGCCCGCATGCTCGTGAAAAAGCCGCGCTGGCAATTCCTGGCCGAACCCTGTGTCGCCTTCCGCGCCGACAACGATTCCTTCCGCGCCCTCGGACAGTTAGGCCGTTTGCAAATGGATGTCTGCGGCTACGAAAAAACCATCGGTGATGTCTTTGGCCGCGACACCACTCTCTATCACGAAGCAATGGCTGAAATCTCGCGCACCCATGCGCGGCATCACATCGTCACGGCAAAGCGCGCCGGCGCTCCATTCTCCTTTTTCCGAGACGCGCTCGCGCTCTGCGTTAAACACTATGGCCGATACGCAACCTTTTGGTTGCACACCTTCCCGGTCCTTCTCATGCCGCGCTCAGTCATGTTAATGCTGCGCAGTGGCTATCAACGTCTGCGCGGCCACGGATGAAAGAAGCGATCGTTGGTGTCTGCTATGACTCCCGGCAGGGACGTATCCTGGAAGTCACCCTGCCCTCATGGCGACGTTATAGCGAAAGACATAGCCTGCCCATGGTCATCCTCGAAAAGTCCTATGCCGGAGAAGACTTCTACTGGAATAAACATGTCCTTTATCGCGCGCCAGAGCTACGTCGCGCCGAGCGGCTCCTCTTTCTCGATAACGACGTCTTCATTAACGCAAAGGCAGAATCGCTTCTCGAAGGATGGGAGTCGCCCTTGATCGGCATCACTTCAGAAAGCGCACAAGCAGGATGGTCGCCCGAATTCGTCGCCAGCTACTACGAAGACTACGCAGTCGATCAGTCACGCGACATGTCGGGTCTGCAAATCCTTAACACCGGCGTTCTTGTTATCCCTCGGGAGCAAGCTGAATTCCTCGAAGGTGTTTACGAAAGCTGGCGCGCACGGAAAAGAACTCATCTAAAAACAAACGACCCATTCGCTCACGCCGCCGATCAGCCACACGTCTCCTACGCGTTACAAGCCGAGAACCGTTTCCAGGATTTCGGCGCTGGCTATAACACACTCTGGTGGCATTGGTACCGCCAACACATCAGCCCACGACAAATGCCGTTCCTTCTCCGTTCCAAAGCCGCCGCCCTGACAATTGGCCACCTAGCGCGACCGCTTTGGCGGAATGTCTTCAGACACGAACGCGCGACCTTTGCGCGCGGACTGGAAAATGCCCAATTCCTTCACGTCGCAGGCAGTAAATCGTCTCTCTATCTCGGCGAAGGCTATTGCCAGTAATATGTGGCTGACACGTCTTCGCGTGCGCTTGAAAAGCGCGCTCCCTCGCGAATCGGTGCTCTATCGTTGCGGCCATGTCTGCTATCAAACTTTGGTGAAACTCCAAGACCGACTTGGTCATAAGAGTGCGCCTCGTGAGATACTGGATAACTCCATCTTCACTCAGGAAGAAGAGATGTCGATGTGCTCGATCTTTCCAAAGGAAATCCTCGACCTAACCATAGACCTATACCACCCCAGTTCAGTTTTGGACGTTGGCTGCGGCACCGGAATCAGTCTCGACTATTTCAAGAGTAAGGACATTTCGGTCCGCGGCCTTGAAGGCTCGGCCCTTGCCATCTCCAAAGCGCGTAACGCCTCTCTCATTCAGCAACATGACTTAAACTCACCTATCAACTTGGGCGAAACCTTCGACCTTGTCTGGTGCTTCGAAGTCGCAGAACACATTCATCCGCGCTATGTGTCTGCTTTCTTAGAGAACCTAACGAATCACAGTAGCCGCATCCTTCTCTCCGCCGCCCGGCCCGGACAGGGAGGACTAGGACATCTGAACGAACAACCTCCTGAATACTGGGTCGCTCTCATGCGCGAACGCGGCTTCGCCCTAGCCGACACGACAAAACTATTCCGGAACCTACCAGACCACTTCGCGGAAAATATCCTGGTGTTTGAAAGGACGAATGGGACTCGATAGTAACGGGACGAAGTTCCTCTTCGCCGCCAATGCCGCGGGTGCTTCCTTCTCCAATACGATCATGCTCGGCCGCCAAAACTTCTTCCCAGACGTCAACGAGTTACAACACTTGTTTGACCTCCGTAAATCGAGATTATCAGCGCGAGATTTCCTGGCTGACTCAGGAGATTACGCGGAGAAGTTCTTTGCTTGGTTAGGCGCTAATGAAGTCGCGTCTGTGGATAACTCTTCCTACGAAGGAGCAACGTTCGTCGCCGACTTGAACGCCCCATTTCCGGATACTCTGAAAGACCGATTTACCGCTGTTTTTGACGGCGGGTGCCTGGAGCACATCTTCAATTTCCCACAAGCAATCAAGAACTGCATGGAAATGCTAAAGGTCGGCGGACATTTTCTAGGTATCACTCCGGCCAATAACTTCTGTGGACATGGATTCTACCAATTTAGTCCCGAACTTTACTTTCGTGTCTTTTGCGAGAATAACGGATTCAAAGTCAGCGCAATCCTAACAAAAGAAAAAGACACTTGGTTTCGCATTATGGACCCAGAAGAATTCGGCGGCCGGGTAGAACTTCAGAATAACCGCGCAACCTACCTCTTCGTCCTCGCGCAAAAGATTGAGGCTCGCGCACCATTCCTTCACGTCCCGCAACAGAGTGACTATGCGCGCAGATGGAAAGAAGACGCGAGCGAGAGACCCACGCCACCCGCCTCCGCGACGTTCTTACGAGACAAAGTGCGCGCCTGGCTTCCGCCGACTTGGAAAGACAAGTTACGACCATTGGCCGCAACTCTTTCCATCCGGCGGCGCTACGCCTGCTACCGGCCAATCAATGAAGGAGCATTGTTACAAGGCCAGCTCGGGAACGATTGACTCAGGCGATGAACTTTCCACATCTCGTCAGGCGAAAGCTGCAAACCTTTCGAGCTACGGTCCGGGCCTGTTCTAACTGGCCAGCTATAACTCTGGCGAAGCTCGGCGCGACCTCGACTTTGGAATTACTACAATTCCGCAGCGGCCTTCAACTTCGACCCATGCCACCCTTACGAAGCACCTGGGGCGAAGTCTTCGAGCCCGCGATCGCCGATGTTTACAGGGTGCGCGCTTGCGTCCCTGACCTCATCGTGGATGTAGGCGCAAACATCGGCGCGTTCTCGTGCTTCGCGGCCCACACTCATCCAAAAGCCTACGTGCATGCCTTTGAACCTTCGATAACTCACGCTGATTTGTTAGCGGAGAATGTCGCCGTAAACCAGTTGCACAACGTAACCCTTCACCGCGCGGCGGTGACAAAGGATGGCCGGGAAGTAGTCTTTTCGCAGCTCGGCGCGGGGGGAGCGTCGGGGATCATTTTACATGGCAATGGCCCTTCAGCTAAGTTACAGAGTGTGTCCCTCGACTGCATAGATTTCACTAAGTCGCATACTCTCTTCTTGAAACTTGATTGTGAAGGTGCGGAAGGCGAGATCATCGAGTGGCTGTGCGCGCACCTTCCCGAGTTACCTTCGACGATCATACTCGCGTGTGAGTATCACGATTGGTGCCCCGTCCCGCGTGAGGAGCTCTTAGTTACGCTACGGTCCCATGGCTTCGAAGCCGAACACCGCACGCCCTTCGACGAATCCTATCTCTTCGCCCAGCGGACTTAGCATGAAAGAATTGGCTACCACCTATCATTCCGGATTTCTCGAATTCGAGAGATTATCGAAATGTCCTGCCTGCGATCATGCCGATATTCCGACGGCGGTGGAACCGGACATAGCCCGATGTTCGGCCTGTCACCTTTACTTTCGCAATCCTCGGCCGACTCAGGAAGAGATCGCGCGCTCTTACGATACGGGCGGGACCTTCGCCGCCTGGCAGGAGGAAGAAACAGCGCGAGCCGCGATGTGGGAACGGCGTCTTACACTCGTTAGGCGCTACGCTGCAAGGGGACGCCTACTCGATGTTGGCGCCGGAGACGGACGATTCCTTATCAGCGCTAAGGCGACGGGTTACCAAGTGACGGGAACCGAAGTATCTCGAGCGGGTGTAGACTATGCACGTCAGCGTGGTGTTGATATCCACCTCGGTCAGATCACCGATCTGCATTTGCCGAAGGTAACTTTCGATTTGGCTACCATCTGGCACGTGCTCGAACACGTTCCTGAGCCAGCCGCGGTCTTACGCGAGGTCTACGGATTGCTGCGGCCTGGGGGCATCCTCGTGCTGGCTGTACCTAACGAAGATAACTATCTCTTCCAACGACGATTCGGCAAGGCGAAGATTTCGGCTCCTTTTGGGGCACTCGAATTTGGTGGTGAAATCCATCTCACCTACTTCCAGCCTTCCACTCTTCGCACCGCGCTTTGCGCGGCAGGTTACGAGTTCGTGAAGATTGGCGTGGACGATGCCTACTACATTCGTGACTGGAAGATGCAGGCGAAGCTCATTCTTCAACAATCTTTAGCCTTTGTTCTTAGATGGCATTTTGCAGTAGCGATGTATGCGATCGCGCGCCGTCCAAATTCATGAAAGACTTTTTTAAGAATAAGGCGCGGCGCCTTTACTCATCCGCCGTCGGCTGGTCGCTCGTTTTCACCATTGTCCGCGCAGGCGGAAACTTGCTTGTGCTACCCTTGATGTTACACAAGTTGAGCCCGGAAGATCTCGGACTTTGGTATGTCTTTCTTTCGTTAGGCGGGATGGCTGCCTTAGTCGATTTTGGATTCTATCCCACGATGTCCCGTGTGACAGCGTATCTCTGGGCGGGCGCGGAAGAAATTCTGGGAACGGGTGTGGCGACGATACCGCAGGAGGGTGATGCATCGCGCGAGCCGAATTATCGGCTCCTCGCCGACTTGGTTAAGACGATGCGGCTTTATTATCTGGGTATCGGCCTTCTTGTGACTGTCCTTATGGGTGGCGGCGGCACCTTCTGGATCATGCAAAAGGCGCACCTGCTACCTGACGCCCACGCCGTTCTTTGGGCTTGGTTGCTTTTCCTCGCGGGCATCTTCGTTAATATCAGCAGTGGCATGTGGCATCCTTTGCTCTCCGGAATCAATGAGGTCCGCTTGAACCAGCAAGTCTTCGTCTGTGGACTTGTTGTTAACTATGTGACGTCTGCCCTTGGCTTACTCATGGGAGTCGGACTGTTAGCTCCTGTCGCGGGTTATTTCCTCATGGGTCTCATCTCTCGAAATGGGGCGCGCACATACTTCAACCGACTTACTCGTGCGAAGCAGCACTCCGCCGCGGCGCGTTGGTCGTCTACCTTATTGCGGGGCCTTTGGCCGACGGCTTGGAGAACCGGTGTTGTTACGTTAGGTATCTACGCAACACTTAGCGTCGGCACACTGATTTGTTCCGCGTTCCTGGGTTTGAAAGCTGCCGCGTCGTATGGTTTAAGCATGCAGCTGGTCTTCGCCGCGGTGGCCATCGCCACGACCTTCATCCTCGTCAAGATTCCTCTGATCGCGCAAATGCATGTGCTCGGGAGGGAGAAGGAAATTAGCCGCGTTGTCTTTCCCCGCTTGCGGTGGTATTGGGGCGTCTATACCGGTTTGGCGGCGATGACAGTGCTATTCGGTAATCGAATCCTCCAGGGACTCCTGCATTCCCAAACGCAGCTACTTCCTAACTCACTTCTTATTGCGGTTTTTGTCGTTGGCGGCCTGGAGGGACATCACGGTATTTTCCGGGAGTTGGCAGTAACCGCTCACCGTAATCCTTTCGCGGCGCCAGTCGTAATCTCTGGCTTGGCTATCGTTATTCTCAGTTTCCTTATCGTCCCGTACGCTGGTCTTTGGGCCTTAGTGTTGGTTCCGGGTGTCGTCCAGCTGTCTTTCAACAATTGGTGGATCGTCAAGGTCGGGTTGCGATCGATGGGAGCTTCCGGTTGGGACTACGGCAGAGGGTTACTCGGCCGTGGCCGCACGCGACTGTCAGCCTGATGTTTTCAATGCGTAACTCGAGACTTACCTACCCGGAATGTTCCGCACCGTCGGATTAGGAAACCGCTCGCTACTTTTCATGCTTGCTGCCACTAGACGCTTTCTTCCGAAATACCTTTACGCTTTGGCGAGCAGCATATTCCTTTTCACTGCGGGAGTATTCTACAGTCGGCACCGCTTTCTGATCTTTCAGATCGCAAAGCATTTTGGACTAAAGATGCCGCAAGAGAAAGAGAGCCTCGCAGTTCTCCCCCTTTCGGAGATCCTTTCTCCTAAGCTCGATCTCACTCTTCTCGAACCCTTGGTCGAAGGAGGTAATGTCAGTATTCTGGAATTAATGGTTATAACTCAACTCGCGCAACGAGCTGACCCACCGATTGCCTTTGAAATCGGTACCTTTGACGGGCGTACGACTCTTAACATTGCGGCTAATCTTAAAGCTGATGGCAATGTCTATACACTCGATCTGCCCAGGACTGGCCTGGGCGAAACGCAATTCGAACTGGCGCCGGGGGAGGAAGCTTTCGTAGATAAGAAGGAGTCGGGCGCGCGCTTCGCGGAAACCAACTACGCGCGCAGGATTACTCAGCTCTTTGGCGACTCCGCGACCTTTGACTTCTCACCTTATCAAGGAAAGGCCGGCTTGATCTTCGTCGATGGCTCTCACGCCTTTGACTACGTCCGCCAGGATAGTGTAAGTGCTCTGCGCCTAGCGGCGGAGAATGCAGTTATCTTATGGCATGACTATCAACAGGACTGGCCGGGGGTCATTCGCGCCTTGAACGAGCTTCAACAAAGCAATCCGGCCTGCCGAAGTCTTACGCGAATTGAAGGAACTTCTTTGGTGATGCTAAAGTGTGAAGACTCTCGTCGTTCGGCTTGACCATTTAGGCGATCTTCTCCTTACAACACCGCTTATTCGCGCGCTTTCGCTGGGCGGGCACACGGTGGATGTTCTGGTGCAGGATTCGTTGAAGCCTATCTTCCTAGGTTCGCCCTACGTCGAGCGCTGCATCGGGATCGCGGAAGTCGCTCCAACTTTTCCAACACGCTGGCTACCCTTGGGAATATGGATGCGCCGCTCGCGCTACGACAATCTTGTCCTGGCCTATGCGCGCGAATCGCGACTTTGTCTTGCCTCCACCTTCTCGGGCGCGGAGAAGCGGATAGCCATGTGGGCTGGAGTTTGGGGGCGACTAACGGGGCACAGATGTCTTGCCTCCCACATGGTCGATCGTCCGCGGCCAGTCTCGGAGATACTTCTCGCTTGCTCTCGCGCACTAGGAGCAGCTGACCAAGGACTCAAACCTGACTTATTCCTAACTACAGAAGAACAAGAGCTAGCTCGAAACCTCATTCCGGAAAAAATGCGGGCTCGCCGGTTGCTTGGCATCCATCCCGGTTCCGCGGGCAATGCCTGCAACCTACCGACCGAGACTTACGCCGATCTCGCCGCACTCCTCTTATCTAACACTGACAGCGGACTGATCATCACGGGTACCGAAAACGAGATCAAGTTGCTCCAGAAGTGGCCATCGGAAATTCTCTCTTCTGATCGGGTTTGGGTTACGATGGGGAAGTTAAGTCTGCGAGAGTTAGGCTCAGTTATCGCCGAGATGAGCGTCTATGTCTGCTCCAGCACGGGACCCTTGCATGTCGCCAGCGCGGTCGGGACGCCCACGGTCTCTCCGTTTTGCCCGGCTCCTTCGCTCAACGCGACTCTCTGGGGCAACCTTGGCGCGGCTTCGCGAATTGTGGAACCGAAGAACTGTCCGCGCATGAATGGCAAGAATGAGACATGTAACTTTTTCGGCCAGATAACAGCCGCGCAGTTAGAAACCCAAGTGCTAGGCCTTTTAGCTCGCTAGATTTCGCTCCCACGAATCTCGCACGGCCGCGGTAACTCTGTTTCCTATTTCCACCGGATCGAGCGCGGAAAATACTTCGGCCTGCTTTGCAGCCGGAACGAACTCGACCTGTGGCGCCAAATCCAGTTCCGTCTCGCAATAGCGGCCTGCTTCAACATGACTAAAGGAAATGTTCCGGATGTAAGTCACTTGAACGCCGGCCGCGTTCGCCAGGTGTCGCGGCCCTGAATCGGTCGAGAAGACCGAGGTGCAACGCCGCAGGAAAGCAACTAACTCCAGTAACTCTAACTTACCGGCCGCCACACGCGCTCTCAGCCCAAATGCATTCTTCAAATCCGTAAGAACGCTCAAATCTTCTGGCGCACCTAAAAGAACAGTTTGGATATCTCGTGCACCTTCAACTTGTCGAATAGCCGCTCCAAAGTTCTTTGACGGCCAAACTCCCAGGGACTGACGACTGGTTGCGAAGCAGGCAAGAACTGGCCGAGTGCCATCTAACTCTAACTCCTCCCACAGTGATTGCGCGCGCTCAACATCGCGATCAATCGTAAACACCTCGGGTCGGAGTGACCAGGTAGGAGTCAGGCCGGTGAGTTGTGAAACTAAGTCACGAAAGTATGCTGGAAATAGCTGAGGAAAGTTAATGCTTATCTCATGAGTCACGAGCCCCGAAAATCCCTTATGAACATAGGCGACTCGATTGGCTAACCCGCGCCGAGATATTTCGAGAAGTTCTCGCCAATACCCTCCCGAGTTATAACAGATCGCGACGTCAAGCGAATCCAATGCGTCGAGAGAATCAATACACCCGGCAAGAAAAGGATTGTTCGCCAATACCTGACTCGCAGGAGGAGTGACAAAGTAATACCATTTACATTCGGGTAACCTTTCTGCCAGAAATCTGAGAGAAGCGGTATTGTAAAGGATATCGCCTATATGGGTCGCTCCCATCAATACGCCACGCCGCCAAGACTCGGGCGAGGATGCGTTTCGTCGCGCGAAAAGGCTCGCGGCTGACTTTAGCAATGGCGCGCCCAATTCGCTCGTTCGCGCCGCGACCAAATTCCGGCGCCGCCGAATGGAAGCAGCGTTGATCTTGGACGTCCTCATGATGGTAGCTGCCGAATAGATTGCCTTGAGCGCTTTGGCAATCTATCCTGCACCGATGGCATTCGCTAACCGAGATCTGATCGGGCCGCGCTTTGGCTTGTGGCTTATCACTGTAACGGGCCTACTGGCCTGCGCAGCTATCGGTGTGACCTTGGCAAACAATGCGGTCGCGACAGTTATCCTACTGCTGACCCTGACTATCGTTTTCGCCTGGGTAATTGCGGCCAAGCAACGTTGGTGGCTGCTCGTGCCGGTGTCAGGTGTTCTGGGTGGCTATTTTTGGTTTGGCTTCAAACTCTACCCGCACGAAGTGGCGCTCGCCGGCAGCCTTATTCCTCTTTGCTTGGGGCGAGCAGTCCGCGCGCGAAATCCGGTTTCTCATAAGACTCCTTTTCCTAAAGTACTATATCTCCTGAGTATCTATCTGCTGGCACATTGGCTGGGAAGTAACATTTACAACAAGCTCGACAGTGGCGGCGGCTACGGCAACGTCACCCGTGCTTACTTCAATGCTTATTGGGTAATCATTTTCCTGATTGCCTTTTGGCGCTTTGGTTCCACCAAGTATATCCCGACCGCACTTTTCTTATGCTATGTTACAGCGGGTGCACGGCTCGTTGTTGGCTTGGTCACTTATTTCACGAACGCTTTCGCCTACATCCCTGTTGTTAACTACGTTCTTCCTGGTTCCACCCATGATCGAGGAGCGGATCTACGGTTTTCGGGCCTGACCATGGCTACCCTAGCCGCATGTTACTTTCTAATTCATAGGGGCTTCGTTCGAAAATCGTTCCACCTTCTTGTTTTCCTCGTTAGCACCGTGGCTCTGCTTTTTGGGTCCGGCCGAACGGTTCTCGTCTTACTCTGCCTTATTCCAATCTTTGCTGCTGTTCTTTATCGGAAGGTCGCTCCCCTTTTCGTCACTTCCTTTTTTGTCGGACTGATTCTTATAACCGTTAACGTTGCACCTACCCTCCTCGAGCCCTTGCCTTCCCGGGTCCAACGCTCCGCCTCCATTCTTCTCTTCTCATCGAACGAGGCTGACAAGTATGGACAGGCCGGTTCCAGCGATGAGTGGCATGCAAACCTGCGCGCCCTCGGGTTTAAGAAGTGGACTTCATCCTGGCATAACTTCCTTTTTGGGACCGGCATTCGTCCCTACGATAACGCCATCAGCCAAACTATCCTGGGTGAAACAACGAACGAAGATTACCAGGAGTCGTCCGCTAAAGTTGGCGCCTACGAGTCGGGCTGGTGGACAGTCATCGCGGTAACTGGCCTTACCGGAATCATA
This sequence comes from Chthoniobacterales bacterium, assembly GCA_013821455.1. GTDB lineage: Bacteria > Verrucomicrobiota > Verrucomicrobiia > Chthoniobacterales > UBA10450 > Palsa-1392. The sequence goes on from JACDGS010000013.1 coordinate 43,625, forward strand.
CTTTATCTGACGGTCCTTCTCTACCTCTTGCGGCGTCTCGTGCCGATCTTATTTCGAGAAAAGGTAAAGGACCATGCGCATGCCTTCGCCTTTATGGGTGTCTTTGGGATTGTCATTTGGCTGGGTCTCGGCTGGACTAATGGCGGCTTTCCCAGCACGGAAATCATGTTTGGATTCCTGGCTCTCCTGGCCTTGGAAGATCGGAAGGAAGCTCGCCGCCAGTCGCTCGCAGCAGAGGTTGAGTCCGGGGTCACGCAGCCACCTAAAATCCTCGCCGCCGCGGGCCGATGAGCTTGGATAGCGGGGAGATCGTTTTCTTTGAACCATGGAGCCTCGGCGATGTTATTATTGCCGCAGCGACACTGCGTGAGTTAGCGGAGCCGGCTACCTTGGCCTGTCACTCGTCCTGGCACTCACTCTTGCGCGCCACACTTAGGGATATTCTTAACCTAAGTCTCATCGCGGTTGATCTTCCTTACACGACCAGGAAACGCGCCAGCCCGTTCGACTCTCATCCGGAAGCAACTGACAGTCAGGCTTATTCGGCTTCGCGACTACTCAGTATTCGGGGCGATCTCCGTGACTGGATAGCTGCGCGCAAACTTTTCCCAAAGGCGAAGATCAGGATGACTGGGTGGGCGCGTTTTTTTGGGCGTAAGAGTGCGATGGTGAACTTTCCTTATCGAATCGGCTTGCTTCCGGTTACTAATCGCTATCGCTCGTGGGCGAGACTAGCTGGCGTTGATTACGCAAAAATTGCGGCTACCTATCGCCAAAGGCAGATGGAGTTACTAATTAGTAACAGCGTTGTTATTCACGTCGGCGCGCAGTGGCGCTCGAAACAGTTTCCGGAGGTGGCAGCATTGCGAGATATGTTACAGTCACATCGTTATACCGTCAGGATTGTAGCTGGTCCTGGAGATCCGCTTCCGCCTGGCCTGGAAGAGAAAGATATCTCACGAGCCGCGGACGCCGTTCTTGTCGAAGCACTGCTGTCTGCCGGCTATGTTATAACAAACGATTCCGGCCCCATGCATCTCGCCGCTTATCTTGGGTGCCGCACTACCGCCGTAGTCAGGACATCGCCAATTGAAGAATGGATTCCTCCCGCGACGACTATTGTTCGATCACCATTAACGCCGCGTGGTTATCGTCCAAATCGCCGCTATATGTCGGATGAGATTTTAACTGGCTGGCCGCGAATCGAGGAAGTAATCCGGACAATGGAAACGAAAGGGTTCTCACCAGAAGTAACAGAATGAAAGGTTTGCTCGCGCACCTGCATGCTCCGATTTACCAGACTCGGCTGCGGGTTCTTACTGAGTTAATCCTTCCTTATCTTCACGAAGGCGACTCGATCCTCGACGTAGGTTGTGGAAACGGGACTTTAGGCGCCAAGTTAGCTTCCGCGGCGGCGGGAAAAGGTCTTAGCGTTAAGGTAAGCGGTCTCGAGCGCTTCCCACGCGGTGGAGAACCAATCCCGGTGTCGAGTTACAGCGGCGGTCGCTTCCCATTCGACGATCGCACCTTCGATGTCGTGATTTTAGCGGATGTACTGCATCACGAACTCGACCCGGATGCTCTTCTGCGCGAATGCGCCCGCGTGGGCCGCCGCTATCTTGTGATCAAGGATCATCAGTTAGCCGGACCGCTCGCGAAAGCCCGCGTGAGCTTGATCGACTGGGCTGCGAACGCGCCGTATGGAGTGAAGTGCCTTTACCGTTACAACAGGCCGGCGGAGTGGAATGCTATTCTCCACGACCTTAGCCTAACGACTGAAGGTCTCTATAGCTCTATTGACCTCTATCCACCCTTTTTCAACCTGCTTTTCGGTCGAAAATTACAGTATCTTGCGATTTGTCGAATACCTGAGAGTTAGATTGTGGCGCAATAGAGTACGATCATCGCCAAAACGCCCGCGATATAACTGGTGCGATCGGTCAGGGCGAAAACAACCGGGTCCTGTGGCACTTCTCCGCGGTTGGCTTTGAACCACAAGCGCGTGATCCAATAGAGAAAAAGCGGACAGAGAAGGAGCAGCAGAGTCGGCCGGCGATAAAGCAAACGGACTTCCGGACTCATGACATAAAGGACGAGAACGAGGACGGAGATCATGCCGCTTGCGACCCCGAAGGTTCCGATCGGTTCGAGGTCGGAGCGCAGATAGCCACGGGCCGCGACAGGCACACCTTCGCGCGTGGTGAGAGAGCGTAACTCGGAATAGCGTTTCACCATCGCGAGGCCGAAAAAGAAAAAGACCGAGAAGGCAAGTAGCCAATCAGAAACGCCGATGCCTGTGGCCGCTCCGCCTGCGAGTAGCCGCAAGGTGTAAAAGCAGGCGAGCACGACGACGTCGAGCATAACGACGCGCTTTAGCCAGGTAGAGTAAGCAATGTTACTTGCGAGATAGATACTACAGATAGCGAGAAATGTTACGCCGCCGAAATAACCTACGCTAAGTCCAGCGAGCAGCAGGCATAGACATAGGATGGTAGCTACCGGGATAGGAATTCTACCCGAGGCGAGCGGACGCAGCCGCTTAGTCACATGCGCGCGATCTGCTTCCAAGTCGAGCATGTCATTTAACAAGTAAACGCCGGACGCAAGCAGGCAGAAGGCGACAAATGCGCCCGCCGCCGAAAGGAGAGCATGAGGGTTGGTCAGTTGATGCGCGGTAAGAACCGGGACAAAGACGAGGATGTTCTTGGCCCATTGATGCGGGCGGCAGGCGGCGATCAGGGCGGTGAGTCGGCCTTCGCTTTTGGGGAAGCTCTTCTCGACCGGCGCGACGGAGTTCACAGCGGCAATGAAGCGTTTACTATTCGAAACCACAACAGCTCTTCGCGCCAGTCGCCAAACGGCGAGATCGGCGGATGAGTCTCCTGCATAATCGAAACCTCCCTGGCCAAAGCGTTCTTCGAGCTTTTGTGCCTTTACCGTTCCTTTGAGATTGATCGCGCCGTTGCTGGCGATAATCTCGCTAAAGAGTGAGAGGTGCTCCTGGACCTTGCGCGCAATCGATTCATCCGCCGCCGTGACCAGGATAAGTCTGCGGCCGCGCTCCTGTTCAGATTGCAGATAGGAAAGCAAATCGCTCCGGTAAGGCAGGCCAGCGACAGCAAAGGCTACGCGACGGCCAGCCTCTTGCTTGACGTAGGCTCTACCTTTAACCAGCCAGAGAGGAATGAGCGCGAGCGACCATGGGGAATGTTTGAGCAAAAGAAGGAACGTTTCGTAAAGAAGATCCGTGCGCAGGAGAGTGTCATCGAGATCGACACAGAGCGGCGGCTCCTGACGCGCAAGGGAGTCATCAGATGTTGCAGCAGGCCTTGGCAGGTCACTCATCCGCGGCGACGCTAGCAGAGAAAGCCATCGTGCAAAAACAATCCTATTACTTCATGATCGGCGCCGCCGCTTTGGTCGTGGGCGCGTTGGCGGTGACGAATCAGAGTCTTTGGATAGATGAAGGCGCCGCGGCTTTGAAGGCGATGGAAGCAACCTTGCCCGCTTGGTGGCATAACTTGCTCGGCGAAGGTAACTCGAATCTGCAGTTGCTCGGAGAACTGCTCTATCTCTGGGGTTGGGAGAAGATTTTCGGCTCGTCGGAGGTGGCGTTGCGCGCTTCGAACATTCCATTTTTCGCCGGTGGAGTTACAGCGCTGGCGTGGGGATTTTCGCGCCAGCGCGCGCGGCAAAACGCCATCGTGCTTCTCGGCCTAACGAATGCGTTTCTTTGGTATTACTTGAGTGAGGCGCGACCCTATGTGGTTCTATTCTGCTTCGCCTCGATTATGGCCGCGTGCCTTTTCCGGCTCTTCCACGAGGAGTTAGACGAAGAGAATGCTAGGAGCTATCTCTCAAAGAGACGAGCGTGTCATCCCGAGCGGAGCGATGGACCTCACATGCGTCTCTCGGCATCGTTACAGGGAGAATCGAAAAACGCTTGGGGAGTCCTTCGCCGCGCTCTGCCGGCTCAGGATGACAAGTCTATTTGTGAAATCGCTGCTCGTCGTTGGTTTGCTCTTTTCTGCATAGGAGTTATCGGGCTTTGCGCGACGAGCCTGATCGCTGTGCCATGGGCGTTGGGCGCAATGGGCGCAGTCATATATTGGAAAGGAGTGCGCGGCACTCTCAACTGCGCTCTGCGTTCCAAATTATGGTCGGGTTTGTTGATAGTATGTCTCGGCCTCCTCGGTCTCTACTATCTCTGGACGCTACAGATTGGCGCGCGCGCCTCTGGTGTCGGGCGCACGAGCTGGAGTAATGTCGGCTATATCTTTTACGAACTGTCTGGCCTGGCCGGGTTAGGCCCCGGAAGACTAAGTCTCCGCGCGCAGGGGATGAGTGAACTGGCGCCTTTTCTACCGCAGCTTGCTGTTGGCGCGGCGGCTATCCTTCTTCTCTCGCTCTCAGGCTTTATCGCGGTAAAGGATCGATTACGGAAGCGGCACATCCTAGGTCTTATCATCGCAATCGCGCTGCCGTTCGCATTGGTTTTCGGTGCTGGCGTTACGGGACATATGCGATTGCTTGGGCGACATCTCACTCCACTTCTTCCCTACCTGCTCGCCCTTATGGCTCTCGGAGCAGCTCATCTATTCGCAGCACCGGCTATGTGGAAGAGAGCCATGGCTACTGCCGCGATATGTCTTCTTCTCTTCTCTTCTTTGCAGATTCGGCTCGCGCAGCGGCATCGGCGCGATGACTACCGCTCGGCGGCAATGTTCGCGCGGCAGGCTATCGCTTCCGGAGAAACAGTTTGGTGGCTGGCCGATGTGAGTACTGGATTGTATTATCAAGTCCCGATAGGTAGTCCGGGAGTCAGCACCTCGCCCGAAAACTCACCCGATCTCGTGCTTCTCTCGAAACCGGATACCTATGACTCATCCGGCGTGGCGCGCACTTATCTCGCGCAGCACGAGTTCAAAGAGGTGAAAGTGCTACCAGCTTTTCAGATTTTTTCGCGCGTTTGGCGTTAGCCGGCTCTTTGGAAATCTCGGGGAAAATCTGGCGGATAAAGTCCTGAATCATCGTATCAGTCTGGGCTTCCGATCGTCCAAATAAGGTTAGACCTTCTGTGATATCGGACGCGACCGTGATGTAGGCCCAGCGCTGGTTATAACCTTTCAAGACGCGGTCTTTCACGTCGAACATCTCTCGCTCGATGTGCGAGGCAGTAAGATGATGATAACCCACGAACCAATAGTAGTTGAGGTTATAAAGTGAAATCATTTTGCCATCACGCAGTGGAACCTGGCGGACATCGTGCAGCCGCGTGACCCCTAGCTTCTGTCCGGCTGCGATGGGTATTTTTAACTTAGTGGTGTCCGCGATGGTCCAGCCTTGCGCGGGGAGACAACGCTCCGGACGATGAATGCTGTTATCGAGATCGGCGCCGGAGAGAACGATCGAGACAAAGATAGAGTTACCCGAAGCGTCGGTGTAAACCTTGCGCGCGAACTCAGTGTCGCCCGCCAGGACTTCCAACTCCCGCGTGCTGATCTGCTGATCGGTGCCATACCATTTCCCGACGAACTGCGGAAGGTCGAGATTGATGCCCGCAGGCTGGGAGTGAGTAGCAACCGGAAGAAGAAAGATGGCGCTAAGTCCTACTCCAACGAAAAGCAAAAGCACTGTCAGGCGCTTAGTAGTCATAGACGATCTCTTCTTTTTCCCGCAGTGCTTTTTTGCCGAGCCGTTTTCGGTAATCGATATTGAGGAGCCGGCTGAAGCCTAACATGCAAAGGAGCGCGATAGGAAAGAAGATCAACTGACTCGACCAGTCATGATAAATGCCGCCGGCAAACTTAGGGAAGCCAAGATGGCCCAGAAGGATGATGGTAAAGATGCGCCCCGCGTTCCCTACGATCGCGAAAAGGACGGAGGCGAGCAGGATAACTATCTTTTTCCAGATCTTCTTCTCACATAAGTGCACATAGACCGCCGTGAGCATGATCATGGCAATAAGGGAGCGGATGCCGCTGCAGCCTTCGGCGATTTCGAAGCCCCAATCGCCGTGCACAGGATGAATTGAAGTGCCTACGGTGTAGAGACCGATGCCGCAAAGGCCACTCAGGACCTTCACCGCACCGATGATAAGGAATTGTAAGTTGAAGGTTGTTTGCTCGAGGGCGCCGAGCGGGATCATGAAGAGAAGGAGTGCGATCGGGAAGCGTAGGATGCGCGCCATGTCCCTGCCCCAGAGATAGAGAACCATACCGTAAACTAGGAAAGGAAAACCAAAGAGAGCTACCCGCGGTTGAAAAGCGCGTGCAGCTACGACGTAAAAGAAGACACCGAGCCCGATGAAGATAAGTCCAAGGTTGCTGCCGGCGACATGGGCGCGCCGGATACGGTCGCGATGATACCAAACCAGGAATAGGACCAGGAACGGGATGAGCTTGCTATGTTCCTGGTTGTATTGTGGGAGGAAACGCAGCCAGGCCCACTCCCAGATCGGCTGGGATTGGTTCGCGTAAAGGCGGAGGTACCCGAAGAAGTAAATGACTGTCCCGGTAATAGCCGCGAGCAGAAAGGCTTGCAGAGGACGGCTCCTGATCCAGTTAAGCAGGGAGCGCAGGAAGCCGCCGAGTTCGGTGATCTGCTCCATTAAGAGTCGATTTTACGGCGTCGCGACGATTGGTGCAATGAATCGTTCGGCCGCCGGCCGCTCGTGCCTAACAAGTTATGCGTTCGGGGAACAACCTTTGCGACTCCACGGCGGTGACAAACCGCCGCTCCTTGACTTATTCGACGACTTCGAGGCCCATCTGACGGGCGGTGCCGGCAATGATCTTGAAGCCGGCTTCGTCAGTGCGTGAGTTCAGGTCTTTGGCCTTCGTCTTCACGATGTCCATGATCTGTTTGCGCGTGACTTTGCCGACCTTGGTCTTGTTAGGTTCCTTCGAGCCGGCAGCGATGTTAGCGGCCTTCTTAAGCAGAACCGCGGCGGGCGGGCTCTTCGTGATAAAGGTAAAAGACTTGTCCTTAAAGACCGTTATCACGACCGGAAGAATGTCACCGGCCTGCTTCTGGGTGGCGGCGTTAAACTCTTTGCAGAAGGCCATGATATTCACGCCGCGCGGTCCAAGCGCGGTGCCGACGGGCGGCGCGGGGTTGGCCTGGCCGGCTGGGATCTGCAGTTTGATGTGGGCGACGATTTCTTTAGCCATGATTAAATTTTCTTAGACAGGATTAAAGGGATTTACAGGATGGAAGAAAGAGAGAAGCGACCTGAAGAATTTTTAATCCTGTTAATCTTGTAAATCCTGTCTGTCTTTCGTTAGCCGCGTTCGACTTGCCAATACTCTAACTCTACCGGTGTCGCGCGGCCGAAGATGGTAACTGAGACACGGAGCTTGCCGCGTTCGGGATCGATCTCTTCCACGATGCCGCTTTGGTTTTGGAAAGGGCCGTCCGCCACCTTTACGGTCTCGCCGACCTCGAAGCTTACTTTCGGTTTGACCTTCTCTTCACGCTCACGCATTTGCGCGAGCATGTTATCGACTTCCGATTGCCGCATTGGGATCGGGCGATCCTTGGTTCCGGCGAAGCCGATGACGCCGGCCGTTTCGCGGATGAAATACCAGGTGCGACCGATGAGTTGATTCTCCTCGTCGAGCAGGTGCATGTTGACGATGAGATAACCCGGGAAAAACTTTCGCGTTGTCTCACTCTTCTTGCCACGTTTGATCTCCGAGACGCGCTCGGTCGGAACGAGAACTTCATACACGACGTCACTCATCTCTTCGGTTTTGACGCGCTTCTCGATGTTGTCGCGTACTTTGTTCTCCTGCCCGGAGAGGACGTGCACGACGTACCATTGATCTTTTGCGGCGAGGACGTGAGCCATTTTACAAGCGAGTAAGGAAGTGAATCACGGCAACGAGAATGAAATCGAAAAGCGCGACGTATCCGCCCAGGAGAAGCATGGCGACGATGACGACAATGGTAGAATCAGTCAGCTCCTTGTAGCGCTTCATCCCCTTCTGCTTCGGGTCCCAGGGCCAGGAGGCTTTCTGTAACTCGAGCCGTACTTCGGAGAAGAAGTTTTTGGTGCGCGCGATCATTGCCTAACGAGTATAAGTCCACGCCAGGAGGGACTCGAACCCCCAACCGACGGTTTTGGAGACCGCAACTCTACCAATTGAGCTACTGGCGTAAATTTTATTCCTGCTCCTACTCTTGCTCCTGCTCCTACTCTTTCCCCGCTCGCTGAGATCAGGAGCAGGAGCAAGAGCAGGAGAAAGAAGGGTTAGTCCAAAATTTCGCTCACGCGACCCGCGCCCACGGTCTTACCACCTTCGCGAATAGCGAAGCGGATGGTCTTTTCCATGGCAATGGGTGTGCCGAGTTCGACTTCAACCGCGACGTTATCGCCGGGCATAACCATTTCCACGCCTTCGGCCAGCTTCACGCTGCCCGTGACGTCGGTCGTGCGGAAATAAAATTGCGGACGGTAGTTAGTGAAGAACGGCGTGTGACGGCCGCCTTCTTCCTTACTCAGGACATAAACCTCGGCTTTGAATTTCTTGTGCGGCTTGATCGAGCCCGGCTTGGCGATGACTTGCCCGCGCATGACGTCTTCTTTCTTCACGCCACGCAGGAGCACGCCGACGTTGTCGCCCGCACGCGCTTCGTCGAGAAGCTTGCGGAACATTTCAATGTCAGTCGCTGTCGTCTTAGCAGTAGGAGTAAGGCCAACGATTTCGACTTCCTCCATTTTCTTGAGGATGCCGCGCTCGACACGACCGGTCGCGACGGTGCCGCGACCTTCAATGTTGAACACGTCTTCCACCGGCATGAGGAAAGGCTGATCCACCGGACGCTCTGGCACGGGGATGTAATCATCGACCGCGGCGACCAGCGCGAGGATCTGCGCTTCCTGTTCGGGATCGCCATTCAGAGCCTTAAGGGCGCTGCCTTTTACGATCGGAATGCTGTCGCCCGGAAACTCGTACTGCGTGAGAAGGTCACGCACTTCCATCTCAACGAGATCGAGAAGCTCGGGATCGTCGACCATGTCCACCTTATTCAGGAAAACGACGATCGACGGCACACCGACTTGGCGCGCGAGCAGGATGTGCTCACGGGTTTGCGGCATCGGACCATCAGCCGCGCTGACGACGAGAATGGCGCCGTCCATCTGTGCAGCGCCGGTGATCATGTTCTTCACATAATCGGCGTGGCCCGGGCAATCGACGTGGGCGTAGTGGCGCTTTTCGCTCTGATACTCAACGTGCGCTGTTGAGATCGTGATACCGCGCTCTTTTTCTTCCGGTGCTGCGTCGATCGAATCATAGGCGCGCGCCTGGGCAAAGCCCTTCTTGGCGAGCACGGTGGTGATCGCGGCGGTGAGAGTAGTCTTGCCGTGATCGACGTGACCGATTGTGCCGACGTTCACGTGCGGCTTATTGCGTTCGAACTTATCCTTAGCCATCTGGAATTCTCCTTGGGTTTCTTAGTCTTGCTGCTGTCTTTTCGTTAGGTGTTTTGGGCCGGCCGCGAACTCATCTGGAGCCCACAACCGGGCTTGAACCGGTGACCTCGTCCTTACCAAGGACGTGCTCTACCAACTGAGCTATGTGGGCCGCTGTTCATTTCGAGTTCGCCCCCGCCAACGCGGGACAAACCGGTCCGCTTCCCGTCGTTAGAAGCGAAAGTCCCAAGGCCGGTCAACAATTTGAACGACCATGGGACTTTTCCTCGTTCTTCGAAAAAGCGGGGGCAAGCTAACCGCCCGCCCTCACCTGTCAAAGACAATTTCCGTGCTTCCGCGGCCTCGGTACTCGCGGCCCGAATGCGCTTCACCTAGTCGTAGGTGGAGGGTGATTTCTTCTTCGCCATGACCACGATGATAATGATGATCACGAGCAAAGCGCCGACACCGAGACCGATGTTGAGCGGCGTAAGAAGCGAGGGCGCGGCGGGAGCCGGAGTCGGCGCGGGAGGCGCTGTCGTCGGCGCCGGCGCCGGGGGAGGCGGAGCGGCCTGCGCCATTTTATCGTTCACAAATTGCAGACGCTGGGTCGCAGCGGGATCACCCGGTTTTAAGCTCAACACTTTCTCGAGATCGGGCTTGGCCTTCTCGAACTGCGTCATCGTCACGTACACATCCGCCCGCCGATTGTAGGCATCAACGTCGTCAGGTTTCTTCTCCAGGCTCGTGGTGTAATCCTGGATCGCTTCGTCGAACTTTTCCTGATGATATTGCGTCAGTCCCCGACGGTAATAAGCCTCGGCATCGTTCGGATTGAGCTCGATTGCTTTATTGAGATCGGCGAGCGCCGGGTCGTATTGGTTCTGCGCCAGCTCGGTTTTCCCGCGCTCGAAATAGCCCGGTTCGTTATTAGCATCCATCTCGATCGCCTTGGCGAAATCAGCGACCGCCTCCGGCATTTTGTTCGCCGCCCGATAGACGCGGCCGCGATCCAAATAAAAGCGCGGGTCCTTGACACTCGCATTAATGGCGAGCGTGAACTCCGCGATCGCTTCGTCATACTTGCCGGCCTGCGCCAGTGCATTCCCGTTGTTTCCATGCTTCGCCGCTTCCGGCGAAACAGCGAGGAGAGCCCCGTGAAAAGTGAACAAAAAAATCGTCGCGCTGGCCGCGACTTTGCTGAGTCGATTGGATGAGTAGTGCATTTTGATTCCTGGTAGAATTACGTTTCTCCGCGATCAATCGCTTGTAGGCCAGCAAATTAAACTCTCGTTCTTCGCTTTCCATGTCCGACCTGCCCGCCGCAAGCATCGCCGACAGACCCGCGAAATCGGCGCGCACGGCGGAAGGTTACGCGGCGGTTTTCGCCACGATTGCCATCTGGGCGACGCCGTCGCTCTTCCAATTTTATCTCAACCGTTACTACGACCCGTTCGCGCAGAATTTCTATCGCTACACCGTCGGTTGCCTCGCCATCCTTCCTTTCGCGATCTACCGCTTCCGCAAAAGTGGGCCGCGGCTCGACCTGCGCGTTCTCGGTGCCTGCCTGATCCCGGCGTTGCCTAACGTTGTCCACCAGATCACCCAGACGCTCTCTCTTTATTACATGGGGCCGGGCGTCTATGCGATTTTCACCCGCTCCAGTGTCATCATCACCGCGCTCCTCGCGCTTCTCTTTTTCCCGGAGGAACGCTGGGTCGTTAGGCAATGGCAATTCCAGGTGGGCACTTTCCTGGGATTGTTAGGCGCGGTCGGCGTGTTCTGGTTTCAGCCAGGATGGAATGCAGGACGAGTGCCGTTAGGCGGTTTGGCGATCGCATTCACCGCGACGTTTTGCTGGGCACTCTATGGCGTGCTCGTGAAACGCCCCTCGGCACGGCTCGGCACCATCCGCAGTTTTGGCGTCATCAGTTTCCTCACCTCCGCCATGCTGCTGCCACTCACTCTTGCTTTTGGAAAAATCGCGACGCCGCTGCACGTCGGCGCACAGGTAAATGGCGTGCTCGCCATCTCCGCTGTCACCTGCATCAGCCTCGCGCACGTTCTGTATTACATCGCCATTCGCGAGATCGGCGTCGCGCTTTCGCAGACACTGCAGTTGCTCAGTCCGGTGGGCGCGGTCTTGCTTTCGGCGTGGCTTTTTGGCGAACGGTTCTCGAGCGCGCAGATCTGGAGCGCGGCAATTTTGCTTTGCGGAGCGTTTCTCGCCACGCGCGTAAAACCTGCAGTAGCGCTGGAAACGGCGGAAAATTTTTAGCGTAGAGGGGGTGCGGCGAACGCGCTGGGGAGCGCACGCGCCCTCGCGTGCTGGCGAAGGCGCCCCCGCCTTCGCGAACTTGATTTTCAGGTAGGCGCGGGGAGTTTTCGGCGAGGCGCCGAAAACAGCACGCGAGGGCGCGTGCGCTCCCCGGAACTCGTGCGACCCTCCCAGGAATCCGTACAGTCGCCCCTTCTACATCTGCCCTTTCAACTCTTTCGCTTTCTGTACGAGCTCAATAAAACCGGCACGATAACTATTTGCATCCGCGCCCTGGCCCGCGCGCGCCCATTCCGCGACTGCGCCTAACGAACCGTCGCCCTTAAATTCCGAGTCGCGCAGAATCATCCCGAACTCCGCGACGGCCGCGGCAAATTTCAGATCTGGCGCGGCACTTGCGAAATCCGCGCCGGCGTCCGTGAAGGACCGCGCGAGCAGCTTGCTCGTATCGCCCTCCGGCTCCTTGTAACGCAATTTCACCGTCAACATCTCCGCTGACCCGTTCGTGCCTAACGACTCCGCCGCCGGCTGATATTTCAGCGCATCGACCCGCGGAACGCTCGCCGCCGGATTCGCGCCCACCGGCACCACTTCGTAGAGCGCGGTCACGGCGTGCCCCGCGCCGATTTCGCCGGCATCGATTTTATCGTTGTTAAAATCTTCCCTCTGCAAAACCCGTTTCTCGTAACCGATCAGCCGATAAGAAGCGACGCGCCCCGGATTGAACTCGACCTGGATTTTCACATCCTTCGCGATCGTCACGAGCGTGCTGCTAATTTGCCTAACGAGCACCTTCTCCGCCTCGCCTAACGAATCGAGATAGGCATAGTTGCCGTTCCCCTTGTCGGCCAGTTTCTGCATCATCGAATCGTTCAGGTTGTCGTCGCCGACTCCGAGGACGCTGAGAAAAACACCGCTCTTCGCCTTCTCCTGGATCAGCCTAACGAGTTCGCCGTCGCTCGTCGTCCCGACATTGAAATCGCCATCGGTCGCGAGGATCACGCGGTTGACGCCGCCTTTGATGAAATGCTCGACCGCGGTCTGGTAAGCGAGCGCGATGCCCTGCGCGCCGTTGGTCGAACCATTGGCTTGCAAATTTTCCAACGCGCTGACGATTTGATCTTTGTGGTCGCCCGTCGTCGAAGGCAGGACCATCCCGGAAGAACCGGCGTAAACCACGATCGCGACCCGATCGTTCTCGCCCAGTTTTTCCACGAGCAACCGCAGCGCTCGCTTCACCAGCGGCAAGCGATTTTCCGGCTGCATCGAACCGGAGATATCGAGCAGAAAAACCAGATTGCTCGCCGGTCGCTTTTCGTTAGGCAACTCGCGGCCTTTCAAACCAATCCGCACCAGCCGATGCGCGGGCGCCCACGGGCAGGAGGCGGCGTCGAGGTTGATCGAGAACGGCGCATCATCGTTAGGCTGCGGGTAATCGTAGGTGAAATAGTTGAGCATCTCCTCGATCCGCACAGCGTCGTTAGGCGGGAGGGAGCCGTGCTCGAGAAATCGCCTAACGATGGCGTAGGAAGCGGTATCGACATCGATCGAGAAGGTCGAGAGCGGATTGGTCGTGGCAGCGAGGAAGGAATTGTCTTCGACGTGCGCGTAACGCGCGGCGTTGAATTCGACTTCTTGTTTGGCGGCGGGGGGAGGCACGCCGCCAAAATCAGTTCTCTCACCGTCTAGCAGAGCAAAGTTCACCACTCCGGCAACGGCATCGGACCCGTAGATCACGCGCTTCCTCAGATCGAATGCCGATTGACCAGTGGAGGGAACTTTGCTCCCGCTAAGCATCGTCTCCGCATCGGTGACTCCCAATTCCTCGTCTCGAAGGCGAATGCGAGGGGCCAAGGAAAATTCCTCCTTTTCAAACGGGGTCTCCACCGCTTCGACTTCCGCCGGCCCCTTCGCCAGGGATGGCCCCGTGCTATAACCTATCCCGCCGCCGCTTGATCGTCCCAATGGCGATGGCGCCGATAAGAGCAAAGAGCGCAAGCGCGGCGGCGAGAGCGAGGCGGCGCGAAACGCTCCAAGGTTCGTCACGTTGTGGAAGCGGCAGAATATTTGTGGGCAGCGCGGGCTGCTTCGCGCGTTCCGCTTCATATTCATCTTTCAATGCACAGGAAATCTCGTGCAGTTGCCTAACGAACTCTTGCGCCGCGGGCGAGGCGGCAACTGCCGTGGCCATTTTCGTTCTTTCGGCGCCGGCGAGTTCGTCGAGCGCGTAAGCCGTTAATTTGGGATCGTCGAGATTTGTATTCATGAAGCAATGCGTGTTCGAAATGGAATGAAGTCGTCCGCCGAGCGCGCGTAGCGTTCGCGCAAAGTTTTCAGCGCGGTGTGGAGAAGAACGCCGACGTGGCTGACCGAGAGTTGCGTTATCTCGCTGATCTCCTGGTAGCTGAGATCGTTTTGAAATTTTAACTGCACCACCTCCTGCTGCCGCGGCGGCAGGGTCGCGACGATGCGCAGGAGAAATCCGCTCGCCTCCGCGCGCTCGAGGCGTTCGTTAGGCAACGGCTCCGTGCCGGGTTGCCGGTCGAGAATTTCGTCATCCAGATAAGTCATGCGCTTTTCCTTGCGGCAAATGTTGAGGGCGCGATTGCGGCAGACGGTGAAGAGCCATTGCGCGGGCGCGTCATCGGTCTGCCGCCGGGATTGGCGCTGTAGTTCCACGAACGTCTCCTGCACGACGTCGCGCGCCCGCTCGCGATCGCCCAGGATGCGCGCCGCATATTGCAGGAGCGGCAACTCGAAACGCTGGAGCAATCTGGCAAAGTCATCGTTAGGCAAGAGCGGCTGAGTCGCAGACATGAGCTTCTTCAAGGTCTAACGCACAAGGAGCGGTATTCTTAAAAGAAATCTGCGCCGGTCCTCTTGCCCAGTTGCAAGCTCGACTTGTGAGCTAACCGCCGGGTAGGCTGGAAAAAGCTTTACCGGCTATGAAAACATCGCTCCTGATTTTACTTCCTCTTTTCGCCACCTTTTCTGTCGCGGAGGCGGCCGGCGGGACTGATCTCAGCGCGCTCGTGACTCCGCGCGTCGAACACAGCGCTACCCTGTTAAGAGATGGCCGGGTGTTATTGGCCGGCGGATACAAAAGCGTGAATGGCGGCGGTTCGATCGCGACGGCAGACTGTGAAATTTACGATCCGGCAACGAACACGTGGACCGCAACGGGTTCGTTGAGCGAGGCGCGAATTCTCCCCGGGCAGCGTCTTGTTTCCCAATGGCAAAGTCCTTTGCGCCGGCGGAGCGACGACAACGACTTTTCCGCTCACGACGACCGATATCTACGACCCGGCCACGGGAAGTTGGACTCCGACCACGCCGCTGAATGTGGCCCGTGCTGCACTTGAGCCCGTCGTGTTGCCTAACGGCAAGGTTCTCGTCGTGGCCGGCGACGCCTCCGGGACGACTTGCGAAATCTACGATCCTGCGACTGCGACCTGGACCTTGACCGGCAGCCTGCTCCATCCGCGCGCTGCCTTTCACACCGCACTCCTGAGCAACGGAAAGGTGCTGGTCGCCGGCGGTCTGGCCGGCCCAGGCGTCGTGCCGCAAGCGGAGGTTTATAACCCTGCGACCGGACCTGGAGTAACTCCGGAAAGTTAAACGTGCCGCGGTGGGCCTATAATGAGGTGACGCTGACCGATGGGCGAGTCTTAGTGGCCGGCGGGTTTCAAAACCGAGCGGTTAACACCGTGCAAACCCGCAGCGCAGAAATCTATGATCCAGCAACCGGACGATGGACCTTAACCGGATCGCTGCGCACGGAGCGCGTGGATTCTACGGCAAACCTTCTCCAGGATGGAGAGGTGTTTGCTGCCGGTGGCTTTAACAGCGATGGGGCGTCCTTGGATAGCATCGAGAAGTACAATCCTGCGACCGGCCGCTGGCGTCTTCTCACGAATACGCTCTCGGAGCCGCGCTACGAACATACCGGCACGACTCTGCTCGATGGCAGCGTGCTCCTGGCCGGAGGCGTCAGCTTTGGCGACTACGTGCGCCAGTCGGAACGTTTTCTTCAGCCGTAGAAGACGCCGTTGAGAGCTAGCGGGCCCTAAGGGTGGAACTCCTTTACTCGTTAGGCACTCAAACCGGCCTGGCCTAACGAGTAAAGGACCGGAGTGATGTTAAATCGTCAGCGACTGCATGCACGTTCTCGGCAATTTCCTTGACATGCGGGCGGCCCATTTGAAAACCTGATTCCCATGAATCGATCATCCCTTAGTCTCCACAAGTTTTGCCTGACTTTCTCTCTGTTGGTGATCTCTGCCCTGATGGGCGCGCAGGCCGCGACCTCTGGGTCGTCATCGCTCGAGGAAGCTATCTCAAGCACTCTCCGCCAGCGGGCGAAACTAACTCCGTCGGCGGGCTCGCTTTTTTTTTGGAGAAGCTGTCTCGCTCTCCGGTAATCGAGCGCTCGTCGGTGCGCAAGTTGGCAGCAACGGCGCGACGGGCTCGGCCTTCGTCTTTTTGAAGACGGGAGCAACCTGGAGTCTGGAGGCTGAACTGAAAGCTTCGGATGGCGTCGCAGGGGACTCTTTTGGGATTGCGGTTTCTCTCTCGGGGAGCCGCGCTCTGGTGGGAGCGGCGAGCAGTGGAAATTCAGGCGCGGCTTATGTGTATGTCTTCGACGGAACCGCTTGGAGACAAGAAGCCAAACTCACTCCCACGGGCGGCCAAAATCCCCAAAACTTCGGGGTGTCGGTTTCGCTGGCGGGCGGTCGCGCGCTCATGGGCTCGTCCGCCGATACTGCTGCGACCGGTTCGGCCTACGTTTTTACCCTGCGCAACGGGAGTTGGCGGCAAACGGCAAGACTAACCGCACCCGGCGGGATCGGAGGCGACCAGTTCGGAGACTCAGTCTCGCTTTCCGGCCAACGCGCTCTCATCGGAGCGTCTGGCGTCGCTAACTGCATAGGTTCGGCCTACGTTTACATCCTCAATGGAAATAGCTGGACGCTGGAGGCGACGCTCACTGCGTTAGACGGTCTTCGGTTCGATGACTTCGGTTGGTCGGTCTCGCTCTCCGGAGATCGAGCTGTCGTTGGCGCGCCCTTTTCCGACAACGCAGCCACAAGCGACGGCGCCGCCTACGTCTTCGTCTTCGACGGCGCAAGCTGGACGCAGGAAGCTAAATTATTGGCCTCGGATCCAATGCTCTCTAATAACCTCGGTTACTCGGTCTCGCTCTCCGGCCTGAGCGCCGTCATCGGAGCTCCCGACTCCGCCACGGGTGCGGCCTATCTCTTTGCCTTTGATGGCACGACCTGGAGTCAGCAGCAAAAGCTGACCGCGACCGATGGCATGACAGGCGACAGGTTTGGCTACTCCGTCTTCCTCTTAGGCACGCGCGCGGCAATCGGAGCCCAGGAGGCCGAGATCAATCAAAGCCCGACCGGCGCGGCATACATTTTCAACCCTTAAGGCGGGCTCCCGTCCTCCTCGTCTCGCGAAGAAGTGCCAGGACCAGTCCTTTACTCGTTAGGTATTCTTCGGAACCACGGAACGGCCTTGACCTTCGGGGTCGATCTCGATCATAGTTGCCGTATGAACAAGCACCTGCGGGCTTTACTTTACGGCTTCCTGTTCTTGTCCGCGGCAGTGACGCGTCCAGTCCTCGCTGGCGGCGCCGGCACTCTGGTTTACCCGAGGGCGGACCATGCTGCGACGCTACTGAATAGCGGTCAGGTCCTGCTCTGCGGCGGCCACATTTTCCAGGATGGGATCGGAATTATCGCAACGAACAAAGCCGAGATTTATACTCCCGCTCGCAAAATGTGGCGAGCCACGACGGCGATGACAGCAGCGCGGATTGCTCCTGGGATTGTGGTGTTGCCCGACGGCCGCGTCTTGGTGGCAGGGGGAGGAGGCGAAACCACCACTAACACCGCGGAGATTTACGACCCAACTACGAGAAGGTGGACGATGACGGGAAGTATGAACGAAGAGCGCGACGCGCCGCTAATTCTTTTGCCGACGGGCAAGGTGCTCATCGCCGGTGGGAGTAGGGACGTAGTAACTTGTGAGCTGTATGACCCTGCTACCGGAACATGGAGTTTTACCGGAAGGTTACAACACAAGCGCAGCTTCCGGGTGACGCTTCTGGCGAACGGACAAGTGCTAGCTTCCGGAGGAGTGGGAGGTCCACTGCAGAAGCCCATTCCGCAAAGCGAGGTCTATGATCCTGCTGCCGGCAACTGGAGTGATACCGGTCCAGACCAAATGCCGCGATACGGTCACCAGCAACTCCTCCTCATGGATGGACGAGTGCTGGTGGCAGGCGGGGAGATCGGTCATAGCGCAGACGCTATGGTCATTGGCAGCTCGGAGACTTATGACCCTGCGACCGGCCTCTGGAACATCGTTGGTTCGCTGGCCGTAGGAAGGGATAGCTTCAGCGCCAACTTACTCGGGAATGGCAAAGTCCTGGCTGCGGGAGGACTTGATAACTCCGATCAATCGGTGAGCAGCACCGAAGAGTTCGATCCTTCCACCAACCAGTGGAGCACACCGCCCTTCGCACTCGCCGGTCCACGCTATAATCACACCGGCACGACATTGCTCGATGGGAGCGTGTTGATTGCGGGAGGTTATGGCTCGGGTTTCGGTATTTTCCCGGCCGAAGCTGAGGTATTTTCCGAGCCGTAGCGAGCGGCGAGAGACGCGGGCCGATTCTTCAGACGCTACGCATCCTTTACTCGTTAGGCCAACGGTTAGTAGAAAAGTATTGTTCGCGGCCGGAAAGCCCAAAATAGCCTTGCCCACACCAAGGATCGTCCTATAATTTTCGGCAGAAGGATTCCTTATGAAAAAATCAAATCATCAACCCGCGAAGATCGGCTTCTTCGCGCTGTTTCTCTTCACTCTTTCTCTCGCGTCGGCGGTACAAGGCGCGTCAGGAACTTTTACCCCTACCGGGAGCTTGAATGACGGACGCTCCGGTCACACGGCCACTTACTTGCCGGATGGTCGCGTTCTGGTGGTCGGCGGTTTCGACGGCGGCATTCTTATCACGACAGCCGAGCTTTACGATCCGGCGACCGGCACCTGGAGCTTTACGGGAAGTCCGATCCATCCGCGCGGCGGACACACCGCCACCCTTTTGCCTAACGGCCAGGTTTTAATTGCCGCCGGCAGCGGCAATGGCGTCAGACCCCTGAATAGTGCGGAGCTTTACGATCCCGTCAGCGGCACTTGGAGCGAGACCGGCAGCCTGCAAAGCCAGCGCGCCAATTTCACCGCCACGCTGCTGAACGATGGCCGGGTTCTCGTCGCCGGCGGCACGAGGGATTTCACCAACGGTCTCGCCTCTGCGGAAATTTACGACCCATCTAACGGGAAATGGACCGCCACTGGTAATCTCAACGTGGGTCGTTACACGCACATCGCGGCTCTGCTGCCCGATGGCACCGTCCTCGCGGCGGCCGGAGCGGGCGCGAGCCGGGCTCCTCTCGCGAGCGCCGAAATCTTCAATCCGGCAACGGGACTTTGGAGCGTAACCGGATCGCTCGCGAACGCGCGCTGGCTTTTGAGCGGCAGTTCGCTCAAGGATGGACGAGTGCTCGCGATCGGCGGCAACGGCCCGACCTTCACCTTGGCGAGCACGGAAATTTACGATCCTTCCAGCGGGACCTGGTCGAGCGCCGGCCGCCTCAGCCGCGGTCGCACGGTGCCTGCGCTTACGCTATTGCGGAATGGTTCGCTCCTGGCCAGCGGTGGAGGCAGCATTTATGGCAAAGCCCTCACGAACGTTGACCTCTTTAATCCGCGCACCGGTCTTTGGAGCGCGCTCGAAAATCTGGCTGTGTCACGCAGCCAGCAAACCTCGACGCTTCTCGCCGACGGCAGTGTGCTCCTGGCGGGCGGCTATGGTGGTCAATTCAATAACACCCTCGACACGGCGGAGCTTTTCGAGATGACACGCAACCACTGAGTGGCGTGAGCGAGTCCTTTACTCGTTAGGCACTCTCCCTTCGCCTTGGCAGGATGAAGGTCATGCGCGCCAAGTCGGAGTTGATGCGTCGCGGATCGTAGAACTCGCTCAGGGCATCTTTCCGCAGCAGCTCCGGATTTCGCGCCAGAAAATCCTCCGCGTCCCGGTAGAAGCCGCTGAGGCGGCGTTCGGCGATTAAAGCCAGAAAGGCGACGGTGATTGTTTCGTGGTAGGCGGCCGGCTTTCCCGCTTTCGCCGCAAAGGCACGCAATCCGCGCGCGAGATGGAGGAGCGCTTCTGGAAAAGGGTGGCGCTCGAGCAACTCGTAGCTGATGCGGACGTGTTCGCGATGAGGGAAACGAGCCGGATTTACGCGACCGCTTTCGAAATCTTCCAGCCCAAGACGATCGTTAGTCGGCATCGCGTTCCACCAGGCGATGGCTGTCGCGGGCGGTCAGGTCGAGGCCATAAATCTTTTTCAGGCGCTTGATGTGACCGAGCGTTTTGGGGCTGAAAGCGTTCTTGCCTTCCAAGGCATGCAAGGTCACACCTTCGAGCAAATCGCCTAACGACAGGTCAAGATATTCGGCCAGGGCCTTCAGGACTTTGACCAGCGTTTTCTCCATGCGCGCGCCGACCTGAACGCGCGCAATCTCTTTCCCAGGCAACGGGTGCTTCATCTTGACATTGTTACCTTGTTACCAAGATAACGCAAGCCCAGAAGCGCGCCGCCAGCTTTAGTTTCGCCTGATGCTGCGCGACCAGAGAAAAAAGAAGACGCCGAGAGCACCCAGGATGGCCGTGGCGACAAGCCAGTTTCCACTCTCCGGGATGTGCAGATAAGTCGTGTCGTGGCGAACACCGTTCGCCCAACCCAGCAGCAGGCAAAGCACCGCGACCGCGAAGAACATGATGCTAAGCGCGAGTACGGTATCGCGCCGACCGCCCGAGGTGCTTGGGTTTGAAGGAGTCATGTCAGGGAATTCGGATGCCGAAGCAGCGCTAGACGCGTCGGTCGTTCAAGTGAAAGCACAGCGGGAATTTTTCAAGCAGAATCGTTAGGCCAAAGAAATAGCTCTGTCCCCATCTGTCATCCTGCGCGGAGCGAAGCGGAGTCGAAGGAGCCCGCCGAGCTTCCGAAGACGACCAGATTCCAACCGGCGATTCCCAGTCATTCCACGGCTCCCTCGACTTCGCTCCGCTTCGCTCGGGATGACAGATGTGTCTGAAATGGCAAAGCACCTCACTAGTCCACGGCTGGAAGCTCGCGCACCTGACCTGTTTACCTTTGGATCGCTTACCTAATTTTGCATTGACAAAAAAATTCTGGATGCGTCAAATCCCTGTCTGCTGCGTAAACGGCGCGAGAATCGCCGGCGAAGCCCTTTAGCACCGAGCGCCTCCCCGGCGTTTCGCTCTTGGTCTTTGACAGCTGCTCTCTTTACCGAAACATCAGGAATCTCCACCTTTGCATCCGAAAAAGATTCCCACCTCCCAGAGCATTGCGCTAAATTGGTCGCGTCTCTTTAAAGGCGTGCCGCAGCCATTTCGGGCATCCTTTCCGATTCTTAACTGATGAAATCACTCGCCGTTCGCACTCTCTTTTTTGCTGCGCTTACGGCCGTCACCCTCGCCCCCGCCTCCGCTCCCGGTGAGGCGATGATCCAATACTTCAATACCGATTGGAACGAGATCGCGCAGAAGATGCCGGAACTCGCCGAAGCCGGTTACGATTCCATCTGGCTCCCGCCGCCCGCAAAGGGAAGTGGCGGTCTCTCTGTCGGCTATGATCTTTTCGATCGCTTCGATCTCGGCAGCAAAGATCAACGCGGCTCGATCAGCACGCGTTACGGCACCGAGAGCGATCTTCTGCGGCTCATCGAGGTTGCGCATCGTTTCGGTATTCGCATCTATCTCGACAATGTGATGAATCACAATGCGTTTGACGTCCCGGGTTATAACGCTTCCACGCCGATCGATCTCTATCCCGGTTTCGTGCCGGAGGATTTCCATCTCAAGCTCACACAGGATGGCTTCTATCGGAAATGGGATAACATCCGCGACTACAACGACGTCTGGCAGGTGCAGCACCTTGGTCTCGCGGACCTGATCGACATCGCACAGGAACCGGGAACAACCAATGAGAACTTCGGCGCCACGGAAGGCTCGACCTTTCCAAAGATCAAATTCGTCAGGCAGCCTAACAATCCAGAATATTACTGCTACAAGCCTGACGGCACCTATGTCGGCTTCGGGACTAACAATGGCCTAACGACCGCGATCCTGGCCGCCAATCCTGGTTACTACAGCGAGTACGTGCAGGACTTTCTCAATCGCGCCGCCCGTTGGGAGATGGACCGGACCAAGGCCGATGGCCTGCGGCTGGATGCGGTCAAGCACGTGCGCTCCGATTTCTTCGGCGCCGTCGGCAATGGCAAAGATTACAACGACTATGGTTATCTCGGCCAGGCGCAGCGGCAGTTTAATATCACGCGTGGATTTAATGACTCGCGTTTCAATTCCACCGCGCAAGGTTCGCAGGTGAATCTGCGCGAGTCACTCTTCGACACGGAGAAGCCACGGCATAACGCGATGATGTTCGGCGAGCACCTGGGCGAGCCGCCACCTTACAACGACTACTTCAATGTCGGGATGCGGCTGGTGGACAACGTTCTGCGCAATAACATGAATGGTATTCTCGGTAACCCGAGTGCAACACTAGGTGGTCTCGACGTTGATGGCGGCTACGGCTTTGCCTCGAGCCTGGCGGTGATGCACGCGCAGAGTCATGACAACGACTACTACGTCGATCGCGACTTACAGCATGGGCTTTACCTCACTCGCGCCGGGATAGGACTTATCTACACCGATGGCAACCATCAGGCGCAAACGTTAGGGCAAAGCGGCGGCGCATTTCCGCGGCACGCAAACACGAACTATCTCGGGCAATACAGCGATCCGAAGATTCCTAACCTGCTCTATATCCATAACCAGTTTGCCCGCGGCACTCAGGTCGGCCGCTATTCCGACGCGGACTTTGTCGCCTACGAGCGGCTGGACAAGCGCGAGAACACCTCGATGACCGACGCCGACGGCACAACGCTGTTATATCTCATGAATGATAACTCGGCTGCGGGACAAGGCCGGACTTTCAACACCGCGTTCGCCCACACCGCGGGCGGAAGCGATACCTATCTCTACAACTACTCGACTTATGGTGCCGGCTTCTACACTTATGCCAGTAGTATCGCCAACGGCTCCGTCATTGTGCCGCCGGGTGGTTACTTTGCCTTCTCCTGGCGGAACCCCGAACAATCAAACCTTTGGTCGTTAGGCGGCGGCAAGCCGATCACTATCCTGCAAGCCGGTCTGCCGACGAGCACACTGACTTATCTGCGCGTTGATGGTCCGGATGGCGATCCGAATTTCAATCCCTATGGTGTCACGGGAGCGGTCCCAGGCAGTTATTCGTATCCCTACACGATTCCGCGTATCACTAACGGTTCCGATCTTAGCTTTATCGCGCGCGCCGATGGCTCAGCGCAGAGCATTCTCCTCGAGCTCGACGGTGGCATCGACTTGAACGGCACCGCTCCGGCTAATAATGCCGACCCGGTCGGCAAACGCGACTATCCTCCCGGGCTTTCCACGGATGTGTTCCTTGGCTACGAGCTGCCTACTTACATCGATCGTGAAGGACCGGAAAAGTTCGCCGCGATTAATACCGTCCGTTGCACCTTCGGCTCCGCCGGAGCGGAGACTTACACCGGCGGTGGCGCGACGGTGAATGGTAATGGCACAAACCCTCAGGATTCCGCGGCGGCCACCTTTGTCTATCACGATCCAAACGCCACGATTAGTGGCTGGACTGGCGCACCTCCTGGTAATCAATATGTCGATAACGGATCGACCTTGCGTGTTTACGCCAAGACCAACGCGGTCGGCAGCGGCTTCCGTATGTTCTTCTATTTCACCAGCGACGGTACCAATCCCGAAGGCGCTGGCGGCGTTGGGATAGGAACAACCAAGACCGCAGAGATGACCTTCCAAGCCAACACCACCGATGGCAATGATTGGTGGGCTAACCCGGCTATCTCGCGCCCGGCCGGGACGATCAAATATAAGATAGCTATCTACAAGGCGGCGCAGCCCAGTCAGTTTCCGGATAGCGCGACAAGTGTCGGCCGCAAGGTCAACATGCTAACGACATTTCAGACGGCGCATTTCAACGCTACCACCGCCACGGTTTTCCCGCATGACGATTTTGCTGCGACCCAAACCGGCCTAAGTGAAGGCTTCCATGTTTTGCGTGCGCGTGCCTTCCTGAACCGCGCTGGTCGCGCTTCTATCTACAACACTTTCACTCAGTCTTTCTACTACGACGCCCAGGCGCCGCAGGGTGAGATAGCCTTCCCCCACGAAGGCGATACGATCGGCGGCTCAGGTTACGGCGTGGTGGTGCGCACCGATCCCAGTGTGACCGAAGTCTGGTATCACATCGACGACGCGGATACGACGAACGACGACGTTAACACTCACACGCAAGCGGGCAACGGTATCGGCTTCGAGCCCTTCACAGATACCAACGGCAACGGCATCCATGATGCCGGCGAGCCTTTCACTGATCTTAATGGAAATGGCGTCTGGGATGGCAGCATAGCTACCACCTGGGTGCAAGCGACCGAAGTCACTCCGACCCCGACGATAGTGAGTAACTATCCGCGCGAATGGCGCTTCAATTATAGCAACATCCCGAGTGGTTCAACGGCGGCACATATCTCTGTAAGGTTACGCGAACTTTCTTCCGCGGCTTACAAGGACTTCTCCATGACCGATAGCGCAGGTCATTACACCACGCTCGTGCGCAATATCACTGCCAACGGCCCGGTGCAGAAAATGTTCGTCGCCTTTCCGCCGACCGACGGCACGCTCGTCGATAACACCTATGTCATGAAGGTCTGGTTCAGCAAATCGCTGGCCGATAACACCAGCACTTCCGACCTCATCAATCGTTTCCTGATTAAGATCGCGAGCAGTGAGTCAGGTTCGCCCGCGAACGGCGTCGCACAAAGCCGCACGGGTTATACGATTAACTACAACGTCACCTCTGATTATGACGAACTGGCCTACACGCTCCCGAATCTCTATAACGATCAACCTGATTTCCTGCACACCATTGATGTGACTTACACGCCGCCGCCGGGCGGCGCACCGCTGGAAGCGTTCCGGTTGGTGAAAGCGAAAGCGGTCCCCGTTATCCAGGACATCATCGCTACTCCGCCGGAAGTGGACTCGGACGGTCTGCCTTACATCATCACTCTCCCCGATGTCGCCAATCCTACGCCCGCGCAGCGTTCTATTCCTATCCAAGTCCAGACCGACACGACCGCGACTAATGTTACCCTGACCTTTACCATCGGCAGCGGCACGACCGCGCTCAATACCGGCAGTCCTACCATCGTGGGTAACACGAAGTTCTGGGATTTCACCTGGAGTAGTGTCGCCGCGGGTAACTATACCTTTGTCTCTACCGTGACCACGCCTGCGGGCACAGCAACGGCGTCGCGCGACGCGACCGTTGTCTTCCGGCAAATGGTCGCCGCCAACCCAGCCAAACATGACGTGGACGACGACGGCCTTGGCGTTTACGGCACGGCCCTGACTCCGATAGAGACGACAGCCATCCCACTCCCGACAACTAACTCAGAGACATGGGTCAATGGCGACGTCCACCTTTGGGCTATCTCTGGAAAAACAAACCCACTTAGCCCAGATACGGATGGCGACATTGTTTCCGATGGGTTGGAGTTAGGCTGGGCGAGTGCGGTGGATGACACCAATACTGCTACCGACACAAACGGTGATGGAGTGAAGAACTTCCAGCCCGACCTGGATCCTCCTGTTTATAACACGACCGACAATAGCTCCGCGCCCACCGGCTATAACTATTACTCACCGTGGCCTTACAACCTGAATAACTCACGCACCGATCAGATCGCCGGCTCGGTGACCGATCCTAACAAAGCGGATACGGAAGGTGATGCACTCAACGACGGTGTCGAGGATGTGACTTACCAAGTCAGCGGCGGCTCGATTCCCTATTTACCCATACATAATGGCCGCGTCGATATCGGCGTGCCCGATATTAACAATGTCCTGCACGTCATCGCGCATCCGCCGACGGTTTATAACACCTCCAAGGTCGATCGCGCGAAAGTGCTATCCGTTTCACCTACTGCGGTCTGGCTGGAAACCGATCCTAACAATGCCGATACCGACGGTGACAATATCATCGACGGTAACGAAGACCTGAACCACAACGGCATCGTCGATCTCGCGGTGATCGATCGTAACAAGACCGATACCAGCGGTAACTATGTCGTCCTCGCGACCTTCAGCGACTTTAAGCAAAGTGTCACTGTTACCGGCTCGGTCACTGGCTCAACCGCACAGACATTTAAGTATTCCGACTTCTGCTCTACCTATGTCGAGCCGACTAATAGTCAGACTTACACTTCCACCGCGCTCGATAAGACAAAGCTCAACGCCTTCTTCCGACCCAGTGGGGCGATCCGTGCAGATAAGCTGGATATTATCTGGCTCGAGACCGACCCACGCCGCTATAGCACTTCGGGCGACGCCCTCCCCGACGGTTGGAAGCTGCAACATAACCTCGATCCTTTCGATGATGGTGTTATCGGTGACTACAATCTCCACACGGGCAAAGCGATCACGACTACGACCAATGGCGCGAATGGCGATCCGGACGGCGATGGCCTAACGAATCTGCAGGAGTTCCTCAACGGCTCCGACCCGCAACAGGCCGGCACCCCGCCGCCGCCGCCGCCGGGCGCGATCACCATCGGTCCCGGCGCGACTACAACCTTCGGTGCCGCCGTGAACAAGCATGAGTTCACCGATTGGGGCGCGAACGATCTTATTGCGCTCGATCCTTACGATGGCGATGGCACTAACTATAACCAAGGTGACGTTTATCACGGCGGCGACGGTTTCGATTCATCGCGCGATATGGTCGCCTTCTACGCACACGATGGCGGCGCGATCGCAGGCGGCGGCGACGGCAATTTCTATTTCCGCGTCGATATGGAGGACCTGCAAGCCTATGCCGAGCAGGGAAACCTCGACATCTACGTCGCGATCAATCTCGGTAACCCAGGCACCGGTGAGTATAACCTCCCCGACCAGGTCGATACCGGCACGTCGTTAGGCTGGCAGGTCGTGGTCGCGTCTTATCAGACAGATACCGGCAACGTCTATGTCTGGGATAAGAACCACGCGACTCATTCCACTGCAATAGGTCAGGATCTGACTCAGTTCGGTGTGACGACACGCAACCAGAATACGGCCAACGGATTTAAAAAGGCTTACTATAACTCCGACCTCGATTCGGTGGAATTTTCCATCAGCCGCCAAGCCTTGCTCGACGCGGGATGGAGTGGCGATCCTACCACCCTCCTATATCAGGTCTTTACCACCCGCGATGGCACGCAGGATAGCCCGCAAGGCGCGGGCGACATCGGCGGGCGTTCCGATATTCGCGACTCCATCCGCAATGACGGGATCGCTTCCGATTACTACCTCGATCAGCCTAACATTATCGGCGCTAACAGCGTCCTTCGTTCCTACATCGGCCTAAGCGGGGATAATGATCGCGGCAAGAAAGTGAAGGTCGTTAGTCTGATTCATAGCAACCAGGCCATCCAGCCCGGCAGCACCATGCAATCATTTATCAATAATAGCGCGAGCGGGGGCTACTATCGCGCCCTTGATGCGCACCAGGCCTTTGAGGTGCCGCTCACTCTGCACGTGACACCGACCTTCGCCGCCGCGGTGCAATGGGCTAAGTCCGCCAGCCTCGGCGCGGATGACGGACCAGCCTTTAATACCCGCATCGGTAATCTTATTGGCAGCGGCACCATCGACTTACTCGGCAGCACTTTCTCGGATCATCTTTTGGGTTACTACGACACGGCTTATAACAGTGACAACATTAGTCTCGCGCGCGATTTCCTCACTAGCTACTACGGGCACCTGCCCTCGCCCAATATCCTCTGGACGCCGGAACGCGCTTCCAGCTCGGCCATTCTGCAAAAGGTCGCTGACGCCGGATACACTTATACCTTTGTCGATCAAATGCGGCATATCACGAAGTGGTTTGGCCGTACTTCCGCTCTGGGCGACGATGGTTATAGGATTAATGAGATCAACTCTACGAATGCCTTTGTCATCAATGACAGCGCGAGCAGTTATCTCTTCCAGAGTTACGATAACGGCTCACCTATCCTCTCGCGCCAGCTCCTAAGTCGCATCGCGCGCAGTTCCACGCACGACCAGGTCGTCATTTTCATGAACGATTGGGAGAACTTCACCAACGTCACGAACGCGACGAACTACGATAAGAACATGCGCTGGCTCAGCAGCCGTCCCTGGATCGAGATGGTCACTCCCGATCAGATCGTTAACGGCACAATCGATACCGACGTGCCGCCCGACGGCACCGGCAATCAATGGGGCGTGGTCGATCGCGGGATTAACCTTACTTTGGCTAACGTCGCCAAAGACTATGTCGATCACGCTACGGAGGAGAACTACGATAATTGGTACAACGGCAGCAGCCTGGAAGAATCTCTCCGGGATAAGAAATTCAACATCCGCACGGGAGTCGCGCTGACTACGACTTATGGGACTGAGGGCGTGTCCGGCATCGCTAACTCTGCCTGGCAATCCGTCGCCGGCCTGGCCTCACTTCCCTCAACCATAGGTCTCAACACCTTGGCGCGTGCTACTCTGCATGCTTCGGCTTTTGAGACCGCCTTCCACGACGAGACCAGTAACGATCTGAGTAAGTATAGCACCGGCGCTTATATCTATCCGGATACCACTTTCCAGAACCTTGCTGGGTTCTCGAAAGCTGCACAATCCAACACTCGCGAAGCTGCTATCTACGCCCGGGTGAACACTTGGTCGCAGGCGGCGACGAATGGGAGTTACAATAGCGCGGCGGTGTCGGAGCAGGCCGACCTCGATCTCGATGGTGAGAATGAGTATCTTCTTTATAACGACCGCTTCTTCGCCCTCTTCGAACGTCTCGGCGGTCGTATGACTGCGGCGTGGTTGCGCGACATTAATAGCGGCTATGTCACACAGGTGGCCGGCAACCTCGCGGGTAACAGTGGCTCTGAGACGGAAGAAGAAGGAACCACTAACACCAGCGGCGGCGCGGTCGTCGCCTATCGCACTTCCTGCTTTAAGGATTGGTATGCCAAGGTGACCAGTACGTCTACGACCGGCGTCTCTTATGCTAACAATCTTTATAGCGTGGTCGCCGCGCCTTCCGGTATTGGTTGGAAATTCACCAGCTCTGACGGGAAAGTGGTTAAGACGATTACGTTACCCACTGGTAAAGGACAGCTCAGCGCCAGTTACATACTGAGCGGCTACGCACAGTTGTATGTCCGCTTCGGGCTTTCGCCCGATCTGCTCGATTTGATGCAGGATGGCCAGAAATATCTCAGCAGCCTAACGAGCGATACGCAGGACGTGAACCTGTTCAATACGAACCCGAACCGGACCGTCCGCGCCTATCTCCGCTTTAACGCCACCGGCTTTAGCGGCGCGACTTTTAACTCCACCGCGACCGACCGCGATTCCGACGCCACCTATGACACGGTCGTCATGCGCAATCAGGCGCAAACCCAGCAGGTCGAAATGTTCGGCGGCACGAACATGACCTTCGGCCTCGGTTTCGAAACAGGCTCGACTTTGAGTTACGATAGCGATCACGACGGGTTACCGAACGCATGGGAAACGCAATACGGCCTCGACCCGAACGACGCCACCGGCAACAACGGCGCCAATGGCGATCAGGACGGCGATGGCCGCACTAACCTCCAGGAATACATCCTCGGGACTAACCCGACGGTGGCGGACTCCGCCCTCGCGAAACTAACGATAACTCGCACCTCGCCGACGACGGTGACGCTGAGTTTCCCCTCCGTGCGCGATCGCATTTACAAGATCTCCTACACCTCCAGCCTAACGAACACAACCTGGGCTCAGGCCGGCGCGAACATTGCCGGCACTGGGAGCACCTTCACTTATACCGACGACGGCAGCGGCACCGGCTCTCCACCGACGACCGCGACGCCGCGCTTTTACAAACTCGATGTCAGCCTGGCCCCATAAGGCATCCGCATGAAACGATCGCTTCCTACTCTTATTCTTGTCCTCGTTAGCTTTTTCGTTACCAGCGGTTTCGCCCAAACCCTCGGGAACGCTTGGCACATTCCGACTAACACTATTCCTAGTACCAGCACGACCATGCGCTCACCGCTGAGTAGCATCGATCCGGGCGCGACGGTAACTATTTATAACGGCAATCAGTTTCAGGGTTCCGGCAATCCGGGTAACCAAAGTGGCGGCGCGGTCTTCTATAAGTCTGCCAGCGGCTCCTATGTCTCAGTGCCATTGGGTTTTTACAGCACGAGTGGGAACGATAAGTATTGGGTCGCGAGCTTTACCGCACCTTCTCCGGGGCCGGTGCAGTATTACCTCCAGATCAATTATACCGATCACACCACCACTTATCTCTACGGTACGGATTCCACCAGTAACGCGACGGCTGACTCTAACTACGCGAGCACGCACCCTTATATCTTCAATACCACTCCGACCCTTACGGTGAACGGAGTCAGCGCGAACTACACCACCGAACACGTCTATGTGGACGAGATTGCGGGTGACTCAGTTTCCTATTCGGTCGTTTTTAGCCCGGATGCGGTGAATGTCGATCCTACCACCGTCCAGGTTTATACGAATCTCAATCGCCGTGACTACGCGATGCTGCCTTACACCGACGCGAATGGCATCGCGACGGAAGAGGGAATTTATCCGCCCAGCGGCGACGTGGTGGGCACAAACGACAGTCACTATTACAAGGCCTACACCATGACTGCGAGCGGCGGGCAATACACTCTTACCCTTAACTCTGCCAACGCCGGTCTCGCGCGCACGGGTGCCTACCGCATGACCGCGCGCTATCGCCTGACTGGCAGCAGTACTTGGATTTATTACACGTCCAATGGCCGCCGTGACCATGCCATCGTGGTCTCGCCGGTGACGGCGCGAAACCTTAGTCTTTATGAGGCGAACGTCCTAAACATCGACGCCAGCGGCGATCAGATGGCGCAGCGCAGCACCTTCGCGGATCTGCATGATAGCTCCAAGCGCTGGAATCTCGACTATGTGAAGAACCTCGGGAGTAACTTCATCTGGTTCCAACCTATCCATCCTAATGGCATCGACGGACGTCAGACCGATCCTAACACGGGTTTGCCTTTTACCGTGGGAAGTCCTTATGCGGTGAAGAACTTCTTCGATGTCATGGAACTAATGGGCAAGGATAACACTCGACCCACCGCGATGAGTGAATTCCAAGGCTTCGTCTCGGCTTCCGATACGGCGAGCGTTGGGATCATGCTCGACGCGCCTTTCAATCACACCTCTTATGATGTGGAATTGGCGGATCAAGGTGTGGCGTTGATCAAGCCTGGGTCCACTAGTCTAACTCAAATCCGCAGCGCTGAAGCGCGCTTCTTCTCCCATGGCGATCTCTTTAACATCGCGAACAATAACTATTGCACGCGCGCCGCCAGCGCGACGGACATCGCGCCCGCACCGGATCGCAACGACTTTGGCAAGTTCGGCGATACTTTCGACATCTACTTTGGCCAATACTCAGCCTTGGTCTGCCAGAATAATCAGGACAACAATAACTACCTTAATGAAAACGATGTCTTTCAATACGGAGATACGGCTTGGAATAGCGTCGATTTCACGGTGGGTAGCGTGAAGAATAACATCACGCGCAACGGCTGGCGCTACTTCGCCA
This sequence comes from Chthoniobacterales bacterium, assembly GCA_013821455.1. Classification (GTDB taxonomy): domain Bacteria; phylum Verrucomicrobiota; class Verrucomicrobiia; order Chthoniobacterales; family UBA10450; genus Palsa-1392. The sequence goes on from JACDGS010000013.1 coordinate 75,177, forward strand.
GCTATATCCCCTATTGGTTAATCCAAACTGGTCATAGCGGCGTTAATAGCACTGCCGCCGATGGCAACGCTGCCACACGTCTCGCCCTCGATAGCAAAGGGATCGATGCCTTACGCGCGGACTTTGGCCAGGGTCTGCCGCCGCAGGCTTGGGAATACATCATCAACGTCGCGCGGAGTCATAAGTGGAATTTTGTTTTCATGACTGAGTCACTTGATGGTGGCGCGGTAACTTATCGCTCGGCCCGGCACTTCGATATCCTGAACGAGAACATTATCTTCCCTTTTCAAGGGGCGACACAGACGAGTGACTACCGCGCCATCTTTGATTCCCGGCGCAGCGCCTACGGCCAGGGTCTTGTCTTACTTAACTCTACTTCGCACGACGAACAGAATTACGCCGACCCTTACCAGGCACTCATCCGCTACGGTGTCAGTAACACGATCGACGGCGCGCCTATGATCTTCTATGGCCAGGAGAATGGTATCTCGACCAGCTTCGGCTTCAGTCACTACGAAGTAAACTTCGGTAAATACATTCCGCACTTCAAAGTCTTTAATGACCTGGGGCCTATCATTGGCAACCAGACTTATGGCTTGCAGCAGCTCTTCCCTGTTTACGCGGCGATGGGTCAGGCCCGGCAATTCAGCCCCGCGCTGCGCAGCTCGAATCGCTACTATCTCAACCAGCCCGACGGAAGCGCGCAAACAAAGATTTTCTCCGTAGCGAAATACGAATCCGCCAATGCCTCACCCGCGCAGACAGATGTGGTCTTCGGCTTCATGAACCTCGATCGCGATAACGATCAGAGCGGCAATTTTAACGTCAACATCACCCAGAACAGCGCGAACCTTTTCGGCGTCAAGCGCGGACGTACTTATGATGTGCGCAACGTGGCTGCTTATACCGCGATCGATCCGAATAGGCGGACTTACTTTCTTAATCGCAAGACCGGCGACCAATTGCTCGACGGCGGCCTGTTCGTCGGCATGAAGAAGGTGCCATCCGTAGATGCCAACTGGGCCACAGCGCCTTTCGAGGCGCAGTATCTCAAGCTCTATGATGTCACCGCGCCAACTGGTACGCCGGGAGTCGCCGCTCCTTCTAACGTATATGGCTATGTCGTTGGCAACACCGCGACCTTGCACTGGACGGCCGCGGCGCCGGATAGCGAAGGGATTGTTCCCACCTACAAAATCAGCGTTACGATTAACGGTAACACCACGACCTACTTCACGAGTGGAACCACGCTTTCCTTCTCCGTTACCCCGGGCCAGACACTAAATGTCACGGTGCAAGCAGTGAATCCTAACGATACGAATGTGGGTGGCGCAACAAGCGCGCCGGCGACAATCAAGGTTATCGATCCCGTAGGCGACGACGACGGCGACGGCATGACGAACTCCGCCGAAGATATGGCTGCGACCAATCCTTTCAGCAGTAACTCCATCCTGCGAGTAACCGATATCACGCGGACATCGACGACTGTTTCAGTTACCTGGAGTTCAGTCGCGGGCAAGGTTTACCAATTAGAATCCTCCTCCACGGTAAGCGGCACATATCTATCCATCGGCTCACCGATGACTGCTAGCGGATCAAGCACGAGCGAAAGCGTAGCAAATGCGACACCAGCCTTCTACCGCGTCCGCGTAGTCCAATAACCGCCACCTTGTCATCCTGAGCGAAGCGCAGCGAAGTCGAAGGATCCCGCCACCGAACGAGAAGCCTTCGCACGCAATACGTCCACTCTAAGAATCGCGATCGCGAGCTAATCAAATTGCGTTGCCCGCGACGAAGCTTTCCGACAAAGTGAATGCCGGAATCCCTATGCTGAAAACACTCTCCCTCGCCGCCTTCCTCACGCTTCTACTGCCCGCTGCTTTTGCTGAGTCACCCAAGTCTTTCCCGGAAGACCAGGGCGTCACGCTCGAGCAACTGCAACCTGCTCCCGCCTGGGCGTCGGAGGCAGTCTTCTACCAAATCTTCCCTACTCGCTTTCGTAACGGCGACCCCAAGAACGATCCTACACGCGACACTCTCGAGATACCGATCAAAGCACCTAACGACTGGCATACTTCCTCCTGGACCGCGGATTGGTATGCGCGCGATGACTGGGAGAAGGAAATGGGACCCGACTTCTATGATAGCGTTTTCGATCGACGCTACGGCGGAGACCTGCAGGGGGTGCTCGATAAGCTCGACTACTTGAGCGATCTCGGGATTAACTGCATCTACTTCAATCCTATCTTTTACTCTCGCTCGCTCCACAAATACGACGGTAACTCCTACCACCATATCGACCCGAATTTCGGTCCCGATCCTAAGGGCGACCTCGCGCTCATCGAGAAGGAAACGGCTGATCCTTCTACCTGGAAGTGGACCGCGGCAGACAAGCTCTTCCTTAAGCTGATCAAGGAAGCGCATAGCCGCAAAATCCGGGTCATCATCGACGGCGTCTTCAATCACACCGGGCGCGATTTCTTTGCCTTCCAAAACCTGCGCAAGAACCAGGCGAAATCGCCTTATAAGGACTGGTATGTGGTCAGTAGCTTCGACAATCCGGCGACGAAGCGGAATGAGTTCAATTACAAAGGCTGGTGGGGTCATGCGACGCTGCCCGTTTTCGCCGCCTCGGCCGATGGCAAGGATATGTTTGCCGGGCCTAAGAACTACATCATGCAGGCGACGAAACGCTGGATGCTGCCGGATGGGAAAGATCCGTCGTTAGGCATCGATGGCTGGCGGCTCGACGTCGCGGATGAGCGGCCGGCGAAATTCTGGGCGGATTGGAACGCTTTTGTGCGCAAATGCAATCCCGAGGCCTACACCACAGCGGAGATCTGGCACGATGCCGCCGCGCTGGTGAAGGATGGGGGCTTCTCCGCGGCGATGAATTACAACGCCTTTACCATCCCGGTGAAAGGCTTTCTTATCGATGACAACATCGGTCCATCGAAATTTGTCAGCCTAACGAATGAAAGACGGGAAAGTTTTCCCGCTCCTGTCGCCTATGTCATGCAGAACCTGATGGGCTCCCACGATACCGACCGCCTCGCCTCCATGATCGTGAACGGTGAAGGCACGCCATACGTTAACGGCCAGATTTCCTTTAACGACAACGCGGACGCGCATTCCTCGAAGACCTACAAAATCCGCAAGCCTAACGACCGTGAGCACGAAATTCAGCGGCTGGTCGTGCTCTTCCAGATGACCTACGTCGGCGCACCGATGATTTATTACGGCGATGAGGCCGGCATGTGGGGCGGCCATGATCCCGACGATCGCATGCCGATGGTGTGGGCGGATTTGAAATACGATCCCCAGGCGATCGATCCGCGCGGGGACGAGCGCGAGGCGGATGATGTAAATTTTAATCGGGAGGTTTTCGATTACTACAAAAGCGCGGTGGCTTTGCGGCGCGAGCACGATGCGCTCAACCATGGCGACTACAGCGTCGTCTTCCAGGATAACGATCACGATTCACTCGCGTTCGTTAGGCGCAGCGACAAGGAGAAGCTGCTCGTGGCATTCAATCGGAGCAGTGAAGCTGCGACGCTGGGGATGAATTTTCCGCATCGTAAGGCCAAGCCGATCTTCGTCACCAAGGGTGATTTGTCGGGCGTGCAGGCGGACGATTCGGGCAATGCACTTGATCTGAAATTGCCTCCTCTAACAGGCGTGGTTCTCTCTTTCGAGTAACCGGGGATAGAAAGTTCCGGGGAGCACGGGCTGTTAGCCCGTTGGCGATGGGAGTCTCCCATCGCGAACTTTTTTTGCGCCTAATCAATCGAGAGACCTTCGCCCAGCAAAAGTTCGTCGGCGGAGACTCCGCCAACCAACGGGCTGACAGCCCGTGCTCCCCAAAGTCTCCGCTCTGCGCTTTAATTAGGAACCCAGAGGCATTTCTGCGCTCGACTTTCATCCGACGCGCTCTCACCCTGCCCGCCCGGAGGTTAAATCATCATGCGTATTTTCCTGGCAGCTCTTCTTGGCGGAATCGCCATGTTTATTTGGTCGTCCATCGCACACATGGCTTTGCCGCTCGGCGAAGCGGGCATGCGCGATGTGCCTAACGAATCCCTCCTGACATCGCTCCAAACCCAAATCGGCTCCGAAGCAGGTCTCTATCTCCTCCCCGGGTTCGGGCTGGGACCAAATCCTACGAGCGCGCAGAAGCACGAAGCGATGAAGCACTACGAAGAACGCGCACAGCGTTATCCATCCGGACTGCTGATGTATTTCCCCGGCGGCGGCCGCCCGATGGCGATGGGCAAATGGCTCTCCGTTGAGTTCGCCACCGAATTTTTCGAAACCCTTCTCGTCGTTTTTCTTCTTAGCCTCACCCGCCTTTTCACCTTCGGAGCGCGCGTCGGATTTTTCCTGGTCGCCGGCATCCTTGCCGCCATCGCGACCAACATTTCCTACTGGAATTGGTATGGGTTCCCCACGACTTACACCGCCGCCTACATGTTCACGCAACTCGTCGGATTCCTCTGCGCGGGATTGGTCGCAGCGCTGGTCTTAAAAAAATGGCGTCCGGCTGTTTGAGGATTCGTTAGGCAGCCTCGTGGCGTTTCGTCTTCAGGGCATAAAGGACGAAACAAATCCCGCCCACGATTAGCAGGACCGAAAGCGTTTGGCCGCGCGTGAACGGACCGGTAAGAGGCGCGTCTGGCTCGCGAAAATTTTCCACCACGATTCGGACGAGCGCGTAGAGGAGCAGGAAAATCCCCGCGAGCATTCCGCGCGGCGGCCTGGTCCAAACGCGCAGCAGCCAGAGACAGGTAAAGAGGAAAAGGCCCTCGAGAAGCGCTTCGTAAATCTGCGATGGATGGCGCGGCGTCAGCGTTTGCTGCAGGACGTGCTGCAGCGCGACGTCACCCGTCCGCGCCTGTTCAATTACGCTCTCGATATTTCCGACGTCGGGTTTTACCGCGACGGCGGCGGCGAGCGTGCGGGCACCCAGATCCGGAAGATCGAGTGCTTCCTTCGGAAATTGCATCGCCCATGGGATCGTGGCAGCGCGGCCGTAGAGTTCGCCGTTGATGAAATTAGCGCACCGCCCGAGGAACAAACCAACGGGTGCGACGACCGCGATGTTATCGGCCAGGCCGACCCACGAAATGCGCTGAGCCCGCGCGTAGAAAAATGTCGCGAGCGTGAGACCAATCATTCCGCCGTGGCTCGACATCCCGCCATCCCAAACTCGTAAGATGGAGAGCGGATCGCCTAACGTGTGTTGGAACCGGTAAAAAAAGACAAAGCCCATTCTCCCGCCTGCGACCACGCCTAACGACGCCACACAAATGTAATCGCCGACCTTCGTGGCCGGCAGCTCGCAGGAGCGACGCTGCGCGAGCCAGCGCAGGAGAAGAAACCCGCAGAAAAACGCGAGGAGATAAGAAAACCCATACCAGCGAATCCCAAAATTCGAACCGAGCTTGACCAAAAAGGGACTGAAATTATCGAGGTAATAGGCGATCAAGCCCTCAACCTAAAGAGAGACGAGCGATGCGGAGAAGAAAAATTTATCGGTCCGGCACGCGCCTGTTTCTCTGCTGCGTTCTCCTCGGCGCTTCGCCGGCACGCGCCGCGCACCTCAATCCTGAGGCGGTGCGGGCCGCGGCCTCGTATTCCGCGGCGCATAAAGGGACTTCTTTTCTCGTTAGGCAAAATGGGAAGACCCTGCTCGAGGAATATTCCAACGGCGGTGGCGAAGACGTAGCGCGCAGAATTTACAGCGGAACGAAAGCGTTCTGGACCCTCGCCGCGCTCGCGGCTGCGGACGATGGTCTCCTCGACCTCGATGAGCGCGTATCAGAGACGGTTCTGTCGTGGCGTCAGAACAGCCGCAAGTCACAAGTGACAATTCGGCAACTGCTCGATTTTTCTTCCGGAGTCGACCCGGGATTTTCTCTCCAGCAAAACCACTTCGGAAACCGAGACAAAGCCGCGCTGCATTTGCCGATGGTGGCGGAGCCAGGCAGAGCGTTCATCTACGGTCCGGCTTCGCTGCAGGTTTTTCATCAGGTGCTGAAAGAAAAACTGCACGGCGAATCGCCTAACGAATATCTGGAACGCCGCGTCCTGCGCCGGATGCATTTGCGACCGCAGCGTTATCTCGAAGACGCCGCGGGCAATCCCCTGCTCGCCGCCGGTTTCACTCTCACCGCGCGGCAATGGGCAGAGATCGGAGGAGTCGTCCTCGCTCGGGGGAAGCCGATCGTTAGGCCAGATACGCTCGCGCAAACCTGGCGCGGCTCGAGTGCGAATCGCGCCTTTTCGTTAGGCTGGTGGAACAATCACGCCGCGCCCGGCGGACGGGAATTCGATTTCGAGGCGATGCTGAAACCGAAATGGCCGCGGCAAAACTGGGAGCGGGCCTGCCTCTGCCGCGACGCGCCTAACGATCTCGTCGCGTGCATCGGTTCCGACTATCAGCGTCTTTACGTAATTCCTTCGCTCGATCTCATCGTCGTTAGGCATGGAAGTGGTGCGCCTTTTTCCGATGCGCGCTTCTTGCGGCTCCTGCTCGCGCGATAGGTCGAATGGTGACGTTGGGTAGCGCACCCGTCCCGGGTGCTGGTCGGGCTGTTTCAGCGCGACGAACTTTTCCCGGGAATTGATCTCCCTTAAAAACAGGCGCCTAACGAAGGTTCGCGACGGTGACACACCGTCGCCAGCACTCGAGACGAGTGCGCTACCCGGATCTCTGGCGCGGCGATAGATAATAAATGGCGAGCCCTAGCGCCGCAGTCGCGAGTCCCCAAAGCGAAGGCCCGCGCGTCGCGGCATTCGCCAAGAGATGCCAGAGCATCCAGCCACTGATCGCGAGGAAAATCAGCGGCGTCACGGGATAGCCCCACGTCCGATACGGGCGCGGCAGATCGGGCCTGCGCCAGCGCAGAACGAAAACGCCGAACACAGTCAGCGCTGAAAAAAACGTGAGGCTGAACTGCACATAGTTCACGACTTTTTGAAAACTGGTGATGAGCATGAGCAGGTTCGCGATCGCGAATTGCAGCAGGGTGGCGCGCACCGGAACGCCGCGCGCGTTCCGCACCGCGAACCAGGACAAGGCCGGCAGATCTTCTCCCATTGCCACCGTGACTCGCGGCCCGATCCACATCATCCCGCTCACTGTTGAGACCAGGCCGAGCGCGATGAAGATCGCCATGACGCGGCAGCCGGCACTCCCGAAAATATGCGCACCGGCGATGAGTCCTACCTCCTGCTTGCCGATCATTTCGGCGGCGGGCGTGGTGCGAAGAAAGACAGCATTGATCGCGAGATAAAGCGCCATGACCAGGAGCGTCCCCAAGCCTAACGAGAGCGGAATCGTCCGCGCCGGCCGGCGCACTTCGCCTACGATGTAAGTCGAAGCATTCCAGCCGGAATAGGCATACATCACCCAATAAAGGCTGACCGCGAATGGTGGACTAACGATCAGCGCACGATCGGCGCGCATAGGGAGGAACGAAATCGGTTGCGTGCCCGCCACGCAGAAGCCCGCGACGATGATGATGAGAATAAGGACCACTTTCAGGAGAGTGGAGATATTTTGAAACCGGCTCCCCAGTCTCAAATCCCAGAGCAGCACTAACGTCGTGAGCCAGACCACGCCTAACGAGCAAAGGACTGGCGGCAACCCGGGGACGACTCCGCCGAGATAGGCGCCGAACGGGATCGCCGCGATCGCCACCGGCGCCGCGAAACCCACGGTCGCCGAAATCCAACCGGCCATGAAGCCAACTGCCGGATGATAAATTTCCCGCAGGAAATGATACTCGCCGCCGGAGCGCGGGAGCGCCGCGCCTAACTCGGCGTAGGAGAGAGCGCCGCACAACGCGCAAACTCCGCCGATAGACCAGAGCGCCATGATCGCAAAACCCGTCGGCAAATCTCCGACCTGGAACCCGAGGCTGGTGAAGATTCCGGTCCCGATCATGTTCGCAACCACGAGACAGGTCGCGGTCAGGAGCGAGATCGTGTGCGAATTCGAACTTGAAGATTTAGCGGGCACTGCGCCGTGATCTAATTCAGTCTCTCCGGTAAATCGAGGGCGAGAACATCAATGGACATTCTGGTTTTCGGGCAAGGCAAAACTGGCACGACCGTGATCGCCAAAGCGATTCAGCATTCGCTTCCCGGTTCCACCTTTTTGATGGAACCGAAGACGGAGCAGGCTCTCGCGCGTCAAAAAGCCGGTCCGCGCGTGGTGAAAATTTTGCACGGGCAATGGGCCAGCGACCTCGCTGGCCTAACGAGGGTGCTGCGCAATGAAAGCGGTGTGCGCTTCGATCGGCTGGTAAAAATTATTCGCGATCCGCGCGATCAGGCGATCAGTTTTCTGCTCTATAATTTTTACGAGTGCGCGCGGGAGGCGAAGACGTCCGAGGCGCAACTGCTCGAGATTATCGCGCTCTTTCGCGAGAAGGAGCGCAGTCCGAACGCAAAATCTTTCAGCGCGATCTGCGCGGAGATTAATCGCATCATGCGCTGGGATGGGTTTTCGAGCACTTGGCTGCTCACGGAGAGCGGCCTGGTAGCGAACCGTGCCTACTGGAATTATCTGGACTCGTTAGGCCAGTGCGGCCATCTCCTAAACTACGAGGATTTCATGCGCGGTGAGCTCGCGGCTTTGGAGTCCTACCTTGGTACCAAGTTGTCGCCGCGGCGGGAGGTGGACGAATACAGCCGCACGAGACGTTCCGCTTCGTGGGAAAATTGGCGGGAGTTTTTTACGCCGGAGGATGTGGAACTTCTGCGGCCGTTGCTGCGGGATCTGTTGGATGAAATGGGTTACCCGGATTGGCAGCTTCGTCCGGTCGCGCAATTGAATCCCGCGCATTTTTCCGAATATCTGGTGAAGCTGATGCACGAGGCTCGGGATCGTTAGGCAGAATTTCCAGATAACGCGCGGCGAGCGGAAGCAGCTCGGGGAGTACGAGTCCGTCGCTCGCTAATTTTTCGCTCGCAGCACTGAACGCTGCCGGCTCGGGCGCGAGTCGATCGACGAACTGCAGGTTTGCTGGTGGCTGCAGCAGCTTGAGGAAGCGCAACGCTTCCTCTGGTAAAAGGATGCGAAGATTTTTCAGCGTCTCGCGCGGATGCAGATTCGCCACCACCAGAAAGCGCTGCGTGGTCGCTGCGTCGTAACGCAGAAAGGCGTAGCACCAGTGGCCACTGGCGCTCTCACCGGCGACACGACCGAAGTGAGGATTGCCGCGGTTCGCAGGATTGAGCGGGAAAAGAGCACCATCACGAAAGGCCGGCTCGCCATTCAGCCTAACGAGTCGCCCATAGAAGGCGCGCAAGTCTTTTTGCTCGGCGGATAATTTTCCGCCGTCGTATTTACGGCCGTTGACCCAGCCGACCATGGCCGGCATCGACCAATAATCGAAAATCGAAGTCCGCCCATCGTCGCCGCCGAAGCCTTCCGCGCCAGACGCGGGTTCGCCGACTTCCTGTCCGTTGTAGAGCATGAGTGGTCCGCGCGAGAGTCCATAAAGAATCGCCGCCACCGGCCGGCCGACATTCATCCCTACGCCGCCCCATTCGTTAGGCGCGGCGAGTCGCACCTCGTCGTGGTTCTCGGCGTAACGGAGCGAGTTCTCGAAAATAAATGGATCGCGTTCCGCGGTGTCGAGGTCGTTGGCCCATCGTCCGCCTTCGTAGATTCCTTTGAGCACGCGGTAGGTCGGGTCGTCGTAAACGCCGTTGAAGCCGGCGTCGAGCAGATCGAACATCACGTCGCCACGGCCGTCGTTGAGCCGCGAAGTCACGGGATCGCTCCCAGGCACTTTGGCCGGGTCGTTGTCGTAGGCTTCGGCGAGGAAAACGACAGAGCCGTCATCCCGAGCGGAGCGCAGCGGAGTCGCGGGATCCCGTTGCGCTGCGGGAAAACTTTCGCTCGCGGGATTCACGGCAGCTCCGCGGACTGATGATCCGGCTCTTTCGCGCGCGCGCTGGATGAGCCATTTCCAAAACTCCGGCGGCTCCATGTGCGCCATGTCGCAGCGGAAACCATCCACGCCGAACGACTGCCAGTAGGCGATCACCTGATCCATTTTTTCCCATGTGCTCGGGATGGTTTTTCCCGGCGTGCGCGCGTTCGGATATTCGCGAATCGATTTTTGCGGGTCGGTGAAATCGAAGCCGTAATTGAGTTTCACCGTCTCGTACCAATCGCCAAGGCTCGGCTGCCAGCTCACCACGTTGTTGCCGGTGACGCGCCCGAATTCGACTTCGCCATCGAAGCGACCGTCGCAATTCATTCCTTCGAGTTGGCAGGTCGGACTGAGCGCCACGCCGTCCTGCCAGGTCGGCAGTTGGAGCGGCGGACCGTTCTCGTTAGGCCGAAGGTAGAAAAAATTATTCTGCGGATCGAAAAAAACAGAGCGGTTGTCGGTCGCCCCGAAATCGATCTCCGGTTTGATGTCGGAGTGATAACAACGCGCGACGTGATTCGGGACAAAGTCGATCAGGACTTTGAGCTGATGGGCATGCAGACGCCTAACGAGTGCGGTGAATTCCGCCAGGCGCTTTTTGGGATCGGCCGCGTAGTCGGGACAGACGTCGAAATAATCTTCGACCGCATACGGACTGCCGGCGAGACCCTTGAGCAAATCGGCATCAGCGGCGGGCTGGCCGGCTTCAGGACAAGCGCTCGCGGAGGCTTGCTGCAGCACGCCGGTCAGCCAAACATGGGAGAAGCCCATCTCGCGAATCGCGCGCAAAGCGGCGTCCTTGATGTCGTTGAATCTGCCGACGCCGTTTTGCGCGAGAGTGCCGTTAGGGCGGCGTGTTTCATTGGTATTGCCGAAGAGCCTAACGAAAAGCTGATAGACTCGCAGGCGGCTGCGATCGCTGCCGAGCCGGCCGCGGACGGTGACTTTCGGCGCGCTTTTATTAGCATGATCGAGCTCGAGATAATGCGGGATGTACTTGTCGCCCTCGCCAGCCTCGATGGAAGGATCGGAGCAGCCGAAGAACCAGCCCCAAGGTTTTCCATGGGAAAAATCTTTCGCGTAAAGGACGACGTCAATGGCTTTGCAGGATCCCTCGACTTCGCTCGGGATGACACGTGCGAGTGGGATGCGCAGGGTGCAGGTCGAGTCATCGATCGCAGCGACCACTTCGTTAGGCGCCGCACTGGGCTCGCTCCAACTCCAGTTTTTCCAATCTCGCTGCGAGACAGTCGCGGAGTTCTGTTGCCAGTCGATTTCGTAGAGATGGATCGCTTGAAAGGGCAGGAAAACGGTCGAGCCTTCGGCGTTTTCGCCAAAAGGAATCACGGCCGATCCGGTGCCCGAGCCGGAGCGGAGGGCGACGAAAAGTTTTCGGGGGGCGTGAACTTCGCCACAGCGATACGCGATCTGCAGATCGCCGCAGTCGTCGACGGAGAAATCGATTTGCGCCGTGTCGCTGCCGAACGCGGTCGAGACCATGGCGAGCGCGATCAGAAAGGCGAAGAAGTTCCGGCGCTTCAGGCGAGCGGAATTTCCGGCGGGGTCGCCGTGGGCAGCATTCCTTCCTCTTCCGCGACGCGTTGCAGGCGATTGGGCGCGATCGACGTTTTGGGAACGAAGAGGGTGAGAATGGCCGCGAGCAACATGAAGACGCCGCCCGCCATGACGGCGTAAACGAGATTGCCGCCGAGGAAGTTTTTCACCGCCGGGCCGAAAGTGAGCGCAGCCAGAATTTCCGGGAGCACGATGAAGAAATTGAAAATGCCCATGTAAACGCCCATGCGTTCGGCGGGCAGGGAGCCGGCGAGCATGGCGTAGGGCATGGAGAGAATCGAAGCCCAGGCGATGCCGCCGAGAGCAAGCGCGCCTAACAATAAGCTTTTTTGTTCCTCACCATGGATGAAGCCGATGGAGAGCAGGCCGATCGCGCCTAACGACAAGCAGACCGCGTGAATTTTGCGCCGGTCGTAAGTAGCTGCGATCGCCATCAGGCCGAAGGCGGCGATGAAGGTGACGAAATCTTTCGCCGCGTAACAAACGCCGGCCCATTCCGCGCCGGCTTTAAAGAGCGGCGATTGTGTGTCTGTGGCGCCGAAGACCATCGGGACGGCGTTGGAAAAATGCAGCCACATGCAAAACAGTCCGAGCCAAGTGAAAAACTGGACGAGCGCGAGGCGTTTCATGGTCGCGGGCATTTGGCGCAAGGCGTCGGGAATTTCCGCCATTAGATACGCGAAGCCGCCGCGCTCGGATTTTTTCCGACGGAAGGCTTCGAGGTCTTCCGGCGGATACTCACGCGAGGTGAAAATGGTGTAGAGGACCGCGCCGAGGAAAGCAGCCGCGCCGATATAGAACGCGTACTTCACGTTAGGCGGAATCGCGCTGCCCGCGCTCGTCTCGCTTGTGATGCCGAAGGCGTGCTTCAAAACCCACGGCAGCAAACCAGCGATGACCGCGCCCGCGCCGATGAAGAAACTTTGCATGGTGAAGCCGGTGCCGCGCTGCTCTTCGGCCAAGTTGTCGGCGACGAAAGCGCGGAAGGGTTCCATCGAGACATTGATCGAGGCGTCGAGAATCCAGAGAAGTCCCGCGGCCATCCAGAGGCCAGTGGCGTTTGGCATGAGCACGAGCGCGAACGAACTGAGGATCGCGCCGGTCAGAAAGTACGGACGCCGCCGGCCGAGTGGTCCCCAGGTGCGATCGCTCATCGCGCCGATGATCGGTTGCACGATAAAACCCGTGAGCGGCGCGGCCAGCCAGAGCAGCGGAATCTGATCGTCGCGCGCGCCGAGGTATTTGTAGATGGGGCTCATGTTGGCCATCTGCAGTCCCCAGCCAAACTGGATGCCGAGAAAGCCGAAGCTCATGTTCCAGATTTGGCCGAAACTGAGACGGGGTTTTTGCATGGTGAAAGAGCGGGAAGATTACCTAACGAAGCGTGATCGCAGCAAGGCGGAAGTTGGTGATCGCGGGAGAGCGATTTCGCGCAAATTTGTCATCCTGAGCCGCGCAGACGGCGAAGGACCCCGCAAGCGTTCTGTGCGATCTCGTTAGGCAAACTCGCGCCAAGCAACGCTTGCGGGGTCCCTCTCCGCGCTTCGCCGGATCGGGATGACAAGCCACCGTTGTCGTTCGTTAGGCGAGGCTATTTGTTTTCGCGCGCGACTTGGAGGGAGTTGAAGAAGGCGTCGTACTTTTCGCCGTCGCGGTCGAAAATCGCGAGGCTGCTAATCGAGCCCGCGCTCGACAACTTTCGGCCCGGCAATTTCGTCAGCTTCTTGTCGCTCGCGGTTTGAATTTCCAGGTCGTAGGTGTCGGCACCCGTGATCGTGATGGTCACAATCACTCCCGAGTCGGTGAAGGGAACGCCGGTGTCGGTCTTGTCAGAGCCCGAGCCGTCGTAAATCTGGTAGTTGCCCTTCCCTTCGTAAAATCCGAATTCGAAAATGGAATCCTTGTTGTAGTCGGCCGGCGTATCGCTCGCGTTGCCCGTGCGCAAGGTCAGTCCAATCGATCCGGTCGCGGGATCATCGGTCTCGAATTTCTTTTCGATCTTCCCGTTTTCCATCATGAAAGAAAAGGAATCGCCCACCGCGAGTGGTTCCTTGAAAGGCCGAAAAGCGACCGCCTGTTCGAAGCCGGTGCCATTGGCGTAAAGGCCCCAGGCTTTGCCGTTGTTGGCAATGCCGTTGAGGTCTTTGTTGTTATCCGGCGTGGCGACGAAAAATCCGGCGTGCCGGTCCGGGCCGTCGCCTTCGCTGGTCGTCTTCCATTCGCCGAAACCACTCCCGCCGTTTTTCCCGCTGCCGAATCCGTCCTTGTAAGCCTCCTGGCTGGCGTCGTCTTCGGCGATGTTGGTTTGATCGGCCCTAACGAGTGCCGGCAAAGTGGCCAGCCTGAGGACGCAAACGGCGGTGAGGAGGATGTTTTTCATTTTAGGTAATCGTTAGTCTGAGAATTTTAGGCCAGGAAAAACAGAAGCCAAGATCAGGAGGTTATTCCCTTTACCACCACGCGCATCCCGTCCGTCGCGATAACCGCGACCGGCATCTCGGGCGCGATGAATTCGCCTTCGGTCACGACGTCCACGACCCGATCTTCGATCTGCGCTTTGCCGCTCGGGCGCAGGATGGTGAGCGAGCGGCCGCGCATTCCCGGCGCGATCGGCAGCGCGGGAATGAAGGCGCGCGGCAGGCCGGCTAACGATGGACCCGGAGGATTCGTGGTGGAAAGAATGAAGCGGCGATAGATGCTCGTGCGCGGGAGAAATCGCGCGAGCACGGCAATCGCGAGCGCCGCGGCGAGGAGCGTGACGAAGAGATTGAGCACCGGAACTCTTAGCATCCCGCCAGTCGGAAAAAATCCCTGGCCGGGATAGCGATCGATCATTGCCCAGAGAAGCGACGCGAGCATGAGGAGCACGCCGACGACGCCGAGGACAATGGTGGAATGTCCGAAAAACAAAACCTCAACGAGAACAAAAACGAAACCGACGACGAAAAGCGCGACCGTTTCCCAACCAGCGAGGCCGGCAAAATAATGCCCAAGGAAAAAGAGAGCGAAGCAGATGGCGGAGAGGATGCCGGCGAGCCCAAAGCCGGGAATCTTAAATTCGAGATACGCGCCGAGGATTCCGCCTAACAATAACAGAGGAGCGAGTTTGGTGAGCCAAAAGGCCAGTTGCTCGAAGCCGCTCGGATCGAGCTGCACAACCGCACTCGTTAGGCCGGCTTTCTTCGTCAGGTCGGCGATGGAATCGGCCATGCCCTCCGCGAGCACCGGATGGCCGTTGATTTTTTCCGTCGCCTCCTGCGCGTTGAGCGTGAGGAGCGTGCCTTTCGGGTGCACGACACGAGCGCCGACTTTCACTTCCTTGTCCTTGTTCATGAAGGCCTCGCCGATGTCCGGATTGTGGCCGTTGCGCAAAGCCGTCCCGCGAATGAGCGCGGACCAATAGGAAATGGTTTTCTCTTTCGCCGTCGGCGGGAGATCTTCGCCGGTCGAGAGAATGGGCGCGGCTGCGCCGATCGCGCTCACGGGTGCCATGTAAATATACCGCGTCGCCAGCGCGATGAGCGCGCCGGCGGAACCGGCGTTCGAGTTGACGTAGGTGTAGGTCGGGATGGTGGCGTGATTCAGAATGCCGGTGATCTCCTCCGCCGCGGTGAGGTCGCCACCGTAGGTATCCATCTCGAAAATGATCGCGACCGCGCCGGCGCTCTCGGCCGTCTTCTCCGCGCGGCGGAGGAAAACCGCGAGCGACGAAGTAATCTCGCCGCGCAAAGGAACAACCACGACGTCGCCGCGCCTAACGACCTCACGCGCTTCCGCCGCGCCTAACGAGAAGCAGGCGAGGAGCAGCAGCAGGCTGAAACGGAAAAGTTTGGTCATGTTCGTGTCGTCATCCCGAGTGAAGCGCAGCGAATCGGGCCTCCGTGCCGCTC
>JACDGS010000095.1 GCA_013821455.1 Chthoniobacterales bacterium
CCATTGAGCATCTCTGTCATTCGCCATCAAAAGAGTTTGCCCAATCACGCGGCATATTCATCCACAATCGAAATCTCGTTTTATGAAACGACTGCCTCACCCGAATCGGTTACGAATGACATCAGACAATATATGTCATATAAAGTCCCAGAGGGGGCGTGGCGGTCGTGAGTTTGGAGATACTGAAGGTTCGCGCTTGAGTTGTCCCGATAAGGGGTAATAGCCGGATATAAGGGTAAACACCTTCAGGAATCGGCACTTACGACGCGAAAAGAGGCTGGTTTGGCCCTCCGAGAGTTGTCCCGCATGAATCGCGATTTTGGACATCGGGTTCCAACCCCTCTTCATAGGTAAATGGACATCGCAGGTGGGACAACTCTCGCCACCGGGAGGGGTGGAACCAGGAACCTGTTTTCGCGGCTTGTCCAGCTTTTGAGGGTGTCTCAGAATGCCCCAAATGAGGCATGTGGGCTCGCCTTCTAAAGGCAACGTCGTCGAAGTCCGACCGTCGCGAAAATTTGGCGGAGCCTGGCTCGCTTTCGAATCGGAAGCTGTCCAGCCGGCGTTCACTGGCCGGTACGCCCGCCAACATGCGATCGACTACGCGAAGCAGCGCTTCGGCGGCGGCGCGGGCGAAGTCCGCGTCTTTACCGAATCAGGCGACGCGATCGCGGAAACGTTCGCGATCAACGGTCGGGATCTTTACCCGCACGCTTCCTGAATCGCGCCGCGGTGCACGGTCTTTGCCGGGCTTCTGCAACGCCTTTGCGTGACCGTTTCTCGCCCTCTGCTAAACACAGGCGCGGAACGAGCCGAAGTCCCCGCGAATTTGTTACAAGATCGCCGCCATCGTGGCTGGCGTCCCCATCAGCATCCAGTAGAAAAGCGTGTCACCCACGTAAAGAGCCCATAGCCGAACAGCATTCATCGATTCGGACGAACGGGCCCAACCCCCGGTCTGGGCAGAGTGCCTTATCGATTATTTGGAACGCTCCCTGCGAAGAGGGCGAAAGCTTGCCGCATTAGTTAACCTCCGCCTGGAGCAGCGGCGTTCTTGTGCGCCACCATCGCGGCGGCGAGCTGGTTTAGATCCGGTTCTCGCTTGGAAATTCAAACTGTACCACCACCTGGTCGCTCATTCAGCCAAAGCCGCGCGAAAACCCTACCACGCCCGCCAAAATTGAAGCTCGCCACCCTTCGACAAAATGGCGGAATCTCGCGGCCCGTGAAATCGAAGTTGGCGTCCCCGAAATTGACGGTCGCAATTCTTTTGTTGCCCCTGTTCGCGGTGGCGCGAACCGCGCCGCCCGCGCAGCCGTTTCAGCGACTCGACGGCTGCACCTACAAGCCGCAGCGATGGAACGACGGGGACAGTTTCCATGTTGTCTTGCCGGACAAAAAAGAAGTCATCTTCCGGCTCTACTTTGTGGACACGCCAGAGGAGGAGCGCGTTTATGCAGGCCGTATCGCGGAACAGGCGGCATATTTCGACATTTCGCCTAACGATGCGATTGCGGTCGGGCACGACGCAAGCGAATTCACGAAACGCGCACTCTCGAAGCCGTTCACGATTCAAACCGGTTGGCGATTGGCGCGGGGACGGAGCAAGCTGCCCCGATACAATGCCATCGTTCTCACGTCCGGCGGTCAGGATTTGAACGAGCTGCTTGTCAGCGCAGGACTCGCGCGAATCTACGGGACGCGAACGCCGTTGCCGGATGGCCGCGATTCGCGAAAGTACTTGAACCACTTGCGCCAGCTTGAAGCGGAAGCGAAAACCGCGAAGCGCGGCGGTTGGGGCGTCGTTAGGCCGTGAAGAAATATTGGGAAATCATCGCAGACCATCTCAGCGCGGATGGCTGGTCTTGGGGAATGACGACCGCAATCGATCCAGACGCCGGCCGCATATTCATTGTGGACGCGCACCGCGCGAATTCGGGAGAGCGGTTCATCATCCATTCAAACGAACCGCTTACCGCATTTCTCGAACTTGAGGAGCAGCTTCGCCGGGCGGCGGTCCCTCACGGCGACTGATTGTTCATCGCTTTGCCACTGCGCCTAACAATCGTTCCCCCCTCGCCCAAGCTTCCGCGAAACCCAAACCCGCCGCTTGGCGCGGCAAGCGCCGGGGGATTCCGTTTCTGGCTTAATCCCTTCCATCACCTTCCCGTTTGGATATGCAAAGATACCCGTCACGGACCAGTCATTCCATTTTGTACAATGAGGGTGTGACGCTATGACGGGAGTGACGGGTATTAAGGAATCTCTTGCCTTTTACAGGCTACGTATCGGTTAAAAAGTCCCTTTGCCGACTTTCACGAGGCACCCTCAAAACATTTGATGCACTTTGCCCTTCTCTGATCGGCGCTGTGCTAGAGTTTGTGCTAGTTTGGGGCCTTCGACTGGACTCCCTCGTATAACTTGGGAAATCCGCAACCCTCGCCGGATCTACCTATGAAAAGCATAGCGCATTGCAATGCAGTGAACCGTCCAGAAACTAGGTAGAGGCGGGATTTTGAGTCCAGCGCGTCTGCCAGTTCCGCCACGCCGGCTTTTAAGCGGCTCGAAGGTACAAAGTTCGTCGTCCGCTTGCAAGCTGCGGGCTCGACCGCTCTCCACCGCAGCATCAAAACTGCTTCTCCCAGCGGTCATCCTGCCGTGAAATCAATCCTCTGCATCGCGCTGCTCGCGCTCGCCTGGTTCGCCTATGCGCGCAGGGTCGCACCGATCACGTATCCGCCCTGTATTCTCATCGCCGAAGAACCGCAGCAGACTGGCCTAACGCCTAACGACGCTTCGTTTGAGACTGGCAAATTTCATCTCAAGCCGCTGGCCCATTTCACGCTCGATGCGCGCGTCCTGCATCGCAAAGTTTACCGCTACGATCGCTGCGCCGCACTCGTGCCAGTCGATCTCGCGGTCGGCTGGGGGACGATGTCGGATCAAGCGGTGCTGGATCAATTGAAGATCAGCCAGAGCGCGCGTTTTTTCTGGTACGAATGGCAGCGCCTGCCGCCCATCTCTCAGGACGAGATCGTCGCCCACGCCACGAATTTGCATCTCATTCCTTCGAGTAGGGCACTTGAAGCCCAATGTGAATCTCTTCGCAGCGCGACTTGATTCACCTGAACGGCCTGCTCGTGGAGGCGACGAGGCCGGACATCGGAACCTGGCGCAGTTCGCTCAGCCGCACCCGATTCGGGGAACGGCGCCTGCGAGCTTGTTTGGGTGGAGGATCTCCATTTGCTCGCGCGATGAGAGAGCCCCACGATCGAGCGCGCTATGTTCGTTAGGCGAAGAGGGTTGCGTCCTCCTTCTTCCCGTTTGATTGTGCGCCCATGAATAACGAGAAGGCGACTTTTGGCGCGGGCTGTTTTTGGGGCGTCGAGGAAATGTTTCGCAATATCAAGGGAGTGAAATCCGCCACCAGCGGCTATGCCGGCGGGGCGACGGAGAACCCGACCTACGAAGAGGTTTGCAGTCACGACACGGGTCACGCGGAAGTGGTCGAAGTGGACTTTGATCCGACCCAGGTCGGCTACGAGAAGTTGCTCGATCTCTTCTGGAGCAATCACAATCCCACGACGCGCGACCGGCAGGGGCCCGACGTCGGTTCGCAATATCGCTCCGTGGTTTTCTATCATTCGCCGGAACAGAAAGCGGCGGCCGAGGCGAAGAAGGCTGAACTCGAGAAGAGCGGAAAATTTCGCCGCCCCATCGTGACGCAAATCGAACCGGCGCCGGCCTTTTATCGGGCGGAGGAATATCATCAGCAGTATCTGCGGAAGCACGGGCGCAGCCATTGCGCCGTTTGATCCAGATTTCGAATTTCCTTCCCGTATGAACCGTGAAGTAATTCGTACAGGAGATTTCGTTTCCGACGCCGCCAAATTAATTTTGCAGGAAGCCCGCGCTGCCTTGGCAGAACGCGGCGAATTTCGCATCGCACTCTCGGGCGGAGAGACGCCGCGTGCGATCTATGCTGAGTTTGGCCGGCTCGCGCGCGATCTGCCGTGGGAGAAAGTGCGCTTCACTTTTGGCGACGAGCGCTGCGTGCCGCCCGCTGACGAACAGAGCAATTACCGCATGGCACGCGAGAGTCTCTTCGAACCCTCTGCCGTGCCAGAGCGCTCCATTCTGCGCATGCGCGGCGAGATCGATCCGCAGCTCGCGGCGCAGGAATACGAGGACGAGTTGAACCTTCTCGCGACGCAGCATGGCGAGACGATTTATCGGCACGATCTCATGCTCCTGGGCATGGGCGAAGATGGACACACGGCCTCGCTTTTTCCAGGCACGCTCGCGCTCGATGAGCAGGTCCGGCGGGTGGTTTCGAATTTCGTCCCGAAGCTTAAGAGCTGGCGCCTAACGATGACCCTGCCGCTGCTCGATCAATCCCGGCACGTTTTGTTTTTGATCAGCGGCGCAAAAAATCGCGAGCTGCTCGAACGTGTGCTCGCGGGCGACACGGCGTTCCCAGCCGCCCACGTCGCGCCCGCGAACGGTCAGCTCACCTGGATGATCGGCGCCAGCGCCTAACGAGTGCAAAAGGCGCGCACCGTTCTCGTCACCGGGTCGGCCGGATTGATCGGCTCGGAAACCGTGAAGCGTTTCGCCGGCGAGGGCTACGACGTCGTCGGGATCGACAACGACATGCGGCAGCGCTTTTTCGGCGCGGAAGCTTCCACGAAAAAGACGCGCGAAGCTTTGATCGCGGATTTGCCTAACTATGCCCATCGCGACATCGACATTCGCGATACCGCGGCCGTGAACGAGATTTTCACGCAACACGGCCGTGCGCTCGCCGCCATCGTGCACACGGCGGCGCAACCATCGCACGATTGGGCGGCACGCGACCCGCAGATGGATTTCGCGATCAACGCCAACGGGACGCTGAACCTCCTCGAAGCCGCGCGGAACTTCTGTCCGGAGACGCCATTCGTCTTCACCTCGACGAACAAAGTTTACGGCGACACGCCGAATCGGCTGCCACTGCGCGAGCTGCCGTTGCGCTGGGAGATCGAGCCGAGGCACGAGTACGAGCCGGGCATTTCCGAGAACATGAGCATCGACCAGACGAAGCACTCGCTTTTCGGCGCGTCGAAGCTGGCCGCGGACGTGCTCGTGCAGGAATATGGCCGCTATTTTGGGATGCCGACGGCTTGTTTCCGCGGCGGTTGCCTAACGGGTCCGGCGCACGCTGGAACGGAGCTACACGGCTTTCTCTCCTACCTCATGAAGTGCACCGTGAGCGGACGGCCGTATCGCGCTTTTGGTTACAAGGGGAAGCAGGTGCGGGATAACATCCACAGCTTCGACTTGGTCGAGGCCTTCGCTGCATTCGTTAGGGCGCCGCGCGCCGGCGAAGTTTATAACATCGGCGGAAGCCGCCATTGCAATTGCTCGATGCTCGAAGCAATCCAGCTCTGCGAGGAAATCAGCGGGCG
>JACDGS010000054.1 GCA_013821455.1 Chthoniobacterales bacterium
CCGGCGACGAAGTTGCCTAACGACTAAAAGGAGATTTGCGCGCCGACGACGACGCTGGGCGAGAAGACATTATAAGAACGGCCGCCGGCATTGGAGTAATTGCCGACGAAATTAAGCGAGCCGCCGATGGTGACGTGATCGTTAGGCGTCCAAGCCACGCCCGAGCCAAGGCCAACGTTGAAATCCCCTCGTGAAGAATCGAGTGGATCGTTGGTGTAGAACTGATATTCCGGCCGCAGAAAGGCTGTGACCTGCACCTGCTCGATCGGGCGATAAAGCGCGGAAAACGCCAGGTATGGCGCGACGCGATCGAAGGCGGAAGGCTGGCCATGACGATCGTATGCACCCGCGCTGCAGAGGAGATAGACTGGCGTGTTCGGGATGAGCAGCGTGTGATTGATGCTGGCGTTCACCAGACCGTATTTATAGAACTCGCCCGCACTGCCATGCGGCGCGTAAAGCCGGTTCACGCCATAGGATCCATCGACCCACCACGTGCCGTTGCGGTTGAGATTATATTTGAAGTCTGCCTGCAGCGTTTGGGAACCAAAATCAAGCCGCGCGAAGCGAGTGTAAGTGAAGAAGTTTTGCTCAAAGGTGAGCCGCGGCGTGAAATCGCGCGTCGCGTACGGGACGAAGGAAGCGTCGAATCGCCCATTCCAAAAGAAGTCGTCCCGCTCGTTGCTTTGCGCGAGAAAAGCGTTCGTCGTGTAGCTGAAACTTTGGTTGGTCGAAAAATTGAACATCTTCGGCCGCGGCGTGCGCGAGACCAGATCGATGTCGCCCAGATTCGGATCGCTAATTTGGAATTGTGCACTTTGCTGCGCCGGTTGCACGCCTCCGTGGTTGACCAGGTCGCCTTGAGTGGCGATTTGCGCGGCCTGATCCTGCTGGGCGCGCAGGGAAGCCGGCGCGAAGGCCCCAGCGAACACGGCCGCAGCCAAGCCTAACGAGTAAAGGACTCGCGTGCGCGAGAAACAGGAATGGATCTTCATGATGGTTGGTGCCGCAGAGAGTGGTGGTGGATTTCGGTCCGTCTAGTGGCCGGGAATTTGCACGGTCAGCGTCTGGCTATTCTGTCCGTTCGCGAGCGTGCCAGTAATGGTCTGGGTGCGGCCGGGGCCGCTGACAATGAGAGTGAATGAGTCGGTCCCGTTAGGCGTGAAAAAACTGTGGCCGAAAAACGTATAAGTCCCCGCGCTCAGGGTGCCGTTGATCGCGATGTTCTCGACCCGCGTGGCCGGCGGCTGATCGATCGTGCCGCCGAGATTGTCGTGATCAAGCGCTGCGGTAGCCTGACCTCTATTGAACGTGACGGTCGGATTGGCGAAGAAAACCTCCTGGTTATCGGGAAGGATGAGATGGAGATCGAGGTCGGCCGTGCTTGTCCAGATGAGCTGGCCGCGAATGATGCCGTCGCCGCCGACCGGAATGAAACCGCCGCCGGTGGGCTGCGTGCTGCCGGAAGGGCGCGCATCCACGCTCGCGTCGAAGGAATTATGGTTAGGCGAATTGTAGGCGACCCAGGCGAGATTAGACGCCTGGTTAACCGTGACCGCGTTTGCCTCGATGAAGCCGCGCCGTTGATCCGATTGGTAATCCGCGACGGCACGGTTTAGTTCGCGTTGATTGAGCAGATTGCCGCGGAAGCCTTTCACGAGCGGCGAAGTGGAGAGGAAACGCGGGATATCGAACTGCACCACGGCGGGCGCGCGACCCGGTTGCGCGATCAGCATTTCGCCCGCGCCTAACGAAAAGGGAAAGCTGTGGATCTGGCCGCGGGAGTCGCGCCAGTTCGAGGTTCCGTGCAGTTTGCCTTCAAGCATGCCGAGCATAGTGGTGCTGTCTTCCGGCCTAACGACCGCGCCTTTTTTGCCGGCGTGCTTATTCGTCGTGGAAACAAAACCGGTCGAGCCGGTGATCGCGGCCGTGACCGCGCCCGAGCGAATTTCTACCCGGCCGGAGTTCGCCGGTTTGGAGAACAGGACCGCGCCGTGCTCGCAATCGAGCGTGTGCGTTTGCGCATCGAAAGTGAAGATCGAATTGGCGCCGATGCGCGCGAGCGTGAGGTCGGTGAATTCCAACTCCGCGCGCGATTCCGTGCCGGTGCGCACAACGTTTTCGTTTTGCACGAGCGCGCCTTCCGCGACCGGGTGCGCCGAGCTTTTGAGATTGGGCGCGAGCGTGACGACGTTGAATTTCTGGCGCACCTTCGCTTGCGAGAGATCGGCCGCGCGCAATTGCGGCGCGCAAAAGGCCAGCAGGATTAGCAACCAAAAACCAACCCCGGTCGGACAAGAATTTGAGTCTTTCATAGATATGCTTCGGGCATGACGCCGCTTGCGCCGGAAAGTGTCAAGCATGAAACGTTTGTGCAGCGCGGGCCGGCTTTGCTAAGGATGTTCTTGGTGAAATTGCACTTCTCCCGACCCGCTGTGCACAGCATTATCTGCGCCCTTCTGGGCCTCGCCGTGGCCGGCTTGCATGCGCTGGAAATGCACGGCTTGGCCGGAAACAGCCTCACGAGTTGGGAATATCGCTTCCGCGATAAGCTCACGGCGACGGGCCGATTTCTCGCGCCGGACACGCGTCTGGTTTTTCTCGGGATCGACAGCAGCTCGGTCAACTTCTCGCAGCTCGACCTGCGAACGCTTTACGCCAAAGTCCCCTCGGCGAGCAGCGAAGGGCACGCGCTCAATCTCATCGCTGCGGGCTGGCCTTGGTCGCGCGAAGTGTATGCCCTCATCGCGGAACGGCTCTTCGCCGCGGGCGCGCGTGGCGTCGTCTTTGATTTGCTTTTGCCGAAACCCGGCGTCGGCGACGCTGTTTTTCGCGAGACGATCGAGCGGCATCGAGATCAGATCGTGTTGGGCGCTAACTTCACTTCCGATGTGGTTGGTCCCGGCCGGGAAGACTGGTCGCTCGCGCTCCCGACCGAGACTGTCATGCCTAACGATGCGCCGGAGAATCCCGCGGTGGGTTATGTGAATTTCTGGACCGGGTTCGGCGGCATCATTCGCTCCGCTTTTTATTGGAGAACGCTCGATCTGCTACAGGGCGCCGATCCACCAGCCGCGGTGACGCCGGAGATGCCCGCGGCGCTGGCTAATCGTGCCAGCCGCTGGCTCGGCGGCGCGAAATTGGCGCATCCGTTTCGCGCACAGCTCATTCGCTTCAGCGGGCCGCCGGGCACTTATGTGCCGATTCCTGTCTATCAGATTTTCGCGCCCGATTACTGGCAGCGGAATTTCGGCAACGGGGCCCTTTTGCGCGACAAGGTCGTCGTTATCGGTCCCGCCGGAAACTGGGCGCACGATGAACATCTCACTGCTTTCGGAGCGATGCCCGGCCCGGAGCTGCAGCTTCAATCGATGAACGCTTTGATTCATCACGCCTTTCTGCGCGAGGGCCCGGCTTGGACGACTTACGCGCTGATCTTTGGTGCCAGTCTGCTCGCCTTTCTCCTCACCGTTCTGATCGCGCGCACTGCGGTTCGCGTGAGTGCCTTCGTCTTGCTCGGGGCGGGCTTTCTTTTCGCCGTAAAATTGGCCTACGATCATGCTTCGGCCATCGTCCCGGGCGTGCCGCCGGTCCTGGCATTTGCAGTCTGCGGGCTCGGTTCCTTTTTTTACGATTACGCGCGGGAACGGCGAGAGAAGCTTCGCGTTCGTCGCACGCTCGAATCTTATGTTTCGAAGGAAGCGGCGCGCGACATCCTCGATAACCCCGCGAGTTTTCTCAACGCTCTCGGCGGCCAGCGGACCAAAGTCGCGCTCATCATGACCGATCTGCGCGGCTTCACTACTCTCTCCGAACAGATGGATTCCCATCAGCTCGTTAGGCAACTCAACGAATATCTTACTCTGATGGTCGGCGACGTTTTCGCCTTTGGCGGCTCGGTCGACAAATTTATCGGCGACGCGGTGCTCGCGGTCTGGGGGAGTTTGAGCACCACAAACTCGGCGGACGATGCGAAGAATGCGCTCAAAGCCGCGCTCCAAATGCAGGAGAGCCTGCGCAAGCTTAATGTCGATTGGACCACCCGCGGGCTGAAGACTTTCGCCATGGGTTGCGGTTTAAATTACGGCGAAGTGGTCTTTGGCAACATCGGCTCCGCCCAAAAGAAGGAGCTGACGGTGATCGGCGATACCGTCAATGTGACCGCGCGGCTTGAAGGCCTAACGAAAGAATATGGGCGGGAACTGCTCATGGGCGAAGCGGCCGCGGAACTGGTTAAGGACGACTACACCTTGCAATTCATCGATCGCGTGGCGGTGAAGGGGAAATCGAAAGCGCTCAAACTCTACGGGGTCATCGGACCGGCCAGCGAAACGCTCGATGCCGCGCTCCAGGAATGTCTTGGCCTGCACGACGAGGCCTGCAAAGCCTATCGCGGGCGCAATTTCAGCGAAGCCGCACGACAGTTTCAACGCTGCCAGGAGTTATCGCCTAACGATGTTCTGCCGGCTATCTACCTCGCGCGCTGCCAGACTTTTCTGCAGCATCCGCCGCCCGAGGAATGGAGCGGCATTTGGGTTGCAGAGCATAAGTAAAGTCCTTTACTCGTTAGGCAACCGCGCGCGGCTTTTCGTTAGGCCAGGACGTTCGGTTTACGGCGCCTTGTCCGCTTCAATCTCGATCGTCACCTGCACGTCCTCGCCCACCACCGCGGTGCCCTCGATTGTTTTGCCCCAGGTGAGACCAAACTCCGAGCGCTTGATCGGATCCGAAGTCGCTTCCCAGCCGCTGATCGCGTGTCCGCCCATTCCCTTCCCTTTACCGAGGAATTTCGCGTGCAAGGTGATTTCCTTCGTCACGCCGTGCATCGTGAGGTCGCCTACGATGTCGCCGGCTTCCGTCCCGGTCTGCTTCACGCTTTTGCTCTTGAAAGTGATCGTGGGAAATTTCGTCGCGTCGAAAAAGTCCGCGCTGCGCAGATCCTGGTCGCGTTTGTCGTTCGACGTATCGACGCTCTCGGTCTGGATGGTCGCGGTGACCGACGATTTCTCCGGATGATCGGTGTCGACATTGATCGTGCCTTCAAACTTCTTGAAGCTTCCGCGCACGTTGCTGAAAAAGTGGCGCACCTTGAACGAAATCGAGGAATGCACCGGATCGATTTTGTAGGTGTCATCGGCGCGAGTGGTCAGAATACTGCCGCCGAGCGCGACAACCATAAACAGGAGCAAAGATTTTTTCATGAGAGCGACGCTAAGTTAAGCGAGCGCTTTGAGCAACGCCGCTCGTCCGCGCGGCATCCGCCCGAAAAGCCCGGCCAGCGCCGCCGCTGGATCGCTCCGCAAAATCGCGGCGTCATGCACGCCCGTGAGCCGCGCCAATTCCGCTTCGAAATGCCGCACCGCCCGCGCACTCGCCTTCTCGCGATCGAGGAACCCAAAAGCGCGTTGCAGCAAATGGAAAAGTTCGGGCGCGGGATGTTCCGGCTCGGTGCTGAGCTCGAGCCACTGGACAAAATAAGAGGCAGCCTGAGTCCGAAGATAATCCTCGCGAATCCCCGCGAAGGGATTGCGCAAGACCGCTTCCGTGAGCGTGTGCAGATTCGATTTGCGGCTGCGCTTGATCTGAATCTCCACCTCAAAAAAGAGATCGAGCTTGCCAGCGAAAACGCTCTTC
Organism: Chthoniobacterales bacterium; assembly: GCA_013821455.1. GTDB lineage: Bacteria > Verrucomicrobiota > Verrucomicrobiia > Chthoniobacterales > UBA10450 > Palsa-1392. Next base: position 5,635 of record JACDGS010000054.1, read on the forward strand.
GGCCGCCGCGCGCCGCGGGCCACCGTCTCGATGCAGCCTAACGACTCCGTGCACCACGAAACGATGAGGCTGGTATCGCTCAGCTTGCGTTTCCGCAGGAGGATTGCGTTGGTCGTCTCCATCTCTTGTTCTCTTCCTCGACCGCTCCTCCCAAATCTCAAATAGAAAACGGGCGGCGGAGCGATTCGTTAGGCGATGCGACTTCACAAAGAAAAAAGCGTCGTGTCCAACGTCCGGGGAGCACGGGCTGCCAGCCCGTTGGTCGGCGGAGTCTCCGCCGACGAACTTTTGCCGGGCGCAGGTCTCCCGATTGGTTGGGCGCGAGAAGAAAAGTCCGCGATGGCAGACTGCCCTCGCCAACGGGCTGACAGCCCGTGCTCCCCGGAAAGATACAGCGACCCGCGTCCGCGAAGTTCGCTTTTCCGGGTCGCGCAGACATTCCGAAAATCCGGAGTCTACGGGGCTCGAACCCGCAACCTCCGCCGTGACAGGGCGGCGCTCTAACCAATTGAGCTAAGACTCCCTCGAAAGAGGATGCCACCGTAGGATGCTGGCCCGCTCGCATCAACCGTTTTTTAGCCACAACGAGCGACGCTTGCCATCTTTACCGACGGCTGCAAACCGCCGCTCCTTCCGGCCCCAAAGTTTGCAGCCGCCAGCGCGCAGTCGTATCCTTTCCGCCGCGGCCAGGACGAGGGAAAACAAGGATGAGCGACAAGTCGAAACTAAACCCCAAAGACGAAAATTCGCCTAACGACAGCGAAGTCATCACGCTCCTCGAAGCCTTCGACCGCGCGGTCTCACTCCTCCCTCCGGGCGATTTTTCCCGCGAGCTGCTCATCGGTTTGCGCGCCGAAATCGAGGCGCAGGAAGAGATGATCGGCGATGCCCGCGACATGATCGAGAAGCTCGAGCAGGTCATCAAAAAGGTCACCTCACCCGCCAACCGCATCGGCACCTTCCTCGGCAGTCCTGCGCGCGACACCGCCCAGATCGTAGTCGGCGGCGCGGATTATTATTGCAACGTCGATCCGCGCGTTAGCCTAACGAAATTACAAAAAGGCACGCGCGTGTTGGTCAACGAAGCCTACGTCATCGTCGGCGATCTTGGCTACGACACCGCGGGTCCAGTAACCAAAGTCGCCGAAGTCCTCGGCGCCGATCGCATCCGCGTCGGCTCGGAACACGGGACGCAGTCGCTCGTCCTGCAGCGTTCCGCGCAACTGGCCAAAGCGCCCTTGAAAACCGGCGACGAAGTGCGCGTGGACTCCAACTACCGCGTCGCGCTCGAAGTTCTCCCCCGCCCCGAAGCGCGCGATCATTACCTCGACGTTGTGCCAGAGTTGCCATGGGAAAAAATCGGCGGCCAGGATGAAGCGCTGCAAGCCATTCGCGATGCCATTGAGCTGCCGCTTTTGCACGAAGAGCTTTTCCAAAAATTCCAGCACGCGACGCCGAAAGGCTTCCTCCTTTACGGCCCGCCGGGATGTGGAAAAACACTTATCGGCAAAGCGACCGCCTATAACCTAACGAAACAACTCCGCAACAAATCCGGCGCCGACATGCGCGAGTATTTCATGCACATCAAAGGCCCCGAGATCCTCAACATGTGGGTCGGCGAATCCGAACGCATGGTGCGCGAAATCTTCGCCACCGCGCGCGAGAAACGGCGCGAAGGTTACGTGCCGTTCCTCTTCATCGACGAAGCCGAGAGCATCCTCGGCACTCGTCGCGCGTCGCGTTATTCGAGCATTCTCTCCACGCTCGTGCCGATGTTCTGCACGGAGATGGATGGGATCGATTCGCTGAACGAAGTCGTCATCATCCTTGCTTCAAATCGCGCCGACCTCATAGACCCTGCGATACTGCGTCCCGGCCGCATCGATCGCAAAATTAAAGTGAATCGGCCTAACAAACGCGGCGCGCAGGAAATCTACCGCATCTATCTCACGGACGATCTCCCTTACGATCGTGGAATTCCAGGAATGGAAGAAAACAAGGGCGCCGCCATCGACGCACTCATCAGCCGGCTCTTGGAAAAACAATTCGCCAAGCGCGAAGAAAACCGCCTGCTCGAAGTCACTCTGCGCAGCGGCCGCAAGGAAGCGCTTTACCGCAGCGACGTCATCAGCGGAGCCATCATCGCCTCGATCGTCGAGCGCGCGAAAGCGATGGCGATAAAGCGCGCCATCGCGAGCGGCAACGACGAAGGAATCAGCGAGACAGAGTTACAAGTAGCTTTCAACGCCGAGTATCTCGAAAACGAAATTCTACCCGCGACCGATATCGTGGAAGATTGGCTCAAGCTGATCGACTACGATCCCGAAAATGTGGTCAAGATTTCGCCCGTGCGGCCTCTCGCCGGGGGCAAGCCGAGCCAGTCGAGCAGTGTTATCTAACACTTAGGCTCAGCCGGCATTCTTGCCTAACGAGTAAAGGACAGGAAAATACCCGCGCCACCTTTCGGCGACGCGGCCCGCAGAAGATTGACTCCCGAACCACTCGTAAAACTAATTCAAGCGCGAGGAGGCCAGCATCCCATTCCCGTTGCTTCCGTCACCCCCGTCGCCGCCACCTCGAAGCTCGGGTTCTCCGTCAGATATACCACAATCGACGCTGCCAGACCGATGCGATCGCCGATCTGATCCGGAAGAGCCGTGCTATTATTGACAAAGCCGACCGCCGCCCAATCCGCCGACCATCTATAGCCGAAGTGACTAACGGATATTGGGCGCGCCGCATTCAGCCAATCCAGCAACGTCGTCGCAGCAGGCGTGAAGCTATCGTAGGCATCCTTTAACGCCTTACGCTTCTTGCCGAAATCCTGATCGGCCTGCGAAAACGTCGTCACCGGCACCGAAGCGCCGACATTGGGGATACTTTGCCATTTTCCCGCCCTGCTGAATCAGCCGGCAACCCGTATTTGCTTGATCGTTGGAAGCCATACTCGTTAGCTCGCGACCTCGTTTAATTTGTTAATGTAAATGCCTAACGAGCAAAGCAGTGAGCGTGCAAAAGTTTCCGCGTTCGCCTAGGGCTTACATCTTGGCTTGCCAGTCCGCTTCGTACTCGTTAGACGGTAACGTTCGTCATGACCTTTCAGGAGAGAATCTTGTATCATCAGATTCACCCGTTGAAGCTGGCCACGGACATCGGAGTCACCTTCCCGGCTTGCTACTTCCTCTGGCGCCATGAGCTCCTACTGGCGGCCGCCTTCGCCTTGCTACCACCGGTCGTTGTTTCCGCCATCCTGATCGCGGCCGTCGATCTCGAGCCATACAAACAGTCGGCCTTCGGCAGATACTTGGCCACTTACATGAGCCGTGAAATGGAAGCGTTGCGTCTCTCCGGCTTTCTCCTCGTAGCGCTTGGCTCATGGCTCCACCGCGTGTGGCTTCTGCCGTGCGGCTTCGCCATCGTGCTGCTGGCATGGACCCGCGGACTCATCTGGAGAAAAGCCTAACAGCGATGCCATTCGATGAGACCCGATGAAAGGCCCAGCGGGCTGATCGCGGCTTTCCCCGGCGAAGATCCCTACGCCTAGCCGAGACGGCCCTCCGGCGCGGAGCTGGCATGCTTCGCGGCGAGCCGCGGCCGAGCAAGCCGATCCTGGTCCCTTCACGCCCCTGAGCCTGGCCAACGTCGAAGGCTACCAGGGCTGGTCGAAGTCATCTTCGTCTCAGCCCGGCTTAGCCTAACGATTAAAGGACTATTCCATGATCTCAGCCTTACAGCTTCTCGGAGTTTGGCTGATGCCTCTTCGTCTCATCAGGTATGATCAGTGTAGGAAATCGGCGCTGGATAGTTGTGATCTTGGGTTAGCATTCATCCGAAACATGATCCTTCAGGGCCGCGCCAGCGCAGTTTTTTAAAGAGCTTTTCCAGACTCTATTCTTGACTTGAAGTGCGGCGACCCACTAGAACACCGAAATGAAAATGCCAGCCCGCCTTCTTTACTCGCTCGGTCTCTTTTTATTGACGCCGGCGATCACTGACGCCGGTAGCGCCACCTGGGGCACAAACCCGCCAAGCTTTGATTGGAATTCCGCGACGAACTGGATGCCAACTACCGTCCCCAACGGCGCGTCGGACATCGCCACCTTTGCCACCTCGAGTCGGACCACAGTGACCTTCTCGGCCACCACAGGAGTCGACAGCATCGTCTTTAACCCCGGCGCGAGCACTTTCACCATCACGAACTCTCCTTTCCACCCGGTGACGATCAGTGGCGCCGGCGTCGTCAACAATTCGTCAACCACGCAGAAAATCGTTGCCGATGCGGGAAGCGGTCTGTCGCAGTTGGAGCTGCCCGCGTTTCCCTCGTTCATATTTACTAACAGCGCCGCGGCCGGCAGCAACGTGATTTATACTTCCAACGGCGGAGTGGGCGAGCTCGGCGTGAGCGGCAATTTTAGTTTTCTTGGCAGCAGTAGCGCGGATCACGCCACCTTCACTATTCATGGCTCCACCGGAACCTCCTACGCTTCAGAAATGGAGTTTGACGATTCGAGCACGGGCGGAAATGCACTCATCAATCTTTTTGCTAGCGCCCAGCTTACCATGAGCAGCGCGAGTACCGTCCCCGCGACCCTGGGTAACGCAATCGTTACTAACAATGGCGGAATCATGTACGTCAGCGCCACGGCGACTTTGGGGAATGCTGTCATCAACAACAATCGAGTGCGCGGTCAAGCTATCGCCAGTCTTAGTGTCACAAGCAATTCAACCACTGGTCATGCCACGGCTGGGAACGCGACAATTACCGACCTCGGTGCCAGCAGCACAAGAGTGGAAGGCAATACCTACTTTGGCGCCACCGCCACGGGCGGTACCGCCACAATCATAAATAGTGGTGGCGACGGTGCAGGCCAGGCCGGCGGATTTGTGACGCTAGGCATGGTGACCAATGACAGCCCCACAGCGGACGCTGCTACTCTCATCGCAAACCCCGGGACTAACGGTGGCAGTGGCGGCATGATTATTTTTGGGCAAAACTCTCTCGGTGGCACCGCGCGCTGCGAAGTCTTTGGCAATGGCACGCTCGACCTCAGTGCGCACCTCGCACCCGGTCTCACCACCGGCTCCCTGGAGGGCGACGGCCTGGTCTTCCTCGGTGCCCGCAATCTTACTCTCGGGACCAGCAATCTTAGCACCGCTTTCTCCGGTTCGATCGCTGATGGAGGCAGCAGCGGCGGCACCGGCGGTTCGTTAGGCAAGACGGGCACAGGCGCGCTGACGCTGAGCAGCGCGAACTCCTACACCGGCGGGACGACGGTGGGTGCCGGAATCCTCGCCGTGACAAACACGAGCGGCTCGGCCACTGGCACCGGCGCGGTGCAGGTGAACGCCGGAACGTTAGGCGGCAAAGGAATCGTCGCGGGGAACGTAACCGTAGGCACCGGCACCGGGGTGCGAGCGAATCTATCACCGGCTACCGGGACGATGACGAAAGCGACCTTTACGACACAAGGTCTGTTGACCTTAAGAAGTGACGCGACTTATACCTATACGGCGCGCGGGCAAAATCGGACGGCGCAAGCTGACAAAGTGGTCGCTAACGGTGTGACCATTAACGGAGCAACCTTTGCCTTTCGATCACAAATCTCGATAACTCTGCACACGGGCGTGGTTCTTACCGTCATCAGTAACACCTCCGCGACGCCGATCAGCGGCACTTTCGCCAATCTCGCCGACGGCGCGATTCTCTCCGTCGGAGGGACAAATTTCCAGGCGAGCTATGAAGGTGGCGACGGAAATGATTTAACGTTGACCGTCGTGCCGTAGGCGCGGCTTGACCTATCCCAGACCCGCGTCCCTGCGGGCGCCTAACGAATAAAGGACTAATTTTTTCGTCCCGCTGTTTCTAATCTCTTTTTGCTTGTATCGATCGCTTTCAGTTAAGGCGATGGAAGACGCGGTGCGGCTGATTGCGGCTTCCCCCGGGCGAAGATCCCTGCGCCTTGGCGGAGACGGCGCTCCGGCGCGGAGCTGGTATCCTCCGCGGCGAGCCGCGGCTGAGCGAGCCGATCCTGGTTCCCTTCCCGCCCCCGAGCCGAGCCAACGTGGAAGGCTATCAAGGTTGGTCGAAGTAATCTTCGTCTCAGTCCGGCTTAGCCTAACGAGTAGAGGATACCATTTTAGGCTTCGATTCCCCCGTTGGTAGTAAGCTCTTACCTCCTTCAACTCCCCACGCTCAGCGGTTCAGCCAAGTGTTATCGTGACCCCTCACAACGCGGCAGTCGGATTCCAGAATGCACCGATAACCTCGATTCGTGATGGAGCGAGAGGCACCTTCATGATAAATAGCGCCATGCCAAAACGAGCGAGGCCGAAAGAGAAGGCCTCGGCGCGTGTCCGCGAGGTGGAGCAACTCTACTTAGTGAGGAAATCGACGGATGGAATTTCACCGAATGGCAACGGCTTTCGTCATCATCGACCAAAGGAAGAGCGGGGTGAGGCACCCGCCGAGTTTGCCGATCCGACCAAGGCCCTCGCTGACTTTGCCGACAATAAGCGCGGAGCGATCAGTAAGCTTCTTTCGCTGAACGCTCACTATCGGACCCATCCATGGCCAGCACCCTTCGATGAAACAAAACACATCCTGCGGCTGGGCGATGCCCGCGATCTCTCTTGGATCGCCAATGGCATTGTGCATCTCGTCGTTACTTCCCCTCCGTATTGGACACTCAAGAAATACGAGGACCACGAGCACCAGCTTGGCGAAATCGCCGACTATGAGGATTTTCTCGACGAGCTTGATAAGGTCTGGCGCGAATGCGCACGCGTTCTCGCGCCGGGGGGGAGAATCTGCTGTGTCGTGGGCGACGTTTGCATTCCACGCAAACAAGGACGCCACCGGGTCATGCCTTTGCACGCCGACATCATGGTGCGCGCTCGTTCGTTAGGGCTCGACGCCCTTACTCCTATCATGTGGTTCAAGATCGCCAATGGCGTTACCGAAGCCAAAGGGAATGGCGCCGGCTTCTATGGGAAGCCCTACCAGCCGGGTGCCATCATCAAGAACGACGCGGAATATATCCTCTTTCTTCGCAAAGGTGGCGAATACCGCTCTCCTTCTACCACCCAGAAAGCCCTGTCGATGCTGAGTAAAGATGAGATGAAATCCTGGCTGCGCTCGGCGTGGCACGACATCAAAGGAGAATCGACTCGCAAAGGCCATCCCGCCCCTTATCCGGAAAGCCTCGCTTCGCGTCTGATACGACTCTTTTCCTTCGCGGGCGATACAGTTCTTGATCCTTTCGTCGGGACCGGCACGACCGGCCTTGCAGCGATCACCACGGGGCGGAACAGCATCGGCAACGAAATCGAGCCAACTTATTTGAAGATAGCCGAGCAGAGGCTCCGTCTTGCCACCGGGATGCCGCGAGAAGTGGGAGCGATCAACGCAACTTTGCGCGTAAAGCGATGACCGAAGAGAAATACACGCTCCTCAAAACATTTCGGGACCTTTTTGAAGGCAAACCGTATCTCCACCGCAAGTCGAATCTGGGCGACCTCGTAGCGTCCCAGCTTTACGAAGACCTCGTAGTTTTGAATAAGTCGGCGAAACTCACCGAACGTGTCCAGCATCACGAGCGGGTCGTGAACCAGAAGAACCTCATGACCGGCAAACCGTCCCGGCGAGGTGATGGCACCTTCGGCGAACTCGTCCCTGCGGCCGTCGCCCTCACGGAAAAAGGGATGCTGGTAGCGCGCGGCCCTATCGCCACGATCGAGGTTGGAGCGGAAACAAAGATTCTGGCCAAAGCGATGATTAAACAGATCGACCGGGTCATCACGGACCTAATCAATCAGGCGACACAATTCAAGAGTCGCGGAGGCAACCCTATCTGCGTCGCCTTCGTCGGTATCAACTTCGCCGAGCAATATGTCTCTTTCGAAGGGCGCAAACGGTGGCCTACCGATGGAAAGAAATACAAACACCCAATTCAGGAAGCAGCCCAAGCCGAACAACGCCTGAAAGAAAAAGCCAGCTCCGCATTCGACGAATTCCAGATACTCCGATTTCGCGCGACCAACGCGCGTCCCTTTGCGTTTGAGTGGAGTGATCTCTCCACGACCGAGATGGAATACTCATCGATCCTAACGCGCATCTCTCGCGAATACGATCGGCGGTTCGCTTGATTAGCGCCCTAACCAACGTTTGAAGAAACGTCCAATGCCCGTCAATGTCCTTCGATTTATGACCGGAACCCTCGGGATGACCCCGGCGTTAAGAAAAATCGGAACTGGAACCGTAGGCGGAAGCATTGGCGCAAGGGGAAGCGGCAGGCTGAACGGTGGGGCCGAAAATCGGCTTCTGATGACTTGGTAAAATCCCCTGCTGATCTTCTGCAGCAAGTCGCAGTAGCCTCGGATTACGCTAGGAGATGGGACCACGTCAGAGAGCCCTGAGTGGGCAGCTTGATTGCGCACCGCAAGAAAAGCAGTGAGTTCAGTTTCAATGCTGGCTCTCGTTAAAGTGCTTTCAATCGCCAGCCCATTCCACGCCTGTTGGATACCGAACCTCGTCAACATGTTGATGATGATCTGAGCGTTTGGGTTTGAGCTTGCTTCGGCAAATGCCTCCCAAAGCAAAGCCGCAGTTGGATCTGGGGGGTCAGCGAAAATCTTGCCAATCCGATGCGCGATATCCTCCGGAGTGGCTGTAACCCACGCAACCCGTTTTGTCATTCGACGATGAAAAATACTCGCGGCGTTGGTGAAATTAGTTGTTCGAAGATCTTCAGGAAGCGATGAATAAGGCAGTCCTAACGCATTAATGCTTGTTATGCAGTCTTCCGCCGTACCGCGCAGGAATGACTCTAAGAAAACGGCTAAGACTTACAACAGTCGCACATTTTAGCGTATCTAATGCGTGCGCGACGTTCGGATCAGCCATCGCATCTGCCGCCCTGCCATCGATATCCGCAGTGACCCTGCGGATGGTGTCGAGGGCAGACTGAAATTGCGTTAGGCGAGCAAACATCCTGGTCTGCTGTCACGGTTAGGGAAGGCAGGACGAGACTATTTCCTTCGCCTTCTCGATGCGATAGACAATTGCTCCTTTTCCGTTTGTCCCAGTACTAATAGCCTTCAGAAAATCGGCATCAGCGCTTTGAGCTTCGGCCATCTTCCCACAGATCGCCTCTACGGTGGCTTTATCCAATTTCTCCGGGTCCACATCCGAGAGAGCTTGCATTTCAGCGTCGGCTAAGGGTGCCGATTTCAACTTGGAACCTGGTTTCTGAAATGCTTGCGCCCCGAAAACCGTCCAACAGTTTTCGGTGGCGCGCTCGAAGACAGCTCGGTCGAGCGTTTCAAGACTGGAATCTACCTCGTACCGCCTATTTCGCTCCTCCATAAAGTCGCTCAAGAAGTCTTTGAAAGAAAGATCCATCGCCTTGGGAGTACGAAGTGCCAAAAAGCGCAGCACCAGTTCTAAGTCATACATTTTCATGTACAATGCATGCGCCAACCGCGCCTCGTTATCAGAAGGAATTTTCCACAGCTGGCGGAATCTACTTTGATCCGATAACGAATGCAGCACTCGGTTGAAAGGTCCGGGATAGACAGCATTCCGAATTTCCATCGCGTTGGCAACGACTCCGCCTGTGTTCAATCTGTCGAAGACGTCGTATTTAACTTGAGGCGAAGACTCTTTGAGGATCAATACCGCGGGCAAGAAGCGTCGGAAAAGCATTACATCTAGGCCTTTTTTTTCTAGTGCTCGAATGTTGTCCTTATTCAGTTCGGACCACACGGACAGTCCCTTTAGAGAATAATTGTTTCGGAGGAATTCGTATATCGCAGTCAACCTCTGCCGTCCGTCTAACACCGTGTAGCCGCCATACGTTTCCTCTCCGAGAAATACTGGCGGGACCGGCACGTTCATGATGATCGACTCAATAAAGCGCGACTGACGTTCGACGTCCCATCTGTCCCGCCGTTGAAACTCTGGATTGAGCGTGATTTGATTTTCGATCATCCCCGCCAAGGCAGAAATTGGTAATTCGATCTTCTGCGACATGATTTGCCGCATCTGCTGCTTGTATTTTTCTTCAAGTGGACGCGCGGCATCAGGGGTTTCGTTACCTGGGTCAAACCCAACCTGTTCGAGATCCTCTTCCATAGGAATATCTTGAACATGCGGCCACCGATGTCTAGCCGCGAATCGTACTAAGTGAAACTTGGCAGACCAGACTTCGCTCGTCGGCGCTTAAGGAGACCGGTTCAGGCTGGACGTAATCTATGTCGAAGCCAAGCGCTGACACATAGCAAGATTCAGAGCTTTGTCGGCGCGCTTGCCGCGAGGGAGGGGATCAAGGGCGTTTTTATCACGACCATCTTATTCCATGGCAACGCGATCGAAATATGCTGGCGGTCTCCCTAACAGGTTATCCTGATCGACGACATCACCACCTTATGATCGAGGCAGAGCGGGCTTCGCCGAACAACTACACGGTCAAATGATTGACAGCTGTTTTGAGGAGAGCTAAGCCGTCTGTCGCGTGTTATGAGTTTTCTCGATGAACTAAGGGTCCAGCACGAAACTGCTCACTCGCGTCTATTAGCCTGGCTCTTAAAGCCGGACGGGGATCATGGCTTAGGTACTGCGGTGCTACGCAAGTTTTGGGCGCTAGCGAACGCGCAAACCGTAGATCCTGGTCTGGGCCGAGCGTCCGTTAGGGTTGAGGAGCGGCAAGACTCCACTCGAGCAGACATCGCCATCGAGACAGCTGAGACTTATCTTCTTGTCGAAAACAAAACGCTCTGGAGTGCTTTTAGTGAGAGTCAGCTGACGCGCCATGTGTCGAGCGGAAAGAGGAGAGCGGAACGCGTCGGCAAAAAGTTTAAGCTTGTCCTACTATTACCGGACGATAACGCTCCTAAGCGAGCTAGAGATGAAATCGCTGCCCTCCGCAGGGATTGTAAAACCAATGTAATAACTTGGGCGCAGGTCGTTGGCGTCTTTAAGGATGTCGCGCGAGTTGGTAAGACACCAGCGATCGCGCCTGGGCGGCCATTTCTTGAGGCGTATGCGGAGTTTATCGAACGAGAAGTCTTACATCAGTGGAAGGGATTCAATATGAACACGCTTAATAATGAGACAGTCGCCGCAGCCGCACGTCCTGCCGGCGGATGCCTAACGAGTAAAGGACGCTTTGTTCAGGTTTCTGCCTGGCGGGCAGTTTTCGGAGATCGCCGCCGTTCCACGAACGGGTGACGGTATTTCGCCTAACGAATCAAAGGGGTGGAAGGTGTCAGAAGTCGACTTGCGCCGCATCTCTCATTGCGATCCTCACCCGATCGCCGCATCGCCTTTAGGATTAAATCCGCCAGCGTATTCACTGCCGTAGTCACATCCGCGTGGGTGGGCAGGGAATAAGGAAGTTCTCCTTTCCAGTCATCATCACGACGACGTTTCGCGCAAACGAGACCAGATCGACTAAGGCCTACTCGACTACATGCGCATGCGCCCGAACAGGGTCGTCTCAACAAAAATGCGAAAACCGTGAAAAGCAGGCTTGACGCTGCGGCGCGGCGGCTGTTTAACAGGGGCGAAAGCGCCCGCTGGCAGCGTCGTCGAATGGTTTGGCGAGCGAAAGCCCAGCGAGCACCCACCTACTCGATATGAAAACGAACCGCCTGTCAGGTCAGTTCCGAGACTTATATTCGTTAGGCGGAGTGAGCCGCCCTTTTTGGCTCTGCCTCATCCTCGCCGCCGTGGCGCTGGCGCCGGCCGGCGCCGCCACCCTGAAGCAGGCGCGCGTGAGCCAAATCGTCAAGGATGTAAATCTTCTCCCGAATCAGGCCGCGCCGCACCCGGCGAAGGTGAGCGATGAGGTGCGCGACGGGACGGCCGTGCGCACCGGGACGGAGTCGCGCGCGGAGTTGACCTTTACCGATGAAACGATCGCCCGGCTCGGGGCCAACACGATTTTTAGTTTCAACGAAGGCACCCGCAACCTCGATCTGGGCGGCGGCGCGATGCTCCTGCGCGTCCCGAAAAGCTCCGGTGGCGCGCAGATCAGGACCGCGGCGGTGACGGCGGCGATTACCGGCACCACCGTGATGCTCGAGTTCCACCCGGATAGCTACATCAAGTTCATCATCCTCGAAGGGACAGGACGGATCTTCCGCCAAGGCCTCCCCGGCGAATCGGTCCTCGTCCATGCGGGCCAGATGTTGATCGTGAACCCCAAGGGCAAGGGAATGCCGGACCCGGTCGATGTCGATTTGAGTCGGCTCATGAATACGTCGCTGCTCATCACCGGCTTCGCGCCTTTGCCCAGCCTCGACCTGATCGCGCGGGAGATCGGCGTGCAAGATGAGAGCAAAGGTAACGGCGCTTTGGTCCAGACTAATCTCGTCATCTTCGGTGGCGGGACCTCGGTCTCGCTCCTCGATCCGACGCAGACCAACATCCTCAACCAGGCTAATTCGACCGAGTCGCGCCAGGCCCTGCTCTCGCCGACGGCGACGCCACGCGTCACCCCCACGGTAACTCCAACCGTCACACCAACGGTCACTCCAACAGTAACTCCGACCGTGACACCAACGGTTACACCAACGGTAACTCCGACCGTGACACCTACCGTGACTCCCACCCCGACAGTAACTCCCTCGGCGACGCCCACGCCGACCCCGAGCAAGTATGGGACGCCGCCAGTTATTACCTCGCCGAACCCGTATATCATCACGAGCAAGACGACGATCCAGACCGACCCGGCGATCACGACCAATGGCCAGACTGACTACGGCAAGATTTATCGCGGGCCGACTCAGGACGGAGTGCCCTCGGCCTATCTCTTCGGGACTACCTCGCCTTTCGATATCGCCAATGGGTCCGACCAGATCTTTCAGGATCCTAATCTTCTTCCGCTGGCCGTCTTTAAGTTCAGCGCGCTCGATATCACCGGCAATCCGACCATCACGATCCCCGCAGGAAGCACGGCGAATCTCGCGCTCATCAGTGTAGGCGACATCACCTCCGGGCCCCCGGGCGGGATCCTTACTTTCACCGGCCTGAATTCACTCCTTCTCGCCACGCAGGATGGCTCCGTCACCCTCACTTCCGATCTCTCTTTTGAAAATATGCCGTCGCTCCTCTTCTATGCGCGGGGAAGTAACTCCGACCTGACTTTGTCCTCGGATATATTGGGCGCGACCTTGACCACCCTGATTGCTCAAAGGAATGTCAATGTAGATGGAAATAGTCTCGACAGTCAGACGCTGCAGGTCATAGCCGGCGCGAACATAGACATCGGTGTCAATAGCCCAGTCACAATCACCGGGAGCGAGGCATCATTGTTGATACCGAATTTCGGTGTCGGAAATATTACCGGCAGCGCCACCATAGCCCTCATCCCGGCGGGTAATCTGACTCTAAACGGCGCTAACGGGCTTTCGCTCACCATTGATAACAGCGCTGGCGGTTCCATCGGTGGCGCCGCGCAAATCTCGTTGAACACGGCTGATCTCACCGCCGGATCGCTGAATGTTTTCATTAATAATCGCGATGGCGGCTCGATCGGTTCTTCGGCCGACGTCGCCTGCAACATTCTCGGCAATCTAACGATCACCGGTGATGCCACCATTGGCGCATCTAATCGGAACGATGGCCTGGGCGGTGGAACCGTGGGCACGGATTCATTCGTCACCGTGCAGGCGAACAGCATTTCGGTGGGCGGACTCCTCAGTGGCTTCGTGAGCGCCAATGCCGGGGGACACATTAGCAATGTCGCCTTGCTGCTAGTGAATACGACGGGGGACATCCATTCGGGCACAGGCACATCACTGCTCGTCCAAAGCACCGGCTTTAACGTAGTCGGCGGACCGTTCATCGCTCCCGGCTTCATTGGTTCGGATGCGCTCCTCACCGTCATTGCAGCCGACCTTACCAGCGATGTTTTCATTGACGTGGAGGTTGGCGAGGCCAGTGGCCAGATCGCTGGGAACGCCGCACTAAATCTAAACATTACCGGCGCGATCACTGCGCCAGATACTCTATTTTTCGTCGGTGGCCAGGCGGGTCTGATCGGCGGCGACGCCACTCTGGCGGTCAACGCCGGTAGCATCTCCGCTGCAAACACGGACTACTTTCAAATCGGGAATGCTAACGGCGGTAACATCACCGGAAACGCCAGTCTCAACATTGGCGTCACCGGCGCGATCACCGCGCCAGACGTTGAATTTTTCCTCGGCAACCGGGCTGCCAATATCGGCGGGAATGCCAGCATCTTCGTCAATGCCGGTAGCATCTCCGCCTCAACCACGGGGCCGTTCTTCCAAATCGTAAATCCTAACTCCGGCACCATTGGTGGAAGCGCCACGATCGACGTGACGGCGGCGAGTGTTTCAGGGAATCAGCTTTTCGTCGCCATCCTCAACAACGTAAACGACGGCACGCCTAACGGCACCATTGCTTCGAATGCCACGGTTAACTTCAACCTCTCCGGCACCAGCACTATTACCACGGATGCGACGTTTCAAATCAACGGCAGCGATTCCGCCGGGAGTGCCGCGATCAATATAAATGGAGGCACCTATAATGTCGGCGGGACATTCGAAGGATTCATGGATGGCAGCGGGCTCATGACCTTTACTAACGCCAACATCAATGCCGATACGATTAAGGCGGGCGTGTTTGGCGCCAATGGCACGCTGCGGATCGGCGGCGGCACACTCTCGGCGAATACGGAGCTGAAACTTTACGCGTCCGGAAGCAATGGGCTGATTGACTTCGTCTCCAACGTCACCCTCAGCGGCGCGGCCACGAAGACCCTCGCGGGGAATACGATCACGATCTCCAATAACGTCGTGGTCACCATCGCTGGTACCCTGCCGGCCGATGTTTACACCGGCTTCAGCGGTCAGGGCATTCCCAACGCCAACTATACCGGCTTCGGTGGCAACGGCTCGACGACCGGCACATTTGCGGGCGCCGGGGCCAACCGTCCGCAGCCACTCGCCAACGCCCCGCCCTTTACGAATGGTCCCATCATCATGGCTCCTATTCGCTCACCCGGCAGCGCCACCTCCGGCGGCGGCATGATTAGCCAAAAGAAGCACGGCACACTGGTTCGCGTCGGCAACACGGACCAGTTACTCGCCCTGCTCGACACGGCGGCTCCCGCCGCGAACGGCAAAATCCTCATCCCGCCCGCCCGGAGAACGAGTGATCTGAAAAATTCTCAGCGCACGAATTCCGACGCCCGCCTTGGCGCGAATCGCGGGCCGGCGGAGCTCTGGGCTGCGACCTCATCGCCCCGCCGCCCTTCGCCGCAGTAAAACACTTCAGGCCCGGGGGGTCCGTAAGGTGGGGTCGGTCCGAAAGGGTCGGCGCGCGTCCATCTAGAATTGACTTTTCAGCCGACTTACGGAGCCGAGGTTAGGGTGCCGGGCGTTTGGTAAGAATGTCAAATGTATAGATATGGGGTTGCCCTGATTTGACGGACAGTGGGCTTGGGGTCAAAAGCCCGAGGAGTCCACATGAAAACACAGATCAGTAAACCGGCCGGTGAGCGGACAAGCTACACCGCGGAGTATAAACAGGAGGCGCTGTCGTTATGGCGTGCGAGCGGCCGCAGTGCGGCCAAGGTGGCAGCGGAGTTGGGGATCCGCCCGCCGCTGCTCTACCGCTGGGCTCACACGGAGCGCGTGCCCGAGAAGCCTGGAGCCGGAGGTAAACCGCGGCGCAGCCTGGAAGAACTGGAAGCGGAGAACAAACTTTTACGCGCGGAGAACGCCAAGCTCCTAGAGCAGCGTGAAGTGCTAAAAAAATCACTGGGCATCCTCTCCGAAGTGCCGCCCAGAGGTATGCCCGGATCGAAGCCATGAGCGGCCAATACAAGGTAGCTTGGTTATGCGAAGCCCTGCTGGTCTCGCGCAGCGGCTATTACGACTGGCAGGAGCGACGGCGTCAGCCTGGATCGCGGCAAGTCGAGACGATCCACTTACGGGCTCGGATCCGGGAGGAGTTTGCCCGCAGTCGTCAGACTTACGGCAGTCCGCGCCTGGCGCAGGTGCTCGGTTGTCCCGGACGGCGCAACCGCATCGCCCGGCTCATGCGTGCCGAACGCCTCTTTGCCCGGCAGCGTTCCAAGTATCGCCACGCCACGACCGACAGCCGCCATGGCGGACCCATTGCTCCTCACCGTATCCAAGGCCTCGCCGTCCAACGCCCCAATCAGGTCTGGGCCACCGATGCCACCGGCATACTTACTGGCGAGGGTTGGCTCTATCTGGTCGCCGTGCTGGACCTTTGCAGCCGACGAGTCGTCGGCTGGGCCATGAGTCCTCTCCTCGATGCTCCACTCACCATCGCTGCTCTCCGCATGGCCCTGCACCAACGTCAGCCAAGAAGAACCCTCATCGTCCACTCCGATCGCGGCAGTCAGTTCGCCAGCGCCGCTTACCGCCAGGTCCTCGCTCAACACGGTCTGCTCGCTTCCATGAGTCGGGCCGGCAACTGCTACGATAACGCCTTCATCGAATCGTTCTGGAGCAGCCTCAAATACGAGCTGGTCTACCACCGCCGCTTCGCCACCCGCGCAGAGGCCCGCACCGCCATCTTCGACTACATCGAGACTTTTTATAACCGTACCAGACTGCACTCCAGTCTTGCCTACATCAGTCCGATCGCTTTTGAATCCCAACTAAACAACTAACAACAGGTATTGGTCCCTCATTCACTGTCCGAAAAATCAATGCAAGCCCAGAATAATCCTTCGCCCAACCCTTGCAGGCCTCAGGGCTTATCTTCCTTAATTTTGTCTGCTCCAACTTTGGCCAACTCTTAACAAGGGCTCTCGATACTTCGCTCCAATAGTCTCGAGTTCGCTGCTTTAACTCCACGTTCTGACCAAGACTGACACGATGAAGTTCTAATGCCTCCCCGAACCTCATTTTGGGTGACGTATCGCGGGCGGAGGAATTTCTTCCGTTTGGAACTTCTCGCAGAATCTCCTTGAGTCTGGCGTTGGCGATACTCAAATGGGCCGTTCTCAGTGTCTTCCAGATTTCTTTACCGTTGGCGAAAATTCGCGCATAGTATTTGCCAGATTTATGGCGAACAAGATTTGGTCGGCGGGTTTTATTCCATGTCTTCTCTGTTGCGGAGGGTTTCATGTCCGCGACCGTAGAAAAGCCAATTTTGACTTGTCAAAATATACCAGTTTCCCCAGGTAAGGCGCCCATAGCTCAGCCGGATAGAGCAACGGATTTCTAATCCGTCGGTCGCAGGTTCGAGTCCTGCTGGGCGCGATGCAATTTTCGTTCGTGCTCTAGAAGCCATTTCTTGCGCCAAAGGCCGCCCCCGTACCCGCAAAGCGAGCCGTCGGCGCGGATAACGCGATGACATGGAACAATGATCGCGAGCGGGTTGGTGCCGTTCGCGCGCCCGACCGCGCGTTGGGCACCGGTGATGCCGAGTTGCTGCGCCATCCAGGAGTAGGAACGGGTTTCCGCCACCGGGATGCGACGCAGCACTTCCCAAGCGCGCAGTTGGAACGCTGAGCCAATCGGAGAAAGCGGGATGTCGAACTCGAGGCTCTCGCCTGAAAAGTACGCTGCAAGTTGGTCTTGGATTTGCGCAAGATAAGGATGCTCGCCGGGGACGACGTTAGTTTGTAACTGCTTTCGTAAGTTCCCGATTTCACGCTCCAGGGCGTGGCCTTCCGCAAACTCCAGGAGCCTAAGTCCGATGTCATCCGCTACGGCTACCATTGCGCCTAACGGTGTCTCGAGACGTTGCGCGAAGAGGGCGGGACGTCCCTTGGCCATTGTGGGCGAAACGCCAAAGATTCGAGTGAAAGCTTCGCGAAAACCACTCGCCGACCCGAAACCGCTTTCCGATTGAGCGTCATCGACACGGCTGCCTTCGCGAACTTCCCGCGACGCCAGACCCAGCCGTCGTGCGCGATGATAGGCTTGAAAGGTCATGCCATAATGACGCTGGAATTGTCGCCGTGCGGTGGAAGGATCGATCTTCAGCGCGGCGAGTTCTTTATCCGTTAGGCGGCCGCCCGGCGCGCGTTCCACTTCCGCGCGCAATTGCGCGATCAATTTCGGCGCCTGGCCTTCCGGATCCATCGGTTGGCAGCGAAGACATGGGCGATAACCATCGAGCAGCGCTTCGCCTGATGTGGCAAAGAAATCGACATTTTCGCGGGCCGGTTTCCTGGCTGGACAAGTGGGCCGGCAGAAGATGCCGGTGGTGCGCACTCCGACGAAGAAGATTCCTTCGAAACTGGCGTCGCGCCGTAACAAGGCGGCATACATAGTCTCGTTAGGCGGGAGTAACTCCATCGTCTTCATGCGCGCTCGATTCTAAAGGTATAACAGCCGCGGTCCAAACTGTGAACCTGGAGGAAGGCCGTCGCCGGATGCGCGAGAAGCTTTTCGATCAGGCTTTCGGGCGCATTCGCGTCGGGAAACTCGGCGGCAATCATATCGTAACTCTTATCATAAGCGCGCATAACTCTACCTTCGCGAAATGCGTCCGGATATTCATCGGTCGAATGATAACGTTCGCAAGCATCGGCATGGACAAAGATCGGCCCGCTCTCAGCGTAAGGATGTCCGGCCGGAATAGAGCTATAAGGGAAGAGCACCACGTCCTCTCCGGGCTGCGCCCAGCGCAGGCAATGACGGCAGGGATAGGTCCGCGGCATTTCCGCCCTAACGAGTCTATGATCGCTCGCGTCCTCCTGGACACGCAGCCGCGCGGCTTGCGCGACTTCGGTTGGGAGCGGCACGATTTGGTAGCTGGATTTTCTCATGCCGCAGCCTAACCACGCCAGCCGCGCGCGCGCATCAGCGAAATTCAGGCATTGAATTCCGCAGGCGAGGGGAGGTTATCCCCTAAGCCGGTGGGAAGAGACGTTCCACAAACCAGTAAGAGCCCGCTGAGATCACACAAAAAGCCGCCGTGGCAAGAACCCGGCGCGTCACCTGAATCCGCTGTCGATAGAGCAAGGCCAGGAGCGGCGCGACAGCCAGGACGATGCAAGCCTGCCCGATCTCGACTCCTAAGTTGAAGGAAAAGAGCGACCAACCCAGCGCCGACCGCGGGAGGTCCATCGCGCGCAAGACATTGGCGAAGCCGAAGCCGTGAATGAAGCCAAAGCAAAAGGCAAAGAGAAGCCGCCAGTCGCGCTCGCCCTTCTCAAAGAGAAGCGCGTGGGCGCCGACGAAGATAATGCTAAGGGCTATCGTCGGCTCGATGACGCGCGCCGGCGGACTGAGAATATGGAATGTCGCCAGCCCCAGAGTAATGCTATGCGCGATCGTGAACGCAGTAAC
>JACDGS010000055.1 GCA_013821455.1 Chthoniobacterales bacterium
CCACCGGAAGAGGAAGCGTTCCCAAGACCAGACCCACCGCCAAACCCATCTCTCAAACCAATGACCTAAAACCAACCTGAATCCGCACGCCGCCCTTGACTCCCTACATAGGGGTTAGGTGAATATGTCGGATAGTAGAGGCCCGCAGGCGACGAGTTTGTATATTTCGATACTAACAGTGATTACGTTCGCGCACCGCTTCACGGAGCGCTACGCCAGTTTCTTCGCGATCTCCTCATCGAGAATTTCCCCTACAGTAAGTGGAACGATAATGCGGTGTTCTTCTCGAAAAAAGCGGTCGATCTCGCGCAGGGCGTCGCTGCTATAGTCGAAGCTGACGAAGAAGCCTTTCTCGCACTTCGCGCGGCGCATGGCGGTCTCGAAGGCGTCGATGTCGGGGCGACCGGCTTTGTCCTTCTGCTTTACCTGCATAGCGTAGAAGCGTTCTTCGAGAGCTAACTCGCTCGCTTCGGCCACGCGCACGTTATCCAGCGCGGAGACCGGGAAGATGCGACCGTCGATTCCCTTGTCGCCGACCTGCGCCTTGTTCTTGCGTCCGCCGAGCGCGATCACAGCCCAGTTCTCAAACTCGAAGGGCGGCAGCTCGCGCAGCTTCTTTTCCGTCCATGGCAGATCGCGCACGATGAAGCCGCGGCCGATCGCCCAGAGGTCTTCGTTCTCCGGCAGCGCGCAGACTTTCTTATCCTTCAATCGTTTCGCCATCACGCGGCAGGCGGTGGGCGAAATGTCGATGCCGATCCATTGCCGCTTCAGTTTCTGCGCGGCGACAATCGCGGTCCCGCAACCGCAGAAGGCGTCGAGGACGATGTCGTTTTCGTTGCTGCTTGTTAGAAGAACTCGCTCTAGTAATGGCAGTGGTTTTTGCGTTGGATAGCCGAGAGCCTCTTTTGCCTGTGAGTTAACTGGAAAAATATCGTCCCAAACGCTTCCAACGGGCAGACCCTTCGAGGCATCGAGATACCGTTTTAGCGCCGGCACTGAGCCCTTCGGCGGGATCGCTACAATCCCGTCAGCGACCAACTGCTCCATCTTTTTATTGGTGTATCGCCAGTGCTTTTTAACCCCAAGCACTTCGTAGAGCGGGTTACCTTTCGCCGCTCCGCCCGGGCCGGTTAGGTTATCCCAACGGAATCGGCGTCCATCGGCGTCGGTGTTCGTGTAATGGGACGCGATGTAACTCTCGTCCAGCGGGACGTATTGCGTGTTCCAGGTGTACTCGTTTGAGCCGCCGCAGTAGAGGAACAGCACGTCGTGTAGGCGACCAAAGTGCTTCGATCCTTGCTTGGCGTCGTTATGCGAAGTGGATCGCTTCCATACGATCTCGTTGATGAAATTGTTCTCACCGAAAATCCCATCCAACATCACCTTCACGTAATGCGAGGCGTGCCAGTCGCAGTGGTAGTAGAAGCTGCCGGTCTTCTTGAGCACGCGCGCGAGCTGTTCGCACCGCGGGCGCATGTAATCGATGTAGGCGCGGGTGCTCTCATGCCGATCCTCGAAGCTACGCTTCTCCTTCGTCTCGCCCCAGAAGACTTCGTAGTTGCGGTTCGAGTTGAAGGGTGGGTCGATGTAGATGAGATCGACGCACGCCTCGGGCAGCTTGCGTAACTGCTCAAGATTATCGCCGCAATAAATGACGCGAGTATCGATTACGGCGGACGGCTTCCCTGACATTCGCGCTCATTTTATCTGCCGGTTCGGAATAACTCCAGTGCGTTCACGAAAGAACGCACATTGGCCTTACCACCAGCACGGCGTCTAACTTTGAAACTTGCTCCCAGATTCCAGCCTTGAAGATGTGCCTTTTTTGATGTCCCAGACTACTGCACAGTTAGGGTAAGGTCGTTGCCATCGCCGCCCTCGTAGCTGGCTAGGAAGGTGTTGTTACCGATAGTGATCGTTCCGCCGTCGGGGAGGTTACTAAACACGCCGCTGATTGGTGCAGCCGATGTATTCTGGATAACCACCAGCGACACCCCGGGGGCGAGTGCAGTATTACCGCTATCGTTTGCAATAAACATCGCGCTGCCGTCAATGATCACGCCGCTGGAACTTAAGCTGGCTGCCGTTCCGTTGTCGCTCTGAAGATTGAACTGATACGTAGAACCCGAGTTTAGCGTGACACCACTTTGCAGCGTCAGAGTGCCGGGGGCGATGAGATTGGGCCCGGGCGAGATTGTTCCCGTGCCGACGACAACTGCTCCTGCGATGATCCCATCCCCTGCGAGATGACCTGCCGGGATCGAGACTCCACCCGTCCCGGTCGCCGAACCAATTTTGTTTCGCACCGATAAGGTGCCCTCAACGACTATCGTCCCGCCGGTAAAAGTGCTCGCGCCGCTAAGAACCAAGGCACCCAGGCCCTCCTTGGTGAGCGAACCGCCCGAAGATGGATCATCTTTAATCGTCCCAGAAAAAACCGTGTTTAGTCCGTTTTTACCTACGGTAAGATTGTTCGGACCGAGACTAACGTAGCCTGCACCCTCGATCGAGCCCAGGCTTAAACCTGGCGCAGCCTCAAAGCTAAGATCAAGCAGCCCGCCGTGCAGCACGACCCGCGCAGTGCCACCGCGCGACCTGTCGGAAAAAGAAATGATCGCGGGGCCGCCTCGGTTGGTGCCACTGTTGGCGGTGAGGGTTGCGTTTGCTGCGGTTGCCCGGCCGTAGAAGATAATGAGACCTCCTGGTGCCTTGAAATGCGCTCCGCCGTTGGCAGTGATGGCGGCATTGGCCGCAGTGGCAGAATCGCTGAAAGTAACAAGGTTCCCAGCCTCTTGGATGCCTCCGCCCTCTGCTGTGAAAGTGCCGTGATCCGCACTGGAATTATCGCGAAACTGGACGCCGCTATTGCCGCTCCCTGCACCTTCGGAAATGAAAGTCGCCGTTCCGGCAGTGGAGGTATCCATAAAGAGAGTGCCTCCCCCATTAGGTGAGCCTGCATGGTTCAAGATCATCGCGTTGCCCGCAGTCGAGGAATTGTGGAAAAACGTTATACCCGGGACGATTCCCTGAAGATTGTCGATGGTCGCGTTAGCTGCGCTGGCGGTATCGTAGAATACGACCCCACCCACACTGGTGAAAAAGTGAACATTGCCCGCCGTCGCATTGTTATGAAAATTGAATGACCCCGCCACATCACCCGCTCGAAAATTCTGGGTAACACTAGACTCATTGACGATACCATTTCCAAAGAAGTCCAGATTATAGCGCGTTGTTATACTGTAACTGCCAACGCCCGGGTTAAAGACGATCGCCGCCACGCTAATCCCCGTAGTAAACCGGACCACAGCCTGATTTGAAACGTCAAAGGTAGCCGTATCTTCCGGACCATTCGGCACACTCTCCGGCGTCCAATTGGTTTCGGTATTCCAGTCGCTACTACTGGGATTAAGACTCCAAGTGGCGCTCCCGGCATGACCGGATGCCACGGTGAAAAGGCTAGGGGCGAGAAGAAGAACTAGGCGCGTCGCGCGATTCAATTTCATGCGCTGTTCTTACGGACGCCACGGTCCATAAGTCAAGCACCTTTGGTGCTAGCGGCACAAGGCAGGTCGAAAGCAGAGATGCTCTTTTCCAATCTCCTCGAAAGTGTTGGAATTCTCCTTTACTCGTTAGGCTTGATGCACACTTAAGGAAATAGGGGGGTCGGTCTGTGCATGTTGCCGTATTGCTTCTTAGAGTGAAAAGGATCGTCTTTCCAAAGAGCGTATTTCTCGCGGGCAAGCTTTTGCACCGCAGCCGGCAAGCGATCGAACGCCTTCCAGAAACGCGGATGGGTTTTCCCAATCAAGGCAAATCCTGCAGTCGTCCCGCCCGGATGTCGCCGCGAACCTCTTCCGCCACTCTCGATAGACGCTCACCTTCAGCGAAATCGGATCAATCTGTCGATCCTAGGCGGCATTGTCCCGCTCGCGAATGAACGTCGCAAGCTCCGTAAGTTCGTCGGCGGACAAGGTATCAACGGCTTGCTTGATTTCGCTAAGACTTACAACGGACGATTATAGCGGGGCCTCACTCGATGACAAGATTTGCGAGGGGAACAGGGGTCAGCTTCAGAATTGCGCTGTTATGTGGGGAGCTAACGCGAGTCCTTGTGGACTGCGATATGAGCGACATTCTGAAGCTGACCCCTATTCGCTCCGCGGTGATCAGATCGCTCGCTTTCATGGCAACATCCTACCTTCTTCGTCGCACTCCGTAAACCTTTCGACCGTTGACTTAAAAGAGGAGAAATTTCGGACCGACCCCGTTTTGAGCATCTTCAAGGATTTAGCCTTGACTCTAACGACCGATCCAGCTCCTGATGCGGACGGCCCTCGCAAACTAACTCATGCAGCCATAAACAGCCTAACCTTCTATGAAAACATATCTTCTCATCACGCTAGCTTTCAGTCTCTGCCTGGCTTCGGCTCAGCCGGTCGCGGCGGGGATTCACGCCATCCTTTGGAGCGCGGATACTGGAATGCAGGATCTCGGGACGTTGGGAGGCGATATGAGCTACGCCACCGCGGTGAATGACAACGGTGTGGTTGTCGGCTACAGCTATACCGCCGACGGCGCTGGGCGCGCCTTTTTGTGGACGACCGCAAGCGGAATGCAGGATCTCGGCGTGCCCGCAGGCGCGAATTACTCGAGCTTGGTAGCCGAATCTATTAACAATAAAAACGAAATTGTGGGCTATGCCTTTTCCGGTGGAGGCCTAACGACCCCGTTTTATTGGACTGCCACTGCGGGTTTCACCGTTTTCACTCCCGGGTCCGGCGAAGCCTATGGCATCAACGACCCTGGTACTGTCACTGGCCTTATTGACCAGCACAACGTGGAACAGACATTCCTTTGGCAACCTTCCCGCGACATTTTCCGCGGCCTCGGATTTCCTTTCGGCCAGCCCTACAGCGTCGGCATGAAAATAAACAATGCCGGGAATATCGCCGGCCAGCTCGAGACGGATGTGGTGGATTTTCATCCCATGTTTTGGAGCCGAGCCACCGGCTTCGTCGATTTAGGAGTACCTGCCGCCTTATATAATGGCGTCGGCTATGGGATAAATAAGGTCGACGAAGTGGTGGGGGAAACTTGGAATTCTCAGACGGGCGCCAGCGTTGCCGCCTTTTACTGGAACGCCAGCGCTGGGAGGGTAGCACTAACACCACTTCCCAACAGAGTTTCTACCGCGGCCTATGGTATTAATAATAAGGGGATGATCGCTGGCGTGAGCGCTAGCGACGACAGCAGGTTCCCGACACGCGCCGTTATTTGGAAAAATTACACGAGCGATCCGCAAGACCTCGGCACTTTGCCCGGCGGAACGATAAGCGCCGGGTCGGCTATTAATAATCTCGGGCAGGTGGCCGGGTACGCTGATGTCCCATAAGCAATAAGCCCGGGGGAGAGGCGAGCGCGTTTTCTCTGCCTGAAAGCGGCGCTCAACATCGGGCGACAAAACCGCCGCGTAGCCGCATTTGACGCGCGCGGAATCCCGGCCAAGGCGAAGTGTCCGGACTTTTGCGCTCGCGCAAGCGCGCTGGACTTCCCCCTCGACAACGGCGCGCTGCCTCTCGATTCTTCCAAGATGCATCGTTTGCTCGGTTTGGTGGCGATGATCGCGCTGGCCTGGCCGATCTCGATTTTTGCGGAAGGCCCTTTCCAGTTCCAGACCACTCCGGGCAAGTTGCCCAAGGATGTGGTGCCGAAAAGTTATGACATCCAGGTGAAGCCGGCGATCGCGGAGCGGACTTTTACCGGATCGGAGACGGTGGTCGTGGAAGTGAGCAAGCCGACTAAAACGATCACGCTGAACTCGAATGCCCTAACGATTCCATCGGCGAAGCTGCTCGGCGCGGCGGGCAGGATCGAAGCGGAGGCGGCGATTTCTTTCGACGCTCCGCAGCAGACCGTGACGCTCACTTTCGAACACGAAGTCGCCGTGGGAACGCATCAGCTCGCGTTCGATTTCGCAGGCAAAATCAACGAAGCAGGCGAGGGACTTTTCGCCGCCACTTATCAGGAAGAAGGCAGCGGCGCGAAGAAAGTCATGCTCGGCACGCAGATGGAAGCGACCGATGCGCGCCGGATGTTCCCCTGCTGGGACGAGCCTTCCTTCCGCGCGCGTTTCCGCCTGAGCGCGACGGTGCCTAACGAATTCATCGCGGTCTCGAACATGCCGATCGAGCGCGAGGAAAAAACTTCCGCGGGTAAGGAAGTGCGCTTCGGAGAAACGCCGCCGATGGCGAGTTATCTCGTCGTCTTCTGCGCGGGTGAGCTGGAAGCGATTCACGGCGAAACCGACGGCGTGAAAATCAGCGTCGTCACCACCAAAGGCAAAGCCGAGACCGGCCGTTATGCGCTGGAGAGCGCGGAGAAAATTCTGCATTACTACGACGAGTATTTCGGGATCAAATTCCCGCTGCCAAAGCTCGACCTTATTGCTGTGCCCGGCGGTTTCGGCGGCGCGATGGAGAATTGGGGTGGCATCGTTTTTTTCGAGAGCGGGCTGCTTTACGATCCGAAAAAATCCTCCGAGGAGACGAAGGAAGGAATCTTCGAAGTCATCGCGCACGAGATGGCGCATCAGTGGTTTGGCGATCTCGTGACGATGGCGTGGTGGGATAATCTTTGGCTGAACGAAGGCTTCGCCTCGTGGATGGGCACGAAGTGTTCCGATCACTTCAATCCGCAGTGGCAGGTCTGGCTGCGAGCCGACGGCGAAAAGCAATATGCCATGGTGACCGACTCGCTCTCGACCACGCATCCCATCCAGCAGCCGGTGAAAAGCGAGAGCGAAGCGGACAGCGCGTTCGACGAGATCACTTACCAGAAAGGCCAGTCCTTTCTCCGGATGCTCGAAACTTACCTCGGGGAAGACGATTTTCGCGACGGCATCCGCGGCTACATGCAGGCGCACAAGTTTTCCAACACCACCACCGCCGACCTCTGGCAGGCGCTCGCCATTTCCTCGAGAAAGCCCGTGGCCGCGATCGCCGCGAGTTGGACCGAGCAACCCGGTCTGCCGCTGGTCTCGACCAGCCCGACCGATTCCGGCCTAACGATAAGTCAGGAGCGTTTCACCCTGCATCAAAAGAACCCGGCCCCGCTCTTCTGGAAAATCCCCATCGCTTACGCGGAGGCTGTGCCTAACAAGAGCCCGGCTGTCCGTAACTTCCTCCTCGAAGCGCATTCCGCGGCCCTGCCCGACCTGAAGCCTGCGCAAACCGTCATCCTGAATGCCGGCGACGTCGGCTACTATCGAGTGCGCTATGACGACGCGATGTTCGGCCGTTTGCTCGCCATGGCGCCGCAACTGCCGGTGACGGCGAAGATCGATCTTCTCGCTGACACTTGGGCGTTAGTCCGCGCGGAGCACGCACCGGTGGCGAATCTCTTTCGTTTAATCGAAACCCTGCGCAACGAGAATGAGCTGCCAGTGTGGGATCGCATTACGAGTCCCCTCCTCTACCTCGACGCGCTTTATATCGGATCGGATGAGCGGCCGGCGTATCGGCAGTATGCCCGCTCTCTTATACAGCCGATCTTCCAGCGCGTCGGTTGGACTTCCCAGCCTAACGAACCCGTTGCCACCGGTCTCCTGCGGGTCTCCGTCCTGAATGCCCTCGGCGAATTGCGCGATCCCGCGGTTATCGCCGGCGCGCAGGAACGTTTCCAAAAATTCCTCGCCGAGCCCGCGACTCTCGCGCCGGATTTGCGCGCGACGATCTTCACGATCGTGGGCGCAAATGCCGACCAAAAAACCTGGGATCGCCTGCACCAGCTCGGCCTCGCGACCAAGAACATCGAGGAGAAACAGAACTACTATTTCGCGCTCGCGGCCGCGCCGAACTTCGCCGCGCAATCCCTCGCCTTGTCGTTAGGCGACGAATTGCCCGCGAGCCGGGCGACGGCACTGCTGATTGTCGTTTCGGGTGTGGCAGAGCAGCCGCAGGCGGCCTGGGATTTTGCCAAGGGGCATCAGAAAGAACTTGCTCCTAAACTCGACAGCCTTGGCCTGACCCGCTTTTTACCCGGCGTGGCCCGCGGCTTCAATGACGCGGCCCACGCCACCGAGTTGGAGACCTATGTCCGCGCCACCCTTCCTGGGACGTCCATGAGCGAAGTGGACAAAGCGGCCGAACAAATCCGAACCCGCGCGGACCTGAAAGCGCGTCTGCTGCCAGAGATCGGGAAATGGCTGGCCACGAAAACTCCGGGAGCGTGAAGTGCGCCTAACGACGCACTTGGGCGCGCGCTTTTCCTCGGCGCCATGATCGAGCTTGAGGTCACGCGCGAGCATGCGGGTTGGCGGCTCGATCGCTTTCTCGCGCAAGCGCTGCCGCAATTTTCGCGCGCGCGTTTGCAGGAATGGATTCGCATCGGCGCGGTCACCTGGCAGGGGAAAAAGCCGCGTCCGCGCGAAACGATTCGCGCCGGCGATGTCGTTAGGCTGGTCGAGCCGCCTTTGGAAGCGATCGCCGACGAGGCCGAAGCAATTCCGCTCCACATCCTTTTCGAAGACGACGATCTGCTCGTGGTCGACAAACCCGCCGGTCTCGTTGTTCACCCGGGCGCGGGCAATCAAACGCATACGCTGGTCAACGCGCTGCTGCATCACTGCACGCATCTCTCCGGCATCGGAGGAAAGGAGCGGCCGGGCATCGTGCATCGGCTCGATAAGCAAACCAGCGGCGCGATGGTCGTGGCGAAAAACGACGCCACGCACAAGGAACTTTCACGCCAGTTTGCCGATCGCGAGATCACAAAAATTTACCTGACGTTAGTCACCGGAGATTTCCGCCGCCGTCATGGAACAATCGACGCATCAATCGGCCGGCATCCGCAGCATCGCAAAAAAATGGCGGTGAACCTCGAGCGCGGCCGCACCGCGCGGACCGATTATCGCGTCCTCGAAACACACGGCGGCGTGAGTTTGGTCGAGTGCACCTTGCACAGCGGCCGCACCCATCAAATCCGCGTGCACCTGCATCATCTCGGCCATCCGGTTTTGGGCGACAGCCTTTACGGCCGCAATCGGCAAATGAGCGCGCCGCGGCAGATGCTCCATTCTTGGAAGCTCGGCTTCACTCATCCGCGCACGACCGAACGAAAGCTCTTCGAAGCCGAAATCCCGGAAGATTTCCGCGTCGCATTTCCCAAATCGAGCATCCACGAATCCGGGGAGGACGGGCTGTCAGCCTGTCGCATCGGGTGAGTCTCACCCGATGCAGTTTGCGCGCAGCGCAACCGGTGGAGCGGTGAAACGCGCGGCGCGGCCAGGGGCGGCTTCGCCGCATAGAGCACGCATTCTGCCGGCGCACGCCTAACGACGCTCCTTTCGCAGGAGACTCCCGCGAAAAACGGGCTGGCAGCCCGTTCTCCCCGGAACTTAACTCGCGGCTAACGTACCTGACTCGTTAGGCTGCACCGCTGTTCGTCGAAGATCGAAGAGTACGGCCAGCAGCGGCGGGATCAGGATGAGCCCGCGCAACCAAAGCGGCGAATGCCACGGCAACAGAAAGAGCCGCTCATCCCAAAACAGGTAATAAGCAAAAATCGAAACCGAAAACACCATCCAAGCCTCGACCCGCCGCCAGGCCGCGAACGGCAAAATCCAAGTGAGATACCAAGGATGCAGCACCGGACTCAGCACGAGCGCGGTCCCCATCACCCAGAGCAATCCGCCTTTCCAATTGCGGATAAAAAATAGCGACACGACCAACACCGCGAGCAGGATCACCACGTTGTAGCTATAATTTTTTTGATGCGTATTCGGCCAGACGGTGTCCTCGATCAGCCACCAAAAAACGTCATTCAAGCGCGTCACGTAAATGAACCGGCCTAACGACTGCCAGATCGGAACACGCGGGAAACCGAAGGGCAGACTGAGCAACGCGGGAATAACGAGACTGATCGCCAACGCCCAGGCCCGCCGGCCGAGAGCGAAAACGCAGACGGGCAACAAGATTAACGGGATCAGCTTGACCGAAATCGCCAAACCCAGCGCGACCGCGCCCAGGATCGCATAGCGCCATTTATCCTCTTCCTCGGCCGCGTCGCGACTGCGGACGAAACACCAAATGCCCGCGAGCATCGGCAGGATCATCAGACTGTCGAAATGCGCCGCGCCCGCGAAGCTGTAAACGACCAGCGGATTCCAGGCATACCAAGCGGCATCGCGATGACGTTCGCGACCGCCGATCAATCGCAACAGGATCGCAATCGCGGCGAGGTCGGCCGCCGCAAAGAGCAATTTGTAAAGCAGCGTCCCAGCCCCGAAGCGGCTGAGCGCGGCGAAAATCAGCTCCGTTCCCGGAGGATAGATCGCGCTGTACTCGCGATGATTGATCTGGTCCCAGCCTGCAAACTGCGCCCGCACCGGCGCGAGTTGCTTGTCGTTAGGCGCGAGCAAATACGGACTAAAGCCCGCGTTCTGAACTTTCCCTTCCCACTGGTAACGCCAGAAATCGTCGCTTGGTTCGAGCGGCAGCGCGACCAGCCGGAGGAGAATAGCCACGATCCAAAACGTGGCCGTCGCCAGGCGACCGGGCTTCAGCCTAACGAACGACGAAGTCGCCATGAAAAAAGCGATCCCGCAAAAAATCGCCGTCTCGACAAACTTGATCGGCATCGATTCGTAGCGCCAGTCGTCGAAGCGCGAAAGCGCCGCGAGCAGCGCGACCTCCGCCGCGAGAGCAAGCCAGAAACGAACGGACTTCATTAGATTGTCATCCCGAGCGGAGCCGAAGGCGCAGTCGAGGGATCCCGCGGAGCGACCGCGAAGATCCGCTGCCGAAACATGGCGAGTTTCTTAGAAACCCAGCGGGATCCTTCGACTTCGCTGCGCTCCGCTCAGGGTGACGAGTCATCGGTCGTCCGCCCGCCTAACGAGCGACACTGCTCCCGCGTTTCCCGCTCATCCGCTGCAAGCCGAGGCGAAACGCCGCCACATCCACGATCTCCGCCACGCGCTTTTTCAAACGCCGCGCGCGCGTCCCGAGAAAGAGCAGGAAGATCGCGTAGGGAACGATGATGCGCAGCTCCAGCCCCGTATTATTGAGGTAACGATAAATAAGCATCGCGATGATGAGCAGGTTGATAATCACCGTCGTGGTGACGAAGCGATAACCCAGTCTTACTCTCGTTAGGCATTTCGGCCCTCCGTGATATTCGGTCACGGTTTGCATGATGATGCTCCAGAAAAAATTGCCGTAGATCTGGATGTCCCATTCCTTCCAGCCGGTATCGGCCGAATAACTCCACCCTTCGTCCTCGAGCAGCTGGAAGGTCGATTTCAGGAGCGCGTTTCGCTCGACGCCGGCTTCGCTCCAATAGATGCGCCGGCCCAAATTTCCCCGGCCCGGCTTTTCGCCCGCGGCGACTTCATGCGTGCCAATGACCCCGCGCGGCGTGCGCTTGAATTCCAGCCACGTGAAATAACGATTCCATCCCCTAACGAGTGGCTGCGCGAAGGCCAGAAACATCACCAGAAGCCGCGCTGCCACCGTATCGAACTTGGGCTCGATCCGCGCCCGCAGCATATAGGAGAGCGCGACGCACAGAGTGCCGCCGAGCATGAGATATGGAACGATGCGCAGGATCGGCAAAAAGATTCCGAGCCCGAAAAGAAAGATCGTTAGGGCGAACCACTCCACGCTGCTGACGTAGTTGGCGATTTCCGATTGGGGTGTTGGGTAAATCGATTGGAAGAAACCTTCGCCGAAAATCCCGTGGTAGATGATCGGCCGGTTGATGAACCAACTGAAACGCGGCGAGCCATAAATCTGTCCGCGCCATTTCGCCGTCCCGGTCGGTCCGAAAAAGATCAGGTGCTTGAAGCGCAGCATCGATTCCGCTTCTCCATAGCCGGCCTGCTGTTTGCGAAACGCGCCTAACGTAAAGCGCCGATGATGCCAAACAATCGCCGTCGGACTGAAGGCGATGACATGACCTTCCTGTTGCAGTCGCCAGCAAAAATCCACGTCGTCACCGGCCTTGTGGTATTCGATATCGAACCCGCCAATGGTGTCGAAGGCCCAGCGATAAAACGCCATGTTACAACCCGGGATATGTTCGGCGATCGTGTCGGTGAGGAGGACGTGACTCGGACCGCCGGGCGCCGCCGCGACACAGGCCTGCACCCAGTTTTCCGCCGGCGGCGGAATGTTCGGTCCGCCGACACCCGCGTAGTCGCCACTCGTTAGGGTGCCGATCAAATAGTAAAGCCAATCCGGATCGGCCATGCAGTCGGAGTCGGTGTAGGCGAGCACTTCGCCTTTCGCCGCCGCTGCTCCCGCGTTGCGGGCGTAGCTCAGGCCATGATTCTCCTGCCGAATGTAGCGAACATTGGGGAAACGAGCCGCGATCTCGGGCGTATTATCCTTCGAGCCGTCATCGACCAGGATCGCTTCGTAGGCCGGATAATTGATTTTGCCTAACGACTCCAAACATTCCGCCAGCGTCTTCCCGCCGTTATAAGAACAGACAATGACTGAGACAAACGGCGTCCGGGGAAGATCGCGATGGGGCAACGCAGAGTCGTCCTGGCCAAGTTTTTTCTGGAGCGAGAAGAACGATTTCTTCGGCGAGCGATCGCGCCTAACGAGTCCAAAAGACCAGTCGGTGATCTCCTGTTCGCCGGTAAACCATTCATCGGTCCAGGCGAAAAAGATCGTGCCCGCGAGCCCGCAGCGCACGACCGAGTCCACATGCCAGCCGAGCATTTCGGCCTGCTCGTCTTCGCTGTGCCGCTGCGTATCCATGCCGAATTCGCCGAGCATGAGCGGCTTATCCTCCGCGAGATTTTGCAGGCGCAGCAGATATTTTTCGAAGTCGCGCTGGTCGTGCAGGTAAACATTGAAACAATAGAAATCGACATTCTGCGGGAGGAGATATTCCGTCGGCGGATAACTCGCGTAGGAGAAAAGAACGTTCGGGTCCTCTTCGCGTCCGACGCGGATGAGCGTCTCGAGAAACTCCGTCACCCGCCTGACGCCTAACCATCGCACCATCGTCGTCGGGATTTCGTTCCCCACGAGATAACCGAAAATCGCCGGATGCCCGGCGTGTTCCGCCACGGCCTTGCGCACCGCCGCGACAATCTCGCGCCGTGTTTTTGCCCTAACGAGAAACTCGACATGCTTCGCCCACGGCAGCGTGATGAGCACGCGCACGCCCGCTTCCGCGCAGGCCTCGAGAAACCACACTGGCGGCAGGTGATAAATGCGGGCGACGTTGATCCCGAGCTGGCGCATCTGCTGCAAATCGTGCCGCGCCTGCTCGGGCGTGCCGAGATAATGGCCGTTTGCGTCGGGCTTGAACGGGCCATAGGTCGCGCCTTTGACGAAAAACTTGTGCTCGCCGGCGAAGAAGAACTTAGCGCGCGCGCGCACGCGCGGCGTTGACGTGGTCTCCAATGCGGCGTTCATGAGGCGAGCGCTGCCCTAACGACTCGTGCGGTTTCGTCGAGCTGCTCCGGCGTGTGCGCGGTTGAGAGAAAACCGGTCTCGAATTGCGAGGGTGCGAAGTACACTCCAGCATCGAGACAATGGTTGAAGAAGCGCGCAAACTTTCCAGGGTCACTATCTTTGGCGCTCGCGAGATCGGTCACAGGATTGGGCGTGAAGAAGAGACAAAACATCGAGCCCACGCGATGAAAAACTGCGGCCGTGCCGGTTTCGCCTAACGAGTCGCGGGTCGCCTGCTCGAATCGCGCGCCGAGTTCCTCCAGCAACTTCCAGCCGTCGATCCGTTCCAACTCGCGCAGTTGCGCCAGGCCCGCCGCCATCGCGAGTGGATTGCCGGAGAGCGTGCCCGCCTGGTAAACAGGGCCGAGCGGCGAAAGCTGATCCATGATTTCCGCGCGCCCGCCGAAGGCGCCAACCGGCAAACCGCCGCCGATGACTTTGCCGAGCGCGGTGAGATCGGGACGAACGCCGTATAACTCCTGCGCACCTCCGCGTGCAACGCGGAAGCCGGTCATCACTTCGTCGAAAATAAGAAGCGCGCCATGCTTCGTGCACTCCTCGCGCAACCCTTCGAGAAATCCGGCCTGAGGAAAATAGAGTCCGGCGTTCGCCGGAATGGGCTCGAGAATCACCGCCGCGATTTCGTTAGGCCACTTGGCGAAAGTCTCCCGCACGGCCGCGAGATTATTAAAAGGCAACGCGATCGTTAGGCGGGCGAATTCGTCAGGCACGCCGGCGCTGTCCGGCTGGCCGTGCGTGAGCGCGCCACTCCCCGCGTGCACGAGAAGCGCATCCACGTGGCCGTGATAACAGCCCTCGAACTTGATGATGCGATCGCGTTTTGTGAAGCCGCGCGCGAGGCGGACACACGACATCGTGGCTTCCGTACCGCTATTCACCATCCGCACTTTTTCGATCGAAGGCACCCAGCGACAGATCAACTCCGCCATCTCGACTTCGAGCGGGTTAGGAATTCCAAAACTCACCCCGCGGGCCGCCGCAGCTTGCACAGCTTCGATCACAACTGGCGGCGCATGACCCAAAATTGCCGGCCCCCACGTGCCGACATAGTCGATGTATTTTTTACCTTCGACGTCCCAGATGTTTGCGCCCTGCGCGCGCTCAACGAAAAACGGTTCGCGCCCAAGTCCGCGGAATGCGCGCACAGGAGAATTCACGCCGCCGGGGATGCGGCGCCGGGCGCGCGCAAAGAGTTCTGCCGACTGAGTAGACATTCCGCCTAACGTTCAACGTTCAACGTTCAACGTTCAACGTTCAACGTTTCAATAGGGAGCGGCTTCGTTGACACTCCGAAAGGCTGCGCCTACGCTCGGCTTCGCGGTTCGGCGGGGTAGCCAAGTGGTAAGGTCGGGGTCTGCAAAACCTCTATTCGCGGGTTCGATTCCCGCCCCCGCCTCGCGCTTAGCGGGCAACGTCGGCGGCCGCTGGATGGAGTTTTATTCCAGCCTAACGAGACCCGAGTGCGCTAAGCGATCCACCGCGGCCGCGTGGCCCCTTCCGGGAAGCGCCCACCCCTGATGATGTCGAAGCGAAAAAGTCTTGTCGCAAAATGCTAAATCAGATAACGAAATTTGCATGAAAACGAGTCCTACCTCTCTGCGCTCAGCGGTGTTCGCCCTCGTTTGTGTGAGCGGCTTCGCGGTCTCCTCAGCCCACGGTCAAAAGCAGCTCATGCCAAACGCGAGGCAGGACTTTCCCGCGGGATCTCATCCGCGGGCGCTCGCCTTCGATGGCAGTAATATCTGGGTAACCAACGACGACTCAATCAACACGGTGACCAAGTTGCGCGCGAGCGACGGCGCGATTCTCGGCACCTTCCCAGTGGGGTCGAACCCCCTCGACATTGTTTTCGATGGCACCAACATCTGGGTGAGCAACTTCTATGGCGACAGCGTGACCGAGCTGCGCGCGAGCGACGGGGCGCTCCTCGGCACCTTCCCGGTGGACGGTCCTCTTGGCCTCGCTTTTGACGGCACCAATATTCTGGTGGCGAACTTCGACCAGTTCACCATCACAAAGCTCCGAGCCAGTGACGGCGCGAACCAGGGAACGTTTCCTGTCGGCCGTTATCCTGCTTACCTCGTCGTGGTCGGGGGTAATCTTTGGCTTACCAATTTCGATACTGCGAGTGCGCAGGAGGTCAGGCTGAGCGATGGGGCGATTCTTCGCACGGTCGGTGTCGGGCAGATTCCGCAAGGTATCGCGTTCGATGGGAAAAATATCTGGGTGGCCAACGTCGGCGAAGCGACCCTCACGGTCCTCTCCGCGCGCGACGGCAGTTTCGTCCGGAGCGTTCCGACGAGCGGGCTGCCGTACCGGCTGGCGAAGCTCGGTAGCAACATGTGGGCGACCTACTATGGCAATGCCACGGTGGGAGTGTTCAGAATCCAGGACGGCGGTCATAAGCGAGACGTTATGGTAGGTAACACGCCCTATGGCATTATCAGCGATGGCAGCTCGATCTGGGTGGCAAACAACGGCAGTGGCACCGTCACGAAAATCAGCTTCGGACAATAAGGCTGCGGGAAAGGGAGAGGTTCCTTCGAGCACGGTTGCCTAACGAGCTTCAAGACTCGTTAGGCAAGGAGGGCAGACGGGGGTGGAAGTTTGCTGAGCCGCGCCCGACGACTGCGCGCGGGCGAACGCCCCGCACTCTTGACCGCAGAACCTGAAGATTTGCGACGTCTCACCAGCCGAGGCGAGTCCCACTGCCGCTCGATTCTTAGCGCGCGCGCCATTTGTGTTTGCTCGCGGAATAACTGACGCTAACCCCGGCTCACAAAAAGAAGATGCGGACGCCGCACTCCCGGGACGCGAACTACCATTATGAACGATCGCTCGCACGCGCCTCACGGCAGAATCACAGTTCACGGAAACGGCCTCGGCGTGCCCTCGCCCGATCAGGTTGAGAAACGCGCGCGCGAAATCGCCATGATCGATGAGCGCGACGCCGATGAATTTACCGAAGCCGATTGGGCTCAGGCAAAAAACGAATTGACCGGCGTCGCCGCCTCGCAGGCACCGGAAGCCGACGACGATGTCACTGATGAAGTGATGGAGCGGGACGACATTCTGGGTTCCACGGGACATCAAGTGCCTAACAATGGTTTTGAGGGCGACGAAAACGTCGGCGCGGAACTGGTGAGCGGCGGGAACGAAGAGGCCGCGCACGACCAAATGGTGGAAGCGCGTCTCGAAGAATTGGAAGAGGAACGCGAACAATGACGACTTCGACCATGGAAGAAATGCCGGCTACTGCGTCGCTGCGAGCCCACAAAGGATCCAGCCGGGCTGAGACGCTGCTTGGGCGCTACCGGCAGATCCGCGATTTTTCGGAGCGGCTCTGCGAAACCTTGGAGCCGGAGGATTACGTCGTGCAATCGATGCCCGATGTGAGTCCGACGAAATGGCACCTGGCGCACACGAGTTGGTTTTTCGAAACGTTCGTTTTGAAGGTCTGGTTTCCGAACTACCGCACCGAGGTTCCGGAGTACGCCTACCTTTTTAATTCCTATTACAACGCCGCCGGCGACATGCATCGGCGCGATCTGCGCGGGTTGATTTCGCGGCCCACGGTCTCGGAGACACATCGCTTTCGCCACTCCGTCGATAGCCACATCGCTCAACTTTTCGAACTGGCGGATGACGCGCTGCTTGATGAGATCGAGCCCGTTTTCACGATCGGGTTGCATCACGAGCAACAGCATCAGGAATTACTCGTCACCGACATCAAACATGTCTTCTCGCAGAACCCGCTGGCGCCGATTTTTCGCGAACGCGAGAGCGAGGGTACGGCGCAAGAAGTTGCACCGTTGGCCTTCGTTGATTTCGCCGAAACCATCGTCGAGATCGGCCACGCGGGGAGCAGCTTTAGTTACGACAACGAAAGTCCGCGGCATCGCGCGCTCGTTCCGGCGTTTGCGCTCGCGACGCGTCCGGTGACGAATGGCGAATATCTCGCCTTCATCGAGACCGGCGGTTACGGCAAACCGGAATTTTGGTTGTCGTTAGGCTGGACCACACTCAACGAGCAGCGCTGGCAAGCGCCGCTCTACTGGAGCGAGCGCGATGGGGTCTGGTGGAACTTCACTCTCGCCGGAATGAAGCCGGTCGATCTCGCGGAGCCGGTGACGCACCTCAGTTATTTTGAAGCGGATGCATTCGCGAATTGGAGCGGCGCGAGATTGCCGACGGAATTTGAATGGGAACGCGCGGCGGCCGGTCTGAAGATCGAAGGCAACTTCGTCGATGCCGAGCGCTTCCAACCGGGGCCCGTCGCCTCCGCGCCTAACGATAAGCTGGAGCAGATGTACGGCGATGTGTGGGAGTGGACGCGGAGCGCATATCTCCCCTACCCCGGCTATCGCGCCGCGGCCGGCGCGCTGGGCGAATACAACGGCAAGTTCATGTGCAACCAGATGGTCTTGCGCGGCGGCTCATGCGCCACTTCGCACAGTCACATGCGTGCAACCTACCGTAACTTTTTCCAACCGGAAAAGCGCTGGCAGTTCGCCGGCATCCGACTGGCGCGCGATCCGCAATGAACGGTGGCAGCAGCGGAGTGACCGTGCTCGATCTCGAGCCGGCGGCATCGGATTTTCTCGAACAGGCCATTGCCGGTCTCGCCAGCGTGCCGCCGACTTTGCCGAGCAAGTTTTTCTACGACGAGCGCGGCTCGGATCTTTTTCTCCAAATCTGCGAGCTGCCGGAATACTACGTCACGCGCACTGAGACGGAAATCTTGAGCCGTTACGGCGCCGAGATCGCGGAATCGATTGGCGATAACGCCGAGTTGGTCGGCTTCGGTACCGGCGCGGGAATGAAGACGCGGATGTTGCTCGATCATCTGCAAAATCTCGTCGCCTATGTGCCCGTCGATATTTCGAAACAGAGCCTGACCGAATCCGCCGAAGCACTCAGTCGCGAGATGCCGTCGCTCGAAATTCTGCCGGTCTGCGCGGACTACTTGCAGCCGATCGAGCTGCCCACGCCCTCCAAAAAACCGGATCACATCGCGGTCTATTTTCCAGGCTCGACCATTGGTAATCTGAAGCCCGAAGTGGCGCAGCATTTCCTGACGAGAGTGTGCCGGCTTTGCGGCAAAAGTGGCGGACTGATCATCGGCGTCGATCTGCAGAAGACGACTGAGGTTTTGGAAGCCGCCTATAACGACA
The DNA here is from genome assembly GCA_013821455.1 of Chthoniobacterales bacterium. Taxonomy (GTDB): domain Bacteria; phylum Verrucomicrobiota; class Verrucomicrobiia; order Chthoniobacterales; family UBA10450; genus Palsa-1392. The sequence continues at coordinate 18,671 of JACDGS010000055.1, forward strand.
GCGCGGGAGTGACCGCGGAATTCAATCTCAACATCCTCGCGCGCGCCAATCGAGAACTCGGCGCGGATTTCGATCTCGCGCAGTGGCGTCATCGCGCGGTTTACAACGAACAAGCTGCCCGCATCGAGATGCACTTGATTAGCGAAGTCGATCAGACTGTTCACCTCGGTGATCGAGAATTTTATTTTGCCGCCGGCGAAAAAATTATCACCGAGTTTTCCTACAAACACACCGTGGAAGGATTCAGCGCTCTGGCGCGCTCGGCCGGATTTCAGCTCGCACGTTACTGGACAGATCCGCGGAAGCTCTTCGCGGTTTTCCACTTCACGACATTGTAAGCGGAGCGGCACTCGTTAGGCTGAAGGGATCAGATGGATTCGCTTCTTCGGCTGCGCGGTGTGAGCAAGAGTTTCGGCGGAACCGTCGCGCTGGAGCCGACCGATCTTGACTTTCCCACCGGCCTAACGACGGCGTTGATCGGCCCGAGCGGCTGCGGCAAATCCACCCTGCTGCGTCTGCTCGTCGCGCTCCTCGCACCGGATGAGGGCCGGATCACCTTCGATGACGAGGAGGTGAACCTAACGAACGCGCAGAAACTGCGGCGGCGCATCGGCTACGTCATCCAGGAAGGCGGACTTTTCCCGCATCTCACCGCGCGCGCCAATGCCCTCCTGATGTCGCGCCACCTCCGCCGCTCGCCTAACGAGATGGAAAACCGTCTCCAGGAACTCTGCGCGCTCTCGCAATTTCCCGAGAACGCGCTTGATCGTTATCCCGCCGAACTCTCCGGCGGTCAGCGCCAGCGCGTTAGCCTCATGCGCGCGCTCATGCTCTCGCCCGAAGTGCTCCTACTCGACGAGCCGCTCGGTGCGCTCGATCCACTCGTTAGGTCAGCCTTGCAGCGCGATTTGAAGGAAATTTTTCGACGGCTGAAACAGACCACGATCCTCGTCACGCACGACATGGGCGAAGCAGCCTTCCTCGCGGACGAAATCGTGCTCATGAATAAGGGGCGAATTGTGCAGCGAGGAACGGCCGCGGATTTGCGCGACCATCCGGCGAGCGATTTCGTCACCGAATTTATCAACGCCCAAAGGAGCGTGGCCTTTTGAAGATCGCGGCGTTCAGCGTTTCGTTAGGCCTAGTCGCGAGCGCGGTGGCGTTACCCGCGAAACCGATAGTCGTCGGCTCGAAAAAGTTCACCGAGTCCTACGTACTCGGCGAGATCGCGAATACCGTCCTGGAGCGCGCTCAGTTCGCTGTCGAGGAGCGCGCGGGAATGGGCGGAACGATCATTCTGTGGCAGGCCTTGAGCGGCGGTCAGATCGATGTCTACCCGGAATACACGGGCACGATCGGCGAGGAGATTTTGAAAACGAAAACGGCGCTTTCGGAAGACGAAATTCGCCGCTCGTTAGGCAAATTCGGCGTCGGCATGTCCGGCGATCTTGGCTTCAATAACACCTACGCGGTGGTCATGCGACGCGATGCCGCTGCGAAACTAGGGATCACAAAAATCAGCGACCTGCGCCAGCACCTGAATCTTAAAGCCGGCCTGACTCACGAGTTTCTCGATCGACAGGACGGCTGGCGACCGCTCAGCGCTCGTTATGGCCTAACGATGCCTCACGTGAGCGGGATCGATCACGCCATCGGTTACGCCGCCCTCGTCAATGGCTCGATCGATCTAAAGGACGCCTATTCGACCGACGCGAAGATTCAAGAGAACGACCTCGTTGTGCTTAACGACGACCTCCATTTCTTCCCGGAATACAAAGCAGTTTTTCTCTACCGGCTTGATCTCGATCCACGCGCGATTGACGCCCTCAATCACTTCGGCCGGATCGACGAAACTAAAATGACCGCGCTCAACGCCACCGCCGAGCGGACGAAAAATTACGCGGTCGCCGCTGCGCAATTCTTCGGCACTCCGCCTAACGACGCCCCCGCGCAAAATCTCGCGCCGAAACTCTTTCGCTGGATCGGCCGCCACTTGGAGCTCGCGGGCATCTCGCTCATTTTCTCGATTCTCATCGGGCTCCCGTTAGGCATCGCCGCCAGTCGCGGCGGTGCGCTCGGTCAAAGCATCCTCGCGATCGTCGGCATGATTCAAACCGTGCCGTCGCTCGCGCTCCTCGCGTTGCTCGTGCCCGTGCCGTTTCTTGGGATCAGCGCCACGACCGCAATCGTTGCGCTGTTCTTATATGGATTGCTTCCGATCGTCCGGAACACGGCAACCGGCTTGCAGGATATTCCGCCGACGCTGCGGGATTCGGCGATCGCGCTTGGACTCGAACCGGTTGCGCGTTTGCGGAAAATTTATCTTCCCCTCGCCTCGCGCACGATTCTTGCCGGAATCAAAACCAGCGCCGTGATCAATATCGGAACCGCGACGCTGGCGGCGTTAATCGGCGCCGGCGGTTTGGGCGAACCGATTCTCAGCGGTCTGAATCTCAACGACAACGCGACCATCCTGGAAGGCGCCATCCCTGCCGCTCTGCTCGCACTCCTCGTGCAAGGTCTATTCGATTTGCTCGACCGGCTCCTGATCCCGCGCGGCCTGCGGCTGCAGTCGAGCTAATGCTTTCGATGCTTCCGCTGCCCGTTGAGTGGGGAAGCGCGTTCGATTAGTAGCGAATTGAGATGATGGGGGCGCTCTTTCTCGTCGATGACGATCACGAATGATCCTTTCGGCGAAATCGAAATAAAATCCGGATGCGGCACAGTGTGCCGTTCGCCACTGGCCGTGCGAATTTCGTAGGGAACAAACGGAACCTGGCGATTGAATTCTCGGATGGAAGCAATGACCACACGAAATTAATAGGTCCGTCGCCGCCGCTAATCAACATCTTCGCTGAAGCGGCTCGGGACGAGAATCGCGTCGCGCATCCCGTGAAGCAGCTTCTTATCCGCCGGACAGACTGTCGCGAGCGCGCCGCGGAGAATCGCTTTTTCGTTCTCGATGAAATAATACGGACAAAGCCGGACGCGCCCGTGCATCGTTTTCAACTCTTCCGTCCCGGCTTCCCAATACGGATGATCGAAGAGTTTTCCCTTGTGAAATTGCTGCACGATCGTCGGTTCGCGTTCGAAGCCCTCGAGCGCGCCGGCGATGCGTTGTTGCCACTCGGCGTGCGGCAGATCGGCGCCTAACGACACCCCGCGACTCCCCCAGCCTAACGGGGAAAAGCCGCTCACCTTCAAAAGCAGGTCGCGCTCTTTTTGGCTGAACGCTGCGGCTTGGCGCCAATCGTGAATCTCGAGCCGCGGGATGACGGCGTGTTGCGGTAGCGGCGTGGGATCGAGAATCCAGGTGTATGGAATCATGCGCTGCAACTGGCGAAAATATTTGTCGCCCAATTCGCGTCGCCAGAAGTCGCGCAACGGCTGAAGCCAGAAAAGCGCGAACCACATTTTCTCTTCAAGGAACGGTTTGATCGGTGGGGTAACAGCGACCTCGCCGCGGCCCGCTGCTTCCAACACGGCTTGAATCCCGGGAATGTTAGTCAAATCAAAAAGCTCGAAGAAGCGATAAATGTCGCGCCCATTTTTGGGTGCGTAATTTTCCGCGGCCACCGCATTCCAGTGCCATTCAGGAAAACGCGCATTGAGTTGCCTAACGAGCCATTCCATCTCCGGGCGATAGGTAGCCGATTCCTCAGAGACGAGGATGTCGCCCCCGCGCGGCAGCACGGTCGCGAAGCCATCGAGCATTCCTTCCGCGCCGCCGATCACTTCGGCGCCGACTGAGACGTAGGTTTGATTCAACCACGCGGTGAGCCCAATACCGCCAGGCACCGAATCGATTTCAGCGATCGTCCAACCCTCGTCGGTGAGGACGAGATCAGGACGGATGACCCGCGGAAGTGCTTCCCGAAATTCCTTGCCGCGCGCGGACTCGATCAGCTCGGGCGGTTTGCCCAGATCAAGATACCGCGCGGCCCAAGCCGGCTGCTTGCCTTTGACACTCTGCTGATAGAGTTGATTGCAAGCGCGCTGAAAAACAAACAGTTGGTGACCGAGCCGCTCGAGATCGGCTTGCAACTTCGGATCGATCGCGAACGGCTCCGGCGAAAGGAGCCAATCTTTCTCCGCGAAAAGACCTTCTTCCGGGCGGGCGGCGTGCAGGGCGGTGAGACGATCGGCAACGTTAGGCATGAGCAGAAATTAGTTTGCCTAACGAACTGTTGGGGGCGTGAGTTTGGGCAGCGCCGCCTCGATCGCAGGCCGGCTCGACTCCAGCCACGGCGGCAGCACAAGCGTCTCGCCCAAATTGGCGGCCGCTTCATCGACCGCGAAACCCGGACCATCTGTCGCGAGCTCAAAAAGCACGCCGCCCGGCTCGCGGAAGTAAACCGACTTGAACCAAAACCGATCGATCACCGGAGTGGGTTGGCCGCCTGCCTTGGCCACGTCCTCGCGCACATCGCGTTGCGCAGCGTCGTCGGCCACGCGCCAGGCGAGATGATGCACGCTGCCCGTTCCCCAAGCCCCGCGACATTCGTTAGGCGCCGCTTGGAGATCAACATATTGCCCGGAGACTCCTTCGCCTACGCCATAGCGTTTCCACCCATCTTCATCGGCGATTTCTCGAAAGCCGAAAGCTTCCTCAAGGAATGCGACCGTCTCGCCCAACTCGCGCTCCACCATCCGCGCTCCTTCCAATCCGCGAATTTGGTGCTCAGGCGGAACCGGACTGCTTTCCCACGGCACAAAAGGTCTGCCTAACGAACTCGCACTTTCCACCAGCGCGAGACGAAGACCATGCGGGTCAGCAAACGGAAGAACCTTCTCGCCGAAACGCTCTTCAATGGCAGATATGCGCGCGTTCATCCGCGCGAGCCGACCACCCCAAAAATCCAGACTTCCCGGCGCGACCGCGAGTGCGACTTCGGTGCTCAGTCCATAACCGTCGCGGCGCGGCGCGAGATCGGCCCAGGGAAAAAAGGTGATGTCCGTCCCCGGATGACCTTCCGCATCTGCGTAGAAAAGATGATAGGTCGTCGGATCGTCCTGATTGACGCTTTTTTTGACCAGACGCAGGCCGAGGATTCCTGAGTAAAAGTCGAGATTCTCCTGCGCGGGACCCGCGATCGCGGTGACGTGATGAAGGCCGGAAATCCTATTCGTCATGATCTCATGATAGCTGAACATGGACGGCGCCGCGATCTCGCCGCACACTGCTTGACTCGTTAGGCGACGACCCGCTGTTCAAATAACGTTATCGTTCCAAGCGGGCAGGCGAACTGTGAAAGTTGCGCCCGCTCCCAATTCGCTCTGGCACTCAATCGAACCACGGAGCGCTTCGACGAGTCGTTTTACGATGGAGAGACCGAGCCCGGTAGACGATTCGCCGCCGGTGGGCCGCGCCGTTAGGCGGGTGTACTTGCGAAAGAGTTGCGCTTGATCGGCTTCGCTAATGCCCGGCCCCTGATCCCGCACGGAAGCAAAAACGCGGCCTTCGTCGTAACCGGATTCGATGAACACACGGGCTTTCGGCGGCGCATATTTCACGGCGTTGGAAATGAGGTTGTCGAGAATCTGGACGGTGACGCCGCGGTCGGTCCGCGCCCAAAGTTGCGGCGCGGGCAGGAGCACGATTTCCGTCTTTTTGCGCGTCGCGTTGATCTGATTTTGGCTGACGCTGGTGGCAATCAGCGGCGCGATTTCGCAACGCTCTATCTCACAGGAGAAACGCCCTTCGTCGATCGCGTTTGCGTCGAGAAGATTGGTGATCAGGCCTTTCATGCGTCTGCCGGCCTGATAGATGGAATCGGCAAATTCCTTGGGCTTCCTCGCGTTCCCTTCGCGCAACATCTCCGCATAAGTGATGATGATCGTTAGGGGATTGCGCAGATCGTGCGCTGCCACGCCCATGAACTCAGTCTTCTCCTTATTTGCGACACTCAAGCGTTCGTTGGCCGCGGCCGTCGCGGAGAGCGCGTCGGTCATTTTCCCGAAGGCTTGCACGCGACCGAGTTCGAAGATCAGGCCGAGGCCAAACATAAAAGCGATCAGCCCGAGATAACCCGTGGCATCGACTAACGGGCCCCAGGCCGGATCGTAAAGGACCGGCAATCGAATCTCCGCAAGGTCGAAAGCCACTACGCTGGCGGCAGCCGCAAAGGAAATCATGACCCAGACGCCGCTCGCTTTTTTCCCGACCAGAAGAAGGGCGCAAAGTGGAACACTCGCGAGCCAGGCGACGGCGTGCCCGCGCAACCCGCCCTCGACATAGCACAGCGC
>JACDGS010000014.1 GCA_013821455.1 Chthoniobacterales bacterium
TTCACTGGCTCACTCCACAACTCGTTCTGCTTCGCATGGCGTCCCATCATGGGAACATGTGTCTACCAAATCCCATCATCCTTGGGTACTCCTATTTTTTACTGCCAGGATTTGGGCAACAGCCCGTCATGAGCTGACCCCACACCCTTGCAGTTTAGGGCAAGGAGTGCCCGACCGCGCCGCGCCGCTTTATTCGTTAGGCGAATTATTTCGGACGGTCGTTCCTAACGAGTAAAGGGCGACCGATTCTCCCCATAGAACCAGCCACGAAAAATTCACAAAATGAATCTCGACAAGTTACGCGACGAGGTTCTCACTGGTTTATATGAAAAAGCGAATACTCGTTCAGGCAGGTGCACGAATCTTAGTCGCGGCGGTTTTCTCCGCCAGCGCGGCGCTCGCTCAACCTGCGGACATGCCTCCTCTCCTTCTCGGCCAGGATGACGGTGCGGCGAACGCTCCCGACCTTATCTTTTCCAACCTCGAAACAACTCCCGGCGAGCGTTTCAATAGCAATCAGTTTGCCGGATTTGCCGTTGCCGGAATTAGTGCGATCGGGGTCACCGAAAGTGGGGCCGCCATCCTCTTCGTTCCCAAGGCTGACACGCGGGCCAAGGTCCTTTCAGCAGCGATCAGTTATCTTTCTGGGGCGAAGCTGGTGAATCTTGGTATTTATAGCAACAACGAGGTTACGGGGAGCGTCGGGACGCTGCTGCCTGGAGGCCAGGGTAGTACGACAAAGATTCCCGATGCTGGAGAGTGTTGCCAGCTTGCGAAAGTCGTCCTTCCCGGTGAAGGCGCGTTGTTAAACAAAGGAACGCTCTATTGGCTCGTTGCCACTGCGGATGACGTCAACGGTCCGGATTTTAGCGGCTCCTGGAGCCTCTCGAATCTCCCTAAGTCTGCCAACTACAGCCCCAGCTTTTTATGGCAAACCTACCCGGGCCAATGGGCGGCGGCGCAGATCGCTGGAACCAATGTGCAGACTCAACATCTGGAGAAAGCCGGAAGACTTGGCGAAGCTTGGTCCTCCGCGGAAGCTCCCAATAACAAAGTAACGATCTTTGCCAATTTGGGTTCATCCTCCGTTGGCCGGTACGACTTTCGCGGTGGCTTTCCGATCAAAGGCAAGAGTGCTAACCCGCCCGGGCCTGAGGAGTGGCAGGCACAGACGTTCACCGTCGCAGCGAACGCCCACGCGACCGTTTTGGCTGCGGCTATCGCCTATGTCTCAGGCACCAAAAAAATAAACTTGGGAATTTATAGCGACAGCGATGGAAACGTTGGGACGCCTCTGCCGGACGGCCAGGGAAGTGCAGTTGACATTCCAGCCTCTGGAATGTGCTGCGCGTTAACGGAGGTAAAGCTTCCCGGAAGCGGAGTCGCTCTAACCAAAGGAACGCAATATTGGCTCGTGGCCAGCACGGATGGCGTAAATGCGCCGGATTTCAACGGTCTTTGGCACTCATCGCTCGCCGCCGTGAGCGCCTATGAACAGCCGGAAAACTTCATTAACTGGTCAAGCTTAGATGGTGATTGGTTAGGCGCACGAATCCAAGGCACAACTCCATAAGAAAATTATGAAACTATTACTTCTCAAATCTCGCAACGTGAGGGGAGATAGGGGTCAGGAGAATATTCTTGCGCATCACTCGCGATTTGTCCGTCTGGAGACATTCAGGCGTAGCCATGTTCAACTCGGGCGCCACAAAGCTCAAACGAACACTCGTTTTGGTTCGCACTTCCTTCGCAATCCTTACCTTCCGCAAATCGCCCTTCTACCATGATCAGCGCAAGAATATTCTCCTGACCCCTATTCCCTGCCCATTCGTCTGAGGCTTGCGCTCTCGGCCGGCCCAGTGGTAAAACCGCGGCGGGCGACGGCGGGCGAATGCATGGCTCGGCCGCGACCTTGGCGGCGCTCCGGCCGGTCGCGCGCCATAACTCCAGCGCCTCCTATTAATACTCTTCGGCGCAGCAAGCTCGATCCTTACGTTTGGATAGCTGCGATTTCATGTGAGTTCCTCGGGTTTCGGCCCTAAGCCCACTGTCCGTCAAATCAGGGCAACCCCAACCTGACCCCTTATTCGTCCCCCCACGAAAAATGGTCTCTCCGATTGGTCAACGATGATGAGCTGTGGCACACCCGCTGGCGCGTGGATGACCGATTTATACTTAGAGTAAATGAGTTCTTCTTCTGCGACGAAAAAGTGCCTTCCCAATGGGGCACCGGTGGTGATTTTGGGCGACCCTGATCCTCCTCCAGTCAACGATGGGACACCGCATCTTATCGGACAATCTTTTCAGGTGCTTGCTAGTTTTGGGAGTGGCGACAGCGGCGACTGCTCTAAATGTCAGATTCGGCAGTATGTCTTGGGATATAGAGCCTTGAAAGCGCCTGGCGGAGTATGGAAAATCCAAACGCCAGGACAGACCATATACCAAGGCGCGATGCTGAGCCGAACAGATTTCCATGAAGACGGAAACGGTTCAAGCGCATATGGTCACCGGGAATTTAACGGAGAGCCGGACTATTATTATACGGGTGATGTGAAAGATCGCGCCAACGGTTGTAGCTACCATTCTGAAGACAAACCCACTATAAAAGTGCTGCCGGGCTACGATTACGATTTGAACCTAACATTCAAAATCGACATTGTGGATACGGATATCGGCGACGCGCAGGCTGTACAAACCTACCAATTTAAAATCCAGCTTTGTAGCTCTCACCCATGCGCGGACGGATCATGAAACTGTTTGCATGGGCGGCTCTTACTCTGTGCACAATTCTTTCCTCAGACGCGCAACCCACTGCTTCCCCAAAATTCCCTGTAATGAAATACGTGAGTGAAAATCGAGCAATACAAGACGGACTAACTCTTGCCGTCGCGTTGGTTCAAACCGACGATCGTTGGACTGTTGTGGCGTCGGTCAGCGGGCCCGCTGATATGAAGCCAATCTTATACTCAGAGGCGAAGATGAAGGCTTTTGATCAAGTTGGGAAAGTTATTCCGACGACTCAAGAGGACCAGAACATGAAGGAATTTTGGGGAGGAGGTAACCAGACCGCTATGACCGTGAATGGTGATTACCTCCTCTTTTTCGCAAACGCGGAGCAGAAGCTCTCGCGGGTCGAGTTCACTCTTCGGGATAAGATGTACTCCTTCCCGATTCCTCACTAATTGCCGCTCCTCCTTCGTTGATTCGTTCGGGAGTGCTTATGAAAAAGGGATGCGTCTTCATCCCGACTTTTCAGGATACGAGCCTTTTGGACGAGGCGTTCACTCGTTCCGGCGTATTTCCGGAAGACGTGGACGTGTTCGTCTTCGATGATAACTGGGAGAAGGCTGCATCCGACGAAGTCGCCGCTTTATGCGCTGCAAACTCATGGCATTATAGACGATCTCACCGTGGACCCCACGGGACTTTCCGACAGAATGGAAGGTGTTTCACATCCTTCAATCAGTTCATTTGGGAAACTTTTATCAGCTTAGGTGAGTCGTTCGATTTTGTAGTCAAAGTTGAAACTGACACCCGCATATTCGATGCAACTTTCTTCTATGATTTCGCGGCCATTTTGGCAGACGGTCCAGCAATTGCGGGTACTCCTGAGTATCGGCCCTTGATCGAGGTCTTAACCTTCTGGAACCTCGCACGAAAAGCGGGACTATGTTTTAGCCTCTCGTCGTCCGTTACGCATATGCAGGGTGGGATCTATGGCTTAAGCTCGTCCGCGTGTAAAATGTTACGGGCGATGGGATTTCTAGGAGGAACCCACATAAATTTCCGTGACGACTGCTACATCTCCTACTGTTGTCAGTTGCTGGGAGCGAAATTCATCCCGATGACTACAACGATGTCATGGGGAAAAGGTAAACGACCGGCGATTGAAACTATCCCCCCGCTCAAGGCTATTCACCCGCTCACCCCCGCAGAATTCCGATCGCACAATTTGGCTCGCGACGAAGCTGATCCGCAGTTAACGAAAAGCACACGCTCGGCGTTATATGAGACCAGTCAACAGATTCCAAAAATTGCCCATTTCGTTTGGCTTGGTGGCCCACTTCCGCGGCTGGCGGAGGAAAACATTGCCTCTTTCAGATTCCATCACCGGGATTGGGATGTGCGGGTCTGGCGGGCTCTCCCTGAGAACCTTCCAGCAGACTTACGGCGCGCCGTTTTAGATTCACCTTTGGTTGTCATGCGTTCTGATATTGTTCGCGTTTGGCTGATGTTCGAATACGGCGGAATATACCTAGATACTGATGTTTTCACGGTTCGGAGTATGGAAGATCTCCGTTCTTTCGAGAACTTCGTACCGTGGGAATTTAGCGGCAGGCTGAATAATGGGATTATTGGTGCTCGGGCGAAAAGTAAAACAATTGGGCGCCTAGTGGACGGAATTCGAGACCTCTATAGACAGGGTCGCCCTAGTTTCATTCTAGCCTATGGTCCCGATCTTTTTACTCAAGTTTTCTATGAGTATCGGGAACTAAACCCTTTGCCGGTGCATTACTTCAACCTATTTTTTGACGATCTTAGAGCTCACGTTTGGTATGATTGGACCACATCGGAAAGGCTGGCAGCTGTTCGTGCTGCGGCGCTGACAGTTCCGGATGGCGTAGGGCCATTCGCTGTGCACCTATGGGGCATCCCGTCGGAAGCCATGTCTTTCAATCTTCCTAGATCGAGCATTGCTCCTTCTTTCGAAACGGGTGATGCAATCTTAAAGTCGATCAATTGGGAAGAATCGCATGGGCTTATAGTGGGTGACCCAAGCGGTCGCCTTGCCTCCTATTTGTTCGGATTCCATCCACATCTCCGCCTAACGCTAGCACGCACTCTTGGGCAACAAAATGACGGCACCGATGTGACCGATTTCGCGGCGTCGCGCAGGAGGTGGACGAACTTAGAATCCCTGTCAGCGCTACCGCAAGGGTTGTTCGATTGGTTATGCTTTGGCTGGCCCTCGTCTGCCGAAATTGATTATCCGATTATGGAGAGAGCTCTAAAAGCGCTTAAGGCAGGTGGGGTTGCCTTTGTTCCAAAGGGTGAGGATTCGGCGCGCTATAAACTGATCGCGGAGTCAACTTCCCACATTTTCCACGCCGCATGATCACAACTAGGAAAGACGCAGAAGAAGCTGACCTTCAAGGAAGGTCAGAATCGGGTCAGCTTTCGAATCTTGCAAAGTGATGATGGGCCGCACACAATTTCGGCTTTATTTCAACCACGCCGCGCTCGACAACTCCGACGTCAGGCGGAGTTCCGGCGAGGCGACGACGAGCGGCTTGTCCACGTCGCCCCAATTGAGTCGCCCCAATTGATCGTGAGGAATACCAAGGGGGAAAGCTCGCGAATCTTGCAAGACTGTGTACACCTGCGGACGGCGATCCAGCGGTCATAGTGCGGTTAAAGTAGGAGTCGGGATAGCTTCGGGAATGGCAAATCGTAGAGGGAAGAGTAGGGTCGGTCTGTACGGATTGACATTTTTGCACTGGGCTGGCTAAACTGCGGGGAATTCCGGCCCCCTATTCTCCCTGCCCGTCGCCCACAGGGCGACGGCTACCGCTGTAGCCGCTTCGCAGGGCGAAGCGTTCGGGGTGGCACGTTCGGGCGCAACAAGGAGCCGTGTCGCCCACAGGGCGACGGCTACAGGGGGATGGGAATCGGCAATAGCGCTCAAGCCGCAGTGGATCGTGCAATGTCAGTAACCTCAGCCGCGGGACTTATTAGAGGCCGGGATAGCTTCGGGAATGGCAAACCGGCGGTCTCGGTTTGGCTTTCCCATCGCTTCGGGATTGGCCGAGGGAATCCGGGCCGCTCTTGCTCAGGCTTCGGCACTGCCGAACCGATGCTGCTTTCGCATCCGGGAAGCTCCGGCAGCGCTGCCGGGACTTCGGCGGGGAGCGCGGATCGCTTCGATAATGTCAAATCGAACCTCCTGCGGCGTTGGGATAGCTATAGGAGCGGGCAAACGGCGTTGGTTCGCCGTTGCGCAAGCCACGGCCCCGCACCCCGCAAGCCGGTCGAGCGTATCCCACACCGGCCGCGAACGCGCCGGCCAACGTTTCGTTGCTATAAATCCCCGGAGGCGGCGCGCATCCTGCCTTTTAGCCAAATCGTTCCGTCCTTTCCCCGGGCGCGCTAGCTCGGGGCAGAGCGGCAGTTGTAGCAAAAACTTCTTTCTTATCATGCCAAACAGCGATTCTCTTTCCGTCATTGCCCAGGGGCAACTTATTCAAACCGTCGATACCGGCCGGGCCGCCACGGACCGCTTCAAAATGCTCGCGGCCGATCGCACGCTTTTCGACAGCCGGCTGGCCGATCTCACGCAAAAGGATAACGACACTGCCCTGACCGAGAGCAACCGTGCCGGCGGCTCCGGCAAGGCGCGCGATGCGCTCAATCAGCTCAACGTCCTCCTGCGCGACGGCTACAAAGGCATCGCCGGCATTCGCAGCTCGACCATCAGCGACGCGCAGCGGCTGGAAGTTTTTACGGCCTACGGCTGGGCCAGTGGAAAATTGGGAGAGCTGGGCGACGCACGTGTTCTCGGTCTTGCGCGGCTGGCTTTATCGAGCGACCTGAATATCGAAAAACCGGAATGGGAATACGCCGCCGCGCTCAAAACGGAGATTGCGGCGCAACTGGCGATTTTCGATGCCAATGCGGACGACCGCACCGGCGGCGACCGGATGGAAGCGACGAAGGCGCGCAATACCGCGCTCGATCTTTTCCTGACGATGCTCTCGCGCTGCCGGCATTTTCTTTGCTCGGCCTCGGACGACATCGACAATCGCCGGAACTGCGCCGCAGCGGATTCAAGGTCCGCAAGGATCGGGCCGCGAAATCGGCCAAGACGCCCGCTCCGCCCGCGACTCCGCCCACGAAGTAGGCCGCGGAACTTTAGCCAAGTTGTCGCTCGAAAGGGCGTTCCGCTTAAACCCCCACTCGTGCGGGCGACGACGCGCTTCGAGAACTCGTTAGGCGGAATTTAACGGACAGGATTTACAGGATTAAGTGGATTGGGGGGAAAAGGCCGGAGCGACCTCTCCTCCATCTCGTAAATCCTGTTAATCCTGTCTATTTTTTTGTTCACCCCTAACCGCTCCGCTCTTCCGCATCTTTCTGCAGCCATTCCCAGAGCGCTTCGAGATGCTGGGCCAGCTTCGCTTTTATCTCGCCCAGTTCGATGACAGAAAAGCTCTTTCCCTCTCCCGGCCGGCGCTGGCCGAAAAGATAATACTTAATCTTCGGCTCCGTCCCAGAACCGCGCACCGCGATGCGGGTCTGATCCTCCAGTTCGAAGATGAGCATCTTCTCTTTTGGAATCTCATCGCCTTCGACATCGCGGATCGAGTCGGTCTCGAAATTTTTCACCGCGACGACTTTGGCCCCCAGCATCTCGTTAGGCGGATTTTGCACATACGTCGCGAGCAGCCGCTGGATCTTTGCCGCGCCTTCCGCGCCTTCGAAGGTCAGCGCGCCGTTGCGTTCCTGATAACAACCCACCTCCGCAAAAATCTCGTCGAGCAGACCGTCGATCGTTAGGCCGCGCGATTTTGCATAGGCGGCGACTTCGCAAAACATGACGGTGGCGCCGTTGGCATCCTTATCCCGCACGAAATCCGCACCGCTGTAGCCGTAGCTTTCTTCGCCGCCAAAAATGTAAAACGCGGAATGCGCGAGACGCAGCCGGCGCGTTTCCTCCTCCGACAAATCGCGATAATTCTGACCATCCGGCAGCGGGACCGCGCGCTCGTACTTCAAAAGTTTCGCGCCGATATATTTGAATCCAGTTAGCGTCTCGACCAGCCGCAAGCCAAACCTCGCCGCGATTGCTTTTTGCAGATCGGTCGTGACGAAGGTCTTGATGATGACACCGCGCTCGGCGTTTTCCTGGTTGAGCACGCCCTGATCGAAAAGCGTCTTCGCCCGGTAATAGGAAATGAGCCCGCCGATTTGGTTTCCGGTGAGCAACTTCATCTCACCGTCCGCGCTCCGCACCGCGACGCCCATCCGATCGCAATCCGGATCCGTCGCAATAACGAGGTCGGCTTTCACCTTCTCCGCCAGCGCGAGACCGAGCGTAAGCGCTTCGGCATTTTCCGGGTTAGGCGATTCCACTGTCGGGAAACGGCCGTCGAAATTGTCCTGTTCCTGCACCACATCGAATTTGAAACCAAGCCGTTGCAGAAGCGGTTTAATCAGGACCGCGCCGGTCCCGTGGATCGGAGTGAAAACGATCCGCAGATCGCTCTGCGCTTTCACCAGATCGCGATTGAGCACGAGCGTCTCCAACCGGGCGAGATAAGCCTCGTCCACTTCGCGATTCAGAGTGGTGACGCTTCCCCGGCGTTCGTTAGGCGCACTTACCTCGGGCGCATTGACTTTCGCGATGATCCCGCTGGCGTGGGGCTCGATCACCTGCGCGCCGTCGTCGAAGTAAACTTTGTAGCCGTTATCGTGTGCCGGATTGTGGCTTGCAGTGATGACGACTCCGGCGTTCGCGCGTAACGAGCGCACGGCGAAAGACAGCTCCGGCGTCGAGCGCGGACCATCGAAGACAAACGCGTCGCAGCCGTTCTTCGTCGCGACAGCAGCCGCGAGTTTCGTGAATTCGCGCGAGAAAAAACGCGGGTCGTGCGCAATGACGAGCTTCGGTTTGCCGGTTAATTTCTCGCGCGCAAACCAGTCGTGCAGATACTCAACCAACCCCCGAGTAGCGCGAGTAACACTGTCGTCATTCATCGCGTTTGAGCCGACGCAGGGAAATTGCGGCCGGCCGAGATCGTTAGGCGTGCCGCGTTCAGCTTTAGTCACAATTTTCCCAACCGTGCGGCCACGGATGCCACCGGTCCCAAAAGCCAGCGTCCGAAAAAACCGGTCGTTTAACTCGGCCCATTCGCCGGCTTGGATTAACTCGGAGACAGCTCGCGCGGCGATCGGCGAGCTGGCGGCGGCGAGATCGGCGCGAATATTCGCCGCGCTTGTTTCGAGTAATTTCCCCTCCGAGACGGCCTGATCGAGCGCTTCGTTGTTGTCCGGCATCCCGCGACCTTTCGGGTGTCGGCGAGGCTTTGCAAGCGCTTGTCTTCGCTAAGGGCCGCGAGTGCGAACGACCGCCTTCATTGCGAAATTGCCGTCGCGATCAGTAATGTGGACGGTCGTGGCCCCGCCCGATCGTAACTGCAAGCGAACATTGGCGGGCGGACTGAAAAGCGGTTTCGCGACGAGAAGATGCCGGCCCGGTTTGAGATAGACAGTCATCACTTCCCCGACCGTGACGCGCGCGATCTGATCGCCATCGAGAAAGAGATTGAGCCCGGAGCCGGCGACGCCGGGTTCGCGGACGATTGTCACAGGGCAAGTCCGTCGATGAGATGGCTTCAGGAGGTAGGACTCAAACCGGCGCGCTGCCGGGACCGAGGTCCGCGGCGGCGGTGTCGTTCGTGAGGTCGCGCAACCGGTGAGACAGAGGAGCGCCAGAGCTGGTAGATAGAGTTTCACTTACGGGTTCCTTTCATATTTCCAATTACGACTCTTACCTTCTGCGAGCCATTCGATCGCGGTGGTAATGCGCTGGCGGCGAGTCTCCGCGCGCTTCGCCTCGGTCACCCATTCGATATAATCTCTGCGCTTGGTCGGGCTGAAATTGTCCATGGTTTTTTGCGCCTGGCAGCTCCCTTGGAGCGCGGCCTGGAAGTCGTCGGGCATCTCTAAAACCGCCCGCCGCTTCGTCCGGCGTGGAAGTTTGATTCCGGCCTCGTTCAGCTCCACCGCCTTTCGCACATAGCCGATCAGGATAGATTCGTTAGGCAAATCCGAGACCTTAGTTATCCGGCCGAAATGCCCCATCGCCTCCCTAACTCTATCCGTCTCCCCGAAAAGAAGCGCGTGCTTCCAAAATCCAAAAGCGCAATGCTCCTGGAAGGCCGCCATCCCGGCGATATTCCCCTTGTAAACAAAGTGAGGATGCCCCCACTTGATCGCCTCCTCCACCGTCGGGCAACCCGCATGGACCACCTTTCGCAAATGGCGCAGAATGGGCCGCGCGAAAGGTCTCGCCTGAGCGATATAGGCGTCGAAAGGTGGAGTTTTTCGAGACATGACTGCTTCTCTCGTTAGGCTAAGCGAATCATCCAGAGCGAGGCAAGCAAAAGATCTTTAGCTACGGATGAAACACCGCCTTTCATCTGTGTTCAGCGTAGCTTCTTTCTCGCAAAGAATGATCATAGTATCATTTACTCGTTAGGCGAAGAGTGAATCGATTATTCGGTGTCTCCCAAAGTCGAAAGCGTGTCAGCTGATGATCAAGCCGCCGATCGAACTTCGGCCAAAGGACGCGCACGATATTTTCCCCGGTCGAAGGCTGCGTGAGAAACTCTTCCGTCTCCAAATCGAGATGCCGATCCTGCCACGGCTGCAGCGCCTCGCCTACTCCTTCCTGAAACTGCCTGAAGTCATAAAGCGTCCCGCTGCGCTCGTCGTAGCGACCCGTGATCGTAGCTTCCGTAAGATAGCGATGACCATGTCCTTTCGGGTTATTGCACTTGCCGTAAAGAGACGTGTTTTCTTCCACCGAGAGTTCTCCCGCATGCAATCTATGCGCGGCGCAGAAAGATTCCCTCAGCCCCAAATAACGCTCACCGTTCGTCCAGTATTCCGCAAAAAAATCCTCCCGCTCGTGCAGGCGCACGCGATCGAGAGGTAACTCTGCCGTGACACGTTCGTGAACGTATTGGGCCAGACTCTCAGTAGTCATCGGGCGATTCGTTAGGCCGCCAACTTCGCGGTTAAGATTCTTGTGATCGAGCTCGGCGCGCAAGGATGCGATGACTGCGGAAAGTTCGCGCTGCGGCACGAGCAGTTCCGCCGGCTGTGAATTAGCCCCGCGAAAAGTAAGTCGCGCGCGGTAATGATGGCCATGACCATGCGGTGAAGCGGCTATCCCAAAATGTTCTTTATTTTCCTGCGCACTAAGGTGTGGCGACATCGTCTGACGCGCCGCCGAAAACGCCAGCCAATGATTCCCTTCCACCATGCCACTCGCGTAATAGGTCGCGCTTCGTTCCGGCGTCTCCTGCAAATGGCAAGCCACTAACTCTGCCCCAAGATCGCCAAACCGGGAGGCCGTTTCGAGAAAGAGTGAGCGTGCCACATTCTCGGCGGTCGGAGGCTGCTCACGAAAAGCTGGGTGATCCTCGTTTAGAAACTTGTGGTCGAAATTTGCGAGTAAGACTTCGCCTGCGCGCCGTTTTATTTCACTAATGTTAACCAGCATTCCGTTCGCCGGATCGACCGCGCCACTTAGGACGAAAAACGCCACGTAATTGCGTCCGGTCCCATAACGCGCACCGCTCTCGGCGCCGAAAACTGCGACATTCTCCTCGGCCGTCTTACCCGGCGAATAGAGACGCCGCGAGGCGGAAAATTCCAGACGTTTGCTGACAGTCAACAGCATCTCGCGATAGCTATTACTGGCGAAGAAGCGCGAGGAACTCACTTCGAGTCCGCGCGTCATCCTGAAAAACGCCACGCAGACAAGAGGTCTTCATGACCGAGTTTTGTTTCTGCACGCCGCGCATCATCATACAGAGGTGCTTTGCTTCGATGACTACAGCTACACCTGTAGGATGAAGCGCGCTCATCAGTGCCTCCGCCACCTGAGTGGTTAGTTGTTCCTGGATCTGCAAGCGCCGCGCAAAGAGATCGACGATGCGCGCGACCTTGGAGAGACCTATGACTTTCCCATCGGGGATATAAGCCACGTGCGCGCGCCCGATGAAGGGCAGCAAGTGATGCTCGCACATCGAATAAAGCTCGATGTCTTTCACCATCACAATCTCGCTTGCGTCGGAGTGGAAGATCGCGCCGTTAACTATTTCTTCGACTGATTGCCGATAACCTTGAGTAAGAAACTCAAAGGAGCGTGCAGCGCGGCCCGGCGTCTTCACCAAACCTTCCCGTCCGCCATCTTCGCCAATGGCTTCGAGTAAGTCAGCGAAGACGCGCTCCATATGCTCAAGGCGATCGTCCTTAAGGCTGTCGGATTCTCTCGTTAGGCGTTCGGAAGTATTGGATTCGTTCTCGTGCACGGACGAATGTAGCGGAACGCTTGTGCGAGGACAAATTGAGTAAGTTAGTTACCCCTCGAGAGGATCGGTCCGCACAAAAGCAACGTCATTCTGAGCGCAGCGCAGCGAAGTCGAAGCCGTAACGCAGTCCGCGGAGCGGGCGAGGCCGGGCTTTCAATCCCGTGGAGCTACCTAGAGCGTGAGAGTGAGAGCTTCAACGAAACACTGCGGGATCCCTCGACTCCGCTGCGCTGCGCTGCGCTCGGGATGACAGCTATTCGGGGCGAGGAGCTATTTGGAGCGCGCTGTTAATCCAGCCAACTCAACGGATACTTATCGTCGTCGAGTTTCACTGCTTGTTCGGTTAACTCCAAGGTGTGCTGAGTATCGAACATAACCGCTAACTCTTCCGTGCGGAGCGCGTCCTTGCTCGCCATGATGGTGCCAGGGTGCGGCCCGTGCGGGATGCCGCGCGGATGCAACGTGATCGAGCCCGCTTCGATGCCGCGGCGCGAACCGAAGTTACCCCTGACATAGAAGAGAACTTCGTCGGCTTCAACGTTATCGTGCACCCAGGGAATCTTGACTGCTTCCGGATGAGTATCGAGCAGGCGCGGGGCAAAGGTGCAAACGACATAGCCTCGAATCTCAAAGGTCTGATGAATCGGCGGCGGTTGATGCACGGTGCCGGTGATTGGTTCGAAGTCGGACGCATTAAAGGTGAAGGGATAGACATAGCCATCCCAGCCCAGCACGTCGAAAGGATGATGCGCGTTAGTTACTTTCGTTAGGCGGGGGCCATCCTTGACCAAAATCTCGACGTCTTCATCGCGATCGATAGTTATCAGCTCCGCAGGGCCGTGAAAGTCGCGCTCCGAGTAAGGTGAGCCCATGCGAATCTGGCCATCGCTGTTCATGTAGCGACGCGGGATACGCACCGGACCGGCGGATTCGAGGATTAGGTAGTCTTCCTCTGTTGGATCGTCGGGAACGAGCCGATAAGTAATACCTCGCGGGATGACGATGTAGTCTTCCGCGCGATACGGCAGTTTGCCAAACATACTCTCCAGCACACCGCCGCCGTGGAAGACGAAGATGATCTCATCCGCGCCGCCGTTCTTGTAGTATTCGAATTGACCGAAGTTCTTTTCCGGTTTGCAGCGATAAGCGGTAATGTCCTGGTTGAAGAGCATCGGGATGCGGCCGGTATAAACATCGCCGCGGCGCGGTATCTCCGCGGTCTTGAAATGATGGTGCCGCAAGGGGCTTTCGGCGGCTTTCTTTAACTCTTCGCATTTGAGTAACTCAACGCTGCGCACGCGTGTGGGCGGGCGGATGTGATACATGATCGAGTAGGCTTCGTTGAAGCCTTCGGTAGTAATGACATGCTCGTAGGCGATGCCTTCGTTCTTATAACCGCCATCGGATGAACCGTTGCGGTGATACCAAATGTGATGCTTGCGGGGGATATGTCCGAGCTTCTGATATTGTGGCATAATGAGTTATTCCAGGGCTGAGTTAGTTAGTAGTTATCACGCGCACGATTGTCATCCCGAGCGAAGTCGAGGGATCCCGTGGCACCTCCGGGAAGTTTCGTTCTCGCGCCGTTCGGTAACTCCACGGGATTCCTCGACTGCGCTACGCTTCGCTCGGAATGACAAAAGGATTGGGTCGGCTTGATTTCAAATGAGGGTCGTTTGGCCAGGTTAGAGGTAGTAGGGCTGCTAAAGATTTCCTCTCAGATCCTGCTCTCTTTCCAGCGCTTCAAAGAGCGCCTTGAAGTTCCCTTTGCCGAAACTCTTCGCGCCTTTCCTTTGAATGATCTCAAAGAACAAGGTCGGACGATCTTCGATGGGTTTGGAAAAGATTTGCAGCAGGTAACCTTCCTCATCCTTATCGATGAGGATGCCTAACTCCTGCAGCGGTTCGAGATCTTCATCGATCTTCCCTACTCGATCGAGCACGGTCTCATAATAACTCGCCGGGATTTTTAGAAACTCGACGCCCCGACTTTGCAGATCTCGCACGGTGGCGACAATGTCCTTGGTCGCAACAGCGCAATGCTGCACACCTTCGCCATCGTAAAAGTCGAGATACTCTTCCACTTGCGACTTCTTCTTCCCTTCCGCTGGCTCGTTGATGGGAAACTTAACGAAGCCATTGCCGTTACTCATCACCTTACTCATGAGCGCGGAATATTCGGTCGAGATATCCTTGTCGTCGAAGGTAAGGATGTTGCGGAACCCCATGACATCTTCGTAGAACTTGACCCAAGGGTTCATCTGGTTCCAACCGACGTTGCCGACGCAATGATCGACATATTGCAGTCCGGCGTCCGGCGGATTGTAAGTGCTCTCCCACTTACGAAACCCAGGCATGAAAACACCGTTGTACTTATCCCGCTCGATGAAGAGATGGACGGTGTCTCCATAAGTGTGAATTCCACTCATGACCAACTCGCCATGGTCATCGGTCAGTGTCGTCGGCTCCATGAAACTCTTACCGCCGCGTTGGGTCGTTTCCTTCCAAGCCGAAGTAGCATCGTCGACTTTCAAAGCGATGAATTTCACGCCATCGCCATGCTTATAGATATGATCGGCAATCTCGTTCTTCGAACGCAATGGTGTCGTCAGGACGAAGGTGAGCTTGTTTTGCCGGATAGCATAACTCACACGATCTTTCTGCCCCGTTTCCGGTCCGGCATAGGCAAGGCTTTGAAAGCCAAACGCCGTCTTATAAAAGTGCGCCGCTTGCTTGGCGTTACCGACATAGAACTCGACGTAATCAGTCCCTTGCAGCGGAAGAAAATCGGGTTCGGCCGACGATCCGCGATTGGCGGCTGCTTTAGGTGCTTCGATAGTTGTTTCCATGGAATCTAGATCTTTCGGTTAGGCGCACGCATGGCAGCAGCCATGACTCGACGCGACGCTCGAATATAAATCGTCGCGGCGCGCCCGCAAGGGCGGGCTCGGGAGGGGCGATCCTTAAAAGGCGAACCCAAAACTGAAATGAAACGCGCCGAAAGATTCATCCTTGCGCGGGCTCGGATTTACTCCGTAATCGAGCCGCACCGGACCAATCGGCAGGTTGTAGCGAAGACCGGCGCCGATCCCATAACGCAAATCGTTCAAGCCAGGCGAGCTGGCATTAGGCAATAAGTTGCCCGCATCGACAAAGACCGCACCTAACAACTCGCCGTAAATCGGAAACGTGTATTCCGCATTGAAAGTGGTGTAATACTCGCCGCCGATTGGATTGCCTTCGTTATCGTGGGGTCCGAGCTGGCGCTCGTCGAAACTGCGCACCGTCGTGCTGCCACCCGAGAAAAAACGTTCGTCGATCGGGATAGCGAGGGCCTCAGTTGTGCCCGAGGTATCAAGGGGCGCGACGATACCGGCGCGCGCGCCAAACGCGAGCAAGCTGCGTTCGATGAATTTTTGCAGCCCGGACTTTTGTAAGTCTTCGCCAGTGAGTTGCGGCTGCTCCGGCGCGAAAGAGTGATAGTAAGTCACCCGGCCCGTCGCCCGCAATAGGTCTATGTCACTTCCTATCTGCCTCGTCGCCAGATCGACGGTGTTATCAAAGACAAGCCCGCGCGGCGCGACCAGCGGGTTCTTGCGCAGGTCGAGCGTTTGGGTGAAACCGATCGAGCTGATGAAGTAACTCGTCCGCCCAAGTAGGGTAGGATCGATTGATGCGTCCGTGATGTCCACGTGCCGGCCGCTGAGAACGAGACCCGCCGAATAAGCGTTAGTTATCTGCCGGCTAACTGTAACTTGTCCCCCAAGTTCGAACTTCGAGTAGCCATCATAGTCAAAGCTGACGGCATAGAGCCGCGTCTTCAGCGCATAGACGGTATTAAAGAGGTAGGGGTCCTCGAAGGTTACTTCGCCTTTGTAACTCCGCTGGGTGTATTCGACTGAGGTCGTGACCGGCCGCCCATAACCAAAGATATCCCGGTTCGTGAAGGAGGCCCCGAGGATGATTCCTTCATAAGAGCCATAGCCGATCGAGAGGCCCAACTCCTTCGGCTTCGCCTCTTCCAATTCGATGTTGAGATGGAGGAGATCTCCATCGACGGGCGTAGGATTAATCTTCAGGGTGTTGAACAACCCCGACCGCATCAACATGCGAAATCGTTTGTCCAAGACGTCGGGGCTATAAGGCTGGCCTTGTAAATCCCGGAAACGATTCGTGAGGTAGCTGGGTCTTAACTGGTGGGTCCCGCGCACGGTAACACCATCAAAGCGATAAACCGCTCCTGGCTCGACCACCACGCGCACGGGCACGCGGGCCTGCACGGCGAGTTGCGGCGCACCCACGGCATCGACCTTTATCGCAAAGTAACCGCGAGTCTTATAATAGGATTGGAGACGCCGCGGAATATCAGCTAGCCGCGCTTCGGTGTACGGGAGCCGAAGTAAGTCGAGCATCTGCCCTCGGAGAGCTTCCGCGCCGTAGATCGTAGGACCAACGAATTGGATGTTCCCAAAGAAATACTTTTGCCCTTCATGAATGACTATGTGCGCATCGACCAGGTCCGGCTGGACATAGGTGAAAGTAGGAGGGTCGATCTTGCACTCGATAAATCCTTCCGAGACATAGAAGCGCTGCACGAGATCTGCGCCCTCAGAGACATCACCCGGCACAAACGGCAATTGCGCCGTTGCCTTCGAGTAGCGAGTCCGGGTCGGCCCGGCAGCATACTCGAAAAGCTTATCCGTCGGGATCTGATTGTTACCGGCAAACTGAATTTTCCCCAGGTGAACCAAAGGCCCCTCCGCGATATCGAGTCGAAAAAGCGTCCCCGAGACCAGCGTGTAGCGAACGTTGACCTTCGCGTAACCATGCTTCTTATAGTACAGCTCGAGAAAGAAAGAAGCGTCGTCCGCGCGCGCGCTGGTCAGCCCGTATTGCTCAATTGTCGTTAGTTGCTCTTTGAGCTGCGAGCGCAATTCCTTGTCGGGAAAAGCGGTGTTCCCGCGAATCTCCAGGTTAGCCTGCTGCGCGACTTTCTCCTCGACCTTCGCCGCGGTCTTTTTTTCCTTCTCCCTTTGCTCCTGCTCGGGAAGCTTGATCGCGTTCTGGGCCAGTAGTCCTATACTCGTTAGGCCGAGGAAAAGCGCGATGAGCGAGAATCTCTTCATTTAGCGAAAGCGAATGAGATACTTCACCTGCCCGCGAAAGCCCCCGGCCACACCCAAGTCTCCGACCAGGACGACACGATCGGTGACCTTATATTTCGCGGTCGCCGTCTGCTCGCCCGTGCGTGGATCGGCGCCGTTAAATTCCACACTCAGCCGGTTAAAGAGCGAGTCAGTCTTAGGCTCCTCGCCGCCGCCTTTCTTGAAGACCTTTCGGTATAACTCTTTGCCCAGAAGAAGAATCGCGCGCGTCGCCAGGACATTGCCGCCGCCCGTCAGCTCTTCGCGCGTCGTGCCGGTCGCAAGCAGCGAAATGATTTCTTCCTGCGGCAGAGGAGGCTCGCTGCTGAAAACTGCCTGAGGCGCGTTCGCCGTCCCGTAGATGTAAACATGGATGGTGTAATCGCGGATAAGCGATTCACCTCGGAGCTCGATCTTCGGGTTCAGCGGATCGTCCGGGTCGAAGTAAAGGAACCCTAAACGAATCGTTAAGGTGCTGAAGGGTAACGTCGCTTCGAAGCTCTCCAATCTGACCTGGCCTTGTAACTGTGGATGCAATCCGGTGCCCGCGAGTTTCATGTCGATGATCGCACTCCCAGTCGCGAGATTCCCGCGAATCAAGAATGGATCTTTGCTCTTGATCGCGATGTCGAACTTCCAGTCGCGCAACGGTGGATCTGGAAAAGACAAACCCGGCGCGGACGAAGGCGGCTCAGGCAGAGGTGCGGGCCGGCCCGGCAGGCCGATCGGGATGATGTCGATGTTCTTGAGGAAACGGCTATTTGTCGTTAGGACCTCGCCGCTGACCGAAGCGCTTTGCAGTGGTCCCACGACCTTGATGTCGGCATCGACCCGCGCGGTCAGGTCGTCATTCCGCGCGACGAGCACGCTCTTCGCATTCAAGCGCAGATCGAAATTGGGCTCGGTTAATTTCGGAAGTGAGATGCGACCGGAAAGCGTGAAAGGTCCGCCCGCCAGATCGCCGGCGAAACGATCGAAGTTAAGGACGTTGTCGCGAAAATTAAGGAGCGCTTTGAAGTTCGTTAGGGCAGGAAGCGTCGCGTTCTCAAAACGCGCCACGTTGATGTTCATATCGGCCGTGCCGCTGAGCGCCGGCTTGGCCACCGTCCCGCCGACATTCACATCAAGGGCAACCGAGCCGTCGAGTTGGCGCAGTGCAGGCACAAATTCGCGCACGAAATTGATCGAGCTGCGCGGCATCTGCACTTTCGCCTGCACCGGCGTTTGATCGTCGATTTTCTTCTGCGCGATCAACTGCGAAAGGTTCAGCGGAACGTGCCCCGCGATTAGGATCGGCTGGACTTTGGCCTGCTGAATTTTGCCGTCGATCTTGAGATCGTTGTTCTGCAAACGCAGGCCGATGGTGACGCTCGCCGGCTCGAGCTGTTTTGCCGCGTCCGCTCTGAGACTCTGCAATTGCAGATCGAGTGCCGCCTGGATTTGATCGAGCGGGCCTTGCGCGTCGAGCTTCACGCTGAGTTGCCCGGAGACCGGTGGTTTCGCACCGAAGTCCGTAAAGAGTTTGGCCAAGTCGAGATTTTCCGACTGAAAACTGATCGTCACCTTTCCGTTAGGCGGAAAAATTTTCCTGTCGGTGCCGAGATTGCTCCAGACGAATGGGAGTGATGCGTACCCCTTGGCGTATTTCGCTGTGCCCTGATCGATCTGGATGTTGCTCACCTCCAGGTTGGAGCCTTTGGCTTGCAGGCTCGATTGCAGACTGACTTTGTCGCTCGCCACAAAAACGATCGGCACATCGAGCTGTTGCGGTGTGTAGTGCGCTTCGACTTTCGCCTGCAGATTTTTCATCTCGGCAAAGCGCCCGCGTTCGAGATTGAGCTTAAGGTCGCCGTTGTTCTTGAAGGTCGCCGCCTCGCCCTGTCCCTGCCAGTTCACGACTAACGAACCGGCGAGAGGCGTCGGTTTCTCCGCCGCCGCAAGCAGCGGCGCGAAGGCCGAAAGATCAGCCAGGTTCGCCGCTATGGCGCCCGTGTAGGGGAAAGGCTTTTGGAGTTTCACCGTCCCGTTAGCCCTGACGTAATCCTGCTCGTTGAGCGTTGCGGTGAGGTCGTTCAGATAGACCGTGTTGCCCGCGATCGCGGTCTGCAGGCTCAGTTGCCTAACGAGAAGCTTTTGCGCGGCGATCTGTTGTCCGGTGAGATCGATCTGTCCACTCGCCACGCCGCCGCGAACATGCACACTGCCGTCGGCTTGCAGCTCGCCGCTGACTTTATTCGCAGCATCGCTCTGCCAGTAATCGCTCAACTGCGGCGCGCGCAGACTGAACTGGACGTCGGCCGGCTGCTTCATCGCGTCATCGTTAGGCGCGGGCAGCGTGTAGGTCCCGTGCACCAGCAGGACGTTGTTGTTGCGGGTAATCGTAACGGGATTGAGCGCAACATTCGCGCCGTCGCTTTTCACTTCCGCGGCCACCTGATCGATCACGAAATCGCCGTAACGCACCTCGTCTAATTGTGCGTGCACGGTCGAGGTCAGCCCTTGATCGAATGGCGCTGCTTCCTTCCCGTTGTCGTTAGGCGGCGGCATTTTCTTCGTGGCCGAAATGGTCGCAGTTAACTGCTTCACCGTCGCTTGGTCGAAGCCGATCAAGTCCCCTTTTGCGTTCAGCTTGAGGCGGATGATTCCGTTGCCGGTTTTGAGATTTCCATTCGCCTGCAACGCGCCTGTCGCCGGCGGCGCGAGAAAGCCGGTAAGCTGTTTCAAATCCGGTGCGTCGATCGCAACTTGGAAATCTCCCGGCGTCCGCCCAAAGCCTTCAACTGTTTTCGGCAGATCGATCGCGCCGTTTAAAGTCACGTGATTCGTCCCTGCGTCGATCCGCGCCTGCTTGAGCGTCGCGCGACCGTTCGCGGCCACGGCGTCGAGTTTTATGTCGTCGAGCGCGAACCCTCCCTGACGCACATTATCGATGTTGGCGTTGATCGTGCCGTCCCAGCTCGAAGGCTCCGCAAGCGATCCGCGCAGATCGATATCCGCGTTCCGGACCGCGCCGGAAAATTCTCCCGGCGAGATGCCGAGAAGCTGCCCGAGTTTGCCTAACGAAATGTCTTTTGCGTGCAGGTTCGTTCTTGTTTCGTAAGACGAGCCGTTGGCGGAGAGATCGATTCGGCTCGCCACCTCTCCACCGCCCAATGTGCCTTGCACCTGCAACGCGACTTTCCCCTGCGCGATCTGCGACGCGTCCACGTTGACCGTTTGTAATTTGTTTTCGGGGTCGAGGAGCAGGTTGTGGAGGTAAAGGTTCTTGTTCGCGTAGGTCGTGCTCGCGGTGATGTCGCTCCAGGTGTTGACGCCCGGAATTTGCAGCCGGTCGATTTTCAGTTCGCCCTCGTGGTCCGGGTAAAGACCGATGTTGAAATTCTTCACCACGGTGTCGTTAGGCGATCCTTTGATCGTTAGGCTGACATTGTTCACCACCAGCCGCTCCGGAAAAAACGTCGGCAGACTTACCTTCTCGTTAGGCTTGGGCGGAGGAGTCGGCGTGGGAATGGGCGCCTTCGAGGGATCCAGAACCGCCGTGACGTTTTGCACTTCGACGTTTTTCAGAAAACCCGACATCCCGTGAAAAGCGAGTGCTGGCAGGCTGTATTCGGCGTGAATGCGATCGGCGTTGAGCGACTGGACCGCGGAAGGTCCGGTCGCCGTCGCGTGCACATTGCGCAAAGTGATTCCGCCGAGCACGCCCCCTTCGACGCGAAAATCCAGCTTCAGGTTTCGCCCCGCCGCGACCTTGACCGCAACGGAGTGCACGACCGCACGCAGGATCGGTCCGTGCAAAAGGGCCAGGAGCAGAAAAACGACGGCAAGCCCAAGGAGGGTCGAGCGAATCCATTTTCTGCCACGGCGCGGCTTGGCGTTCGCTTCGGGGTCGGGCACGAGTGGCATATTCTAAGAGCGAAGCATGAAATCTCAACGGTACAGATGCGGGTTTCGCTCCGCTAGACGAACTCGACGCGCCGTCTAATTTGCCTCGCTTTGACGCCGGAAAAATTCTTCGATTACCTGGAAGGAAAACTGCCGCCGCAGGAGCGGGAAAATCTCGAGCGTGCGCTCATCGCCGACCCCGAATTGCAGCAGCAATTCTCCACCGCGCGCCAGGTGCATCGCGGGCTGCAACGCGACGAACACCAATCTTCCGCGACCACCCGCGCCGGTAATCGCGGGCGGCAGGTAGCAGCCGCCTTTGCCGTGCTCGTCGCGCTAAATGTCGCGATCGGCTTGATCTATATTTTCCACCTGAAGAAGCCGAATGAGCAGGTGCAAAAAGCGCGCGAAGAAGCGCTCCGTCATCAACTGCAAAGCTCGGTCGAAAAATCAGCCGCGGCGGCTTTTCCAGCGCCGATAATTGGCATAGAGCAAATCGCCCTGTCAGCGCCGAAGGAGAGACAGGAGAGCATCGCGAAGACAATTATTGACGCCGCGAACAAAGCCGGCGGCTCGGGCACGAAAGGCTTGCCTAACGACAAGGGTTTCAGCGTGCTCGTGATCGTGCCGGCCTCCGCCGAAGCGGCTTTCCGGCAAACGCTGGCCACGCTCGGCGGACCATCCCCCGCCCCGGCCAGCGCGAGTTCCGCTTCGTCGCCTAACGAGCCGGTCCGTTTGGAAATCTTGCTCTCCGCGCCCGCGCCGTGATCGCGGTCACTTTCGCGCTGCCTAACGAGAGTCGCGATTTCGTCCGGTTACTCGCGCGCGGGAACCACGAGGTCGTCATTCTCCACACCGGCGTTGGCCAGAAAATCACCCGCGAACGGATCGAGCCGTTTCTCGCGCAGCATCGGGTCGATTCTCTCATCAGCAGCGGCTTCGCCGGCGGGACCGCGCCATTGTTAGGCGTGGGAGATTTACTTCTCGCAGAAAATTTTTCGGATCCCGTTATGCTCGAGAACGCGCGCGAATTGCTCATCGCTCACGTGGGCAAACTGGCGACCGCGGAGAGCGTGATCGAAACCGAAGAGGCGCGCGACAAGTTCGCGAGCGAACAGGGCGCACTGGCTGTCGATATGGAAACCGCCGTGATCGCGCAGGCCTGCGCGGCGCGGAAATTGCCCATGCTTTCGTTGCGCGTGATCAGCGACACGGCCGCCGCGCCTTTCCCAGCGCCGGCCTCCGTGCTCTTCAGTCTCGCGCGGCAAAAAACAGAGCCGCTCGCCCTCGCGAAGCATCTCGCGCGGCATCCGAGCGCCGTCGTTAGGCTGAGCCGTTTCGCGCGTCAGATCTCCAGCGCCCGCAACAGCCTAACGAACGCCCTCACCGTCCTCGTGCGCGAGCTGCGGTAGGAAGTCAGTCTCTTCCGCTACGCCGCCGGTTCCACATGCACGAGCACATCGGCGATGCGCGCGTCCGTCCGCCGGATCGCATCCTTCACCGCGTGCGCGATGGTATGCCCGTCGCGTACCGAAATCGTCTCCTTCACCCCCACGTGGAGATCGACGTAAAACGACAGCCCCATCTTGCGCACCAGGCATTTCTCGACATTCAAAACGCCCGGCACATTCGCCGCCGCCGCACAAACTCTCTCGACAATTTTTCCGCGCGGCGCCGTATCCATGATCTCCTGCAGCGACGGCTTAAGCAGGCGATAGCCGTTCGCGCCGATGAGCGCGCAGGCGAAAAGCGCCGCCCAGGCATCCGCGCTCTGCCACGCCGGTCCCCCGATGAGGGCGATGGAAATGCCGATAAAAGCCGCGATCGAAGTCAGCGCGTCGGTGCGATGATGCCACGCATCCGTTTGCACCGCGGTGCTCTCGATATTCCGTCCAAAACGGATCACCGCGCGATAGAGCAGCTCTTTCACCACGACCACGGCGACCAGCACAATCAGCGTGAAAGACTTCGGGCTATGATGTGGCTGGAAAATTTCGTACGCGCTCCGCCCCGCGAGCCCCAAGGCGGCCGCGAGCACGCCTAACGACACCACAATGGCCGCGACCGGCTCGGCTTTGCCGTGACCGTAGGGATGTGTTTCGTCCGGCGGACGCGCGGCCAATTTTAGCCCACCCCAAATGATGGCCGAGCCCGCGATGTCGAGACCGGATTCAATTCCATCGGCGATGAGCACGTAGGAATTGCCGAGCAAACCGGCGGCGATTTTCGCGCTCGCGAGGATGAAATTCACCACCATGCCGACGAGCGCGAGACGCGCGCCGGAGCGGAGATTGCCGGCGGGAGTGTTCGCGGTAGGATGCGAGGCCATCGGATGAGCCGCAGTATTAAAGCCATAGTTTATCGGGCGCACGGAAAACCGGCGGAGGTTTTGCGCCTGGAAGAGCAGGAGCTGCCGTCGTTAGGCGAGAATGAGGCACTCGTTAGGCTGCGTGCCGCGCCGATCAACCCGGCCGACCTGAACGCGATCGAAGGCAAATATCCGGTGCGGCCGACACTGCCGGCGACGCCGGGATTCGAAGGCGCGGGCGTGGTCGAAGAAGTTGGTCCCGCGGTTCGAAATTTGAAGGCCGGCACGCAGGTGATTTTGCCGCACGACCTCGGGACGTGGCGCGAAGCCGCCGTCGTCGCGGCGGACAAGCTCGTGGCCGTGCCTAACGACATCGCGCCGGAACAGGCCGCGATGTTGAAGATCAATCCCACGACCGCGTGGCGCATGCTGCACGACTTCGTTAGGCTGAAACCGGGCGACTGGGTTATCCAGAACGCGGCCAATTCCGCGGCCGGCCGGGCCGTCATCCAGATCGCGCGTGAGTTGGGTTATCGGACGGTGAATGTCGTTAGACGAAAGGAGCTCGTCGAAGAACTGCGCGTGGCAGGCGGCGACGTCGTCCTGCTCGACGATGACGAACTGCGCGACGCGGTCGCCGCCGCTACTGAACGTGCGCCGATCCGGCTCGCCTTGAACGCCGTCGGTGGAGAGAGCGCGCTGCGCCTCGCTAAAATCGTCGCACCCGAAGCGACCATCGTCACCTATGGCGCGATGAGCTTGAAGCCCCTAACGATACCTAACGGATTGCTTATCTTCAAAAACCTTCGCTTCACCGGCTTCTGGGTGAACAAATGGTATGAGCAGACCGCAACCGCTGAGCGCGACGAAACTTTCGCGCGTCTCTTCGACCTCGCGCAGCGCGGCCTTCTCCAGACGAAAATCGAGCGCAGCTATTCGTTAGGCGAATTTCCCGAAGCAACCGCCCGCGCCGCGGAAGGAAAACGCGACGGTAAAGTTCTTTTCCGCGGCGCTTAAGAAGAGCGACGAAGTTCTGTCATCCCGAGCGGAGCCGCAGGCGAAGTCGAGGGATCCCGATGAGTTTCTGGAAAGCGGCGCTTCAGGGAAATTCCACGGGATCCCTCGACTTCGCCTACGGCTCCGCTCGGGAAGACGGGCTTACTTTTGCCTCCTCCCAGAAATCATTCAGCGTGAATTGCGTCCGCTCGTGTTGGCACCGCTGTGCGAAGCCTGGGACACGCACTCGACGATTTGCCGAAGGCTCGCGCGCAAGCTTCTTTGCCTGATGAAATTTCGCGCGCTTACACTTTCGCTTCTTCTGGCATCGTTAGGCACATCCGTCTCGCAGGCGCAGGATTGGGCGCGGAAAGAGCTGAATAAATCGCCGCGCCATCACGAATGGGTCGATCTCAAACACGATGGCCGGACGGTGAAAGCCTTCATCGCCTTCCCCGAAGTGAAAGGAAAAGCGCCGGCCGTGCTCATCATCCACGAGATTTTTGGCCTAACGGATTGGGCGAAAAATCTCGCCGATGAAATAGCCGCCGCCGGCTATATCGCGATCGCGCCCGATCTCCTGACTGAGCCCGGGAAAGACACCCAGAGTTATCCCGATCAGGAGGCGGCGATCAAAGCGGTCTCGGCTTTGCAGGCCGCGCGCGTTTTTCCCGATCTCGATGCTGCGGCCGATTACGTGACGAAATTGCCGGCGTGCGACGGGACGGTTTCGGTCACCGGTTTTTGCTGGGGCGGCGGCTGGTCTTTCGGTTATGCCAATCATAATCCGAAGTTGAAAGCGGCGTTTGTTTTCTACGGAACCGGTCCCGCAGAGAAAGGCGAGGCGGAGAACATCAAGTGCCCGCTTTACGGCTTCTACGGCGAGGAGGACGCGCGCATCGGCGCGACCATTCCCGCGACGACGGAAGTCATGAAGTCGTTAGGCAAAACCTACGAGCCGGTGACTTACGCCGGCGCGGGTCACGGTTTCATGCGCGCGGGCGAAGCGCCCGACGCCAAACCGGCCAATCGCAAAGCGCGCGACGATGCGTGGGCACGTTGGAAGTTGCTCCTGAAAAAATAGCGTCGTTAGGCGCGCCCGCGCCAAAGCGCGGCGTCCACGATCGACCAGAGATGGACCAGCCAGCCGAGCAGGAAAATCCATAACACACCGGCGAGACAAAACTGAATAATCGCCATGAAGAGTCGCCCTTGCAGCAACTGCCCGAGCCCGGGAATGAAGAAACTGCAAAGCGCTGCGACGACGTTGCCGGTCGAACCTTGTCCTGCCATGAGAGAAATTCCGCCAGTCCGCGCGAAGCGCAAATCCGCGGCCTAACGAGAAGCGCGCCCGTGAGGATTCGAACCTCAAACCTTCTGATCCGTAGTCAGATGCTCTATCCAGTTGAGCTACGGGCGCTCGATTTGTGAGGCGCTACCAGAACATCTGATTCTTTGTCGTGCAACCCTGCGCGGATGCCGGGAGAAAGTTGAGACTTGCCGCTTGCCACTGGAGAATCCGAGGCGCCCGCGTATTCTCCTGCGCCACGAAATGACTTCCATTCGCCTAACGACTTTTCGCTTTTTATGGGCCTGAGCAAAAAAGAGAAACTGCAGCTCCTCACCATTTTGCTGGAGAGCCGGCATGGCGATCTGCGCGAGCAAAATCTCAATCGTCAGGGCAAGGGCCACTTTCACGTTTCGGGCATGGGCCACGAAGCGCTCGCTGCGATTTCGTTCGCGACCGAGCCTGACGATTACATCTGCGGCTACTACCGCGATCGCGCGCTCGTCCTCGGCCGGGGTGTTACCTCGGCCGAGCTGGCGCTCGATTATTTCGCGAAGCGCAAAGGCCAAAGCCATGGCCGGCAAATGCCGTCGCATTACAGCTACGCGGCGCGCAACGTTTGGAGCGTGCCGACGCCGACCGGCGCGCAGCTTCTTCCGGCCTGCGGCATCGCGTGGGGACTGAAACTGGATGGCAAACCGAATTTCGTCATTGCCACGATCGGAGACGCGGCGACGCGGCAGGGCGATTTTTTCGAGGCGGTTTGTTTCGCGAAAGAACGGAAGCTGCCGGTCCTTTTCGTCGTCGAGGACAACGCCTACGGGATCAGCAGCCCGACGCGGGAGATCAATCCTCTTGCCCTCGACGTCCTCCAGCCTAACGACTGGCAAATTCTCGACGGCAGCGATGTCGGCGCGGTTTATGACGCCGGCCAGAAAGCCATCGCTCATCTGCGCGGGGGCAAAGGTCCGGTTTTTTTCTGGGTAGAAATGGAGCGGCTCTCCAGCCACACCAGCTCCGACGACCACAAACTTTATCGCAGCGCGGAAGAGATTGAGAACCTGGCGAAAGCCGATCCCCTAACGAAGTGGCGCGACGGTCTCATCGCGGAAGGCGCTCTCACCCAGGCCGAGTTCGAAAAGCTCGACCAGGAAATCAAAGAGCGCATCCGGCAGGAATTCATCGCCGCGGAGCGCGACGAGGACCCTTTGCCTAGCGAACTCGATCTGCAAGTAACCGGCGCGCTCCCGGAACTCGACGAGGAAGTCCTCCCCGCCGGCAAGTATCGCATCGGCGATGTGGTCAATCAGACCCTGCGCGCTGGCCTAACGAAAAGCCCCGGGCGAATTATCTTTGGCGAAGACATCGAAGATCCCAAGGGCGGCGTCTTCCGTCTCACCCAAAAACTTTCGACGGAATTTCCCGCGCAGGTTTTCAACTCGCCCCTCGCGGAGTCCACCATTCTCGGCGTCGCCTGCGGTCTCGCCTCCTACGGCAAACGCCCGGTCTTCGAGTTGCAGTTCGTCGACTTCATCGGGCCGGCGTGGAACCAGGTCGTGACCAATCTTTGCAATTTGCGCTGGCGTTCGTTCGGGACGTGGACTTGCCCGCTCGTTATCTACGCGCCCTACGGCGCCTACCTCCCGGGCGGTAGCCTGTGGCACAGTCAGGCGAACGAAGCTCCCCTCGCCCATTATCCCGGGATCAACATTGCGATCCCGAGCAACCCGGAAGACGCCGCCGGTCTGCTCTGGACCGCGATGCATTGCGAGGATCCGACCTTCATCCTCATCCCGAAACATCTGCTCTGGGCCGAACACGAATCGGAGAAACCCATTCGCGCAGTGTCGTTAGGCAAAGCGCGCGTCGCGCGCGCAGGGTCCGATGTCACTGTCGTGGCCTGGGGCAACACGATGGAGAAGTCGCTCGAGGCACTCGTTAGGCTGGATGGAAACACCAGCGTGGAGTTGATCGATCTCCGCTCGATCGCTCCCTGGGATCGCGCGACGATTGAAGACTCCGTGCGGAAGACCGGCCGTCTCATTGTTGTGCAAGAGGACACGGAAAATTGCAGCGTTGGCCAGATGATCATCTCCCACATCGCGGGACAATCGGAGATCTGGGACGTGATGGTGAGTCCGCCGATCCTCGTCAGTAAAGGCAACGTCATGATCGGCTACAACCCGATCTACGAATATGCGGCGCTGCCCGATGTCGAGCGCATCGTTAGGGCGATCGAACGCTCGGTCTCCACGCGGAGCGAGCGCGTTGTAGCCGGGGGCGCTGACCCCGGCCGCGCCAAGCCCAGCCAGGCGATAGACCAGCCGGCGTCACCGCCGCCGGCTACAGCACGCGGTCAGAAAATTACGGTGCCGATCATGGGTGAAGGCATTCGCTCGGCCAAAGTCGTGGCGCTTTTGAAGAAGCCGGGTGACTCGATAGCGCTGGACGATGCCCTTTGTGAAGTCGAGACCGACAAAGCCGTTTACCCGATCGAATCCTCTTTCGCCGGAACGATGGGCGAATGGAAAATTGCCGTCGATGACACGGTCGAGATTGGCCAGGAACTTGGTTCCATTTTCGCTGAAGGCGACGACCTCGCCGAACAGATCGCCGAAACAGCCGAGGTGTCGCCGCGGGTTCAACCGGCTGGAACGGCAAAGACGGAAAGAAAAATTACCGCAAGAGAACCGGCGCTTTCCGCCACGATCACGCGCAAGCTCGGCCGCGTGGTTCCGGCAAATTTGCAGATCGACGCGCGCTGGCAGGCCGTGCGGGACACGCGGGAAGCCGCGAAGAAAAGCGGCGAGAAAGATGCGCCGTCACCGTCCGTCATGGTCGCCTGGGCGGTGGTGCGCGCGATGGAAAATCACGCCGCCTTCCGCAGCCTCATGCAGGACGACGACCGCATCGTCGAGCAGGATGAATTTGATTTGGGCGTGGCTGTTTCGCTGCCGGACGATTGCCTGGCCACCGCCGTCGTTAGGCGTGCGAATACGCTCAATTGGCCAGAGTTCGTTAGGCAGTATCGCGACGCGGTCGGCGCGACTCGCGATGGCCGTGTGGACGCGATGAATGCGCCGCTGGTTATCAGCAGCTTGGGGGCATTTGGCGTGCGCGCGGCCGCGCCCATCGTCGTCCCGCCTTCGGTCGGCACGCTCTTCGTCGGTTCCGCACATCACGAGCTCTTGCCTAACGGAAAGCAACCGCGGAGCGAAGAGGTGATCACGCTTTCGCTGACTTTCGACCATCGCGTAGTGAACGGCGCCGGCGCGGCCAACTTCGTGCACGAGAT
This sequence comes from Chthoniobacterales bacterium, assembly GCA_013821455.1. Taxonomy (GTDB): domain Bacteria; phylum Verrucomicrobiota; class Verrucomicrobiia; order Chthoniobacterales; family UBA10450; genus Palsa-1392. Next base: position 29,018 of record JACDGS010000014.1, read on the forward strand.
CAAGGAACTGATCGAGGTCTTCACTATTCCAGGAAGTCAGGCTTCCAGCCTGACTCGGCGGACGGGCTTCCAGCCTGCCCAGTAACAGCCGACAAGCTAGAAGCTCGTCGGCCGAGTCAGGCTGGAAGCCCGACTTCCGAGCAATGCTGCCGCCACCGGGAAATCAGCGCTTCCCACTCCGCATACGCTTTCGCCGAAGGGTGCAGCCCGTCCGCTGCGACTAACGAACTATCCGCGCCCATCTTTTTGCTAGGCGAAAAAATATCGACGAGCGGCAAGCCGCGTTTCGCCGCTTCCTCCGCAATCACGCAGTTGAATTCTCCAAGCCCCGCGCTGATGTCGCGTCCGCGCGCATAAGTCGGCCCGTCGGGCGTCACAGAAAAATCCGGAATGTTGATCACAAACAAACGCTTCTCGTTAGGCAAGATCACGAGCATCTCGTCCATGATCTGCCCCAGGCGTGTGCGAAAGGCCGTCTCTTCCACTCCTTGCACCCAATCGTTCACTCCAAGCATGAGCGAGCCGAAGTCCGGTTTGGCCATGCGGAACTGCGGCAGCTCGCGCTCGATCGCATCTTGCGTCGTCCAGCCGGTGCGCGACGGATTCGAAACCAGAGAAACCAGGAACCCACTTCTCGTTAGGCGTTGCGCGAGCAGCGCTGGCCAGGACTCTTCTTCGGTCGCGCCTTCGCCGATCGAATACGAGTCACCGATCACGGCATAACGAATTTTAGTCGGCGCGGAGAGTTTCACGGGCCGAATCCAAGCGTTTGCTTTCCACTTTTTCAGCCTGCTCGAGGGCTCGTCTTTCGAGTCGGTCGAAGTCAATTTGTTCGAGAATGGGCGAAGTTGTTTTCACCGCCGCGAGAGCGCGCCATAACAGGCGTTTCCCGGTTATGCCGGCGTAGAGGACTTCGAGCGATTGCAGCAACCCCAGATCCGCGTCGTCACCCGTCGAAAAACCGAGTTTGGCGCGACCGAATTTCTCTGCCACCCATGCTCCTGCGTTGCGCACGCTCCCCACTTCGCCACCGAGCGCAGTCATCAAATCGTGCAGCGTTTCGTGATCGGATTTTACTTCGCCTGCCAGCTCCCGGAAAAACGGCCCAAGCGAATCTTCGGCGTGCATGGCGGCGAGGTGCTCAATCAACTCGACGGCACCGACGCCGCCGGCGTAGTGATCTCTGAGATAAATTTCGAGATCGGTGCTGATCTTTTTCTCGGACATGGCCTCTTCCTTGTTAATCGCAGCGCCAGCCTTTTCAAGACGCGATCGACCCCGCTTGCTTGCGTGAACGGTCATCTGCGATTGCCTTGTTGCGTGCACGCCCCGCCGAAACCGCGCGCCATTATCCATCTCGACATGGATTGCTTTTACGCGGCGATTGAGGTGCGCGACCGGCCGGAGCTACGGGGCAAACCGGTCGGCGTCGGCGGCGCGCGCGATCGCCGGGGCGTGCTGACGACCTGCAATTACGAAGCGCGTAAATTCGGTGTGCATTCCGCGATGCCGACTTTCATGGCGCTGCAGCGCTGCCCGAAATTGATCGTGCTGCCGACGCGCTTCGATGTTTATCGGCGCGAGTCGGCGGTGATCCGAGCGATCCTGCATCGCTTCACGCCGCTGGTCGAGCCGCTCTCGCTCGATGAGGCTTACCTCGATGTGAGCGCGCATCCCGGCGCGCCCGGCGCGCTGGCCGAAGTCATTCGGAAATTGATTTTTCAAAAGACGAAACTGACCGCGTCCGCGGGGATCGCGCCTAACAAACTCGTGGCCAAGATCGCCAGCGACCGGAATAAGCCTAACGGGCAATGCGAAGTTTTGCCTAACGAAGTCGGCGAGTTCATGGCGGCGCTGCCCGTGCGCAAAATCTGGGGCATCGGCGCGGTCACGGAGCAAAAGCTGCGGCAGCGCGGAATCGAGACCTGCGGCGATCTCCAACGCTTTTCGCGCCTGCAACTCTTGGAGATTTTCGGAAAATTTGGCGGCGAACTCTACGATCTCGCGCGCGGGATTGACGAGCGCGAGGTCGAACCGCACCGCGAAAGAAAATCGCTCAGCAACGAAGAGACCTTCTCCTCCAATCTGGAAACGCTCGAAGCCTGCGCGGAGCGCCTGGAGGAGCTGTTCGCCGAGCTGATGGCGGAACTCGCCCAGAAGGAAAACGCGCGCACAGTCACGAAAATTTTCGTGAAGCTCAAGTTCGCCGATTTCACCCGTACGACGGTGGAACGTGCCGGCCGCGCGCCGTCGTTAGGCGAATACGGCGTGTTGCTCGCCGAGGCGTTCGCACGCACGGGGAAGAGCGTGCGGCTGATGGGTGTGGGCGTACGTTTCGCGTCAGCCGATTTGCCGGAGGCGGCGCAGTTACCTTTGCTCTGAACTTCGGCGCAAGATCTCTGATAGCGCAGACATCGGGTGTGCCGGCGACGGCGTCCCCTGTTCGCGAACTTTCTTTTCGCGTGTCCAATTCCCGGGAGTCAGCACGGAAAAAAAGTTCGTCGCGCAGGAGTATCGCGACCAGCACGCGACACGTGCCTTGCCCGCTCAGAGGCAGACCGAATACCACCTTGTCCTCAGACTTGGAAGAGGCGGGTCTGTAAGACCGCTTGCCAACAAGAAGGCTTTTCTATTTCTTCGCCAGATATGGCTAGACAATTCAAACCTGTTCGTTTCTTCGCTATGATGCGACGCGCGATGTCGATAAAATAACTAGTCCTATACTCGTTAGGCGGCCTGCGGAAACGTGCTTGTAAGCGCCAGGCCTTCGCGCGAGAAGTGGCTCATGATCGCTCTGGTAAGGATGCACGGCCCCATGAAGACCAATCAATCCAACCCACCTGCGGATGAAATCTCGATTAAGATGGATAATTTGCGCGGGCCGGAAATTGCCGCCCTGCTCGAGGAGCATCTTGAAGATATGATCGCGGCCTCGCCTCCGGAAAGCCGGCATGTCCTCGACTTGGAAGGTCTGCGCCGACCCGATATCTCTTTCTGGTGCGCGTGGCAGGGACCGACTCTTCTCGGGTGCGGGGCCTTAAAGGAGTTGGATGCGAGGCATGCGGAGATAAAGTCGATGCGAACGGCTCGCAATCAGCGCGGCAAAGGAGTGGGGACGCGCATTCTGGAGCGTCTCATCGCGGAAGCGCGGCGGCGCGACTACCGCCGGCTAAGTCTCGAGACGGGATCAATGGAGTTTTTCGCGCCGGCGCGCCGGCTCTACGGGAAGTTTGGCTTCGCGCTTTGTGCGCCTTTCGCCAGTTATAAGAACGATCCGAACAGTGTCTTTATGACGATGGAACTCTAAAGCGTTAGCGTGGCTGAACGATGCGCTCGCATGCTACAGAGCGTAGAGTATGGCGAAGCCGAAGAAGAACTCGCAATCCTTTACTCGTTAGGGGAAGAGGGGCCGACCTCGCGCGAGCAGCCGCCGTTCTCTCATTCCCCGGACGCCGGCTCAGCAGCAGATTTAGCCTGACCTCAACTTCCTGCAGGACTACGGGTGCAGGAGTGTTACATCAATGTCGCTGAGCTTCGCGCAGCCGCAAAGTAGCATGGCCTCGTCTAACTCTCGCCGGAGGATCTCAAGAACTCGCAGGGCCCCTTTTTCCCCCGCGACACATAACCCCCAAAGAATGGGCCGGCCCACCAGGACGGCCCGAGCCCCGAGCGCGATAGCCTTAAGCACGTCGCTTCCACGCCGAATCCCACTATCTACGTAAACCTCACAAAGGTCGCCCGCGGCCGCGACCACATGGGGCAACACTTCGCAGGTAGCGGGCGCTGTATCGAGCTGACGTCCGCCGTGGTTAGACACCACCACCGCCTTAGCTCCGTGTTCCGCGGCCCGGCGCGCGTCCTCGCCGCGACATACTCCTTTCACTACCACCGGCAAATGGGTTGAGTGGCATAACCAATCCAAATCCGCAAACCCGAGGTCCTGCTTAAAGTTTGTCCGCACATAGACGGCGAGGCCTGAGCCTTGCACTTCCGGCAAGCCTCCTTTGCCTAACGAGCAAAGGTTTGCCACGACGAGTCCTTCCGGCAATTGGAAATTGTTTCGGACATCACGCTCTCGTGTGCCTAACCCCGGGGCATCGACCGTCAGGACGATCGCCTCGGCCCCGGCTGCCTCAGCCCGTTGCAACAACGCGCGGGTGACTTCGCGATCCTTATAGATATAAAGTTGAAACCAGCGCGGACTCCCCGCCTGAGCGAAGACCGGCTCCATCGCAGTATTCGAGAGAGAACTAAGGATGAATCCAGTGCGAGCGGCCCTGGCAGCTCGCGCGGTAGCTATCTCTCCTTCTTCGCAAGCGAGCTTATGGAAAGCGGTAGGCGCGACCAGGATCGGCAGCGACACCGGTTGGCCAAGCACGGTCGTGCTCAAGTCGCGAGCGGCGACTCCGGCCAGGACACGATAGTAGAGTTTCAATCGCGTCCACCCGTCGGTATTCTCACGTAGGGTTAGCTCGTCCAGTGCGCCGCCTTCATAGTAATCGAAGGCCTCCTTTGGTATACGCGCGGCGGCGGCCAGGGCATAATCAGCGACATTCAGGAGCGGCCCGGAAGGTTCGAGAGTCGCCATGCCTGGAAACTGCCAGAATCAGTTCCTCACAGTCAAACAGATTGCGACTCTAACGGGTGCGAGAACAAACCGACGGACCTGTGAGGGGGCAAGAGCAGGGCACAGTTGAGGCGAGCTGTGCGTCATTGCCTTTTGGCAAAAGAACCCACCGGGCCTGCCCTTTACTCGTTAGGCGAGTTGCGGCCTACGATCCCGATGGAAGCGCGTTGCTACAGGGCCGCCACGAGGAGCAATGGCACAATCTTCGTCGCGGCGAGTTCCGCTGCTTTTATGGTCAGCCTCTCGGCACGCTCTTGCGCGGCAACCGACTGACTGGCGACGAAGTTTTTCGCTACGATTGTCTGCGCACTAACGAGTTCATCGAACTCATCCTGATTCATGTCCCTATTACTGACGTCAATCGTCCATTGCTCGAGTTGTTCGGCGCTGGACTTAATGAAGGCTTCGGAAGCGGCCTTGCCATCGTTAATCAATTGTTCGAACTGCGCCTTGGCGTCGGCTACGGTCGGATCTTTGATTTGGTTTAGGGCATCTTGAAGGTTCGACATAGATAAACTCAGTTTGATGTTTGCTGAAGGAAAAGGTCGTAGTTTTGCTGGAGCTGTTTCTTCTTATTGGCAGCGAAGCTTGGACTGAGCGAGTGCTGTTTCCGGACGAGGGCCGCATCACGCTGGAAGAGTCCGGCTGAATTCTTGATAAATACCTTGCGTGCGGGCACTGCCTTCGGCACGGCAGCTTCCGCATCTGTGAATTGCTGGGTCACCTTCGCTACTTCGCTCTCGAAACTTGCCTGATCCCACGGCGCGGGCGTGGCGGAGGCGGAACGCGTGTGATTGTCGATGAAGGCCAAATGAGCGCCCTTTAGCTGCTGGATGCTGACCCGGCTGGAGGACTCTGTCACCGTGGCGCAGGCGCCGAGGGAAAACGCGATGGCACACATCATGATACCGCGCGCCGCGATTGAAGGAGAGAGGTGTTTAAACATAGCGAAGATGGAGATTTGCCGATTTATATTGGATCGGGAGATGGCCGGTAAAGAGAAATCTCAGATTATTTTTTTCGCTTAGAAGCTCAATAGAATCGGTCGCAAAATTGTTGGTCCGGAGTCATCGCCGCAATGAAATGCAACGAACCGCTAATAAATAGCAATCTACCGCAAGCGGACCGTGCAGGTGCTGGGTTGCGATCGAACGCTTCCTCGATCCGGCCATATCTCGCCCCGGCGAAATAATCCACCAGCGGCCGGCGACAGAACGAGCAAGATTTCGCCGAAATTAGAAGACTAACAACATTACGACTAAAGGAATACGAACGGGTAAAGTGACCAAGCGGGCGCGCGCGTACGCCACGGCCCTTAGATACTAACGCGATCCTTTCTTGTAGGTCAGGTTTTGGCTGCATCCAAGGCTAACTCTCAAACGATCTTTGGAGAATCCCTCTGCATCCAGGAACTTGTTCGCTATATTATCGGGAAAATTTATTTTAGCAGAAATCCGCCCTCAAAAGAACTGTGACCGCGCCCGACAACGAAGAGACTTTTTGGGCCACCGCCGCTGATTTCGACGAAGACGGAGCCCTGACGCGCGAGTTTCTTTTGCGCCGCGGCTCCTGCTGTGAGAATGGCTGCCGTAACTGTCCCTATGGATTCGTTTCGCCTAACGAGTCTAGGAGAGGCGACCCGCCGGCATGATGAAGCGGATTGTGAGTCTGCTGCCCGCGGGGACGGAGATTGCCGCCGCCCTCGGGCTTATGGAAGAGGTCGTTGGTGTTTCGCACGAATGCGATTTCCCACCCGCGGCCAATGAGCGGCCACGCGTTACGCATTGCCCGTTCCATCGGGCTGGCCTAACGAGCAAAGAAGTCGATTATTGGGTCCGCACAACTTTGCAGGAGCGTGGCACGCTTTACACCATCGACGAACCGCTTCTGCGCCGCTTACAACCTGATATCATACTGACCCAACAACTCTGCGATGTTTGTGCCGTCGGCTACGGCACGGTGGCGCGCCTCGCCGCCACCCTGCCCGTTCCGCCACGCCTGGTGAATCTCGAACCTTCCAGTCTGGCCGACATCTTCAACGACATCCGCCGCGTGGCAGAAGCCTGCGCTGTTCCGGAACGCGGAAGTGAAGTCGTTAGGCGACTAACCGCTCGTGTTGAGTCAGTCCGCCGGCGAGCAGCAGTCGCGAACCGGCAGCGGAAATGTTTTCTCATGGAATGGGTGCAGCCGCCTTTCTCGTCCGGGCATTGGGGTCCGGAGCTGATCGAGCTCGCCGGTGCTTACGACTCGTTAGGGCGAAAGTGGCAGCCATCTGTCGGCCTCGCCTGGGAGCAGATCGTGGAAGCGCAACCGGAGGTCATCATTCTCGCGCTCTGCGGCTACGACATCGAGCGCGCGGAAAAGGACTATGAAGTTCTACGCGCTTTCCCGGACTTTGCCGACCTGCCCGCGGCCCGTGACAACGAAATCTACCTGACCGATGCCAGCTCTTACTTCGCCCGACCCGGTCCACGGATCGTCGATAGTCTGGAAATCGTCGCGGGCATTTTGCATCCCGATTTGTTTCCAGAGTTTGCACCTACAGCGACCACCAGTCACAAGGTCAGACGCGCGAACTGATCCGAGGATTCTCTTTTTTCCGCCTAACGAACATAACTCCCCGAGTCGGTCGGTCCGTTTCCGAGTCGTGAGTCGTGACCTCGCCCGTCCGGGCCCGATAGGATTTGGGCCGTGAAGATCAACCTTGCCGATTCTCTTAGGAACTACCTCGACGACCAGATAGCCAATGGGCCGCTACAAGAGTGCGAACGAAGCCTCGCTGCAGGGATGCAACTCCTCCAGCAAAAGGAACAACTGATTGCGCCCCTCGTTCGCGAGCCTTTCCGACACGGCTCGCAGAAGATCTCCGACACCGAGAGCACGATTATCGGCAATTTAAAATCGTATCCGACCAGTCAAGCCAGGCTAGCTAACGACTCTTAGATCGCGCTCGCGTCCCGCTCGATGTTCCCTCTCGCGCGTTCCGTGTTCAGACTAAAGATTACCGCTTTCATTACGCCGCGATTCACCTAAAAGTTGGCGCGTGTCCAAGGTCACGAACGTTCTTGGCAAGGGATCGCGGCGAAAGCTGCGGATGTTGCCTTTACTGGCGGCGACTTACTTCATGGTCTCCGGCGGTCCTTACGGTTTGGAGGAGATCATCGGCGACACCGGCTATGGCTGGGCACTCATCATCCTCTTTGCGCTCCCTTTTTTCTGGAGTCTGCCAACGGCACTCATGATCGGCGAACTGGCGGCGGCAGTGCCGGAGGAAGGGGGCTTCTACGCATGGGTGCGACGCGCGCTGGGACCTTTCTGGGGTTTCCAAGAGGCATGGCTTTCGCTCGCGGCTTCTATCTTCGATATGGCTATCTATCCAACGTTGTTCGTGACTTATCTCGAACACTTTCAAGGCTGGGGTCCGGTCCTTACAACAGGACATCGGGAGCTATGGATAGAGTTAGCGGTGGTAATCATCGCTACCTTATGGAATCTGCGCGGAGCGGTCGCGGTCGGCGAGGGTTCGGTCGTGATGTGGTTTGTCGGGCTTGCACCCTTCGTAGTGTTACTCGGGGCAGCGTTCTGGCGCGGTCTGCACAATGCGTCCGCGACGCTGGCGCCGCCGCATGGGCACGCCGATTTGGCCGCCGGCATGTTGGTGGCACTCTGGAATTACATGGGCTGGGATAATGCTTCGACCATCGCCGGCGAGGTCGAAGAACCGCAACGCACTTATCCCAGGGTAATGGTGACTGCGGCGCTGATCACGATGGCGACTTATCTCTTGCCTGTCACCGCGGTTTGGTTTGCGGGCATTGCGCCCGATCAATTCTCGACCGGCGCCTGGGTAGACGCAGCGCAGAATCTCGTGGGCTATCCGCTGGCACTGGCACTTACTCTGGTCGCATCGCTGGATAGTCTGGGTAACTTCAACTCACTTACACTTAGTTACACACGGTTGCCTTATGCGATGGCGTGTGACGGCCTTCTGCCAAAGGTGCTCACGCGCAAACTCCCGAATGGTGTGCCATGGGTTTCGCTTTTACTTTGTGCGTTTGGTTGGTCGCTTGCGCTCGGGCTCAAGTTCGATCGGCTAATTACAGTGGATATCTCACTCTGGGGTCTAAGTGTGGTGCTGGAGTTTGTCGCACTGGTGACGCTGCGGGTGACAGAACCGGCCCTGCCTCGGCCATTCCGTGTGCCGGGACAGACGTGGGTTGCGGTCGTGCTGGGAGTTGGGCCAGCGGCGCTGGTTGTCCTTGCGCTCTGGGTGGCGCGCGCGGAACGCGTGGGACCGATCCCGGCCGCCCTATTCTCGTTAGGGATCGCGGCCTGCGGCTGGCCGCTGTATGCCCTCGCTAGGATTCCGAAACGCTGAAAGTTCCTCCAACAGATCCTTTACTCGTTAGCTATCGGGACTTACCGCAGTGAAACTAAACTAGGCCGGGTCTTAGTTTTGAACGTCCTGCACCGTAGGCTGGAAGGTAAGTAACAAGTCCTTCGCCACCGACGGATGCCGATGATGGGACGACGCGACAAACCGTTCCGGTCAAGCTCGTCGTCGCGGAATCCTGCGGCGGCTATTGATTAGTGCGCCAGCTAACCCGGCCGCGAGCGATAGGGGAGAGTTATCGCGCTAAACCTTGACGAACCATTCCGGTTTAAGATGGGCGAGAGGCTTGCGCAGCTTGTCGAGTTCCGCAGCTGGACCATGCACTTCCAATCGAGTCAGCTGCGCAATCTTGAATGCTTCGGTCAAAAGCGCATCGACATTCCCGAGGTGAGCTAGCAACCCTTCGGCTCCCGCGTAACCTTCGCGGCAAAATACAGAGTCTCCATTGGCGGTAAAGTCATAGAAGAGATTGCGCTCTTCGGTCGCCGTCTTTTCGGAGAACTCATCCAGCCCGGCCTTGAACTCCTCTAACTTACCGGGATGAACTTTGAAGTAAGGATGCAGGCTAACGAAATTCGCCGGTAAGCTCATGGGCCGACCATAGGGCTACTCCGTTCTCGCGTCGAGCGGTAACTCGCCCTACCCCTTATTTCGCTTTCCTAGCTTGGGCCGGTCTCGTGAGTTAGCGGCAACTCAAAGATCGAATTTAGAATCCTATAACTCCGAGCGTAAACCCTTTCGTAATTCTCCGTGCGCGAATTAACATCCCAGACGAATTGCTCGGTCGCATTGAAATTCAGGAAGGTAACCGTTCGCGTGTAGGAATAACCCACCCATTCGTAAGTGAAGACAAACTGCAGACTCGTCCAGCCATTGATCGTGATTGCATCCGGCTTGCTTTCAATCAACTGCACCTTACTGACACCACTGAGCAGAAGCGTTCGCGCCAGCGCTTCGTAAGTCTTCGGGCCGTCCCCAGTGAATGGGACATTGGGCGGCGCCGGCGATTTTAATAAACGCGCGCTTGCCGGCTCGGAATCGGTGAAGCGAAAAGTGGCGGCATCGGCCGAACCGTTAACGGTAGTCTTAGGGTCGATCCGAAAGCCGAGCCTCTTATCCGCATCCTGGAAATAATAGCGATGCTGCGGCGGGCCTTCTACAGTTGTGACTACTTCGAGCGGAGTAAGGTTAAGGGCGCGCGCTTGCCCTGCGAGCGACGCGAGGCATAAGAAAATGGTTGCTGACTGTTTTATCCTGCTCATAGCCTAATACCTGACCAAAGGACCACGCGCGAGAGTGACGGCATCGAGACTTCCCGGCGGCGGGTTACCTACGAAGTTGGAATCGAAATTCCAATTTCGGGTGGGCGGAATGTAGATATTGCCCGTATCCCATTCCCCCGTCGCAATCTGACTGGTGAAAAGTTCAATCATCGAACCGGTGTAAGTGAAAGTGTTACCAGACCAGTCCTCCAGGAAGCGCGGGAAGTTATTCAGGCCACCGGAATAACCATATTGCGTGCCCGTCTTTGGGTCGACAAAGCCGGAAGGAATAAAGCCGGCGACGATAGCTGTATTTACCGTCGTGTTCGAGGCATTGCGGGAAGAAAGACTGGCGGCCGAGTTACTATCATCCCAGGCATTAGAAAGGATGGTGACCGAATCGGCGAAGACAGCGGCGGCGCCGCGGGTGATGGCGCTTCCCGTATTATAGTCACCCTGGATGTAAATGGGGTTTTGGCTGGCAACGGTAAGACCACCTGTCGGCAGGACGCTCCCATTCTTAAGTCGTATTCCTTGTGGATCTGCGTAGCCGGTGGAGTCGAGATCGTCAATGTAGAGAATATTATTAAAGGTCGCGTCCGTAAGAGCGCTTGGGGCGACGCCGTTGACCATAGCCTGTGAGATATCGAGTGTTGTGAGGTCGACGTATTTCCCTTCACGTTTATCGTAGATGGTTTGTTGGGAGAGTGCTGCTTTTAAGTCGGTGATTTGGGGAGCGTTGAGAGAGGTTCCATTGGCTGTGGTAACCGTATAAGTCGAACCACTCGCCCGTATTCGAATTCCCGCTTTATTGTAAAGCCGTCGATCCGCAATGGTCTGCGGATCGGTAGCAGGAGCGGCGGTAGTTATCTTTTGCGTCTGCGGGTCCACATAGGTATCCGGCGGTTCAATCAGTTCGCGCATGCTGTCGTCGTTCGGATTGGTATCTCCAGTCGAGACGCCCTGAGGGTTGACCGGCGGATGGAGAAGCGTGGCGGAATCACTCCCTAGAGGCTCGATCCGGTTGACCTGGTCAACCTGCTGGGCCTGGCCACCTCCGGAATAAGTCGGAGGTATCTCGCTATTCGGCTGCCAACCGCTCCAGGTGTTTGACTGGGGTGGGTCGGTCGTATCCAGATAGCCATTCGTGGCGGAATAAGATAGATGTCCGGTAAAGGTTAACACCCCTGCGTTGGACGAGCTGACGTAGGCGTTGCTATTCGTATGCACGAGGCCGCCGATCGTCATCGTGGCTGGGCGAAACAGCTCAAGGTCGTCTTCAAAAAATGCCGTAGCCTGGAAGAGCGGCACGACGGTGTAGTTAATGGAGCGCTTGACCCCATAGCTGATAGGACGACCCCCATTGGATGTGCCAGACATCCGCACATTCGCGACATAACTGGAGTTAGTGCCTACCCATCCCGGATAGTTATCGAGATTAATGCTGACCGGCGGCGGCGTGGAGGCCGCCGTAGCGCTAGCGGTGGGACGACCATATTGATCTGTTCCTATGACCTGCAATGTGGTTGCGTAGCTGAAGCCGCTGAAAGCTGGTGGTGTTCCTAGCGCAGTCGTCAACACGGAATTCGCAACCGGTTTGTAAACGCCATTTATCTCCTTCGTCCAGATTCCGTAGCCATATTCCAGCGCGCCTTCCGCGGAGTCGCGCAAAGCAGTCAGGTCACGGCTGCCGCCGGTTTGGCGAAATGTCGTAGTCGTTAGGTTCATCGCAATGCCGACGGAGACAGCGATGAGGAAGATCACAAACATGGTGACGATAAGAGCCGAGGCCTGCTCTGCGCGGGTTATTCCTGGGCGGTTCATCATGGGTTAATCCTGGGACGCAGCATGGTATCCACGCGCAGGAAGGTGTTGAACTCATTCGCCTGCTGGTTCGCCAGGCGTTTGTTATACTGATGATCTTCCACCCGCAGGGCGATGTTCAGAAAGGTGATTCCGTTTTGCACGACATAGGAAAACGGCAGTTGCTCAGGCACGCCGGAAATTGTTTTTGTTCCGATATCGCCCGTCAGGACGACATACTTGGTCGAATCACTGATGATGCTGCTAAGATTCTCCGCGTCGGGATACATGCGCAGTTCTGCCTGAGGTGATATCCCGTTGACTGTGATAACACTTGCTGGCGGCACGACGACAAAGGCTTCACGATGTAGCAGGTAGGCTGTCTCCTGAGTGCTATTAGCCCATGGGATCGCGGACCCGAAGGAAACAGGTGGCTGCGTGTAACTGCCCAGCGTACTCTGGAGCGTGACAGTTACCATCATTCCCGGAGTAGGAACCGGTGTAGGAGTAGGGGCCGAAAGCGCCGACGAAGGGGTGCTGGAAGAGCTGACTAACGCGCGCGTAGCGCCATCCATGATCACGACGTCGTTCCTTACCGGCGCGGGCGGGTTAGCCAACGGATCAGTGGAGTAGAACAGCTTAAAGGTGGTCGCGGTCGCGGATAGTCCACCGCCCGGATTTCCGACAATGTAAGGTCCGCCGATATAGCGATCGAGGACAATGCCCGCGGCCGGCCCGGGAGAAGTGGCGACGGTGCCATCGGCCTTGACCAGGATACACGGCGGCTTGGGATAAAGCGTATCAGTCGTGACCAGAGCATTCCCCTGCGTGACTTCGTTATAGACTCGATCTAATGCGCTACGCGCAGTCGTATTCGAAGAGTTAAGGGAAATGTCCTTGGCCAGGAGTGAAGCCGAGCTAATCATGAGTGAGTAAGCGATCGCGCCTACGATAACCAGGACTGTGACGCCGATGAGCATTTCCACCAGGGTGTGAGCGTCCACTCCGCGCGCAGAGGACGAGCGCTTCATTTGTCGACCGCCCGTAAGGTTGTCATTTCGTAACTCAGCGCGCGTTTGAAGACCGTATTGGGCTGGGTAGGACATCGCCGTAGTCGAGGTGAAAGGTGACCCGCCTAATGTCGGCGGAGATCGGGTTGGATTCCGCGATGACTGAGCGAATAAGTGTGCCGGTAAGTGTCTGAGTCCCATCGCGACTCTTATAGATGACAACATCATTCGTCCCACCGTTCTCATCCCAATGCGGAAAGGGAGAAGCCGAGACCGTAAGGTCGAGAATATGATTAGGTGGCGGACTAGCCGTCGTGAAAGGCGCACCGATAGCCGCTTCGATGTTGCGTTGCACCACCTCCTTCGCGCTCGTCATGACGCGGTTATTGGCGGCGTTTTTGCTTAAGGTCATCAGGGACGCGATCCCCGCCGTCGCGACCAGGCCGAGGATGCCGACCGAGATGGCGATTTCCACAAAGGTGAAACCACCTGCGGGCGGGATAACGCGGAGAGAACTTGGGCGACAATTCGCCAAGTCTCGGCCGAGTTTCAAATCCCCTTCTCTGCTCTGGTTTCCGCCCATTCCGCAACGCACTACGTTTACTGAGCAGGATTTAGGCCTGACTCTGTCGCTACAGGAATCGTGGCGCGTTTCCGCTCCCTCAGAAGGCACAACTAGCGCCGCCAGTTTTGCTAGCTCGGATCGACTCGCCCGGTTGGGCCGAGTTTGCCAACGCTAGGGCTCGCGTGCCCGCGCCCGGTCACTTGAAGTAAGGCGTCGTGAGAACGGCGACATACGCGATCATCCCGTCGTGAATGTTACACCCAAGAGTAACAAATCCTTCCTGATCGAAGATAATCGGAGCGGCTCGCATTCCGACGTAGAGTGGCAGCTCGAAATCGTTTCGCGGGCGAAAGAGAATAAACATGATGACGGATATTATCCTCGTTAGGGAACAGTATGGGAATACCTGTCTGCACTGCCGTAACGGAGGGAACGAATTGCTTGTCCCGCTGATCGATGACGGCCTGCTTCCCGGCATGAGGCGAAGTCGAGCTGGACTTCGCATAGACGACGGCATCGTAGGACGCCGCTATGTTTATTCAGGTTCCAGAAATCGTCCTTCGCAGAAAAGTCGTCAAAGGTATAACTCGCCTCGACTGCAAGCCATTGATTACCCGCCATCCCTCCGCACGCGCAATTTGTTGTCGCGCCCGCTCCGTTCGTCTTCCTTCCGGAAGGCGTCGGAAAGGCTATCTTCGATTAACACCCACGGCGCTTGTCGTCCTAAGCCGAAGCGATAACGCAACGCAATATTGCCGCCCGGGGCGACGCTATCGAAGCCCTCGAAGCGACTCCACTGTTGTGCGCGTAAGTCGCCCGCGAGATTCAAGCGCAGATCGCGTGAGAGCTGGAAAGTCTCTGCCGCGCGGACGCTACTTTGCCACGCCAAGTCGTCCTTTACGTCAGCGTTGCGATCTGAGTTAGAAAAGTTGCTATCATAGATAGCTCCCCAGTCTCGGCGTCGAGCTGCAACTCACCATGCGCCGAACATTGCGCGCTCATTATTAGCAGCAGCGAACTGATGAGGCGCACGGCTCTCACGGCTCGAGAAACCTACGCTCTTTGTCGATTGACTTCGTCGATCGCGAGATACTCGTCACGCGGCGGGCTAAAGGTATCCAGGACGCGCGTCTCCTCGACTGTCTCGACGCCGTGCGCCACGCCGCTCGCGAGATAGAACGAATCCCCGGCGGCGAGCTCGTGCGGAATCCCTTCGACAATGAGCCTCATGCGTCCCTCCAAGACGTGAACGATCTGTTCCTGCGGGTGCCGATGCTCGGGCATTTTACTCCCCGCCGCGAGTCGCACCTGCATCTGATACATTGTTTTCCCGCTCGCCACCGTTTGACGTTGAATACCGGGGCAGATTTCGATCCAGGGATTCTCGTTTCGCATAGACACTCCTTTGGTTTTAGCTGCTATTAGTCGATAAACGAGATCACGAGAGGGAGCAAATCATGAGTTCCTGAAGGGGCGGAGCGCGGAAGGGCCAGGTTTGCCCGGTGAACTCCTAACGACTAATCGGCTGGCCTGATAGCCCATTCCAATCTGAAGTCGGTTTTGCCAGTCTCGGCTTTGGCGTCGTCGGGCTGCTCGCTTTCCGGAAGGATTTCGGACTTAGGCTGGCCGCGGTCCTCGGGCCCTGTTTTTGTGCAGGCGGTCATATCTATCAAATGATCGCGCACCACAACTCCTCTCCTGGCAATGCTGGCAGCGTGCTTTGGACAGATTTGCTCCTCCCCATCGCCGGGCTTGCGATGCGAGTGTCGGCGCGTTATCCTTTACTCGTTAGGCTAGCCGCAGGCGCTTCGTTTCTACGAAACCCATCTCCCTTTCGCCAGGCATTCTACGCTTTCGACCAAAGTAACGAACCTGCTACGAAGTTTCCGCTTTCCCTTGGCGACGGAAGCAACCAGAATGCAGCACCTATGAAACTAAAAACCATCCTAGTCGTCTGCTGCGTCGCCTTTATTTCCCTGCTCAGCTCGAGGGCTGCTACCGTCCAGGTGCAAGTCGGGGCAGGCGGTTTAAAATTCACCCCGCAGAACGTCACCATTCACGTGGGCGATACTGTGCAATGGACTTGGGCGGGGAGCGATCATAGCACCACCTCGGGCACGCCCGGGAATCCGGATGGCATGTGGGATTCGGGGGTGCAGAACAGCGGCTTTGTTTTCAATCAGACCTTTACCGGCGCCGGGACCTTTGCTTACTACTGCTCGCCTCACGGCTCTTGCTGCGGCATGATCGGCTCGGTCATGGTTACTGCGGCGACGGATACGGTGCAGATTACGCGCGCGCAATATACGAGCACGCGCAGCCAACTCACAGTGCAGGCGACCGATAGCGATAGCAGCGCGCTGCTTACTGTTTCCGTTACCAGCACCGGCACAATCCTGGGGCCGATGCGCGGCAACGGTGGGACTTATAGCGCGAAATTCAATGGCATCAGCAACCCGGTAAACATCACCGTCACGAGCAACCTCGGCGGGAGCGCCTCTGCGCCGGTCAGAGGAAGGTAGCGGAAGTCAGGTTTCCGGCCCGACTCGGCCGACAGGCATCCTGCCTGTCGGCACCTGGGTAGAGAAGCAGCAGGCTAGAAGCCCGCTGGCCGAGACAGGCTGGAAGCCTGTCTTCCCCGCGCGGCAAATCCTTTACTCGTTAGGCGATCGTTGGCGTCGCAGATGGCCGTAGCTCCACGGTGAGATTGATAACTCTAACGCCGAAAGCTCAGCCGTATTCTGCTTCCGCCTTTCTAGGTTCCCCTTCCCTACTTCGTCTTCGCCATTTCCTTTTGGAATTCCTCCGTCATGGCCTGCACCTTTTGCGTCATCGGGCCCATGCGCGCCTGCATGAGAGAGCTGGCCTTTTGCATCGCCAGCGGGACTTTCTCCACCATCGCCTTGCCCGCGGGCGAGCTGTAGAAGGCAATGATGCTGTTAATCTCATCCTGCGTAAAAGTCTCGCGATAGACCTGCACATAAATGTCCTTCGTCTTTGCGAGCGAGAGTTCGTCTTTGATCGTGCCGGAGAGCTTGCTTTGGAAATCAGTTAGCTTCGCTTTCTGCGCCGGTGTTAACGTCTGACCCTGCAAACCCTGGGGCAAACCGGCCTGCATCGCGCTGTCCATTTGCGTGATGATCTGGTCCAACATCTTTTGCACCTGCATGACTTGGAGCATCTTTTCGATCGATTGATCGGAAGGCGGCGCGGCCTGCGCGACCAGCAGACTGCAGAGAAGGGCGAAACCAGCGATGTAATTCTTCATCGCGAAGGATTAGCAGAAGGCGTCGAAATGTCCTAACAAAAAATCGACGATAAAACCTGGGCCCGCAAAGGGAAAAACCGCGGCGAAGATCGCTCTCCGCCGCGGCTCGTTAGTTACTTTCCGCTCACGGAAGACGCAGGCAACAATAGAGCCCCCGGCTAGCCTGGCGCTAGTGAACGCAGCCCTTAGTGGATGAAGTTCGCCCACGGCCGGGTGATGACGAAATTCGCCCCCGGCGATTCCACATTGGCGTTGGTATTACCCGAGACGATAAAGGAAAGCATCGGCCCAAACTCACCGCCGACCGGCTTGATCCGGCCCACGATACTCTTGGCCGTGCGATCCACTTTCACCCGTGGCTTCAGCTCGCCCCCTGACCGTGGTTCACGTCGAGGATGTACGGCGGGTTCGGCTGCACCTGCGCGCGATTGGTGCTGACGGCTTGGAAGCCGGAGAGCAGGGGCGTCGCGGATCCTGGCCGCACGTGATGTCGACGTAGCTGGCGTCTTTATTGAGCCTCGATGAGCGCGATGCCGGCCATTTCTTGGGCGCGGTGGCAAGCGAGCCCCCTCCTTAGTCGTGATCACGGCTTGGTCGAAGGCCATCTTCAGCAGAGTGAGGGCGGCGGTATCTTCCGCCGGGTCGTCGTAAAAAGTGCTAGCGGTGATTCCTTTGATCACATTGCCCGTGGTGATGCTGAGATTACCCTCTGTCTGACGGTAAACTCCCGACAGGTTCTGATTTTCATAAGTTATTACTGATATATAGTTGTTTATTGACTGCTTCTTTTTGCCTTGCCGAGTCATCATCAACCGGGAGAAACGACGACTCGCCGTCGTTTCCGGGCCATTTTAGCATTGTAACTGCCATACCTTAGTTATTTCAATAATAGGATAACTTTCCCCGGAGGCGATCCCTCCTCGGGCGAATGTTGTTAACCGCGACCGCGAGATGAAAGGTCGGCGGCCTTGTGGTCGTAGGCTATCAAGTCACCGGGCTGACAGCCTAGGGCCGCGCATAGTTTCGCTAGAGTAACAAACCGGACGCCGCGGACTTTGCCCGTGCGAAAGAGCGAGAGGTGCGTTTCCGTTACGCCGATGACCGCTGCGACCTGCTTCGCGGTCATCGCCTTCGCCGCCAAGGCTTCGTCCAGGGTGATTCGGATTGGCATTAGAAAATCTCGTCGAGCTCCGCTTGCGCGGCAGCCGCTGAGCGCAAGACACGCGCGATAATCGTGAGGGACAACCCGAGGGCGCCTAAGACCAGGTTAGAAACGTCGTAGGCGATAACGTAGCCAGGCGCAAAGCCGAGCCATCGTGCGATGCTCGGCAATATAAATACGGTCAGGAAAGCGGCTGAGGCCAGGGTAAGACCCAGTCGCTCGAGCATCCGACAGATAGCAGGAGAGTAGAGTTCTCCCAAGGCAAACGCCGCCAGGGTCTGTCGCACCCACCAGAGCGCGAGCAGGTAGAGCACCTCGGGGAATGCCACCGCGCATTCCAAAGCTAACCGGCGTGGCCCGTCACCCGAAAAGCCGCGGCGAGCGAGTTGCAGACCAATCGCACCGAACCGCTCAAGGACGAGTAACACGGCCAACGCTACGAGAAGGCAGGTAACGAGCCGGCATAATTTGGCGCTGCGTTGGCGGATGGAGGCGGCAGAAGGCTTTGTCACATGAACAGGTGAGTTTTAACTAAGAGTTAAATAATTTCTTGACTAGTTTAACTAATAGTTAAATATCTTCAAGTCTTAAATGTTTCCAATGCAATCAAATTATTGCCTTGAGACAACCGATGTTTGCTATCAATACGCGAGTGGCGACGTGGTTTTACGGAGGGTCAACCTCCGGGTGCCACAGGGCAGTATCTATGCATTTCTCGGGCCGAACGGCGCCGGCAAAACCACTACTCTAAGACTTATCCTCGGGCTCTTGAAAGTTCAGCAGGGACAGATCACAATTTTTGGAAAGTCCCTGGTAAAAGATCGGATCGAGATTCTCCGCAGGATTGGCTCGCTCATCGAAAGTCCTTCCCTCTACGATCACTTAACGGCCAGCGAGAACCTTGCGGTCTGGCAGAAGATCTATCGGTGTTCCGAAAGTAGGATCAGGGAAGTCTTAGAGCTGGTGGGTCTGCCCAACACTGGTGGGAAACGGGCCGGCCGATTTTCTCTCGGGATGAAGCAGCGCCTGAGCATCGCGGTGGCTCTCCTTCATAGTCCATCGCTCTTAATTCTGGATGAGCCGACTAACGGCCTCGATCCTCATGGCATGATCGAGATTCGTGAGTTACTCGCGACGCTAAATCGCGAAAGAGGAGTTACGATTGTGGTGTCGAGTCACTTACTGGCAGAGATCGAAAAGCTGGCGACTCATCTCGGAATTATCCATCGGGGAGAAGTGGTGTTTCAAGGGACTATGGATGACCTGCGGGAGCAGCGACAACAAGTGGCCGCGGTTTGCTTTAGCACGATCAACGACGAAAAGGCGCTGGGGATCATTTCCAGACATATCCCCGGAGCAAGGAGAGAGAATGGTAAGATCGTCGTGCCGCCAATCTCCGACGAGCAAATTGCGCGAGTCAACCAGGCGTTGGTGGAAGGCCGGGTGGATGTTCATCAAATCGCCGTCCGCAGGAACGACTTAGAAACGGTCTTCATGAACCTGGTCGCGGAGGGGTCGAGATGACAGCCACTTTCTGGGATGCCTGCGAAAGCGAGTGGCTCAAGAGGAAGCGTAGCCTGGCGTCATGCCTCGTCGTGGCAGGCGGCTTCTTTACGCCGACGATTGTGCTCGTCGCGCGCCTCGTCTATCCCGGCAAGCTGCCGAAGATCTATTCCGCCGCCGGCTTCTGGAATGACCTTTGGACAAGCTCATGGGAATCCATGGCGATCTTCTTTCTTCCCATGGG
The DNA here is from genome assembly GCA_013821455.1 of Chthoniobacterales bacterium. Taxonomy (GTDB): domain Bacteria; phylum Verrucomicrobiota; class Verrucomicrobiia; order Chthoniobacterales; family UBA10450; genus Palsa-1392. The sequence goes on from JACDGS010000014.1 coordinate 48,855, forward strand.
CGCAATTCTCGCCGCCAGCCTCATGGCTCAGATAGAATTCAAGAACAACGCCTGGAAGCAGGTGCACGCGTCGCCGCTAAGTCTTAGCACTATCTTTTTCTCCAAGCTTGCCGTCGTCCTGGTGATGATGGGGCAATTTTTCGCTTTGTTTAATGTCGCGATCTATCTCTCCGCCGTCCTACCCGCCTTGCTCCTTCGGAAAGTACCGTATCCGTCCGCGCCGATTCCGTGGGCGCGCTTTCTGAAGGACGACGCGCTCTTTTTCATCGATTGTCTGCCGATCGTGGCCGCGCAGTATCTCATCAGCCTTCGCTATCGGAATTTCCTTGTGCCGATCGGCGCTGGCTTTTTGATCTGGGTCGGCGCTCTCGGATCCCTCTCGTGGAAGTTCGGCTACGTTGTTCCCTACATCTATCCCATGCTGAACTATCTCAAGAACGCCGGGACCGGAAAAGCGGCCATCCCTTTGGTCAACATCCACCTTTGGTCGTTAGGCTACTTTTTCTTCTTTACGTTCCTCGGCCTCGGACTCTTCGTCACGAGAAGGGAGAAGGGATAGCTGTGGGCATAGCCAGAGACTGATAAAAACCTTTCCAAACGCGTTACCCAAGCTTGGCCAATATCCGAAGGGCGAGCCGACCCCAGAGCTGTAAAATTCCTTTGCTCGTTAGGTTCTGCCGTCCCGCAGCAAAGTTTCACCTTCCTCCGGTGTTCTAATTCTATATCGTGCTTCCTAGTTCTCGTTAGATCGCGGCGCGCCTGCCTTCGTCGCGTGCGACGTCATAAGCTTCATGATAAAGAGCTGAGACACGGTTATAATCGACCTGCGGCGAGTAGTTGCGTCTCAAGCGCTACTTGCACTGCGCTCTGACTCCGATTTTGCCGTGCGATGGCGAGAGAGGAAGCCTGGACGAGCTGCATGAAACAGCGACGTCTCAAGACGGCGAAGGTATTCGCGCCCAGCGAAAGTGATAGCGATGCCACCAAAGACTTCGGGACTGCCTTGCTGGTCAGGAACGAAGCCGCCTTCCATCAGACCGGCGTCCAAAAGCTCTTTATAAGTGCGGAGATCGTCTTTAGGGGTGTCACGGGTGGTAAAAGCGGGCTGTGTGAGGACGGACATTTCCTTCAGAAGGCGATAGTGCTGTAATTCGACAGACTCTCCCGGGAGTGGCATAGGCCTAACGAGAACAAGATCAGCCACCGCTGGCGAGGGCGCGCGTGGCGGCGGGTGAAAGTGGGGAAGGGATGGAAAGCAAGGTCGTACGCCGGCTCGCGGTCACCTCCATCGATTGGTTAGGTCTTTGGTGCTGGCCAACCATCAATCGATTCGGGTAGTGGAAGCTTGCCACTCTCTTCAGCCATGGCATGAACCTTAAGTCTTGTCATCGCATCGTCTCGGGCCCAGGCGATGACACCAACCCATGCCTCTCGCAACCGCAACCACACTGTTCGATGACGCGAAGAGATCGTCCGCAATCGGGCGGAACGGATCGTGTGGGGCAAAATCTTCCTCATTCGCTCGCGTAGCTAGCGGCGACATGGGAGGTGGACCGCCGCAGTAGCGGAGCGTTTCCAGGGCAGCGCGAGTCACTGCTGCCTCTGCAGGGCTGTGAGGAACTGCGTGCCATAGGAAAGTCGCTAGGACGCGCGTGGAGATGGCACTGCAGCAACCATCACAGTCAAAATCTTAGGAGCAAGAATCCAGTGATAGCACTATTGCTGCCGGCTCAGCAGAAAACCATGACCGTTGCCCCTACTGTCAGTAAAATCCCCTACGAGATCGCCAGACGAATCGATCCCATTCACCTCTGTCCCAGTGGCTACGGGGACATCGATCGTAGTGAAGTTACCCTTGCGCAGGAGAAATCCATGAAGGTTGCCGCTGCTATCAAACGAGCTCCCGACGATAGCGCCGCCCGAGTTGATATTAAGGGCAAGCGTCTGCGAAGCTCCCGAGACATCGATCGTGGTATAGCTACCATTGCTAAGTAGAAAACCATAGGCCTTGCCGCTGCCGTCAATATAGTAACCCACGATTTCGCCGGCCCCGTTGATCCCACGCGCCACCGTGCGAGTGGATCCCGGCACGTGAAGGGTTGTAAATGCGCCGTCGCGCCGCAGAAAACCATGTTCGTTGCCGCTCCTATCAAAATAGGCCCCGACAATGTCGTCGCGCGAATTGAGCCCGAAGGCTAATGTGTCCATGGCTCCCGGGACATCGATTAGAGTAAAAGCACCATTTGTCAGCAGATAACCGTGATAACTCCCGCTACTGTCAATATAGTAGCCGGCGATCTCGTCTTGCCGGTTGATCGAGAGCGCGTTCGTGAAGGTGGCTCCTTGGACATCGATGGCCCTAAATGCCCCATTGTGCAGCAGAAAACCATGACCCTTGCCGCTGCGGTCAACATCGAGACCCACGATCTTGCCTCGTCGGTTGATTCCCTCCACAGCCGTAAAAGAAGCTCCCGGGGCATCGATTTGGGTGAACTTCCTCGGAGGCGGCGAGTCGCCGGCTGACTGCTGCGCGGCCAAGGCAACCGATGTTGGTAACGCAGCCAAGACGGTTAGTGCTGTGAGTAACATCAGCGTGTTGCATTTCGTGCGGTTCGCGCCCCACGGATTAGTCGTTCGAATTACGCGAAATAATTGCATGTTCATCCTTTCGGAAACCGAAGAGGGAAGCCACTGCAACGGCTGCACCATACAGCCGGGAAGAGCTGGCCTGGTCGGATTGGCGCGATGTTGCGGTCGCGGCCCGGCGAATAGCAAGCACAAATTACTTGCTGCATAAATGTAATATCCTACCTGCCAGACAGGCACGGCTTCCACAAAATACAGATGCGACGACTTGCAATGCGACATCATAATCAGATCGCGCCCTCATGAGACCTAACGAGAACACGATCAGCCAGCACTGGCGAGGGCGCGCATGGGCGCTCGGTATATTTGCAGCAGGCTGGAAGCCCGCTGGCCGAGTCAGGCAGGATGCCTGACTTCCAGCCGACGGAGGTCCTTTAGAAAGTCCGGCCTCGGCTGCGCCTGTCTACGACTCGTTAGGCATGGCCGGCAGTCGGGAAACCTCCGGTCATCTTCGTGCCCTCGGAACCCGTAGGCCGAATTTTGTTCCGTTATCTGCGCGCTGGCGCTAATAGGTTAAGGGACGACCGTAAGGGTCAGGTCGTTGCCGTCGCCGCCTTCGTAGTTTGCCTGAAAAGTGTTGCTGCCTACGATGATGATTGCCCCATCCGGAAGGTTTGTGAAGGCTCCGGCAATAGGAGCGAGAGAGATATTATTTATCACTGTCAGGACGGTCCCGGTGGTGATTGCACCCGCCCTCACTTCCGACGGAGAAAAGAAAGCAGATTGAATCGTAACGCCGGCGGCAGACACCTGTGCACCCTTCGCCGTTGCACTATCGATTTTCCAGAGATAGGTCGCATCGCCTGCCAAACTTAGTGATCCACCGATGGTCAGGACTCCGGGCGTGATTTTATTTTTGCCAGGCGCTAGAGATGCGCCGCTACCAGCGCCGGTGCCAATGCTCACCGACTCGGCAATCAGCCCCGCCCCGCCAAGGCTGCCGCTGACGACGCTGACCGATCCTGACCCCGTCCCGGAACTCGTTTTGCTGTTGACGAAAAGTGCGCCCGCGCCTGAAACAACGGTGCCTCCCGTGTACTTGTTTGGATTACTAAGAATGAGCGTCCCGCGACCGATCTTAGATAGTGATCCGCCGGAGTAACCCGCACCATCCTGGATCCCGCCGGAGAACGAAGTGCTGAGGTCGTTGGCACCCACGGTGAGATTATTCGCCCCGAGCAAAACCGAGCCATCGCCGGCCAGTGAACCGACGCTCAAGCCCGGGGCATTTTGAAGCCTTAGGTCTAGCCTGGCATTGGCCAAAATTGTTAGCCGCACTTTTCCCCCGACCGAATCGCCCACGAAAGAGATGAGACCGCCCATGCCGCCATTGGTCCCACCGTTCGCCGTGACGGTGGCGTTAGACGCGGTCGCTCTGCTAAGGAAATAGACTCCCCCGCCGTGCGCACCCTGGCCGGTGCCGCCATTAGCCGTGATGTTTGCGTTCGCCGCGGTCGTCCCGGCGTCGAAGTTAGCGACCCCAAAACTGAGCCCGATCGAAGAGGCGCCGTTCACGGTCACGGTGGCATCAGCCGCACTCGAATGACCCCCAAAATACATGAAGCCTTGGACGGAGGCGCTGGGGGATCCGCCATCACATATAAACGTGCCGCTGCCCGCATTAGAGGAATCGAAGAAGTCGGTCGCTCCTCCATACTTGCGTGGGCGTGATTGAAAAACGTCCCATTGCCCGCAGTCGAGGAATCAAAGAAAAGCTCCCCGGACCCGTTGTCGCCGCCCAAGTTGTCAAAGGTCGCGTTCGCAGCAGTGGCAGTGTCGAAGAATTGCGCGATACCGCCACTCCCCCCGCTCGTAAGAGTGTAAGTGGCGTCGCCCGCGGCGGCGCTGTTGGTAAAATTAAAAGACTCCGGTCCCTGGGCGGACGTGAAGTTTTGGGCCACGCCGGAATTGTTTACGGCACCCTCTCCGCTCAGCGTGAGCGCAAATCCGTCCGTGCTGATGGTAAAGGCGCTGGCGCCGGGAGAGAAGACAATGCTTTTCACCTCCGTGGCCTGTGAAATCGAAAGGCCGGTGATGCTGGATTGCGCACAAGACGCGACGTCGTTAGGTCCATTGGGGATCGTCGCTGGATTCCAATTACTGGATCGATTCCAAGTGTTAGTGCTGGGAGTAGCGCTCCAGGTGGCACTGCCCGACCAGGCGCGGGGGCAAAGGAGGAAAGCGCAGAGTTGAAGGGAAAGGACTGCGCGGGTACAAGTTGGGAAAAGAAGGCGTTTCACACGCTGGTTTTACTTGTTCGATAAACTACAAGTCAAGCTTGGAAGCAGTTATTCATCCTTTGTTATCTGGTAATGGCTCTAGGCCGGTTAAAAGTCGTCGTCGCAGCGCTCGAGCTAGCGTCGAGGCGAGTTAAGACCGGCCAGGCAACGCAGGAGAAATATTGCTAGCGTCGGCGGAGTCCTTTATTCGTTAGGCCAGAAAAAGCTGAAAGACTGAAACGCTGAAACAACGGTATCCTTGAAGGTAACGGTCTCGTTTCAGCTGTTCCGGCTCGTTAGGCTAGGCGCACTTGCCGAGAAAGGTGCAGCAGGCTGGAAGCCCGCTGGCCGAGTCAGGCAGGATGCCTCACTTCCGGAGAGTCGGTGGAAGTCTTTTTTGAAAGAATTGTCAGGAAGCATTCAACCAGACTCCGCCCGCTAACTGCCTGCGCCTTTAGTTCCCGGGGCGTTCATCGCCCCGTTGGAGCCGGTCGAGTTTCTCTTCTGCCCGGGCCACGTCGGACTTATGCGCGCTCCCGAGCGCAAGCAGTTGCCGTTGCCGGCTAAGATTGCGCGCCGCGGTCTCGAGTTGCGCCTGGTGGTAGTTTTCCTCGGCGGTCTGCGCAGCGGCGCTGGCACGGGCCAGTATCTCCAACGCCGCGTCCACATCCGCTTTGCTCGCTTGCCCCGCTGCGTTGCGCGTTTGCTGCAAGCTGACCTGCGTTTGCGCCGCGATCCATTGTGCATTCGCCAATTCTGATTCCAGCCGGACGGCGCGTAACGTTTCCTGCTCCGCCTCGACTTTCGCCAGGACACCCATCTTCACCAGCCGTTCCGACGACGCGGCGTTTTTCTTCGCTCGCGCCAACCGCTGTTCGAGCGTCGCTACGTCTGGCTGCGCTTGTGATCCTCCTTTGCGCGATTCATCGGCCCCTCCCAGCTCGCTCAGTGGGACAAGCAATGGTGGCTCGACTTCAAAGGAGTCATCCGACTTCGGTAATTCTTGAGCGAGCAAGGAACTAAGCGGCAGGGCGACGACAGTCGTAAGTGTCACTAGCCATTGCGTGAGGATGCGACGGGGCATCTTGCGAACCTTGGAGACCGATCGTTTATCTTAGCTCCTAACCTCCGTCCGGTCACTCACTGTGCATTCCTCGTTTGTGCGAGGTCTCACGAAAATCTCGGCATCGGACGCCAGATCTCGGTAGATCGTACGGTATCTTCTGACGAGAAGGCGCGCCGCAGGTCGCGGATTCAGTCAGGCCGCCGCGCCCGTTTTCTCGTCAATGAGCCGCGATAACTGGTGGCAAAATGCGCAGATCGACCTCCGCCTCCCCTATCCCACCGCTTCCCGTTCCTCGTGACCTCTGGCAGGAACGAAGGCGATCGCGTCGAGGTCATCAATCGGGATCGGCGCCACCTCCACGCCCAGCCAGTGGTGAGACTTAAAGGAGAATTCAATTACGCAGCCTTTTGACAGTTCGATCGTTAGCTTGGAAACCGAAGCCAAACTAGCCTCCAGGCTTAATACCTTGACTTATAGAGAACTCCCCGCAGTCTCATCTCTTATGCGCACTTCCTTTGTTGCTCTCGCAGGTTTACTCGCCTTCACCGTCGCTCCGTTGGCCTTGGCACAATCACCGACGCCGGCCGAAACCCCGGCGGCTTCGCCGGCAAAGCACCGTTCTCACAAGGAGAAAGGTGCCACCGCGGCCGCCGAATCGCCCGCGGTCACCCCCGGCTCGGCCACAGAAGCCACCGCTTCCCCGGCGAAACATCGTGCGCGCAAGAAAACCGACGTGTCTGGCAGCTCGCCCGAGGCACCGTCGCCTTCGAGCAACGCGCCGTCACCAGCCGCCTCCGTTTCCCCAACGACGCACTCCCACAGGAAGCCGGCGGCGGTGAAAACAGCCGCGAGCGCAACGCCTGCGGCTACCGTCGCGCCGGCCCCTGCGGCTAATGCAACGCCCAAGCCAAACATTCTGGGCCGCATCTTCAACCGACCTTCGGCTACTCCCGCGCCAGCAGCCGCGAGCAGCTCGCTGCCGGCGAAAAACGCGAAAGAAGAACTCGCCAGAGCGACACCGATGCCGGGAGGCGGACATGGCATGGTGTGGGTGAACACCGATTCCCACGTCTTTCACCGGGAAGGCTCGCGTTACTACGGCAAGACCAAGCAGGGCAAGTATCTCAGTGAAGAGGAAGCGGTCAAAGAAGGCGACCGTGCCGCCGCGCATGAGAAGTAGCCCGTAAGGCGGCGCGCGAGGTGCGAATCCCCTAACGAGTAAAGGACTCAGGCGGTTTCAGTGTTTCGGAGTTTCAGCTTCTTGGAAGATGTTTCAATAGTAAGCTCTGACCGTTATTTTCCAAGCTCTCGCTATCAACTGCCGAGGCGCACCTTCCCGGTCCCACTTGCTTCTGACTATCGGACTTCTACTTTAGCTCGGCGGCGACGGAGGCAGATCAACCCTCCCAAAAACCCTGACCCAGCGAATAAGGTCAAGGGAGATGGTTCCGGGATGATTTGGAGGTTGTTGAAAAACAAGTTGTCTTCTGGTGCGCCGTTGTCAGTCGTTTGCACATTGTAGAGGTCGATTGACGCGGGCACTCCCTGGTAGGGAAATATCCCTGATGAAGCGGTGCCACTCATCCCACCACTGCGGATGATAGTCCATGTGCCTGCCGTCGCGTCCGTCTGCGTGAGCTGGACGGTAAAGACCGTATTTGGATCGTAGGCATTATTGAAGAGGTTGGTCGTGACTCCAGGGGGCGTATTGTTTACGGAGTAAATGTCGCCGCCGATGTTGAGATCGAAGACGATGTTTCCGCTCGCATCTCTCAGGTCGATGCCTTTGTTCCCATTCCGAAAGTTAACCGCCAGTTGAATGCTAAAGGTCTGGCCAAGGGAAAGGGGCGCGTCGAACGAGCGCGTCGCATTAACATAGGCGTCGCCGTAGCCGAAAAGTCCGAAGGAAACGCCGGAGGTGTTGATATTGCCGCCACCGTTGCCCGGTGCAAGGGTCGTCGAATCTCCGATGAAACTTCCCGCCGAGGTGGTGCCAGCTGGATTCGCGGTCACCGTCCATGGTCCGAAGGTTGCGGGGGTTCCACCATCTTTGCCGTTGAAAGATCCGGTGCCGCTGCCGCCGTAAACCGGATCGCTCGCATCGTCGAGTCCAGGCGTAGCGGCGTGGAGGGCAGATGCAGCAATGGAAACGACAGCAGCCAGGGCGATTCTTTTGATCATGTTCTATCCTTATCCACAAATTTTCTGGGCGCGAGGTTCTCAAGTTTCCGCGGGAACGTCAATGGGAATGGATAAGGTTAGATAGCGATCTCGGCGTTGCTCGTTACTCTATGTGTTCCGAAGTTGATAAATAGCCGCCTCAAAAACCCTTAGGTGGCATTGGGCTGACACGTATTTACGAGTGGCCGCAAGCGCAGTGCCATTGCAGCATGAAACGCTACTATTCGCCACAACTCGATCGTGGCCTTGTCTCGGCTCTTGATCACGAAGCGTCGCATGCCAATGACCAGGCTCGCTGACGGGGACAGGCATGCGGGGTAAGTCGGAGGTAACCTAACGAGTAAAGGACTCAATTGGTTTCAGTATTTCAGATTTTTGAAGAGTGTCGATAATAAGCTCTGACCCTTTTCCCCTTCTCGAATTCATCATCGGCACCTCTCGGCAGAAATCGCTAAGCCGTCTGGCATGAGACAACTGGCTAGGTTCCCATTTACAAACTGCTTTGGGCCGAGCGAGCGCATTCGATAGACTGCGCCCTCCTTTGTCTGTGCAACCTGTTCGTATTGTTCCGCGAGCAAGTTCGCCAAAATGGGGAAGTCACGCACCGGGTAGCGCGCGCTGCTTCCGGTCTGAAGAGCGAGAATGTAAGCGGGCGGGTGCTTCGCGAAATCTTGTTGCAGGGTGCTCCACGCTCCGGGCAGGATCCACTTCCGCGTATCAACCCCGGGAAGCGGTCCGCCGAAGACGTAGCCTGTGAGCGGGAAGGTTAGGATATAGCGGCAGGCAGGGCGTCTCCGGGCTTCGAGGTAGATCGATGAGTCCTGGCCCCAGACGAAAATCCTATCCTTAGGCGAGGAATGTTCCCGAAGGTATCGTCCCGACTGGGAGGGCTGCTTTTGTGGCACCAAGCCTATGAGGTGCGCGACGGCGAAGGCCATAACGGTGAGCGCAAGCCATGCTTGTGTAATCCGCGGTCGCAGGAGCCAGTGCTGCGGCGCCATTTTTCCCGACCAAAGCCTGGCAAAATATGGTGCGGCGAGGAGAGCGAGTGGCGGAAGCAACTGGATATAATAATGGGGGTAGAAACGCGCGCCGGCCGTCGCACCAATCGCCGAGACGACACACAATCCAGTGAGCGCTGTCCGCTCAGCGGACCTTTCTGCCCAGATGCCTCGCCGGTTTCGCCATGACACCACCGCAGCGATGAGCAGAGGCATGCATTCCCCGAAGAAGATCAGGGTGGAGCGGATTCCTCGATCCCAGAAAAAATGAGCGATCGAGTGGTTGGTCACCGACCAGTAAAACGCGTCGCCTAAGATGCTCTGCTTCCAAAGCACGAGCGCAACCACACTCAGCGCTCCAAAAAAGCCGAGTGTTAGGGAGCCGGCGTGAATAAGCGATGCCGTCCAGGTCAACCCACGGCTGGCCCGGTAGTTCGGGAGAAGCAGATAAAATCCGAGTGGCACTGCGGCGATGGCTGCCGGCTGTTTGAGCAAGAATGCTGCGCAGAGGAGCACTCCCGCTGCAAAGAGTTCTGGTCGCCAGGGCCGCGAGGTGCGTCGAAATGCGATAGCCCAAGCCCAAACGATGGGCAGATTCATCAGCATTTCGCCGTTGAACGCCAAATTCTTCCATGTCCCCCACGCTTGAAAGAGGCTGTAGAGCAAGGCGGCGACCAAACCCGTCGCGCGATCGAACAGCCCTCTACCGATGGCATAGAGGCCAGCCATGGTGCCCAAAGTCCATAAAAGGGCAACGGCATGGAGCGCTCGCCAGTTGAACTTGCCTGCGACCTCGAAAACCGACGCATACGTCCAGAAGAGCAGCGGAGGCTTTCGCTCTACGGCGTCCACATACGGTCTTCCGCCGTCCACGACCTCGTTCGCGACCACGGAGTAGACGGCCTCGTCATCGATCGGTGCCGGATGCAGCAACGAGGGCAGGCGTATCGCGATCGTGAGCAGGACGATCGCCAACAGCGCGCATCTAAATTGCCCCCAACTATGGACGAGTCTGTTCAGCCGGTGGTCATGTGTTTGGATGCGAGCCCGGTTCATCCCTCCGACCTTCATCGCGTTGATATGTGTAAGGCCGAACACGGGTGTGGCCCGCGACGTGGGGTGTCAAAGCCCGGCGGCCGCAAGGCCCGACGCGCAATTATTTTTGGCCGGCGGCTTTGTCCGCGGCCTGTTCTTTTGCCTGGTCGTGGGCGGTCTCTGTACTTACTTCGACGATCTTGCCGGTCTTGGCGTTGACTAGCACCTCGGTGATGTTCCTGGTGCCGGGGGTGACGATGTCGAAGGACCAGACGAGGGCGTGATGTTCGTTCTCGATTTCTCCGCTGCGGATCTTTCCGTTAGGCACTTTCTCCAAGGCTATGTGCTCTGCGTGGCTTCTGGTGATCTTCGCTTGCTTCAACAACTGCGCCTCCGTTTCGCCGGCGGCGAAGAGGATCGAAGGAGCGAGTCCGAAAAGGGTGACGCCAAAGAGAAGGGATCGGGAGTAATTAATCTTCATGGCCAGAGCCTCGCGCGGGGGACCTTTCGAGCGAGATGTCGGCTGGCTGACAAAATTGTTATCTGCGTTTCTGGCTCGCATGCCCGGTCACTTGTCGCTACGATTCTACAGGATGCGGGTGCTGGTAGTGGAAGATGAAAAGAAGCTCGGGAGTTTCCTGCGGAAGGGTCTGACGCAGGAGAATCTGGTCGTGGATCTGGTCCATGCGGGTGATATCGCGCTGGAGCGGTTGCTCACTCATTCCTACGACGCGGTGGTGCTCGATATCATGCTCCCGGGCCGCGATGGGCTCAGTGTGTTAAGGGAAATGCGGCGGCAGTATCTAAACACGCCGGTGCTCCTGCTCTCGGCGCGTGGGAATGTGAACGAGCGGGTGGAAGGCTTGAATTTGGGGGCCGACGATTATTTGTCGAAGCCGTGTTCGATCACCGAGGTGGTGGCGCGGGTGCGCGCGCTCCTGCGCCGGGCGGCCGGGGAACACGCCACGGTGATGCAGGTGGCTGATTTATCTTTGAATGTTGTGGCGCGGGCGGCAACGCGCGGGGGACGGAAGGTGGAGCTGACTAATCGGGAGTTTGCCTTGCTGGAATACCTGATGGCGCACGCGGGCCGGGTGATCACGAAGACGTCGCTCTGCGAGCATGTGTGGGAGCATCATTTCGATACCGGCACGAACGTAGTGGAGGTGTGCATGCAGCGGCTGCGGCGCAAGATCGACGACGGCTATGCAAAGAAGTTACTTCACACCGTGCGCGGCACCGGCTATGCGCTGCGGGGAGACGAATGAGGTTCTTAACTTTCCGGGCTCGCGTCGCCCTCTGGAGTGTGGCGGTGGTGACGCTGGCGCTCACTCTTTTCGCAGTCGGTGCAGCCTGGAACCTGCGGCGGGAGCTGGTGGATAATGTGGACCAGGAAATCCAGGACACAGCGGCCGCTTTCGCTGAGGAGTTGGATGAGCAACAGGCGGCGGGGGGCCAGTGGACGCAGGGGTTCGCGGAGGAGGACCTGCCGCGCTTTCCGTATGTGGAGGTGCGGAACGCGACGCGCCTTCTTTATCGCTCGCCGGCCCTCGGCACCGAGGATGCGTTCCCGCGCGAGCCCGGCGAACAACCGAACGAGATCACGCTGCTTGGACAGACGGTAAGGTTTCGCGTTTTCAAACGGGGCGGCATCACTTTCGCGCTTGGTCAGGATTTGCACTCGGTCGATGAAGCGCTCTCGGGGCTGCTCCATTCCTATCTCATCATCCTCCCGATGGTCGCCCTCGCGGTGGGGGCAGGTGGCTGGCTAGTCGCTCGTCGCGCGGTGGCGCCGATTCAGGCGATCACGGAGCAAGCCCAAACCATTTCCGCTTTCGGCCTGGGCCAGCGGATACCGGTGATGCCGACGCAGGACGAGATCGGTCATCTCACGCGAGTGCTCAACGATATGTTCGACCGGCTCCAGCAGAGCTTTGAGCAGGTGACTCGTTTCACTTCCGATGCTTCCCATGAATTAAAGACGCCGCTGGCGCTGATGCAGGCGGAAATAGAGAACGCGCTTCAATCCATCCCGGATGCCGCTGCGCCGCGCGAGCTGCTCTCGAGCGTGAGCGAGCAATGCACACGGCTCTCGCAAATCGTGGACGGGCTCCTGCTTCTATCGCGGGCCGATGACCGCCACCTCGCACTAGACCATGCACCAGTGGACCTCGTTCGTCTGGTCAATGAGCTGATGGAAGATGCAGAGATTCTCGCGGAGCCCGCCGCGCTCACTTTGGAAACTCGACTGGACCTGGACTTGCTGGTCGCAGGCGATGGCCGCCTCCTGGCCCGCGGAGTGATGAACCTCATCGATAACGCGATTAAATATAACATTCCCGGCGGCCAGATCCTCATCAGCCTAACGGCGCAGGCTGATTCTGCGGTCCTGCATATCGGCAACAGCGGCCCCGGCATTTTGGGGAGCGCCGAGAAAAAGATCTTCGATCGCTTTTATCGGGGCGATCTCTCGCACAGCGACGCGACTCCCGGTCACGGGCTGGGTCTGAGCATCGCGCGGGAAATCGCTCGAGCCCACGGGGGCGACGTCTCTCTCCTCCAGACCAACTCGCAATGGACTGAGTTCAGCTTCGTCCTGCCGCTGAGGCGCCCGCTCTCTTTACATGAATCCTGACGCGCTCATCTCGATCGTTGTTCCTTTTTTCAACGAAAGGGAGAACGTCGCCTTGGTCGGCATGGAATTGAAACAGGTGCTGGAGGCGAATCTCACGAGCACCGAGGTGATTTTGATCGACGACGGGAGTGATGACGGGACGGCGCAGGCTCTGGACCAACTTGCGTCCGATTGGCCGCAATGTCAGGTGCATCACTTTCGGCAGAATCGCGGGCAATCCGCCGCGCTCCTTTACGGGTTTAGCAAGACGACTGGTTCGATCATCGTGACGATGGATGGCGATGGCCAGAACGATCCTCACGACATCCCGAAATTACTCGACCGCTTGAGCGAAGCCGACATGGTGGTCGGGACTCGCCTCGGACGGCAGGACTCCTGGGCGCGTCGGACTATCTCCGGGGTGGCGAATCTCGTTCGGGCCCAAGTGCTGGGAGACGGAATGTCGGATGCGGGCTGCGCCCTCAAGGTGTTCCGGCGCGAGGTCACTAGTGCGTTTATTCCGCTACAAACACTATATTCCTTCATGCCTGCGCTGGCGGTCGCTGCCGGTTTTCGGGTAACGGAAGAGCCGGTCCAGCACCGGCCCAGACGCTACGAGACATCGAAGTATTCGGTGCGCAGCTTTCTCATCTACCCGATAATCGATCTCATCGGCCTTCGTTGGTTCCGGGCCCGCCGCTGCCGGAATCAGCCAAGCCAGCAGGAACGGTGGGTGGCACCGCACTTGTTAGGTGTGGACTTGTATGGCCGATCGGTTCGCCGGGGAAAGCGCCGCTTCGTTCTCGTCGCGACACTCGCGGTGGTCGCCGGCGTGGTCGTCTTCGCGCGAGGCTGTGCTGCTAGCCCGCAAATCAGCTTTGGCGCCGCGCGGCAGATTGCGTTGCGGCGGTTCCCACAGGCCATCTTGACAGGTGAAGAACTGCGGATCGCAAACGGGGAGACGACCTGGATAATCGACCTACGACCACAAGGTTCGAGAGACTTATACGAGTTAGGCATTGCTGGGAAAGATAGCCGCGTGATCGCGGAGCGGCCCGAGTCAGGACGAAGCCTTGGGAAAAGCCATGCAACCTTCCATCCAGCCCACGACGAGCCCGCCGCCCTGGCGGCCTAACGAGTATAAGACCGAGCCCGTCCAGATGAGGGAAATGCCTAACGAATCGCTTAACGCAGGCAGCGCACAGAAGGCTGACCACTTCCATCGCCGTGCGGCCTTCGCTCTCATTATCATCGGGACGCTTTTGCACCTGGCATATAGCACGCATCTCGAACTAGTCGGCGACGAAGCCTATTACTGGCTCTGGTCGCGCCATCCTGATATCTCTTATCTGGATAAGGGACCCATGGTCGCGTGGTTCATCAGCGCGGGGACCGCTTTCTTCGGCCAGACCGTCTTCGGCGTGCGCTTTTTCGCTGTCCTGCTCGCAGGGGGCACCGGCGTGGGCCTTTACTCGTTAGGCGCAGCGCTCTTCTCCGCGCGGGCGGGGTTTTGGGCGGTGCTGATGGCGAGTGTCATCCCGCTCTTCGCGGTCGGCGCTTCCCTCATGACTATCGATACTGTCTATGTCTTCTTCTGGACCTGGGCGGCGTGGGCTTTTTGGAAGGCGAATCATGAGCCGGGCCTGAGATGGTGGCTCCTGACCGGTTGTCTGGTCGGCCTCGGGATTTTATCGAAGTACACCGCGGCCATGGAGCTTGTCTCGTTTGCTCTCTTTTGCTGCTGGCATCGCCCCGCTCGCGTCCACTTCCGGCGACCTGATTTCTGGGCGATGATCGGTGTGGCACTGCTCTTCCTACTCCCGGCGGCTATCTGGAATATCCGCCATGGTTGGCCGACGAGTCACTGGCTTGTGACGCGCGGGGGCCTGGAGCATCGGTTTACTTTGCATCCGTTGTCCGTGGTTGAGTTTTTCGGCTCCCAAGCTGGAGTCGTCTCACCCCTGCTCTTCGTCGGCTTACTCTTTCTTCTCAGCCGCCGGAGCCTCCTCCAAACCGATCGGCCCGCAACGCGTTATACTCTGACTCTTTTCCTGCCGCTGTTCTCTTTCTACTTCGTTCTCAGCGCCAATTACCACGAGCCACCGAACTGGACTGCGGCCGCCTACATTGGAGGACTCATTCTTCTCGCCGCGAAGTGGCCGCTCCTGATGGCTACTAGTCGGAAGGCGCGCTGGCTGGCGGCGGTGGCGGTGGTGCTGGCAATGCTGGAAACGGGTTTGCTGCTCGGGGGCCATTGGCTGCACCTCCCGGCCAGGTTGGATCCCCTCAATCGAGCGCGAGGGTCGCAGGCTCTGGCGCAAGCTCTGGCGAAGGTCCAACAAAAAACGGGGGCGTCCTTTATCATCGCCGAGGATTATATGACCGCGTCCCTCCTTTCCTTCTATCTGCCTGGGCAGCCGGAGACATTTGTTCCTATCGTTTTTCCCCCGATGGATCAGCTCGAGGTATGGCCGAACTATGAGGAAGAACATCCCACAGGGAATGCCTTGTTCATGAGCAAACGCAACAAAGTCTCGGAGTCGTTTCACGCTCGCTTCGCTCAGATCACATCCTTGGGGGAGATAGAGGTCAAGGACTACGGACGGGTTATAAGACGCTACAAGATCTATCTCTGCCGGCGCGGTATTATCGATCCCGCTCAAGAGCAACCGGCTCAGTAAGTCATTTCACGCCACTCGCGCGCGACCATTTCCTGACCAACTTCCGCAGTCCGTTATGGCGGATTTGCTTAGTCGTCGTGCGCAGTCATGCGCCATCACTAGATACATCTCTTTAATGCGTCATCGCGCGCAGGGCCTCGGCAATTCTATAAGCGACCTCGTCAAATCGAGTCCCGAGTGCATAACCAACAGCGAGCCCGGCCAGCGCGACCACTATCAAGGCGATCCATCGTTTCCACTCCACGAGAGCTTTGCTCGTTAGGGCACGGCTCGCGGAAGACATCGGAAGGCGACTCTTCCATCGAGGTGACCTTGACCACGACGATCGAATTTTCACTGTCACGCTTCCCGTTCTAGCGCATGAACCTGTCGAGTACCGCTCTCGCGTGCTGACAAAACTGTTATCTGTCTTTCCTACCTCGATCCGGCCCGCCGGGACCCTTACGATTGCCATGATGCTGGGAGCTAAGTGGGAGAGTTACCGAGAAATTACAAAGCCTCTGCAACCGGGACCGAGTGCCTCGAACACCATCCCGACTGCTAAGGTTATAAGTCGAATGCCTTCGGGATCTGCGCTGGGGATTATGGGAGGAACCATCCTCTTAGGAGTGTGTCTTCTCTTTCTCCGCTCGTTGGCGCGCCCTTTGAATCACGACGAACATCAGTTTGTCACCCCCGCCATGCTCTTCCTCCGCGATGGGTTATTGCCGTACCGCGACTATCCCTTCTTCCATACCCCAAACCTGGTCTTCGTTTATACCGCGCTCTTTTCCGTAACCTCGCACCTGTTGCTGGCCGCCCGTTGCTTTAACGCGGGTTGCGCTGCCTTACTTCTCACTGTCATTTTCGCGGTCGCAGCTTGGGAGTTCCGACACCTCGGGCCAAGGCGGTGGATGATCGCGACTGGCTTCTTCCTTGTTCTGGCACTGGATCGGGGATTCGGCTTTACCGCCGGTCGTGCTTGGAATCATGATCTCGCAGTCCTCGCGGCAGTTTTCGCCTATCTGACCTTTCTAAGCGCCGCAGAAGGGAAGCGTCCGTTCCTTTGGCTGGCCATCTGTGGGCTCCTGGTTGGTCTCGCGATAGGAACACGTCTTTCGTTCGCGCCGCTGGTGGCGCCCTTTCTCCTCGCGACACTCTTTCTCCGGATCCCTGGGCGAAACCGGTTTCCTGGCCTGAGCAGTTACTGCGCGGGGCTAATAGTGGGTTTGTTGCCGACACTCTTTCTTTTCCAACAAGCTCCGAGCCGCTTCTTCTTCGATAACTTCACTTACAACGAAACGGTTAATTGGCTTTACCGCCAGAATACCGTCCCGCACGAAATCACTTTCCTCAATAAGCTTAGCTTTCCCTTCCAGGAACTGCTTAAGTCTCCGGCGGATTTGGCCCTGGTAATCGGCTTCATCTATTTTGCGTTTCGACCTTGGGTGCGGAGAGGTTGGCGCCGCTTCGGTGAGGATCGCGCAGTGACGATGCTATTATTGATCTTGCCGTTCCTCTTTCTTGGCAGTTGGGCGCCGAATCCCTCCTATCGTCAGTATTACTATCCCTTCGTTCCATTTCTCCTACTCGGTAACATTTACGGAATGGCACGGGAGCGAAAGTTCCGGGTCGGCCGCCTTATGGCGGCAGTGATAGGAGTGAGTTTAGTCCTGTCGATCTGCGCATTGCCGACTTACAAAGTAACTCTTCATCCCTCGAAATGGCCTGTCTTTGCCGCTCACGATGAAGGCGTGGAGATACGCAAGTTTGTCCCTAAAGGTAAGATCCTCACCCTGGCGCCGATCTTTCCGCTCGAAGGCTCCCTCGAAACTTACCCTGAGTTTGCCAGCGGCCCGTTCGCATGGCGCACCGCTGGCTGCATGACTAAAAGCGACCGAATCCGCTTTGGCTTTGTGGGTCCAGCAGAGCTTGCAGCACTTTTGGAAAAAGAGCCTCCGGCCGGGATTCTCACGGGCACCGAACATAGAGAGTTCGAGCAGCCGCTAAAGGCTTATGCCCTGACTCACCACTACGCACCCTGTAAGTCGCAGAAGCACGTGGCGCTCTGGCTCCCCGCCGTTCTCCCCGAACCTGGCAAAGAGCAGCCTAGATAACGTTAATGAAATTCTGCGGTCATATTTTTCGCCAATCAAATGGCGTCTTTTGCGAATAGACAACTTACGTGGCATTACTGCACGCTTCCCTGTCCCTCCAGACGTATCGACAAATGTCCAAGAAATATCTACTCGCTATCGGCGCTGCCCTTGTCGCCCTCGTCCTGCTTTACATCACTTTCGGCAGGGATGGCGCTGGCGGAGTTTCCTATGCGACGGCTCCCTTGGAAAAAGGGGACATCTTTCAAGTAGTGGATGCTACGGGAACGATCAACGCTGTCATCACCGTACAGGTAGGATCTCAGGTCTCGGGAGTGATCTCGGAGTTACATGCTGACTTTAACTCTCACGTGACGAAAGGCGACGTTATCGCGCAGATCAACCCCGCGCTCTTCCAAGGCTCATTCGCCCAAGCCAAGGCCGACTTGGAAGATGCCATCGCCAATGTCGCGGTCGCCGCGGCGAACGTAGTGAAAGCTAAGGCAAGTCAAAGGCAGACCAAGGAGGATTATCAACGTAACCAGGGTCTCACTAAGAGCGGCGCCGTAAGTGCCCAGGCTTTAGAGTTATCACAGGCCAGCTCCGAAAGTGCGGATGCGCAGGTGACCGCGACGGAAGCGCAGGAACAACAAGCTCGCGCGCAAGTCGAGCAGAAACGTGCTGCCGTCCAGGTCGCGCAAACGAACCTCGATTACACTACGATCCGGGCGCCGATCGATGGGACAGTTGTCGCCCGCACTGTCGATGTCGGGCAGACGGTCGCAGCCTCGCTCCAAGCGCCGACTTTGTTCACCATCGCGCAGGATCTCACGAAGATGCAAGTCTACGCCAAGACAGATGAGTCAGACGTTGGCGGGATGAAGCCTGGCCAAAGAGTTACTTTCAAAGTGGATGCTTATCCGCGCGAGACCTTCGAAGGCACTGTCTCACAAGTGCGGATGAATTCTACGGTCGTGCAGAATGTGGTGACCTATGACACGATCATCGATTTCGATAACCCACAGCGCAGGCTCTTCCCGGGTATGACCGCGTATGTCAGTATCCCCGTTGCGACAGCTCTCGATGTCATCAGACTTCCTAACGCCGCGTTACGCTTCAAGCCCGATCTTTCCGCGAGTGAAATCCAGAAGCTCTATAAGAAGGCTGATATTCCGGAAGAGGGAACTACTGTCTCGCAGAAAGCGACGGGCAAAGCTCTCCCGGCGAGTAGAGGCTCCGCCGCGAAGGCCGAGATGCGGGTAGTGTGGAAACTTCGTGCCGGTAAGACGTTGGAACCGGTGAGAGTTAAGACTGGCATTACCGATCATACAGACACTGAGTTAATGCAGGTGGTGAATGGTAACTTAAATGTAGGCGATAGCCTGATCACCGGTGTGACTCAAAGTGCCGGCGGCAGCAAAGGTAATGGACCGGCCGGTCCGCGGCGGACCTAGGAAGCGCGGCGCAGGAATAGGGGCTTACTTTGCCATCTCAGGAATCGCCAGCTTTTGCTACTGACCTAAGTGGCGGCGTCATTCGGGCAGAAGAGCTGCATAAGTATTACCAAATGGGTGATAACCGCGTGCACGCCTTGCGCGGGGTGAATCTGGAGATCAAGCGCGGAGAGTTCGTCGCCATCATGGGGGCCAGCGGCAGCGGTAAGTCTACTTTCATGAATATCCTTGGTTGTCTTGATAAGCCAACCCTGGGTCGTTACCTACTCGAAGGGACAGACGTCGCCGCGCTCGATAAGACTCAGCTTGCTCGTATCCGCAATCGGCAGATCGGATTTGTCTTTCAAGGGTTCAATCTCCTCTCGCGCACGACCGCGCTGGAGAACACGGAGCTGCCCACGCTCTACGCGCGCATTGCTAAGACAGAACGGCGCGAGCGTGCACTCCACTCACTAAGCCTGGTAGGTCTGGGCGATCGCACCGACCACTTTCCCTCGCAGCTTTCCGGCGGCCAACAGCAGCGCGTCGCGATTGCCCGCGCGCTCGTAAACCGTCCTTCCATCCTTCTCGCCGATGAGCCAACCGGTAACTTGGATAGCCGTACTTCCGTCGAAGTAATGGAGATATTTCAAACTCTGAATGACCAGGGACTAACCATCATCCTCGTCACTCACGAAACAGACATAGCTAACTTCGCGCGCCGTAGCATTCTCTTTCGCGATGGCTCGATCCGCCGGGATGAATTGATCCCGAAACGACTCATCGCGACGGAGGTAATCAAGACCATGCCGAAGCTCGACGACTAACTCTACGATGGACCTTATCGCTACTCTTCAGATCGCTCTGCGAGTCCTTCTCCGCAACAAGGCGCGATCCATCCTGACCATGCTCGGGATTATCATCGGAGTAGGTGCAGTCATAGCTATGATTGGCATCGGCCAGGGCGCCGATCAAACCGTGCAGAAGCAGATCGCTACTCTCGGGTCAAACATGATCTTTATCAGCTCGGGCTCGCGCCGCGTCGGCGGCTTGAGCGTCGGCTACGGCGGCACGAAATCGCTGGTCGAGAGTGATGTCGAGGCGATCGCCCGTGAGTGTCCGGCGGTGGTCGCGGCGGCGCCTGGCACGCAGACTTCTGCGCAGATTGTCTATGAAGGCGATAACTGGGGAACGAGAATCGTCGGCACTACCCCCGAGTATTTCGATATCCGGACGTGGGACTTTCAAAGTGGAAGCAGTTTTACCCATGACGATGTGACTACCGCGGCGAACGTAGCGGTCATTGGCGAGACCGTCCGCAAGAACCTCTTTGCTTCGGTCAACCCAATCGGGAAGAAGATGCGCATCGGCAGCCTTCCTTTTGTCGTGGTCGGAGTCCTGGTGGCGAAGGGTCAGTCTGCCGCACTCAGTGAGGACCAGGACGATACCATCATCGCGCCCCTCACGACGGTGCAGAAGAAGATAACTGGTCAGCCCTGGCTCCGTTTCGCCATGGTCTCGGCGAGCTCGCGCGCTAATAGCTACGTGGCACAACAACAGATAGAGGCTTTGCTTCGCGATCGACATAGGATTCGCGCCGGAGAGCCGGCAGACTTTGTGGTCCGTAACCTGGCCGACATTGCCGACGTCGCTTCGGAAGCGAGCCAGGTTATGACTGTCCTGCTCGGTTCCATCGGCGGAGTCTCACTCTTTGTCGGTGGTCTTGGGATTATGAATATCATGCTCGTGTCTGTAACTGAACGGACGCGAGAGATAGGGATTCGGATTGCTATCGGTGCCACGGAAGGCGACGTGAAGCGCCAGTTCTTGATCGAAGCCGTAGTTATCAGCCTCTTCGGTGGCGTGATCGGCATCCTTCTTGGGATAGGTGCTTCCTTTGTTATTTCGTCCACGGCGGGTTGGCCTATCGCTATCTCGACCGTGGCTATTCTAGTGGCGGCTTTGGTTTCAATCGCCATCGGTATCTTCTTCGGCTTTTACCCGGCGCAGAAGGCCGCGCGCCTCGATCCGATCGAAGCTCTCCGCTATGAATAAGTGAGACCTTTCGCCTAACGAGCATAATGTTTTTTAGCACCATTTTTCAGGAAGCCTTAAAGGCCCTGCTCCGCAATAAGGTTCGCACTGTGCTTACCATGCTGGGTATTGTCGCCGGTGTTGGCTCCTTTATCTGCGTGGTAGGAGTGGGAGAGGCGGGATCGAAACAGGTCGAAGAACAGTTACATAACGTAGGCGATAATCTTATCTGGCTTGAAGCCGGAGGCCGTGCCCGCAATGGGGTGCGAATCGGCGTCGCGGATAGCCAGAGTCTTACCATGGGGGATTGCCGCGCGGTCCTCGATGAGGTCCCGGGAATCAAGAATGCTTCGCCTAATGTTGATGGGCACATTCAAGTCGTTTATGCCGGCGAAAACTGGGGCACGCAATTCCGCGGAGTAAGTCCGGAGTACTTCGACATTCGCAAATGGCGGATCGCACAGGGCGCCGCCTTTATCGATGACGACGTCGAGCATGCCGCCACCGTTTGTGTCATTGGCCAGACGATCGCTTCCAATCTCTTCGGGCCGACTAATCCAGTAGGCCAAACCATCCGCGTGCAGGGCGTCCCTTTTAAAGTGCTGGGAGTCATGCAAGGAAGAGGCTTCTCGACCACGGGACAGGATCAGGACGACTTTATGGTCATGCCAGTCACGACCGCGCAAAAACGCATTAGTGGCCAGGATTGGCTCGATGACATTTACTACTCCGCCGCGAGCCGGGATGACATTCCGGAAGCAAAGAAACGCATCATAGCTCTCCTGCGCGAGCGGCACCATCTGCGGGCGGGTCAGGATGATGACTTTAACATCCGCACGCCGGAGGAAGTGATCCGCGCCCAGCTCTCCGCGGCCCACGTCTTTACCCTCCTGCTCGGCAGCGCAGCCTCCCTGTCGCTCCTGGTCGGCGGTATCGGCATCATGAACATCATGCTCGTCTCAGTAACGGAGCGGACTCGGGAAATCGGCATACGCCTGGCCGTCGGAGCGACCGAAGGAGATATCCAATTGCAGTTTCTGAGTGAAGCGATCGTCATGAGTCTGATCGGAGGAGTCATGGGCGTCGTGGCCGGCCTCATCGGCTCCGTCCTGGCGCGGCACCTATTGCATTGGCAATTGCAGCTCTCGCAAAATGTCATGCTGATCGCTGCGCTTTTCTCCGGCGCAGTAGGAGTCTTCTTCGGCTATTATCCCGCCCGAAAAGCGTCGCAACTTGACCCGATCGAAGGTCTGCGTTTCGAGTAACTCTAACGATCGATACGGAATATCGCGGCGGTCCCGGGCGTAAGAGTTATCGCAGGCAGCGTCGTCCCATCGAACGCCGGATAGGCTGCGAAGCTACCATCATAGTTATACTTGTAAGCTTTGCTGCCCGCAATCTCCAAGGCCACACTCACCGTGGGTGTAGAGGTCTTATCGTAAACGAAAAGTATCTGAGTTCCATCCGGGCGTTTGAATAAGTGACTATAGAGCTCGCCAGCTTGACCTGAGATAACACTTACCTGCGCCTGCTGGTCGGCGATCGTGAGCTTGCCGTGATTAAGCAATCCCATCAACATCTGCACGGTGGAGAAGGCGAGCTTCTTCGTCCGGTCGCTCCGCACGAGACCGAGGTGATACTCCGCGTCCTGGCCTAGCACAGGATCAGTGATAGGAACGTCGCGGATTTCGAAGAATCCCAGTCCTTGTATGTTAGGATCGGCGAGAAAGGTACTCACCGCCCGGACATACCAATCCGCCTGTTGATGTTTCGTAATGCCGGCGGTGGTGGCATAGCCCATCTCATTAATCCAAATCGGTTTGTGTCCGCCGGCCTTGTTATTGAGCGGGACGAAGTAATCGTGATATTGCACGTCGAGGTATTGCTCCACGGTCGGATCTTCAAAGGTCTCCGGGTAGGCATGGAAAGGAGTGATGTCGTAAGACTTGGCCAGGCCGTAATCGACCAAGGCAGAGAGCCAGTCGAAATCCGGAAAGACCATGCCGCCGAGGATGACTTGCGCATCGGGGTTAGCGGCCCGGATGGCGAGCGCGGCCTGAGCGAGAGTCTTACGATAGGTAAAGCGGGAACCTTCCCACCAGAAAGAGTCGTTCTCTTCATTGTAGATCTCGTAGGAGAGAACGTTAGGATAGGGTCGCAAGGCCGCCGCTAGGTGATAGACGAAGTTATACCACTCAGGTAAAGCCTCCGGCGGATCGTTCCAATAAACGCCGTCGGTCCCACGCCGTCCTGCCCAAGGCGCGGTGTAGCCGATATAAGGCCGAAGCTTAATGCCATACTGATTAGCGAGAGCGACAAACTGTTTCAGCCAGGTGAAATCGTAAACTCCTCGGGTCGGCTCGTAATCGTCCCAGCCAAAGCTGCAACGCATGGTGTCGATGCCTAACTCATTCATGAGTTGAAAGTCGAGCGCGACCTCATTCAGGTCCTGACCCTTATTGTAGTCGTCCAACATCTCGAATGAGACTGGCTTGGTCGTAATCGCCGCTACGTTGCCGGCCGGCGACGCGCCCTCCGCGGAAGCCGCCAGCGCTACACCGGCCGTGATGCTGATCACACCGGCCAGGAAAGTCGAAAATCCTGCGCTGGCCTTGCGCGGCATCTGCAAAAATTTTCTCTTCATAGATTAATCTCTTAGCGCTCTGAGCGGAAAGAGCCTTAGCAAGGTAGATACCGATGTCAATAACGGCGGCCCGGCTGTACGCCGGATTACACCACCCTGGAACGCAACGTCGAGTATGCCGGCTATGCCAATATATATCCGGTAAACGGCACGGTGATGATAATTCAGACCGGCGATGCCCCACCAACGGCTTGGCGCAAGTGGTCGCGGCGGGCGCATTCCCCGGCCGCGAGGTTGTGCAAATTCCCGTCCTGACCCTCGATCAGTAGCGGAGGCGGGGTCGGTCTGTGCATGTTGCCATTTTAGAATTACGTTTCATTAACTATATCCTTTACTCGTTAGGCATCCCTCAGATGACGGAAAAGCTGAACCTCTGCGCCCCTCCTGTCTTTTACTCGTTAGGCTATCCGATTGTGGTCCGCGGCAGTCTTATTGCGCACGGGGGAGCGAGTAAATGTAGGCCGTGCCGGCGAAGATCTGGTTCTGTTCGAAATACGGCGCGCCTACTACGGCACGTCCCCGATCCAGAGCCACAGCATGGCCAAAGTCATCGCCAGATTGGTTCGCGCCGTGATTGGTGCGGATGAATTTCGCCTTCTCTGTCCAGCTTGTGCCGTCGAAGCTGAAAAGATAGGTCCGCGGATTCGATGTGCCCAGAAGATTAACACCGCCGAGCAATGCACGGCTCCCGTCCAGCGCGACAGCGGGACCTTCAAAGGCCACACCAGCTAGACCAATGCCGCCTTCCGCGGGGGAGAGTTTGGCCGCCAGGTTCCAGGCATTGCCATCGTCTTGAAAAACATAGCCGACAGCGATCGCACTCGTATTGCCGATCAGATCGTTGCCGCCGACGAGGGCGGTAGTGCCTTGGAGCGCGATCGAACCGCCGAAGCCGCTGCTGGCGAAGAAATCAGTCGCATCGAGCGTTGCTTCCAAAGTCCAACTGCTTGCGTCGAAAACAAAAACAAAAGCGCGACCGGTAAAATCCTCACCACTGACTGAGCCGAGCAAGGCGCGATTGCCCGAGAGGGCGACTGAGACGCCGAGGTTACGGAAGATATAGCCGAAAGTCGTGGTATCGAGCCTTGCCTCTTGGGTCCAAGCCGTGCCGTTGTAAGTGAAGGTGAAGGCCGCGCCGTTATTAGTGTATTGCTCGCTATCGAAGACGCGCCCGATCAAGACGCGGTCGCCATCCAGCGCGACAGCGTTCCCGAAGAGATCGCCATCGCCAAAGCTTCCGTCTTTCGGCTGGAGCCTGGCCGTTTGCACCCAAGTGGTCCCATTAAAGTCATAAATGTAGGCGGCCCCTTCCTGTTCATCCGTCCCATCTGCCCCGACAACCGCGCGGTTTCCTTGCAGCGCCACCGCGAGGCCGAAGTTATCGTAGAGGCCGGTGCGGTCGGAGGGGGTTAGCTCCGCTTCCAAATTTCCAACTCGTGCCATCGAAAACGAAGGTGAAAGCGCTCCCATTTCCATAGAAGAAATAAAAATTGCCCCGCGGCACCCCGACAAGGGCGCGCGACGGCCCGAGATCGCTACGGAATAGCCGAAATACTCATTAGCACTCTCGACTGATGGAGGGACGAGTGTGTCGCGCGGATAAACTTTTTTCGTCACCGCATCGGCCAGGGCCTGCGCAGAGAGTTCGCTCGCGCCGGCCTTCCTCGCGGCGGCGACGAGGGTGATCTGGCCTGCGCGCGCACGACTATCCGCGCCTTGCGGGGTGGAGTTCGCCCGGATAGACGCCGGCAGACGCGCTCCCGGGCTCGAAGTGGCAATGGTGAGGACGAGAATGGCACCGAGGTATGTGGTTACTTTACTGGACATGAGATTCCTTTCAGGTTGATGGCTTGCTCGGTTCTATGAGCGGCGAGCGTTGTTTGAGTTTCCTGCGTCACTAGTAACGTCATTGTAGCAACCATGACTGTGTTCGCCCGGGTCTTAATGTTACGATTGAGCAACAGCGAAAGGGCCATTCCGCTTTCGTACTCCAGGCTAAGAGAGTCCTGCGGGCTGGACCTCTCGTTATCGTGCGCGACAGATATGGGTTGAATCTTCTAAGATTTCCGGTTCTCCGAATTAGGGACTCGCGGAACTTCAAAAAGCTCTCGGCAGGATTCCAGAGCTGGCCCTATTCCACCCCCGCATCCTTTCCTCCCCCGTTTAAGCGGGAAGATTTCCCGACAAAGCGAAAATGACGGATTGACGAGCGAACGTCGCCGCCGGTAAGACTGGATCAATGAATTTTACCAGAACGGCTCTCTCCGTCTTGTCCACTCTGCTCGTTGGGGTCGGCGGGATTTTCGTCCTGCCGGCAACCGCGCGGCAACTCGATCCTGCCGTCACTGTGCAAAGTTTCTCGGTGGGCCACCAGCCGGCCGGCATGGCCTCGGATGGGGCTGATATCTGGGTAAGTAATAGAACGGACAACACCGCCACCAAACTCCGTGCTAGCGATGGCGCTCTCTTAGGTAATTTCAACGTCGGGCTCAATCCCTTCGGTATCGTCTTTGACGGCGCTAACATTTGGATAGCAAACACCGACTCCAACACCGTAACCAAGTTGCGCGCCAGCGACGGAGCTTTGCTGGCTACCTATTCGGTTGGCAACCAGCCAACAGGCCTCGCCTTTGATGGAGCTAATATCTGGGTCACGAACTTCGGTTCAGGCAATGTGACCAAGCTTCGCGCGAGTGATGGCGAACCCCAGGGTACCTTTACCGTCGGGAGCCAGCCTCTCGGCATCATCTACGACGGAGCAAATATGTGGGTCGCCAACAATTCCGCCGGCACCGTAACCAAGTTGCGCGCCGACGACGGAGCCACACTCGGCACGTTCCCGGCCGGGTTGAGCCCCTACTTCCTTGTTTTTGACGGCGTCAATATTTGGGTAACAAACCCTTCGGGCTCGACCGTGAGAAAGCTTCGAGCAAGTGATGGCGCTCTCGCACAGGTCTTACGGATCGACGATACTCCAGTCGGAATCGCTTTTGACGGCACCATCATCTGGGTCACGCTTTACGATGCTGAACGGGTCGTCAGGCTGCAGGTGAGGAATGGAGACCGGCGGCACTCGCTCACAGTGGAAGCCAATCCGGGTAACGTTCTATTTGATGGCACGAGCATCTGGGTGGCAAACTTCGGGACCAACACCGTAGATAAGATCAGCCGATAGCGGCGAATGCCTGGAATAGGAGAATAGGCGTCGGCTTCAGGGGCAGCGGTCCTTTACTCGTTAGGCACCACCCAAGTGGCGAGAAGCCGAAAAGCTGAATCTCTTCCCTAACGGGTGCGAATCATCGGCCGGCCTCTTTCCGAGCCAGGAGGCACGATTATATCTGGCTCTCTTGGCGTGACCTGATACCGAGCACTGCCTGGCGTTCGCGAATTCCTAGTAAGCGAGAAGCTTTCCTTTTGTGAAAGGGCTTCGATCGGCTGGCGTAATTGCGGCACGTCCGCCTCTTACGCAGCAATGGCCCGGCCCTGTAGCCGCCTCCATTTGGGAAACGAGAGCCGACTTTGAAGGCCCAGTCGCCCTTTGGGGTGCGTTACTTCCGACTTTTCGACTTCGCACTTTGAAAACCCGGCCGTTTCTTCGAAGCCGTTATGGCTACTTCTACTTTTACTTTCTGGTTTCTACTCCCTGCTTTCTACTTTCGCATTTCCACTTTCTACTTTCTCCCCAATCCCCTCCTCTTCCCTCCGGGAGAGCGGCCGATGATAGGCGAGAAGACCTGTAAGAGGGCTTGTTAGGTTTGTGGAGACCGCTCCCGAGGTCTTAGCCAGCTTTCAACGTTTGCGGCCATCGGTCTTTTGAGGTGAAGGGCTTTGCGTGGCGCCACAAGTTGGCAAGGTAGGACACACCTTTACGATGCAGCATGGATGGTCCTTCCCCGTGAAGCTAAGGAAGAAGCAGACTTTGGTGCCCGGTTTCACATTCTTGATCTTCACCGTCAAGGTAGTGGACTGGCCATTATGCAAAACCGGCGAAAGATTGAAGAGCTGTTGGCTAAGAGTGAAGCTACTACCCTGGGTAGGCGTGAGTAGGATTTGGGAAGCATCCTTCCCCGAGTTGTTAGTCACACTAAAGGTGTAGCTATAGCCGCCGTTCGGTTCGCAGTGGATGTCCTTGTCGGTGACTTTCGCGCAGGCAGGTGGAGTTGACGGAGTGTTACAGGCTGGTGGCGGCGTGTTTCCGTAGGTGTAGGGCTCGAGACCCACCTTGACGATATCACTCGGGCCGGTTTGGCCGCTCCCACCGTCGTATCTAACGACTCGGCCGCCGTATCTATCAATAGCCCATACGTCGTCATTTTCGTCGATGATAAGGCCGTGAAGGTCTAACATAACTACCGAAGAGTTGGACCAAATAATGGTGCCGCTGGGTGTCGTTTTCATGACCTCGCCAGTAAAGGACCCCGAAATAATGTTACCAGCTTTGTCCACCGCAACAGCGTAGGACGGAAATTGGTGGATGCTGCCTGGAGAATTGCTGAACCTCGCGGTTGGGGGAGCGTCTGGATCGTAAACAATGTATGTGTGCCCCGACCGGTTAGAAAGGTAAACCTTAACCTTGGGCGGACTGGAGGTGCAATCGTTGAAGACCGCAATGGAATAGTTCGAGTCCGGGTGTTGATAGATCCCCACGAGCTTACCAGTGCTGGTATCGATCTCTGCTAACGTGTTGGCTTCGTCAACACTCCAGAGATGACCATTTACGTCCACTTGGCAGCCGTACGGTTGGTGGTAAAAGGGCGTTTGGGTGTCGATTGGTGTGCCGATTGTAAGCCCATTGTTCGGGTTCACCTTCCAATATCGGCCTGAGTAGAACATTCCAACCCATAAGAAGCCGTTCTTGTCGATCGCCAGTGCGCGCCCTAAGCCCGCCAAATCCTGTCCCGTGCCGATTGACTTAGCCCAAATGATTGCTTGGTCCGCGGCTTCTCCAGTTTCAATGTCGTTACTGTTGTTACTGTCAACGATGGAGAGCGGCGTGGAGCCCGTCGAAGTAGGATTTCCTCCGCTAACTGCGATTTTAAACAAGACCGGGAAGTGTGGCAAATTCACCGATCCTAGATAAGCGACCCTGTTATCATTGCTGAAAAAGCGATCTAGAACATACACATAGCCGTTATTGCCGGTAGAGTCCCGCGCGATGCGAGAGGGTGCCGGTCCCTGATGCGCTTTGTCCGATCCAGGGTGCGGAATGGGGTAGGTGCAATTGGGGTAGCCGGGGTAGCCAGAAAAGCAGGTAGAATTGTTGTTACCTGAATTAAACCATGTAGCGTACCGAGCCACTTCCTGTTTCAGCGTGACATCGATTTTGGAAACGGTGTCGTCGCCCGCATTCGCAACGTAGATGTAGGGACCCGCAGCGGATGCGGACCTAGCCAAGATAGCGGTGAAGATCACGAGTGTGACAGCTACGGCTGACATTAGTACTTTGTTCATAGAGATCATTCTAAAGTGTTACCTCGGCCTTGGCGGTGGAGTAGGTCTGATCCGAGGCCCCAGGCCATCTCCCTGCGGGATTGGCTCCGCCGGCCGACAATTCGCGCTCGCCTCTTCCTGGGAGGAATAGCATTGCAATCCTCTAGCCCGAGCTAGTGCTGCCGGGAGCTGGGTGGCTCGGCCGTTGAGACAGACCCAGCAGGCTTCCGCCGCCTTGCAATTTGCCTGCGCCTCTTCTTTGGAAGAATAACATTCCAGGTGTCTGGCCTGCGCTTGCGTGGAATTGAGCTGCACGACCTTCCCGTTCAAACATACCCAGCAGGGTTTGGGAGTTTCACAGTGCTGCTGTGCTTCTTCTTTGGACGGATAGCATTCGAGCTTCCTATTCTTCGCTTGCGCGGCGGTGAGCTGCACGACTTTGCCGTTCAGACAGACCCAGCAGGCTTCCGGTGGTTTGCAATTCGCCTGCGCCTCTTCCTTAGTCGGATAACACGGGAGACGTTTCGACTTGGCTTGCGCCGGAGTCATCTGCACTACCTTTCCGTTCACACACGTCCAACAAGGGGTCGGCTTGCAATTACGCTGCGCCTCCGCTTTTGAAGGATAACATTGCGCACCTTCGGGCATACGTTGGGCGGCCGTTATCAGAACCGCTTTCCCGTTCAGACATATCCAGCATCCTTCCGGCGGCGGACAATGCCGCTGCGCTTCTTCTTTTGAAGGATAACATTGCGCACCTTCGGGCATAGGCTGGGCGGCCGTTACCAAGACCGCTTTCCCATTCAGACATATCCAGCATTCTTCTGGCGGCGGACAATGCCGCTGCGCTTCTTCTTTGGAAGGATAACATTGCGCACCTTCGGGCATAGGCTGGGCGGCCGTTACCAAGACCGCTTTCCCATTCAGACATATCCAGCATTCTGGCGGCGGCGGACAATGCCGCTGTGCCTCCTGCGCTGAAGGATAGCATACCGTGCCTTCGGGGATGGGTTGACCCGGAGCGAGCTGTTTAACCCTCCCATTCTGACAAATCCAGCATTCTTCCGGCGGCTGACAATGCCGCTGTGCTTCCTGCGGTGTGGGGTAACATTGCATACCTTCTGGCGGCCTCTGGCCTAGCTGAAGCTGAACTACCTTCCCGTTGACGCAGGTCCAGCACGGGTTCGGGTTGCAAGCTTTCTGCGCTTCCACTTTTGTGGCGTAACATTGAGTGCCTTCGGGCGGCGTCTGTCCGGGCGGTAACTGAACGACTTTTCCATTCACACAAGTCCAGCAGACTTGCAGGCAATTCTTCTCCGCCTCTTCCCTGGTCTGATAACATTGCAAGCCTCTCCTCTTAGCCTGGGTCTCGGTTACTTGAATGACTCTGCCGTTGAAACAAACCCAGCAATGTTTCTCGCAAGCTTGTTTCGCTTCGTCTTCCGTCGCGAAGCACTGGGCTTTAGTGGAGCACTCGGCCCAAGTCGTCTGAATTACTTTGCCGTTAATGCAGGCCCACCAGCAGGTGAGGCAATTCCGGATCGCTTCTTCCTCGGAGCGGTAACACTGGGACCCTTTCTTACGTGCTTCGGCAGCGGTTAGCGTTACTACTTCCCCGTCGACGCAGGTCCAGCAAAAGCCGGGCGGAGGGGTGAATGAGGAGCCGCCACCGCCGCCGTGGGGAGGAGGAGTAAATGAGCCGCCACCTAAGCCACCTGGACCTCCAGGGCCGCCATAGCCACCGTTTCCGCCGTTGCCGTTATTTCCGCCGTTACCATTATTGGCATTGTCGCCATTCCCATCGCTGCCGCCATTACCCGAGCCCCCGCAACCCCAGCCAACACCGCACGGCAGCGGCGACAACCAGCAGTGCGGCGGCTGCGCGGGATGCGCGGGATGATTCCCGGCCGGGCCATGCCATACATAGGATTGAGAATTGCTTTCCCACCACCAGCCGTCTCTATCTTGGATCCAAACCCACTGGCAGCAGGCATACGACCAGCATCCGCCATCGACTGGCAGCGGCGTTAAGACGAAGGCGTGCTTCTCTCCCTCTTTCGTAATGCCATCCCCGATGATAAGGCCTGAGTCACTAATGGACTTAGCGAGAGTGAGGACCCTGAAGTCGCCCTGCGACAGATCGCAAAGAGTATTAAGATCGTACATCTGGCCACTGACGTAGAGGAAGGCGCGCTCCGTGCTATCGCGCAAAGTCGAGGAACCGACGATCATTCCCATGGCATTAGTGGCCTGGCCCGAAGCGCCAGCCGCCGAACTTGTCGCGCCGCCCAGGGTTCCTAGGTCGACGACGCTATAAACCCACTCCGCGTTAACACGCACGATCGCCAAAAGCAGGACGAATGCGGTCGTAAGACTGAGGCTGATTTTATTTTTCATCATTCAAGGAAATAGTCACCACCTAACTAACGGAGTAATGTAAAAACTCGCAGGCGGAAGGTCTCCGTTGAGATATAAAATTAAGCGGTGTTAGTGGACGCGCTTGTTTTACTTCGCCGAGGAAACCTTTCATTCGTTAGGCCGTTTAAATCAGGATTAAAAAGTCGTAGCAAGAATTATTTTTATAATTCTTTGTGGGTCACTCTTTGCGTAGCTCTCATCGGTCTATCATCAGTTAGAAGGAATGAGCCGGTAATTTTCGAGAAGTCGGCAATAGCACTTGACCCGGCATGACGATTTTGAAAGTTCGACGCGTTCTACGAGGAGCAAACGGGAGGTGGCCGTGCGACGGAATGGGGTTTTAGCCAGGGTGTGAGCTACACTGCGATCGAGAGCAAGCTCAGCGTGGGAATCGAAACGAACTTCGAGAACACAACGGAGAACAATTCGCGTGGCGATCCCGAAATCGAGTTCCTAGTCGGGCCCAGTGTGCAAAGGAGGCCTACCTCGAGAACTCATCTTGACTTAGAGCCGTTATTTGGGACGACGAGAGATTTGCCGATAGTGGAGCCCTTCATCGTCTTTGGGATCGACTTTGGAGACGACCACGAGAGCAAAAAGCCGGTGGCTTCTATCTCTACTCGCTCTCGTTAGGCTCCGTTGTCTGCGTTGTTATCACCTCCAAGCCGTCACCAAGCCATCCACCCCAACGTCGCGCCATCTGTCTCAAGTCCAGGCGAGCACTTCACGCCAGCGCGGTGAGATTCTCAAATTTGGAAACTCCGAGATACTGAAACCAACTGAGTCCTTTACTCGTTAGGTTATTCGCGCATTAACCGCTCACTCCATCTCTGGGTGAGGGCCTTTGCCGCCTTCGGCGATGAAGCGGTCGATGCGGGCAGTGAGGACAGGCAAGGGTACCGAGCCCAGCTCGAGCACGGCATCGTGAAAGGCGCGGATGTTGAATTTCGGGCCGAGCATTTTCTCCGCCTTCTCGCGCGCGCGGAGGATGGCGAGCTCGCCCAGATAATAGGAGAGCGCCTGGCCGGGCCATGCGATGTAACGATCCACTTCGGTTTCAATCTCATGGTCGGGTAACGCGGTGTGATCGTGCATGTATTGCAACGCCTGCTCGCGCGTCCAGCCTTGCGCGTGGACGCCGGTATCCACCACCAGCCGCACCGCGCGCCAGATCTGATAACCCAGCATGCCGAAACGTTCGTAGGGCGTTTCGTACATTCCCATCTCATCGCCCAGCTTCTCGCAATAGAGCGCCCAGCCTTCCCCATAAGCCGAGATGTAATCGTGCTGACGGAATTCCGGCTGATCCTTGTGCTCGAGCGCGATGGGAATTTGCAAGGCGTGTCCCGGCGCCGACTCATGCAGCGTGAGCGCCGTAAGACTATAAAGCGGACGATGCGGCAGATCGTAGGTGTTAAGCAGATACACGCCCGGGCCTCCGCGGCCTGAGGTATAGAAGGGCGCGAGATCAGCCGGCACAGGTTTAATCGTGAAACGCATGCGCGGCAGATAGCCGAAATACTGCGAGCTCTTACCATCGAAAACCTTGCAGATCCAGGCGGCGCGATTGAGCAGCTCCTGCGGAGTTTTGGCATAGAACTGCGGATCGCTGCGCAGGAATTGCAGAAAGGCGGGGAAGTCGCCTTTAAAGCCGGTGGCATGCATCACCTCCACCATTTGCCCGTGTAACTTTTCTACTTCCGCCACGCCAGTCAGGTGGATCTCTTCCGGTGCCAGATTAAGTGTCGTGAACTCGCGAATTTTCTGCCGGTAATAAGCTTTGCCATCCGGCAGGGCTTCCGCCGCCAGCGTCGTGCGCGTGGACGGGACGTATTCGTCGCGGAAGAATTTGAGCAGCTCCGCATAAGCCGGCTGCACCATCTCGCGAATCACCTGCGCCGCTTCCGCTTTGAGCTTCTCCTGGTCGGCCGGAGCCACTCCTACCATCGGTTCGCGGAAGGGAGTGTAGAGCAGGCCCTCTTCCGGCTTCCTTTCCGCGACGGTGGCGATGGATTTGTCGCGTCCCTGCAAAGTCGGGCGCGGCGGGGTGAAGTTGCGCGCCAACCCTGCCCGCATGTTCGCGATCTGCTCGTGGAAATAGCGCGGCACATCCCGCATCTGCGCAATCCAGTTCCTGTAATCCGTAAGCGTCTTAAAAGGCCGTCGCGCGCCCTCACCCAAGTCAGTCCAAAAAGCAGAATCCGAGTTAGCGGGCATCTCGTAGTCACGGAATTTTTGATCGGCGACAGAGTTCTCAATTTCCGGCCGGAAGACGTCGTAGTTGATTTGTGCTTCCGGCGAAAGTAGCGAGCGCGACACATTATCGAGCTTGCGCAGCACCTCCTCCCAATGATGGAGCTGCCTTTCTTGCGTCGCCGGATCTACCTTTGGCAAATGATCGGGCACTGGCTTCTCAGGGCCTTCCAGCCCTGGGAATTGCTCCAGTCGCCACTTCCATTCTTCCGTATAGATAGCGCGCAGCCCTGCGTCCGCGTTTTGCCCTTGCGCGAAACCTACCGTGCAGGACATCACCACTGCTGTTCCAAGCAAACCAAGTTTGTTCATTAGTCACTCTCTACCAACCAGCGAACCAAGCGCGAGGCTTATTATGCACGACCTCACTATTGAAACGCTGAAACGGTGAGATTAGAGTGAAGCCGGTCCTTTACTCGTTAGGCGTTTTCGGGCCCGCGCTTTCTCGAGCGCGCTCCTAACACTCAGATGAGTTTCTGTTGCTCGGCGCGCCGTTCTGCCTTCGATTTCTTGTAGCCGGTATCCGGCTCGTAGTCGGGATGCTCCGTCCGATGCGTCTTCTCCAGCAACCCGTCGATTGTGAGCAACTGCAACCGCGGATACTTCTTCCCGTTCGGGCTTTCGTAAAATCCCGCCGCCGCCGCTTCCGTCTGCATCGCCTTTGTCGGCGCAGCCAGCGTGATGAAGAGCCCGATGAGCGCCTGGTCGCGCGCTAGCGTCGCGATCGAATCCTTCACCATCGCCGGGCCGACATTCTCCCCGCCCTTCACGCTGATGAGGATGGTATGGACTTCCTTCCGGTCGAGATCGCGGAAATAGCGGATGCCATCGATTCCCGTATCCGCGCCTTTCATTTTGCCCCGCCACGGCTGCGCCTCATCGCTCAACGAGACCGCCCACAATTGGAATTGATACTTGTCGCGCCGGGCCAGATCACGCGCGCTTTCGAGGTCCTTGGGCGTGCCGATCACCTCGTAGCGCAACCGCCGCTGCCCTTCCTCGCCGAAGTCTTCCGGAAAAGCCTTCTTCAGGCGCGATTCGATCAGGGAAATGGCAAGGCAGGTAATGTCGATGCCAATCCATTTGCGATTCAACTTCTGCGCTGAACTAACGGCGGAGAAGGAAGGCTTGGTGATGCGGGAGCCAGCTAAAGTTGCGATCTTTTTTATCCTACGATTGCCACACTTCACGATAGTAGGCTTTCAGCATACATCCGGTGATCATCAAATAGCCAATCTTAGTAGGAAGACCGAAGACTGCGGGATCACGCAGAACAATGCACTTCGCCTCGGATGCTGAAAGTGCAGTCACTACAATTTCTCGAATTGCTTGGGCTTTGAAAGAAGTGACCTTCGCAAATACGACCCACTCGACCGGCTCGGAAAAAGACTCATGATGCTCGTGATAGCGCGTAATCTTAGTGAACCGGAACGATATATCTCCGTCCTACTTGCGTGACAACGAAGCCGCTCCCAACCCCAATATTCTGCGGGAGATGCCTTCGAAGCACTGAACGCAGAACGCTCTCTTTCCATTCACCATCACTTAGCCAGTGGCGGTCACCGATAAAGTGCCGGACGCGATTCTTTAGTGCCTGCAATTCGAGGGTAATCGAACGAAAGTAACCGAGGGGATCGTTAACGCGGGTTGAGTTAGGTCTTACAGCTCCGCACCGGCTTCGTGCATTAGCCCCTGAGGTCTCACCACGGGTAGCTTTGGCCTCTTTAGGCATAGTGAAGCAGACCGCTCACATCCCGAGTACTTTCTTCACTTCGGCAGTCGAGTAACGCTTTCCGCCGGCTGATTTCGCGCGCGCTTCGATCACGGTAAGATGGTCGAGCATATCGCCGAGGTCTTCTTGTAGCTGCACGACTTCGCGGCGCTTGCGCGCAATCTGCGCATTAAAGGTTTTCAGGGCGGCTTTAGTCATAAGCTTGGCGGCGGTGCAGGATACGATGAACGACGATGGAATTCTCTTCAAGGTCGAAGAGCACTCGGTAATCACGCGTGGCGCCGGAGAAGAACGCTGCCGTAACGCAGGCGTAGTCGAGGCCGGGCTTTCAAAACTCGCTCGTCCTGCGAAATCGGGAGCTGGCGCAGAAGTATGAGGCGAATTGGCAACTGCACTTCGGCCATTCAGAGCCATACACTGGCAGGTGATATTCTTTGCTGCCGTTCCGTCTTTTAAGGGACGCCGTTTAATTTCGGCCATTGGATTATCTCCTCCGGATCTCTGCTCTTCCAACCTTTGTTGAAGCTTTCTTAAGCCCAATCGTCGCTCCCCTAACTTAATCAGCGGCCTAATTAGGTAATGTTGCCGCCATCTTGTTAAGGTTGTCACGACATGAGTTAATCTTGCCGGCATCTTAGTTACCGTCGTCTCCAAATAAGTTAAGGTTGTTTCCACTTAGGTTAATGTGGTTTCCAATTAGGTTAATGTCGTCTCCAAAAAGGTTAATGTTGCTCCCACATTAGTTAATTTGGTTCCCCACATTAGTTAATGTTGGAACCATTGGGCTTAAGGACGGAGCAAGATGGACCTCGGAAATGCCCTTGGCGCGCCCATTATGGCTGCCCTCGCCCCGCGGCCAGGGAGCAAAACATGCCGATCGCGCCGTGGTCCGGCCGGTTGGCCCATACCTGCTTTTGAGCAGGCATGAAACAAATACAGAGGAGTAAAAGCTAATGTCGCAAGCAAGAGTAAGTAGAAGCGTCTATTCGCAGGCGACTGACTCGGGGATAAGCCAGACGGCCGGCAAGGTCATTCTCGGAATACCCACCGTCACGATCCCGGAGGGGACGGCGTGGCCGGTCTCCGCCGCAGATTTGGTTATCTTGAGGAAAACCTTCGATGGACCTCATCATCTTCGGAACGAAGGCTGGCCGCCTGAAAACCGCGCAGAAGAACGCGGCCGGCGCGGCCGTCGTCGACGCACTCGATAAAGACGCTAGCTTCACCGATATCATCAGCAACGGCGGCCCGTCCATCATCATGCAGATCGGCTACGAGCCCGTCAGCACTAATCGTGCGCAAAACATGCTCAACCCACCCGAGGTCGTTGCCATCGAGACCCCGCAGGCCGCCCAGCTCAAGCTGCGCGTCCGTAGCGATCGCAATACGAAGAGCTTCGTCGGCCGCATTAAAAAAGCGACGGACGGCGACTACGGTCCCACCGTTTCCTTCGCGAGCTCGCGCAAAGTGATCTTCACCGGCCTGCTCGGCGGAGTGACCTACGTCATGCAGCTCATGGTGATCGGCGGCACGACCGGGCAAAGCGACTGGAGCGATCCCGTACAAGGCATGCCTAAGTAAGCGGTCAGGCCAGTTTATCGCGGAACGCCGGTGGGAGGAAAGCTCCCCCCGGCGTTCTTGCTTTTTGGGGACCGGGTTTTGGTTCTGGGCTTCGCCTGTAGCGTGCGCTGTCTCAGCGCATCTTCCGCCTTCCGACGTCCCATTTGTAGCTCGGCGCTGCCCCGGGGAGAGAGGGCGAATTCGGGCTTGCATTCCGGCGGCCCGACGAATAAAGCAAGCTCACATGGCTTTCTTTCCTCCCCTTCGCCACACCGCCCGGCCCGGGAATAGGCGAACGCCTTTTTCGTATAATATCTGTTAGGCCTGAAACCGCTCGCCACATGACCATCTTTCTAACAGCTTTCGCGATCGTTACTGGACTTGTGACTCTGTTAGCCGGTGCGTTGGCGTTTAACGACGCCTACGTCTCCAGACGAATCGAGCGTGCGGAAGCCGATACAGTTCCGCTGAAGATTCGTAAATCGTTGTCTTACTCTCAGTTTGTCGCTGGCATGGCCAAGGCCCATGCGATCCTCGATGAGGTTAGGTTCGTGCAGGACGTAGTGGTTGGCGTTCACTACATGGGAGCAAGCTTTGGAGCGATTCTGGCCAAGCAGCTTTATATTCCCTTGAAAATCGCCGAGATTGTCTATGCAACTGGTGCGTCGACGCAGGCCGATCGTGTGGCCTTTGCCTTTGACGTTTCCGACCTCAAAGGCAAGAACGTGCTCATTGTCGACAACAGCATCCGCACCGGACGCACCCTCAAAATGGTATACGATCAGATTGCGCCGCACGCCCTTCATACGAAGACGCTCGTAGTTTACAAATCTACTGCAGGGGCGGTCTCTTCTATTACTCCGGATATAGTTCTCTTTCACTCAGACACTCCAATCAAATTTCTTCGATGACGCCCGACGGGTCTAACCATGCGATGCAGCCAACCGCTGGCCGGCGTACGCTCAAGCTTTCCATGACTCCAACCTCACATCCCGCCGCCACGCGCGCCCTCGCCAGTCGAAGACTCACTGTGGTGAGCGGTGGCTGATCTTGTTCTCGTTAGGCTCCTATGATCGATCTGTGAGCAAGACGTTTTTGACAGCAGAATGGAGGTTCCTCGCGATGCTCAACTTCGCAATCGACCCAAGCATTCTTCGCCCATTTGTTCCTACAGGTACAGAGTTAGACTCCTATCGCGGCATTACTCATGTTAGCGTTGTCGGCTTTCATTTCCTCGATACCCGAGTATGGGGTGTCGGCTTTCCTTTCCATCGTGACTTCGAGGAAGTGAATCTTCGATTTTACGTTCGTCACCGAAGCGGAGAAGAGTGGCGGCGAGGCGTCGTTTTCATTCGGGAGTTAGTTCCTCGCCGTGCCATCGCCTTTATTGCTCGCACATTTTACGGCGAACCGTATTCTGCACTACCGATGACCCACAGTATAGAGCGCTCAGACTCACAGATTCGCGTTGAATACGCCTGGCGTTGCGCGGGCCGATGGGAGTCGTTGCACGTCAGAGGGTCGGGTGAGCCGCAGCCTGTCGAGAGCGGTTCGGAGGAGGAGTTCATTACCGAGCATTATTGGGGCTACACTTCACGCACAGATGGATGCAGCGAGTATCAGGTCGAGCATCCGCGTTGGCAGGTCTGGCGCGGGATCGAAGCCGGTCTTGACGCCGACGTTGCGAGTTTATACGGCGAGCGCTTCGTCGAGAGTTTATCAGCACAGCCAGCTTCTGCCTTTATTGCAGATGGCTCCCCGATTGCTGTGCGTTACAAGACCGATCTTCTTCCACGAACGGGGCCTAACCATGCGATGTAGCCAACCGCTGGCCGGCGTACGCTCAAGTTTTTCATGACTCCAACCTTTTCTCCCGCCACCACGCGCGCCCTCGCCAGTCGAAGACTCACTGTGGTGAGCGGTGGCTGATCTTATTCTCGTTAGGTCAGGAGCCACCGATGTGAACAATTTATCGTCGACCACCGATGAGGAGCGGGGCGCTGCCGAACGTCTAGTTCGCGAACACTTAAACCTGACCGCTCGCGGAGATCTCGAAGCGGTGGAAGCGAACGTAACCTCCGATTACTACAACTATCGTAGGGCCGACGAGCCGCTGGAAACCCGCTTGCGTGGACCGGAGGGATTAAAGGCGACCATCCGATGGCTGCATCGGGCGTTTACCGACATGCGTTTCGAATTTCATGAAGTGCTCGTCGTAGAAGACCGTGCCGTCGCCCTCGTCACCTTGCATGCTCGTCAGCACGGGCCCTTCGTCGTGCATGATTCTCCCGACGGACGGGTTACCGATGCGTTCCCCTCCAATGGACGAAGTTTCGCTGTGCCGCAGACGCACTGGTTTAAGATTGCGCATGGCGCTATCGCCGAACACGACGCCGTTCGCGACGATCTCGGAATGGCCAAGCAACTTGGATGGATTCCACCCAGACCGCTCTATATTATTCGCATGCTCCTGACCGTTCGGCGCGAGCGTCGTCGCAAGACCTAACCCCCTATGTAGGGAGTCAAGGGTGATGTTGGGTCTGGGTTTGGATTAGTTCATTGGTTTAGTTGGTGTGGTGAGTAATGGATTGGTGACTTGTCTTTGGCGAGCGCTTCCTCTTTTGCTGGCGCGTG
>JACDGS010000056.1 GCA_013821455.1 Chthoniobacterales bacterium
GAAGAGGAAGCGTTCCCAAGACCAGACCCACCGCCAAACCCATCTCTCAAACCAATGACCTAAAACCAACCTGAATCCGCACGCCGCCCTTGACTCCCTACATAGGGGTTAGGCGACGTTGGATTGATTCCTATTCAGTTGGTATAGCTCTCTGTAGCGCAACTCGCCTGTGTCGGTGGAATCGTAGGTAACGGTTGGATGTCCGAGAGAACCCGGATACCAGCTAACCGGGTTGCGAAGCAGCTCGTCATGGTCGGCATTGGCGATGGGCTCCGTGCGAGATTGTGGGTCGGCAGAGAACCCTCGAAAAAGCCGGACATGGCCAGCAGACAGAAGAGATCGAAGCGCGCTGTCTGCGGCAGAATACTTTGCGCCGATTGCCGCATCGGGATAGATCGTGTTGAGCCGCCAGATGATCTCATAAAGACCGATGTAGTCTTCTCGCCCCATGTCAAGAATCTCCTGTTCGACTAATTGTGAATGGATCATAATGCTACGCGTGTTAGTTGCCTAACGAGAACAAGATCAGCCACCGCTGGCGAGGGTGCGCCTGGCGGCGGGAGAAGAGGTTCGAGTCATAGAGAACTTGAGCGTACGCCGGCCAGTGGTTGGCTGCATCGCATGGGTTAGGTCTTTTGTCGTCATTTGCCAAGCGTCCACGATGAGCTCTTCCGTGTCATCGGGCTGCGACCTCGCCGGTCAGCTCTCGGGGTCATATTGGAACTCGCGGAGTTCCTGCGAGCACCGACAGGCTTTGGCGATCTTCGCGGCCCAATGGGCTGCGGCTTCGCGCGACGGGAGCTTCAGGACACAAAATCCGCCGTCGAACTCCTTGGTCTGCGGATAGGTCCCGTTCTTGATGGTGCCGTCGGCGGCGACCATCTGTGGCGCTACGTCCTGGTTGATGCCACCACCGAACACGTAGACGCCAGCTTCCTTCGCATCGCGTATGACCACGTGTGCCGCTTCGCCGACGGCATCCATGTCTTCGTCGGGGATGTTCATCGCCGGTGCGGGGAAGGAGATAAGGTAATTCATCATAGTTCGGTTCTCCGGGGTTGAGTTTCAGTCTTGAGTGTAAGGCCTAACTATAAATGGACGAAGAGGGTTTTTGCCTATTTCCGCTCTTGCAGATGGGGCGGCGAGGGTGACGCGGGAAACCATGAGAAGCTTTTTAGCGCCGCGGACAGGGAGAGCAAGTCTTAAATCCAGCGGTAGTGATCGTGCCTCCAGAACTCCATGATCTGGCGCGCACGCAGCTCGCCCAAAAGATCTTATTCGACTGCCATTCGAGATAGTTCACAAGCAAGTGGAGATAGCCCGATTCCTCGGAGTAGTGACGAGTGTGCAGGGTGAGGATGGGATGACTATGCGGGATGGCCTATTCATCAATCACGATGGCATGCGTGAAATACCAGCGTTGCAGCGGATACTGTTGCAGAAGCCGCTCAAGTTGTGCCTTGGTTTGAGCTTCCGCGGGTGAGTGATGCTGGAGCGTTATTTCCAGCGACCCTCTCGCTGCCACAAGTTGGTGGAGACAAAGAAGACCAACCAGAATAACTGTCGCTAACTTCATTCGCTGAGTTTGAATGTGACTTCAGGCGCTGATAACTGGAAGACTCATTCGAGACCTGCAGAGAGGAAGAAGGCATCGATCGGCCTTCTTCGCTCCGACTATACTTTTCCGAGGAGTGCAGCCATGATACCCGATATGTCACCCATCGACTTCATCGGGATCGGCGCGCCCAAGTGCGGCACGACGTGGCTTTCCGCGCAGCTCGCCGCCCATCCGCAAATCGGCTTCGCGCCGGATAAAGAGGTCTATTATTTTGCCGACACAACCCTGAGACGATTCGCCGGTAAGGAACTGAATTGCTTCGCGCGCGGCGAGGATTGGTATCACCAGCAATTCCCAGCCGCCTCTGGAGCGATTACTTGTCGCGGAGAATTTTGTCCTTCTTACCTCTACTCGGAGGAAGCCGCGGAGCGCATCGCCGCCTACCGGTCCGACATCAAACTACTTCTTTGTCTGAGGCCGCCGGTCGAGATGATTTACTCCTGGTATTGGTATAACCGCAATGCTGTCGTAGCCACCTTACCCGCAACGTTTGCGGAGATGATGGAGATACCCTTTCTGCGCGACCTCGCCTGCTTCTCGCGCCATCTCCAACCTTATCTCAGCCGCTTCCCTGCCCAGAACATTCTTGTTATTCAATTCCACGCGATCCGGCGCACGCCCGACAGCGTCCGCGAGAGGGTTTACGAATTCCTCAACGTCATCGCCGATTTCAAACCGAAACTCGAAGCCGAGAAGAATGCGGCGCGCGCGCCTCGCTTTCCCCTTCTCCAGGCCGGCGCGCAAAAGATATATGAAGGCGTTTCCGCGCTGCCGGGAGTTGGTAAAATCCTGAAGTCACCTGCGGTGGCCAAAAACCTCCAGAGTGTCTATCACCGTTTCAATAGTAAGGCGCGCAAGTATGAGCCTCTCTTAGCGGAGGAGCGGCAAAAATGGGAAGCCTATTACGCCGCCGATCAGGAAGAACTTTCCCGTCAGTTACAAGGTCTTCAAGTCATCGCCTAATTCGCACCTTTCTGGTCGTCATCGAGCGCAGGAGTTTCGTTAGGTTCTCTAAGTCTAATCTACCAGTCATCTCATAAACAGGCGTGTCATCCTGAGCGAAGCGCAGCGGAGTCGAAGGATCCCGTTGGGTTTCCGTGCAGCTTTCGTTTTCTCCCGTGTGAGTGCTTCACGGAAAATCCACGGGATCCCTCGACTGCGCCTTCGGCTTCGCTCGGGATGACACACGATGGATGACATACCTCGTAACTCACTGTCAGCGTGACATGCGATTTATGACCTGGCTTGCCGCTCTCTTTTTGACCTACCGTATAACCCGCGACGCGCGCAGAAGAGTTAGCCAGAGATTACCATGTTACACGCACGACTAGTTATTCTTCTGCTCCTTGCCGCTGCCACCATGGCGCGGGCCGATACTCTGGGCGATCTGCGCGCGACGTTGCAACACTTACAGAGCGGTCAAGCTCTTCGTGCAAAGATCGAGACCAAAACCTGGCGGTCCGGGGGAGAGAGTGGCAAACCGAAGGAGTCCGTCGGCGACAGTTTCGTCATCGTCGAAAGCGGCGGGCAAGGGTTGCGCATGAGTTGGTCGCCGGAACAGATCCAGCAATCACGCCAGGCCGCCGCCTACAAGAGTGCGCATCCCGACGCCGCAAAGTCGAATGTTGCCACCCTGACCTCACTCGAAGCGAACGATGCGCTCGACTTACTCGACGCCGCCGAGCCGCTGCGGCGCGGACTTGAAGGAGCAATCCTACTCGAGGACAAGCCGGAGACTTACAAAGGAAAGCCCGCGCGCCTGCTCGTCCTCCGGATTGATCTCCGGCTCGAGGAAGAAGCGCGCAAAGCGTTGAAGGATTCCGACCCTATCCTAAGACTCTGGCTCGACAGCGCGGGTCAGCCGCTCGGGATGGACCGCGACCTGCACCTGCGTTTCAGCAAATTTTTCCTGAGTTACCGCGTGCACGACGTAGAAGTGCGAGATTTCCAGACTGCCGGCGGGCGATTGTTAGTCACTCATGCGCAGCACGACAACTCTGGCAGCGGCCTCGGTCACACCGAAGAGTCGCATACCACCACCACAGTTACGCTCCTGCCGGCAGGTGGGTAACGGATAGAAATTCCTTTACATTTATAGTCTCCGTAATCGACTAACTGAGATTAGAAATCGTAGTCTGGAAAAACGAAGCCTCCGAGGATGACTTGGGCGGAAGGATTCGCCGCGCGCACGGCAAGTGCCGCCTCCTTCAAAGTCTTACCATATTGTTTGGCATCCCCTTCCCACCAGAATGAGTCATTCTCCTCATGGTAGAACTCATAGAAAGGACATTAGGATAAGCCTTCAAGGCGGAAGCGAGATGATAGACAAAGTTATACGAATCGTTCTCATTCTCCGGGCGATCGTTCCAATAGATACCATCGGAGCCATGCACTCCCGCCCACGGCGCCGTGTAGCCGACATAGGGACGAAGTTTGATCCCATAAGAGTTAGCTAGCGCCACGAATTGCTTCAGCCAGTCGAAGTCATACTGGCCATGCTTCGGCTCATAGTCATCCCAGCCGAAACTACAGCGCATCTCGTTAATCCCTAACTCAGTGAGTAACTGAAAATCGAGCGCGACGTCGTTAAGTCATCGCCTTTATCGTAGTCCTCGAGAACGGCCCCGCGAGTGCCTTCCAAGCGAAAAGCGAGGAGCGTCTAACGGCCGATGTCTTCGTTCCAAAGCTGCGGATTTTCCGCAATGAACTTCGTCATCATCTCGACGCAGTCCGGCAGGTCGAGATCGACTACTTCCACGCCGTGTTCGCGCAGAAAATCCGGCGCGCCGGGAAAGGTACGGCTCTCGCCCACGATGACGCGCCGAATCCCGAACTGCACCACCGCGCCGCTGCAAAGGTAGCAAGGCGCAAGGGTCGAGTAGAGAACCGTGTCGCGAAAACTGCCGATCCTTCCCGCGCGACGAAGGCAATCGATCTCGGCGTGCGTGACCGGATCGCTTTCCTGCACGCGCTTATTGTGGCCGGAGGCGATGAGATTGCCGTCGCGCGCGAGGGCAGAGCCGATCGGAATTCCGCCCTCGCTCAAACTTTTTCGTGCTTGCGCGATCGCCACCGCCATGAGTTCAGAGTCAGTCATATACTCGTTAGGCGAGCTTACACCTTGCGCGAACCGCGGCAACGCCGCGAAGCTCCGATGATGTCACGCAGGTTTGCAGATTTCACCGTCGGCCGTTGTTTTGTTTCGCGAAGCCACACGATCGACGCGGCGGAAATCGTGGAGTTCGCCCGGCAATTCGATCCTCAGGCCGCGCACCTCGACGAGCAGACAAGTGGGGAAAACTTACTCGGCGGCCTCGCCGCCAGTGGCTGGCAGACGGCTGCCATTTCGATGCGCCTCTTTGTCGAAACCATGGAGGTGACTGGGGGCATTATAGGCCGCGCCGTTGATGAATTGCGCTGGCCGGTGGCGGTTCGGCCAGGCGACACGCTGCGCGTCGAGATCGAGATCATCGAGGCGCGACTCTCGAAATCGCTCACCGGCTTCGGCATCATGCGCTATCGCAGCCTAACGA
Source organism: Chthoniobacterales bacterium (assembly GCA_013821455.1). Classification (GTDB taxonomy): domain Bacteria; phylum Verrucomicrobiota; class Verrucomicrobiia; order Chthoniobacterales; family UBA10450; genus Palsa-1392. The sequence goes on from JACDGS010000056.1 coordinate 5,152, forward strand.
AGAATCAACACGACGTGGTGGTGCAGAGTTTCGTCGCGACTGCCCTTTTACCCGCGACCGCGAGCGACATGCCCTAAGCGCGCCTCGTCGTGCGTTTATGATGAACGCCAGAGTGAGCCTTCAATCCAACTCTCGTTAGGGTGACTCCGGCATACCGGGACCCGCCTTCTCCGCCGATTCCATAAACGCAAAGGTTGGGCTCGGCGACGCCGCGGTTGAAACTTCTGCCGCCGGCAGCGAATCTCACGACGCAGCCATGCGCATTCTTTCCGGCATTCAACCCAGCGGCGCGCTTCATATCGGGAATTATTTCGGGATGATGCGGCCGGCAATCGACCTGCAAGGGGCGGGTGAGGCTTTCTATTTCATCGCCGATTATCATGCCCTAACGAGTTTGCGCGATCCGGTCGCGCTGCGCGCGCTGAGTCGCGGCGTGGCGGTTGATTTCCTCGCTTGTGGCCTCGATCCCTCGCGCGCGACGCTCTTTCGCCAATCCGATGTGCCGCAGGTCACAGAGCTGGCTTGGATTCTGAATACCGTCGCGCCGATGGGGCTGCTCGAGCGCGCACATTCTTATAAGGACAAAGTCGCGCGCGGGCTGCCCGCTTCCGCGGGTCTGTTCACCTATCCGGTCCTGATGGCGGCCGACATTTTGATTTACGACAGCGACGTCGTGCCGGTCGGGCGCGATCAAAAGCAGCACGTGGAAATAACGCGCGATCTTGCGACGAAGATGAACGAGACCTTTGGGCCGATTCTGAAATTACCCGAGCCGCGCATCCAAACTGCGACGGCGACCGTGCCCGGCCTCGACGGGCAAAAAATGAGCAAGAGCTACGGCAATACGATCGAGATTTTCGGCGAGGAAAAGGAAACGCGGAAGCGCGTGATGAGCATTGTGACGGACTCGACGCCGGTAGAGGCGCCGAAGAATGCAGATGCGTCGGCGATTTTTCAACTCTTCTCGCTCGTCGCTTCGCCTAACGAGTCGGCGGAGATGCGGGCGGCTTTTGAGCAAGGCGGACGTGGCTACGGAGACTTCAAGAAGCAACTCTTCGCGGCGCTCTGGGAATATTTCGCGCCCTTCCGCCAGCGGCGCGAGGAGCTGCTCGCGCAGCCGGATCACATCGACGAAGTCCTGGCCGCGGGCGCGCGGCGCGCTAACTCGGCCGCGGATGACGTGATGGGCCGCGTGCGCCAAGCGGTCGGGCTTCGTTAGGCGCGGAAAGCTCGCGCTACGGCGGGTTTCGTTAGGCGCGGCGCCGCCGGCCTGTCATCCCGAGCCGCGCAGACGTGAACGCGGGAAAGTGAATCCTCCACTCGGGTCAGCTGGACGCTTGCGAGGTCCCTCGCTCTGCTCGGGATGACAACGCCGGTTCTAAGAAGGGGGATGAATTTGGAAGCCAGGAAACCAGGAAAAAGAAGGGATTCAATTTCCTGCGTTCGTGTTTTCCTCATTCCTCTGCCTTTTTCCTGGCTTCGTGGTTTCCAGATTCATCCTCTTTGCTCCGCGCGATAAGCGACCCGATCGACCCAGCACTTCAGAGCGAGCTGCCAAGGCAAGGCATCTGGGTCACCTCGATGCAGGAGCTTTATAATTGGGGCCGCAGGTCGTTTTTTCCTCTAAGTTTCTCCCCTGCGGGCGGCTGTGCCGCGGAATTGCCTAACGATTCGCCAGCAGCGAAGACCGCTATGCCTCGGCGACTTTCGCCGCCTCGAGCGGGCGCATTTTTTCGCCGTCTTTCAGCTCCGCGAAAACAAGCCGGCCGCCACCGGTTTGCAGCACGCTTAGCACAACCACCGTTGCGACCTGGCCGATGTGCGGCCGCGCGTGGTTGACGACGATCATCGTCCCGTCGGGCAGGTAGCCGATTGCTTGATGCGCATCGCGTCCCTCCTTCACAAGGCTCAGCTCGAGTTCGCTGCCAGTTACGACCACGGGCCGCAAGGCGCGGACGAGATCCGACAAACACAAGACCGGCACCTGTTGCAAGCGCGCGACCTGACAGAGCGGCTGATCGTTAGTCAGCAGCCGCGCTCCGAGGACCTTGGCCACGCGCACGAGGCGCGCATCGACCGTCATTGCGCCCTCGTCCGTGCTGTCGTGGATCGTGAGATCGATGTCGCGCGCGGTTTGCAGTTGCGCCAAAATCTCCAGCCCGCGCCGGCCGCGTTCGCGCTTCATGCTGTCGTGCGAATCGGCCAGGAGCTGGAGTTCGCCCAGGACAAAACGCGGCACGATGAGCGAACGACTGAGGAAGCCGGTCGCGCAAAGATCGGCGATGCGGCCATCGATGATGATGTTCGTATCGATGACGAGCGGCTCATGCTGCGTCGTCTCGCGCGCGAAACGGACATACGGAATGATGAGCGAGAATTCGTCGCGGCTGCTGCGCATGGCGAGCATGGTGCCGAGATAACCGAACGCGCAATAGACGACGAGTCGCGCAATCCATTGGGTGAATTCAGGTTGGTAACGCAGAATTTGCGAAGCGATGAGGAGATTGGCCAAAAAGAGGCCGAGCAAAAGCCCGAGCGTGGCCGAAGAAAACGCGCGCAAGGAAAAGCCCTTGAGCAAACGATCCAGCAAGACCATCGCGAGCCCGAAGACCAGGCCGATGAAGAGCCCTCGCCACGGATTATCCAGCGCCTCCGCAGTGGCGCTGGAGCCGACTGCGCCGCAGAAAGTGACAAAGAGCACGCGGAGAAGGTTGACGGTCAACTGCGTGCTCATGAGTTTGGCCTAACGACTTCGCCGCAGCGGTGGACTCGGTTCCGGCGGCGCGTTTTTCGCGGCATTGTCGCGGTAAAAAAGAATGCCGTGGCTGCGCAGGTTGTTGATCAAGGCGCGCAGATCGGCGGCGACGTCCTTGTTCGTGAGCAGCAGCGCGAGCGGCCCCTGGCCGGAACGCGCTTCCTGCATGACTTTGCCCGCGCCCTGCAAAGTCTGGCGCGCATCGCCGATCGCGAGCTGCACTTTGTCGGCGGCGTCTTTCGTGGAGTTGAGGGTGGCGTCGGCTTTGTCGATCACGCCGTCGATTTTTTTCGAGGATGCGGAAAGGGCCTCTGTGCTTTTGCTCAGGTTGGCGAAGGTTTCCTTCAGGTGCTCCATGTTCGTAGGCGAAAGCGCCTGCTCGTTCAGGCGGCTCACCGCGGTGTCGATCTTTGCCACCGCGCCTCGCAAATCCTTCACCAACGCGCCGCCATCATTCGTTAGGTCGCTGAGTCCCTTCTCGCGTGCGCCTTCCACGCGTCCGCCCTTGGCGATGTAACCTTTCGGTTGCCCACCCGGCGGCGAGACCTGGACGAAGCGGTCGCCTAACAATCCCGAGCTGCCGACGGTGATCGCGGTGCCCGCCGGGATTTGCGCGAAATCGTAAATGCGCAAGGGCACATCAACGCCGCGCTCGTTAGTCACGAGCCGCGGCTGGCCGGAGACCTGCCCGATTTTCGCGCCGCCCATGAGAACATCCGAACCTTTCAAGAGCCCGCTCGCGTCGGCGAAATGAACCGTCAGGCTGTAGTAGGATTTGAAGCCTTCCCCAAGCCGCCCGAACTGCACCACCAGCGCTGCCAGGATCGTTAGGCCGACGGCCACGAAAATCCCGACCTTAAATTCCAATCCGCGATCCCGCGCTTCCATTCGTTAGTCTGCGAGCGTGGCCCGCCCGATTAGGAAATCCTGGATGAGCGGGTCCGTCGAAGCCTGAATTTCCTCCGGCGTCCCGTAAAAGTAAATACGCCCCTCGTGCAGGTAGGCGATGTGATCGCCGATGTGAAACGCGCTCTTCATATCGTGCGTGACGACGACGCTGGTGACGTGGAAACGTTCCTGCAAGCGCCGGATGAGCCGATTGATGCTGTCGGAGACGACGGGATCGAGGCCCGCGGTCGGCTCATCGTAGAGAATGCACGACGGCCGATTGATGATGGCGCGCGCGAGACCGACGCGTTTCTTCATGCCGCCGCTCAGGTTCACGGGCATTTTTTTCTGCTGACCATCCAGCTCGATGACCTCGAGAATTTCACCGATCTTTTGTTCGATCACGTGTGCATCGCGCTCGCCCGCTTCGCGCAAAGGGAAGGCGATGTTCTCTTCCACGGTCATCGAATCGAAGAGCGCGCCCGCTTGAAAAAGAATGCCCACTTTGCGGCGAATACCGGCCAGTTGCCGCTCGCTCAAGCCGATGATGTTTTGTCCGTCGATCCAGATTTCGCCCTCGTTAGGCTGCATCAGGCCGATCAGATTTTTCAGCAGAACACTTTTCCCGCCACCACTCCGTCCGATAATGACGAGCGTCTCTCCTGTCCCCACGCTGATATCTACTCCGCGCAAGATTTCCTGAGCGCCGATGCGCTTCTTCAAGCCGCGCACCGCGATCATCGGCGCTTTTCCGTTTACTGCCATCCGGCCGGGAAAATGACGTTGAGGAACATGGTGAGGAAGAAGTTGAAAATCAGAATCGCGAGGGAAGAATTCACCACCGCTTCGGTTGTCGCGCGTCCGACGCCGACGGCGCCTTCGCGACTCGTTAGGCCTTTGTGGCAACTAATGAAAACGATCAGGAGCGCGAAGCAAAACCCCTTCGTCAGGCCCATGACGATGTCGCGCAACAAAGTCCAGCGGACCATGTTCGCGACATAGTAAGGTCCACTGATGTCGAGGATGTGGACGGAGACGAAATAGGACGCGATGAGTCCAAAAAAAATGCACTCCGCCACGAGGAGCGGCATTGAAACCATCATCGCCAACATGCGCGGGACGACGAGGTAATCGACCGGGTGAACCGCGAGCGCGCGCAAGGCATCGATTTGTTCTGTCACTTTCATTGTTCCAATTTCGGCGGACATGGCTGCGCCGACCCGGCCCGTCACCATCAGGCCGGTGAGAACAGGCCCGAGTTCGCGAAAGAGCGCCGCCGAAACGACCGCGCCAACCCCAGAAGCGACGCCGAGCTTATTGAACTGAAAATAAGTTTGCGCGGCAAAGACCGCGCCGGTGAATCCTCCGGTGATGACGACGACGAGTTGCGAGAGCAATCCGATATCGACCATCTGACGCATGAAAAGTCGCCAGCGCATTCTGTGCGTGACGGCCGAGCGCAGGCTTTCCCCGGCGAGGACAACGACCTCGCCGAGGTAGATAAAAAACGAAACCACCACCGCGCCCATCGCGGTAAAAAAACGGACAAACATCGAGCGCGATCGGCAGAAGTGGCGCGGCGCGTTGAGCCCGCCTCAGGCAGTAAGCGGCAGTGTTTTTGAACGCGGGCGTAACTCCCGTGGGATGGTCCCGACGAAGCGCGGCTCAAGCTCGAGCTTAACGAAAATTGCGCGAATCTCGCGGAAGGTAATGGTTGGTTCGTCCAGCTCGAGGTAGACGATGTCGTGGTTGCTATCGACCTTGTAGCGCAGGCCGGCGACGGCGGCGAGCTGGTGGTCGAGCTCCAGGATTTTGTTCAGATCGCGGACGCCAGCGGCGTAAACTTCGAGTTCAATCATGAAAGGATGGGAGAAAAAATGACTGCAAGAAGTTTAAGTGGCAAGCCTGCGCGAAGCAAAACTGAAATCGCCGGCAAGCCCCGCCGGGTTCTCCGCATTTCTCTGCTCGCAGCGTTCGTAACTGGCCTAACGAATTGCGTCGCTCCCGCCACGACGCCGCACGCCTCTAGCCTAACGATGGCGCAACGGATGCAAGCGGAGCCACCGGGCGATTACTTTATTGGCCGGCGCTACTTCAAATCCAATTACCGCTTTTGGGGCTACGTCCGACGGCCCGGCCGACCCTGGAGCAGCGCGGTCCTGGTAATGTTGAATGAAAATAAAAAGCTCGCACCGGATCGCGCTCAGCTCGGCCCCGGCACGGGAACCAGCTATGAAGGAAACGCGGGCTTCGATAACGATTACGAATACAAAATCACTGGGTATTTTAGCGGCGACAGAATTTACGAGTTGGTGAGCAATCGGACTTATCCGGAATTCGTGCTGACGGGCTACATGCTGCTCTCAACTCATCCGCCGCCGATTTTCCGAAGCCAGCTCCGCAGACGCAACGCGAGTCCATTCGTGATCGAAAAGCCCGAGTAATTACCAGGCGGCCGCGTGCACCGCTCCCTGGGCCCCTAAGAATTCCAGCAAGGCCTGCGTCGATTCACCAAGCGAAAACCCCTGTCATCCCGAGCGGAGCGAGGGACCCCGCGAACGAGCTTGGCGACGCGCAATCCCGAAAAGATCGAGGGGTCCTTCACTCCGCTCAGGATGACAAGCATGCACTCAGCTCAGACGACGACTCGCCATCCGATGGGACGAAGCGAGCGCGTTCCTTGCCTAACGAGTTGTTTTCTCCTCCGCCATCCGCTCGTCGTTGCGGGCGGGTTGAAGCTGCGATAAGAGAAGCTGCTTCGTGAAATATCTTTCCCTTCTCGCCGGTCTCTGCCTTCTCGCGGGCTGCGAGACGATGCCGCAGGGCATTCAGCAGGCGCGGCTCGCGATGACGCAGCGCATCCAATCCGAACCGCCAGGTGATTATTTTATCGGCCGCCGCTATTACAAACCGGACTTCAAATTCTGGGGCTACGTGCGCCGGCCGGGTGAACCTTGGAACACTGCGGTGCTCGTGATGCTGAACGAAAACCAAAAGCTCGCGCCCGATCGCGAGCAGGTAAATTTCGGTTTCGACAACGGCTACGAATATCGTCTCTATGGCAAATTCAGCGGCGACAAAGTGTATGAGCCGGCGAGCAACGGCGTTTATCCCGAGTTTGTCCTGAAGGGTTACGAGCTCGTCTCGACCAGCCCGGCGCCGATTTTCAAAAGCCTTTATTCCGGTGCCGGTGACAACCGTTACCAAATCGAAAAACCCCAGTAAGCGCGACGCGTCTGGCCTAACGACGCCGCGACGCGCGCGCGATCCGCTGGTGGAAGAGTTTTTGCGCTTCCTCGAAGTCGAGCGCAACTCCTCGCCGCGAACGTTGCGCATCTACCGCGACGCGCTTCGGGATTTTCGCGAAGAGAGCAAGGCGCCGAGCTGGCGGCAATGTCAGCCGGATCATTTTCGCGATCACCTGTTTGCGCTCATGAAACGCAAACAGGCGCGCTCTTATGTGCGCCTACAGTTCGCGGCCTTGCGCAGTTTCTATCGCTTCCTCGTGCTGCGGAATCGCCTAACGAAAGATCCGGTGCGCGGCGTGCAACTGCCGAAGCTGGAGAAAAAACTGCCGCTCGTCCTCACGCAAAAACAGATGACCGATTTGCTGGCCGCGCCGCTGCATGTGCCGAAGGGAAAAAGCGCGCCGGTCTGGATGCCGCAACGCGACGCCGCGATCATGGAGCTGTTTTACAGTAGCGGCCTGCGGCTGGCGGAACTTGGGTCGCTTAACGTGAGCCACGTCGATATTTACACGGAGTCGGTGCGGGTCCTCGGCAAAGGCCGGAAGGAGCGCGTCTGTCCTGTCGGCGCGCCGGCGCTGGAAGCGATCTCGCGTTATCGCGCCGCGGCCAACATCCATAGCGGGCCGCTTTTTTTGAATAAAGGGCGAAGGCGGATTTCGTCGCGCTCGATCTGGCTGGTGCTGAAACGGTATCTGCCGCACACCTCGATTCCGATCGCAGTGAGCCCGCATAAATTGCGGCACAGTTTCGCCACGCATCTGCTCGATAACGGCGCGGATTTGCGCAGCGTGCAGTCATTGTTAGGCCACGCCAGCCTTTCGACGACGCAGATTTACACGCACGTCACGACGGAGCGGATGAAGCGCGCCTATGCGGAGGCGCATCCGCGCGCCTAACGATAAGACTTGTCATCCGAGCGAAGCGAGGGACTCGGTTCCACTTACCGTTTGCGCCAATCTAGCTCGCGCCAGCGGGGGCATTCTGCGGTTCAGCGACACGGAAGACGAGCTTCCCCTCGGCCATCGTCACCTGCACCAAGTCGCCAGCTTTTACCCCACCGCGCAACAGTTCTTCCGCGAGCGGATCTTCCAGGTAACGTTCGACTGCGCGACGCATCGGACGTGCGCCGTAGGTCGGGTCATAACCTTTTTCGATCACAAACTCATGTGCCTGCTGATCGAGCGCGATCTCGATTTCCTTGAGCTGCAAACGTTTTTTGACCTTCGCGACCTCGAGATCCACGATGCGGAGCAAGTCGGGTTTTTCCAAGGTGTGGAAGACGATGATCTCGTCGAGTCGATTGAGAAATTCCGGCTTAAAGACGCGCTTGGTTTCCTCGAGAATTTTGTCGCGCATCACTTCGTAGTTCGCCTCGTCACGATTGGAAGCACCGAAACCCATCGTGGTCTGACGCTTGATCAATTCCGCGCCGACATTCGAAGTCATGATGATGATCGTGTTTCGGAAATCGATCTTCCGGCCTAACGAGTCGGTGATTTTTCCTTCCTCCAAAATCTGGAGCAATAAGTGCATCACATCCGGATGCGCCTTTTCGATTTCGTCGAAGAGAACGACCGAGTACGGACGCCGCCTAACGGCTTCGGAAAGTTGTCCGCCTTCCTCGTAACCGACATAACCCGGAGGCGAGCCGATCAAACGCGAAGCGGTGAACTTTTCCATGTACTCCGACATGTCGATCTGAATGAGCGCGTCGCTGTCGCCGAACATGAATTCGGCGAGCGTGCGCGCGAGGAAGGTCTTGCCAACGCCAGTCGGGCCGAGAAACACGAACGAGCCGATCGGGCGTCTCGGATCTTTCAAATCCGCGCGCGAACGGCGGAGCGCTTTACTGATCGCGCCGACGGCTTCGTCCTGGCCGATGACGCGTTGTCTGATGTCGGTTTCCATCGCGAGAAGTTTCGCGGTTTCTTTTTGCTCCATTTTTTGGAGCGGCACACCGGTGACTTTCGAGATGATGTGCATCATGTCCTCGGCGGTCACGAGGACTTCTTTTTCTTCCCGCCGCTCGCGCCATTCGCCGAGGATGCGCTCGAGTTTTTCTTTCGCCTGTTTTTCCTTGTCGCGGAGCGCGGCGGCTTTTTCGAAATCCTGCGCCTTGATCGCGGCTTCCTTATCGACGCGGATTTGCTCGATTTCTTTTTCGATTTCCTTCACGTCGGGCGGACGCGTCATGGCGTTGATGCGGGCGCGCGCGCCAGCTTCGTCCATGACGTCGATCGCTTTGTCGGGCAGGAAACGTCCCGTGATGTAACGCTCGGAAAGTTTCACCGCCTGTTCGAGTGCTTCGTCGGTCAGCTTCGCTTTGTGATGCGCTTCGTATTTCGGGCGCAATCCTTTCAGAATCAGGATCGCTTCATCAACCGTTGGCGCTTCGACTTTGACCGTCTGGAAACGGCGCTCCAAAGCGGCGTCTTTTTCGATGTATTTGCGATACTCATTCAACGTTGTCGCACCGACACATTGCAGCTCGCCGCGGCTGAGCGCGGGCTTGATAATGTTGCTCGCATCCATCGCGCCTTCAGCGGAACCGGCGCCGACGATGGTGTGCAGTTCGTCGATGAAGAGGATGACGTTTTTCGAGCGGCGAATTTCGTCCATGACCGCTTTGATGCGCTCCTCGAATTGACCGCGATATTTCGTGCCCGCGACCATGAGCGCGAGGTCGAGCGTGATGACTTTCTTGTCGCGCAACAATTCCGGCACGTTGCCGGTCGCGATTTCCTGCGCGAGGCCTTCGACGATCGCCGTCTTGCCGACACCGGCTTCGCCTAACAATACCGGATTATTTTTTGTCCGCCGGCAAAGGACCTGGATAACGCGCTCGATTTCGTTGTGCCGGCCGATGACTGGATCGAGTTCGCCCTTCTTCGCGAGGTCGGTGAGGTCACGGCCAAATGCGCGCAAGGCCGGAGTCTTGACATCCTTCTTCGAACCTTCGCCGGCAGTCGCGCCAGGCTCCTGCTCGTTTTCGGGCGGCGTGAAATTCGGGTCGAGCTCCTTGAGGATTTCATTGCGCGTGCGCTCGATATCGACTTCAAGACTTTTCAAAACGCGCGCCGCTACGCCTTCGCCTTCGCGGAGCAAGCCTAACAAAATGTGCTCTGTGCCGACGTAGGAGTGATTCAACGCGCGCGCTTCTTTCCCCGCGAGCGCGAGAACTTTTTTCACCCGCGGCGTGTAGGGAATGTTGCCGACCATTTTCGTTTCCGGGCCGGAGCCGACTTGTTTCTCGACTTCCATCCGCACGGTTTCGAGATCAAGACCCATCTTCTGGAGGACGTTCACGGCCACACCCTGGCCGAGCTTGATCAGCCCGAGCAGGAGGTGCTCGGTGCCGACGTAATTGTGATTGAAGCGGTCTGCTTCTTTGCGCGCCAGCGCGAGAACCTGCTGGGCGCGAGGAGTAAAATTATTCATTGTTAGGCGGAGCGGGCAGCGATTTGGGAGCGGGCTCCCGCGCCACTTTATTCATATCAGGTTTAGGGAAGTTTTTCAAACGTTCGCGGATGATTTGCGCGCGCAGGAAGTCACGCTCTTCGGCGTTGAGTTTCTGCTGCGAGGTCTTCTGCAAATGGGCAGGCTGCGTATCGATGAAGAGTTCGTCAATCGGTAGACGCCGGTCTTCGCTGAAGGCTCCGAGATCGACGGCGAGTTTCATAATCGAGAGCAAGTTGAGCGCCTCCTTCGAGGTCATCGCATGCGCATAAGTAAGCACTCCGTATGCCCGTCCGATTTGGTCGGAAAGTGTGTCGGATTTCTTCTGGATCAGGACCTGGCGCGCGTCGTGTTCCTTCTCGATGATAGTCTCGATGACTTTCGTTAGGCGCGCGATGATCTCATCTTCTTTTTCGCCTAACGTTGTCTGGTTGGAGATCTGAAAAAGATTCCCCATCGCTTCGGTGCCTTCGCCGTAGAGACCGCGGACCGCGAGGCCGATTTTGTTCACCGCCTGGATGACTTGATTGATGAGATCGCTCAGAACCAAACCGGGCAGATGCAACATCGCCGACGCGCGCATGCCGGTGCCGACGTTGGTCGGGCACGCAGTGAGATAGCCGAGCCGCTGATCGTAGGCGATGTCGAGTTTGCCCTCGAGGACGCTGTCGATTTTATCGACCAATTTGAACGCGCTCTTTAATTGCAAGCCGGAACGGATCGACTGCATCCGCAGATGATCCTCTTCGTTGATCATGATGCTGAGCGTTTGTTTTCGGTTCATGACCACGGCGCTGCCAATACCCTTCGCGGCGTGCTCGCGACTGATGAGATGCCGCTCGACCAGCACTTGTTTTTCGAGCGCGGATAAATCCGAGAGAAATTCCGAAAACGAATCCTGCATCTCGGGCAGCTCCTCGACGCGCGGTTTGATTTGCTCGAGGATCAGCGTGCGCTCCGCCTTTTTCGCCCAACCGGGAAACGCGCGATGCCGCAGATTGCGCGCGAGCCGGACGCGACTGCTAACGACAACTTGATGATGCGGGCCTTCGCCGCGCAACCATTCGCCGCCGCTCGCCATGATTTGGTTAAACTTCATCGGGTTAATCAGCGATCTGATGTTCGAGCTGCTTGATTTGATCGCGCAAAGTCGCGGCGTCCTCGTAGTTTTCTTCGGCGACCGCTTTCTCGAGATTGGTGGCGAGCGAGCGCATTTTATCGGTCAGCTCGATTTGGCGAAACGCGCGCTGCGGCAACTTGCCGACATGCTCCGTTCCCTTGTGCATCACCTTGAGCAGACTCCCGAGACCTTCCGAAAAAGTGACGTAGCACTCACTGCAACCGAGCCGTCCGGTCTTCTTGAAATCCACTTGCGTAAACCCGCAGACCACACACTTCTGCGTCGGCGCACCCTTCTCGATTTCTTCCGCGGCGCCGATGCCTAACAATAAATCAGCGAGGGCAAATCCAGTCGGATCCTGCACCCCTTTTTCCTTCGAGCAGGCGTCGCAGAGATTCACCTTCTGCATTTTCCCCTCGATGATCTGCGTCAGAAAAACCGACGCATCGTTGCACTTACAAACGTCGCAGAGCATGACGCAACATTAGACCACAATGCAGCGGAAACATTCAACTGGTGTCCCAGAAATCGCCGCGCTCCTTTTCGTTAGGGGACTCGCCGGGGTCACTTGTGAAAAATCGGTGTCCCGCTCTCCCGGGTCAGCTCGCGGAAGCGCGCGATCACGCGCGTCGTGATCCCGCCGGGCTCACCGTTGCCGATGCTGCGGCCATCCAGTTTGATCATTGGGATTACTTCCGCGGCCGTGCCGGTGAGGAACGCCTCATCCGCGATGTAGAGATCGTGCCGCGTCAGCTCCGGCTCGGAAATTTTGATCCCGATTTCCGCCGCGATGTCGAAGACCACCGCGCGCGTGATCCCGCGCAACGCGCCCGCCGTGATCGGCGGCGTCATGATCTGCCCGCGCTTGACGATGAAAACATTGTCGGCCGTGCACTCGGCGACGTTGCCAGCGTCGTTGAGCATGAGTGCTTCGTCGGCGTTCGCGAGGTTGGCCTCGAGGCGGGCGAGAACGTTATTGAGATAATTGAGCGACTTGATCGCCGGGTTCAAAGTCGCCGGGCCCATCCGCCGCGTCGGGACAGTAACCACGGTGAGCCCGCGCCGGTAAACTTCTTCGGAATAGAGCGCGATCGTGGAGGCGATGATAATAATGCTCGGCCGCTTACAATGGATAGGGTTTAGCCCGAGATTGCCGACACCACGCGTCACCACCAGCCGCACATAACCATCGCGCAGATCGTTCTGCCGGATGGTTTCAAGCAGCGCCTCATCCAGCTCGGGGCGCGAGATCGGCAGCTCGAGACAGATCGAGCGCGCCGATTCCGTGAGCCGGTCCATGTGTTCCTCCATGCGAAAGACGCGGCCATTGTAAAAACGGATGCCCTCAAAAACGCCGTCGCCATAAAGCAGACCGTGATCGAAAACGGAAATCTTCGCCTCCGCCTCATCGAAAAATTCGCCGTCGATATAAATCCTGTGCGCCTTGCGCGCCGGACCGGGTGCGCTGGTTTTCGCGGCGCTCGTGCGGGCGACTGGTTTATCCATCACCGCAGTTCCTTCAGCGTCTTTGGTAAGCATGACAAAATTCTCCGGCTTCTTCGGAAGCAATTCAAGGGCCGAAAACGCGGCGGGCGCGAAAGCGGGCGTGTCGTTAGGCCAGCAAACCGCGCCGAAGATTTCTCTTGCCTAACGAAACCGTTCCGTCACAACCGGAGCGTGCCACGCAACCCAACATCCTAATAAAAACCTCAGGCCTCACTTTAATTTGCGCCGCCGGCTTTCTCCTCGCCGTCACCGCGCGCGCAGAGCTCAGCGACCCAGGATCGCTCACTCCCACCCCGCGCCCTGCCGCGATCTCATCGACCGGCGGCGTCCGGCACCCGGCGCGCGGCGGCGCGAGTCATCGCGGGCGCGTCACGGTCAGCCGCTCGGGCGATGACGTCGTCATCCGGCTTCACTTCGACCGGCCCGAAGCCTGGAACTTCAACATGGCCAGCGGCCAGTTGACTCTCGCCGCGCCCCAGCCGCGGGAAAGTTTTAGTCCCCTCCCGCACATCCGGATCGCGGTAAAAAAAGAACCTTTCCGCAGCGCGGCCGTCGCCATACCCATCAGCGGTGGTGCCGCCGATCTCTCCTCGCTCGAGGATGGCGGGTATGCGCTCACCGTTTACCTGCCTAATCGAGACGGAGCGCGCTATATCGAAATGCCGGTTATCGCCTCGCTCTATCCCGGGTGGGAGAGAGTCGTCTTCTACCTAAAAGTGAGCCACGGCCGCATCACCCGCGACGCCAGCCCCAGTGCCATACCCCCGCAATAACCCACGCCGACGGCGGCCCAGAGAGCGACCGCTATTCGCAGGAGAGCGGTCGCCTTTCCAAAAAGAGCGGCTGCTATTATCGCAAAGCCGGCTGCTATCTCCATAAGGGCAGTCGCTCTCGTCGCGAGAGCGACTGCTATCCAGTTGCGCGGGGGCAAAGAGACGGACCCGGCCGATCAATATTCGTTTTACAAGACGACCCGAAAACCCGGCTGCGGAAGGATGGCTTCGACAGCGGCGTGCCGTACATCTTTTCCATCTTGCGCGCACGCAGCGGAGAAGTCACGTCGCCCTGGAGCGATCCGTTCACGAAGATGGCGAGCTAGCAGGCGGGCGTTCTCACGCCGCCATTTCTTTGCTGCCACCCGGGCGCGCGAGGCGGGCCAGTAATTTTTCCTGCACGGCCTCCACCCGCCGGCGCGCGGCGGGCGTGCGATCGTCGAAACCCTGGAGGTGGAGCAGGCCGTGCAGCAGATATAGCCGCAATTCCCCGCCTAACGAACCGCGATGCACCCGCGCCTGCCGCCGCGCCGTCTCGACACTGAGGAAAATCTCGCCGTGCTGAAAAGTGAGGACGTCGGTCGGGCCGGCGATTTGCATGAAACGCTGGTGCAGTTGCGAGATGCGGCGATCGGAAATGAGGAGGACGTGGATCTCCGCGAGGGTCGTTAGGCCGGAGCCGCGTTCGCGCGCGGCCATCGTTAGGGCGCGCCGCGCGAATTGCTGGAGCGGCGCAATGTTTACGGCGATTTTGCGTTGCCGATTGTGCACAAAGATTTGCGGCAAAGACACTCGATAGTTTTCACCATCACTTGGTTTGGTCGAGGGCGATGTGGCGGCGGAAGTCAGCCATCCTGGCTGACTCGGCGTGCGGGCTTCCAGCCTGCACGAAAGAAGAGCCGACCGGCTGGAAGCCCGTCGGCCGAGTCAGGCTGGAAGCCTGACTTCCATGAGTTCTTCGTGCAGCTTCTCCAATTGCGGCGCGGAAACTTTCTTTTCTCGTGCGCGGCGGAGCGGCTCGCCCCAGATGGCTTCGATCTCCAAAGGCCGGCCAGCGAGATAATCGATGAGGGTGGAAGGTTTGTAGGCGCCCATCGTCTCGGTGCGCTTCATTTGGTCGAGCGCGACGGCCGTCGGCAAGTGATGGCCACAGGCGTTGGCGATCGCGATGGTCTCGTCCATTAAGGCGAGCGCGCGCAGCCGCAGGTTGTCGTCGGCGAGAATTTTTGCGGTGTCGATGCCGCCGGCCACCACAGAGAGGCCGTTGAAAGGAATGTTCCAGACGAGTTTGCGCCAATGCTCGAGCGCGAGATCCGCCACCACGCTGGAGACGACACCGCAGCGTTTGAATTCCCAGGCGAGATCGTGCAGGCGCGGCTGGGGAAAGCCGCTGAATTCTCCGAGGACAACGCGGCCAGTATCGTAGAGCGCGATCTCGCCGGGCGCGACGCGGTTGAGACAGATGAAGCAAAGCCCGCCGAGGATGCGCTCGGCCCCGAAATGCTGGGCGAGGAATTCTCCGTTCCCGAGGCCGTTCTGCAAAGTGAGGATCATGGTCTGCTCGCCTAACAACGGCCTAACGAGGTCGGGCAGCGCAGCGTTCGCGGTGGTCTTGACCGCAACGATAACCAGGTCGCACGGGCCAATTTCTTCGGTCGAGCGATGGGCGTTTATTTTCGGGATGTGAACGTCGCCGCCCTTGGCGCGGATGCGCAGGCCACGTTTCTTCACGACGTCGTAATCGCTGCGCAGAAGGAAATGCACATTGCGCCCAAACTGCGCGAGCTTGCCGCCGTAATAACTCCCGATCGCGCCCGCCCCAACGACGGCGATGCGAAAATTCGGGAGGTGGTGGCGGGAGCGCACGATCGTCTCGCGGCTCAGCCTAACGAGCGTTGTTCCGCCTGGAAGTTTCGTGTGATGAGGCGCGCGCCTTTATTAAAGGTAAGGTAAGCCCAGCCCCACTGGAAAAGGACGGCGATGCGGTTCCGGAAGCCGACCAGATAAAGGACGTGAATGAAGAGCCACGCCAGCCACGCCGGGAAACCGCTGAAATGCACAAAGTTCAAATCGGCCACGGCCTTGTTGCGGCCGATCGTGGCCATGCTGCCTTTGTCCCAGTAGGAGAAGCGTTGCGGCTTATCACCGTCGATCATGTGCTGGATGTTGTGCGCCGCGTGACGGCCTTGCTGAATCGCCACCGCCGAAACACCCGGGAGCGGCTTCCCGTTCTTCGGCGAGGTGAAGTTTGCCAGGTCGCCGATGACCTGCACTTCGGGATGGCCAGGAATAGTCAGGTCATCCTGGACGACGATGCGACCGGCGCGATCGACCGGCACGCCTAACGTTTTCCCCACGGGTGAAGCCATGTTGCCGGCGGCCCAGATTTTCACCCGGCAGGGAATAAATTCGCCCGCCACCTCCAGTCCATTCTCCGTTAGATTTTCCGCATGCACACCCAGCCGCACTTCGACCCGGAGTTGTTCCAACTGCTTCTGCGCGCTTGCGGATAAGTCCTCGGGAAATCCGGCGAGCACGCGCTTTTCGCCTTCGATGAGAATGACGCGCGACTTCTCCGGATCGATGTGCCGGAAATCTTTGGCCAAAGTCTCGCGCGCAATCTCGGCGATCGCGCCCGCCATCTCCACTCCGGTCGGGCCGCCGCCGATGACGACGAAGGTCATCGCCGCCGCGCGCTCCTTTTCGTCGGAAGTTTTTTCGGCGAATTCAAAAGCCAGCAGGATGCGCCGGCGAATCTCGATCGCGTCCTCGAGACTCTTCAAACCGGGCGCGAGCTTTTCCCATTCGTCGTGGCCGAAGTAGGAATGACGCGCGCCCGTCGCGATGATGAGATAGTCGTAGGCAATTTCTTTTTCGGTGGTGTGCACTCGCCGCGCCGCAACGTCCACGGATTTCACGTCGCCCAAAAGCACTTCGATGTTTTGATATTTTCCGAGGATCGCCCGCACCGGCGCAGCGATGTCGGCCGGGGAAAGTGCGGCCGTCGCGACTTGATAGAGGAGCGGCTGGAAAAGGTGATAGTTCGTGCGGTCGATCACCGTCACTCGGACTGGCTTATTCCCGAGATGCTTCGCTGCTTCCAATCCTCCGAAGCCCGCGCCGATGATGATGACATGCGGTTGGGCTGTGTTCTGCGCTTCCATCGTTGAATGAACGCTGGATTACCGAAGCGGTAAACCGCGAATCGTGAAAACGGTTGCGACCGGCGGAAGAAAACCTATCTTCCGCGCCCTATGCCAAAATCGATCGCGCGCAGTAAGACCAGGAAAGCCGTCGCCAAACGGTTCAAGATTACCGGCACGGGAAAGGTCTTGCGTTCGCATGCGACACGGCGGCATTTGATGGCTTCGCGAAATGCGAAGAGCAAGCGGCATTTAGCCAAGGCGGCGCTGGTCGATAAGACCGATGTGGCGCGGGTCAAGGCG
The DNA here is from genome assembly GCA_013821455.1 of Chthoniobacterales bacterium. Taxonomy (GTDB): domain Bacteria; phylum Verrucomicrobiota; class Verrucomicrobiia; order Chthoniobacterales; family UBA10450; genus Palsa-1392. The sequence continues at coordinate 22,344 of JACDGS010000056.1, forward strand.
AATCTGCCTTTCGGTTAGGCCGGCAGCGCGCGCAGGAACGGCCGGTTTTATTCTCCCCAGAATGTTCGACTCGCGAATGAGTCGTGCGCGAAAGTCTTGACGCTTTCGCGCTTCTGCTTCACAAACGACCCTCCATGAACTTTGACGCCCTTTCCCGGTCTCGCATCTTTTTCTCGTTAGGCGCTCTCCTTCTCGTCGCGGCCGGTTCCGCGCGCGGTCAGGCGACAAATGCCGACCGCGCCCGTTTGGTGCAAAGCCAAACGCAAATCCCAACGACCGGCATCGACTCCAACAACGGCGTGGACCAGAATTACGCGGCCGCCAGCCCTAACGACTCCGATCTCGGGGAGCAGGCGATCTTGAAAAGGGTCGAGAAGGCACAGCCCTTCTCCCTTGAAACCGGGACGCCGATTTATTACACCTCGAACGTCGCCCTGACTGACGGCCACACGAAGGATGACGTGATTATCGCGCCGGTCATCGGGCTGACTTATTCACCTAAACTAGGCAAGACGCTCTACGGCGATTTCTCAGTCCGGCAGCAATTCTTTTCTTACGCCGATAACACCGGGTTCAACTTTGCCAGCTTCGATGCCATCGCCGGCGCGGTTTATCTCATCCCGAAATTGCACAACCTCACTCTGCGCGCCAACGTCGACTATAACCGCCTCACCGGGATCGATGACTTCGACGCTTTTTTCTCCAACGTAGCGCTGGGACTTAGCGCCGAACTCCCGATCCCGATCGGGCGCGCCCAGCAAATTTCTCTCGGGGTGGATGGCGACGTGAGTCTCTACGCCACTCCTTCGCCGCCGCAGCGGAACGATTTTGGCGCCTATGTTGGCTATGCAGTCAATGTCAGCCGTTCGTTCGCGCTCGACGCCGCGGCGCGTCTGGTGGTGCGTCCCTACGATTCAGGCCGAACCGACGTGAGTGAAGTCATCGCGCTGAGTGCGAATTATCGCGTTCGCGAATATCTCACCCTGAGCCTGATCTCGACCTTCGTCGCCAATCAGTCGAATCGCAGCGGTTTCGATTATCGGGTCTTCAACGGCGGCGGCGCGGTCTCGCTGACTTGGAAATTCTAGATAGCGATGCAGAGCCATCTCAAGCCGCCGGCCACCTCTGAAACCTTTCTTGGCCCTTAGCGTGGTTGACGCTGGACAGCGGGACTCGATTTATTCTACACTCCGCTTCAAAACTGGCCCCCCGGACGATATCTCCCAGCGGTGATCGGAGGAGTGCGGTGCCTTTATCCCAGCGTTCATGACTAACCAAAACACTCCTACTTCCGCTCGCTTTGCCCCTAACTCTCAGGTTGCTCAACGGAGACTTCTCTTTTCGCTCCTCGCTTTTGTAAGTCTCTTGCCGCTCTGCGGCTTCGCCGGGGAATTGAAAGAAGCGCGGGTAAGTCAGGTCATCAAGGATGTAAAACTGCTGCCCGCGCAGGCTGCGGCGCGTGCCGCGACCGTGAGCGACGAAGTTAAGGATAACACCGGCGTGCGCACCGGCGTGGAGTCGCGCGCCGAGCTTACTTTTACCGACCAGACCCTCGCCCGCCTCGGTGCGAACACGATCTTTAGTTTCAAGGAAGGCACCCGCAATCTCGAGTTAGGCGGCGGCGCCATGCTCCTGCGCGTACCCAAGAACTCCGGCGGCGCGCAGATTAATACCGCGGCGGTGACGGCCGCTATTACCGGCACGACGGTGATGCTGGAGTATCACCCGGACGCCTACATTAAGTTCATCGTCTTGGAGGGCACTGGCCGCGTCTTTCGCAAGGATCACGTGGGTGAGTCTGTCCTGGTCCATGCCGGCCAGATGCTCATCGTCAACCCAAACGGCAAAAGCTTGCCCGACCCGGTCGATGTCGATCTCAAGCGCCTGATCCAAACTTCGCTTCTCATTACCGACTTTGGTCCGATCCCGAGTCTGAACCTGATCAGCCACGAAATCTCGACGCAAACGGCGGAGAAGAGTCAGGGTGGCTTAGTCGATACCAACCTGGTCATCTTCGGCGGCGGCACCGTGGTCTCACTCCTCGATGGGACCCACTCGGACACCGTCGATCAGGCGACCGATAACAATGTGCGTCAGGTCACCCAAAGAGGCACCACCTCCTCGGAGCGGACTCCTACCCCAAGGCCAACCGTTACTCCCACACCGACGGCAACACCCACACCTACCCGGACCCCGACGCCAACTCCCACTCCTACCCCGACACCAACACCTACCCCGACACCGACACCTACTCCGACTCCAACGCCTACTCCGACGCCAACACCTACCCCAACGCCAACACCTACCCCAACGCCAACAC